>NZ_JBHSHD010000006.1:0-429480 GCF_042652785.1 Dokdonella ginsengisoli | reverse complement strand
ACTCATCGATGCGCTGTCGTTCAGCGGCTGACCCCAGTCCGACAGCACCGCCGACGTCGAACCCTGTGCATCCGTCAGGAAGTACTGACGCTCGATCCGGTAGTTCTGCTCGCCGAACACGTTGGCCGTCTGCACCACCAGCACCGGCCCCACGTAGCGGCGCACTTCCACCCGCGCCACCGAGCCGGATATCCAGTGCACCTCCGCCGATCCGACGTAGTGCAGCACGTCCAGCGTCGAGGTCACCGTCGCGTTCGCGTAGTTCAGGCGGCGGATCTTCTCCCGGTTCGGACCGTACTCGTATCCCGTCTTCTGTCCGCGGCTCGCCGACTTCAGCTCGCTCGGCAGGTCGTAAGGGGTGTACTTGAACTCCGTCCCCGCCTCGCCTCCGCGCAGTACGTTGCCGTTCGCGTCGTAGCAGTACTTCGCCAGGGCCGTAGTGGTGACGGCGTGGGGCCCCGGCTGCGCCGCACCCGGCGTGCCCGAGCAGCCCGTCCCCGGGGCTTCGCCGTACGTGTAGCTGTTGACCACGCTGCCGTTGACGTACTTCTTCAGGATGTTGCCTTCGGCGTCGTACTGCACGGTCAGGCTCGGCGGGACCGGAGAGGTCACGCCCGTCGTCATCGTCGAGCCGGTCAGGCGCTGCAGGGCGTCGTAGCTGAACTCTTCGCGCAGGTTGCGGCCGCCGCCGTAGTTCATCGAACCGGTGCGGTCGTGGCGCCACGCCATGTTGCCGGCGGGGTCGTAGCCGTAGCTCAGATCCTGCGTATACCCGCCGGAACTCTCGATCCGCGTCAGGCGCCCCGTACGCAAATCGTAGGTGCGCTCGGTCGGCATCTGCGCGCGCGAAGACCGGTATTCCGACGTGACGTGGCCGTAGGCGTCCATCGCCAGCGCCTCGTAGTAGACCAGGCTGTTGCTGGCCGGATACGCCGATCGGATGCGCACCTGGTATCCGTAGGCGTTGTACTCGTACAGCTCGCCGGTCGTCGGCAGGCCCGGCGCGGTGAAGAACGTCTGGAACGCACGGCCGAACTGGTCGTAGCTGCTCTGGTCGACGTAGGTCTTGCCGTCCAGCTCGGTGTTCACCACGACCGGCTGTCCGTAGCCGTTGTAGCCGTACGTGCGCTGCACCTTCTGCGTGCCGTTGACGGTAACCGCTTCCTGCGCCAGCTTGCCGTAGCCGTAGGAGGCCGTATCGAAGCGCCACTCCGATTTCGTGTCGACGGTCCCGGTGCAGGAGGCGTTGTCGTAGTCCTGCCGCTGCCACAGCCGACCGCGTGCGTCGTAACGGTTTTCGGTACAGGTATTGCGCGGACTCACCTGCCTGATGACCTGGCCCAAGCCGTCGACCTCGTAGGACCAGATTCCCGCATCCGGGTCCGCAGACGTCGTCTTGCGGCCCAGGGAGTCATATCCCGCCGTCGAGAAGCGATTGTTGCGCCCGGCAGAAAGCAACGCCCCGTAGCCGTCGTAGATGTACTCGACCTTCAGGCCATAGGCATCCGTCGTCGAGAGCACATTGCCGACACCATCCTTCTCCTGGCGTGTCGTTTGCCGGAGCCCATTCTTGTTCGACGGCAGCGTCGTCGTCGTGGCGAGCTTGTCGTAGTCGATCTCGACCACGCCGCCGTCGGGATTGTCGATGCGGATCGGGCGATTGAGCGGATCGTACGTCGTCGTGGTCCAGTAGATGACGGAACCGCTCGCCGGCGTGGCGGCGCCGGCAGTGCTGTTGGAAGCCAGGAACGGCTGCGACTTGCGACGGACATTTCCTCGGGCGTCATATTCCGTCAGGACGGTGACGAAGTCCGACGACGTGAATCCCTGGGTCAGGCGAACGGCCTCCCGGCCCAGCCGGTCGTAGAACACCTTGGAGACCGGAGCCCCGCCCGCTTCCGTGCGCTCGTAATACGCCAACGCACGATTGGACGGGCATAGAACGGAATTGCAGGCCACGTAGTCGTATTTGGCCCACTTGCCCGTGGCGTTCCACTCGAACCGCTTGCGCCCCATGGCGTCGTAGCCGATCTTCGCGGTGACGAGATTGGCATCCCGCAGCTCGGTCGGATTGCCGCCCTTGTCGCGATTGACCACGGTGCTTGCGGGAAGCTCCGTGGATGCGTCGCCGCTCGCCGAGAAGCCTTCGTAAGTGGTGTTGGGATAGCGCCCCAGCGAGTCGTATGTACTTCTTGCGTAACGGGTGATGCCGTGCCCATTCGAAATGGGGTGGAACACATAGAAACTGCTGCCGCCGGAAATTCCGCGGCAGGTGCTTTCAGGAAGGGCGGTACTGCATGTGTAAGTCGCAGCCTTGTTTCCGAACGCGTCGTAGCGATAGTAGGTCGCGACGGTCTTGGCGGCGGGATCCGGCTGCAGCGCAGCGAACGTGCTGCCAGTCAGACCCTCGACCTTTTCCGACTGCAGCAGCTTGCGCGTGTCGCCAGGATTGCCTGGATCGTCGTAGGTGAACGTGGAGCGGCGCCCGTTCTTGGCTCCGGTCGAGCGCTCGTTGAACACCGTGGCAGTCAGCAGGCGACCCAGCCTCCAGGTCGCTCCGCTGTTGAAATAGGTAAATTCGCTGGTGGTGGTCAAGGTGATGCCGCCGCCCGTCTTGACCACGGTGCTTTTTTGCGGATTTCCGAAGTCGTCGAAGCGGCCGACGTCGAAGCTGGTCGATTCGGTGCGCAGCGTCGCCCCGCTGGTTTTCAGGTCGTAGTCGAACGTGGTCGAGCCGGCGCGGGCGATGAAGAGGTTCGGCCGAATGGCGGTGCTGGGTGTCGCCGCGGGCACAGGCGGGCTGCCCAGAGGAGCGAGGTGGGCATCCTGCAGCGCACTGGGCTGCACGCGGTACCGCCAGCTGTCCATGACGACTTTCAGCGACTGGGCTCCGCTGGGAATATCGTCGTTGCACGTGGTGGCGAGGCCGGCCGAACAGACCGGGGTGCGCACCAGGCATTGCGGATGCTCGGAGTTCGGCGTCGAGCTTCCCTGGTTGGCCAGACAGCTGTCCGCCGCGAAGCTCGGCAGGTAGTACGTGGTGGTCCGGATCGGCGTCCCCGTCAGCGGATACGTCTGGCTGTACGTCGTGTCGACGTACATGCCGGTCTGGTAGTCGTAGGCGCCGACGCGGCGGAAGCCCAGCGATCCGCGGCCGCCGGCCTGCACCTTGAGGCCGCTGTAGGCGTAGCGGACGATCGCCTCGTCGTTGGGATTTCCGCTCGAGGGTGAGCTGCTCGTCACGTAGTGCGCGACGTAACTCGGTGTGGCCATGTCGAATATCGCCGAACCGCGGCCCCAGGTCGCGAACGACCCGATGTAGTCGCGGCGGTATACGGACGAGAAGGTCAGCGGCGAATAGGTGATGCGTGTCGCCGCGCCGAAGCCGTTGGTGATCGTCGTCACCAGGCCGCGCGACTGGTGATGCGACATCGTACGGTTGGCGTGCCAACCGCCATCGGCATCTCCTTCGCCGTCCGTCGCCTTGATGATCAGATAGTCGAGGATGCCGTCGCCGTCGTAGTCGGCGCCCAGACGCATCCATTCCGGGCCCGAGGTCGAGCTGTATTGGCTTTGCAAGCCCGTGGGTACATAGCCATTGCCGTTCCAGAGATGGATCGTGTAGGGAATGTTCGAGCCAGACTGCTTGCCCGGACACCAGAAATCGAGCTTGCCGTCGCCGTCGAGATCCGCATGCTGCACGACCACGTCCAGGCCCGCCTCGCCGTCGCTTCCGCCGACCTCGACCGTCTTGCAGCTGCCGCCGACGATCGCGTCGGAGGCGACGGTGGTTCCGCCGGCCAGCACGTACCGCCAGATGTGGTTGCCGTCCGTCCGGAACAGCAGATCGGCCAGGCCGTCCCCGTTGATGTCGATAACCTTCGCACGCGCGGGGACCGACTCGATGCGGGCGTTGCGGAATTCGGGCAGGTTGGCACCCAGCCACTCGTACATCTCGAACTGGAACTTGTTGCCCTGCACCCCGAGCGAGCGGAATCCCTTCAGCACGAAGCCGTCGTTGTCGCCGTTCGGCTGGTTTGCGCCCGCCACCTCGTCGGCGTTCTGCAGGACCGGCAATCCGGGATTGTTTCCGGCGCAGCCGTGATAGTCGCGCAGGACGACGTGAATATCGGCACGACCGTCCCCGTCGAGGTCGACCGCACCGGACTGCTCCGCGTCGTGCTTGTTCGGTCGCGAATTGGCGAGGTCGCATTCGAGTCCGTTGTCCGGTCGCCTGAAACTGACCGGGAGCGACGGCGCGAACGCAAATGGCCGACCGCTCGCCCCCGGCTTCAGCAGGGCGATCCGGTACGACTGGCTCGGCAGCACGTACAGCAGGTCGGGACGCCCATCACCGTCGAAGTCTGCCAAGGTGCTGGACGCCGGCGCAGGGCTCGCTTCGATTCCGGATTTCAAGGCGACACCGCCGCCACCGCTTGCGGGATCGGTACCCGGTCCGCCGACGGAAAGATTGTTCAGGATGACCTCGGCCGTACCGAAACCTCCTCCCGCAAGTGCGGGCCGGTATTTCCACTCCCATCCCGTCGTCCCATTCTCGGCGTACAGGACGTCGTCCAGTCCGTCGCCGTTGAAATCGATCACCTCCCACAGCGCACCGAAATCGAAGTTGCCGAGCGTGACGACATCCACCGGTGCGCTGAAATGGAGCCCGCCCGCCGCCGTGGGCCGGCTGTAGCTCACACGAAGGCGGTGGTTCTTGTCGATCCAGAGCAGGTCGCTGCGATGGTCTCCGTCGAAATCGCCGAGCTTGTGGGAACGAAGATCCGGAAACTTTTCCGAAGCCGTGAGGTTCGACGAGCCCTGGATGGCGGGATCGCCGGTGATGTCGTCCTGCGCCTGATCGCTCCAGGCGAACGTCGTGGGCGCATAGCAGACGGTGGCACCGACGTCTGCGCACTCCTTGATCGTACTCAGGCGCGGACGGATCGTCCCGTTGCCGGACAGCCCCAGCGGATTGGAATACGTGAGCGCGTAGCGGCGAAGGAAGCCCTCGGCACTCTTCACATCGATGCTGCCCACGATCATGGAGCGCTGGGTACGGCCCCTGCCGAATCCCGACGAACTGAGTACCGCATAGCTGACGTCGTTACCGCCGCCGATCGTCGAATTGAACGTCACCTGTCCACCGGAGTAGGTGATGCTCTGCAAATAGCGCTCGCCCAGCCCGTTGATCGCGGAATAGTTGTAGGTCAGCGTATTGCCGCTCGCGTCGGCGAGCGTGGTCTGCAACCAGGAGACGGCGACCGGCGGCGCCGCGGTTCCGCCGCAGCCGAAGCACTTCGACGCCACCGTTCCGGCCGCGCCGCCGTAGCGGCGAACGGTACCATCCTTGCCGTAGACGGCGAACGTGTAAGCGCTCAGCGGCGCGGTTTCGCCGGGAACGGTGACGTTGCCGACGGACTCCAGCACTACCTTCTGGAAGGACTCGATTTCCGTGCGGTAGACGGCGCCGACGGCTCGATGCGTGCCGCTCTGCAACAGCAGCCTCTGGCCGTCCAGGCAGAACGCGGATGCGACGGCGGACGGGGGATCGGTGTCGCCGAATTCCACGCCGGGCCGGCAGGGAAGGATGGCGGAGTTGCCCTCCAGGGTCACGCCCGTACCGAAATAGCCCATGCCGGCGCTGCTGTTGTAGACCAGCGCCAATGTCGGAGCGAAACCACCCGAGCCCGGCGCCACGGCCAGAGGAATGCGATACGTCGCGCTTCCGCTTTCGTCGACGCGGAACTCCCCGACGACCGCGCCCGCCACGTTGGCATCGAAGCTGGGGGAATACGGCGTCGGGGCAGGAGGCGTAGCAGGCTGCCCACTGGTGGAATCACCGTTGCCGGGATCCGGGCCGTAAGCCCGCACTTCGGCGGACTGATCCACGAGCGTCCCCGACGGCGTGGAATCGTCCACGCCAGGACCGGTCCAGAGCTCGTAGACGACGCGATCGTTCGGACGAAGTACGTCCACGACTTCGCCGTTCGAGACGGGCGCCGATGTCGGAATGACCGCCAGGCGGGTGTAGCTCGAATCGCGCAGGTTGCGCCGCCAAGGGGTCGGCTTGCCGCTGCTCGAATGCCACGGTACCCAGATGTTGCAGGTGCCGTCGATCGTGGTGGTCTTGCACGAATACTGCACCGGCTCGATGCCGGTGCTGTTGGTGATCTTGCTCAGGTTCTTCTGCACACCGACGGGCGGGAAGAAATTCGAGCTGGCCAGCTGCTGCGCCGCAGCGGCGGAATTGAACTGGTTGGCCGGGTTGGTCAGGCTCGTCACCGTGACATTGCCTTCGGTCCCGGCATTGCTGGTGATGTTCCTTTGGATGTTTCCCACGTCCTGCTTCGTGGTGCAGCCGGCAGGATTCGTCGGCGTGGACGGGCAAGTTTCCAGCGGAATGCCGTTCGGATAGCGGGCGGGATTGGGCTGGAAATACCACAGCCGGCCCTGTCGACCGGTGAGTGGCGGCGCGGGGCAATGCAACGCGCTCGTGCACGCCGGCGCGTTCATGTCACTGACCAGCCACACCGGCTGCTGGGTGGAATCGAACGTGAGCAGGACGTTGAAGTCGACGAACTGCCCGGGAAGCCCTTCCGCCGGAGTCGGAGGTTGCAGAATGTTGAGCGACAATCCCGGAACCGCATCGGGAGAGCTGGCGCCGCTGGTATTCCAGTAGCCGGAGAAGAGCTGGTTAGCTCCAATTCCGGTATAGATGGGTGTGGGACTGCCGTTGAGCACGGGGCCGCCGCTCGATGTGCCCGGCGCCGGCGGGATGTGGATGAAGCTGGCCAAGCACTCGCTCATCGCGCTCGGACGCACGGTTCGCAAGTTGTCCCAGTCCCAATTCACCGCCATTCGGGTCGGATCATTCGGGAAGAAGCGGATCGCCACCGAGCCGGTTGCGGGCCCTTCCGTACCCGGAGCGGTGTACTTGTAGAGCTTCCCGCTCCAGGTTTCACCGTTGACGGCGCCCATCCTTGACGCAAGCCATATCGGCCGGCCGAGTTCCGTGTAGGTATAGAGGAACACCTTGAGCTGCGTGTGATCGTCGCTCCAAACCAGATCCCAGCTTCCGGCACCTCCCCCGCTGCGCACCCACAGCCCCGGCGTGGACATGTCCGGCCCACCCTCCCAGGGAGAGACGTTTTCATCGGCGCACAGCTGCGCGGCGCGAGTCTCATCCGGCGGCGTCTGGTTCGCGAAAGCGGCCAACGCCGGGCCGGCAAGGAAAAATGCCGCCAGGCAGCCAAGCGCCCGCGCCCAATGAACGCCACGACGCGGCGCCGGAAATTTCATTGCCACTGCAATTCCCCTTGAAAACGAATGAAGAGGCGCACGCGACGGCCCCTTAGCCTCGGGTCGCGCACGCAAAGAAAGGGATTTTCGCCTAACCGGTGGAGACGATCAATTGGAGGCTATCCAAACCCGCACGCGGCACGAAATCCCCTCCCCGTTCATTGCAAGAGGATTTCAACTGGATAAATGGATTATTGTTTATGTGTAAAAAATTGCATCTTGTAGCGCTGACTGAACAAATCGTTCGCGCAGTTGCGGTATCTCCCACCCTGAAGTTGGCAGCAAGCGAAGGAGAGCCCGGGCGCCGAACGCCGGCCACTGTGCGACAGGTCCGGAAAAAAAGGAGGGCTCCTCGCGGAGCCCCCCATACCCACTTCAGTCCCGCAATTTCAGCGACGCTGGGTCTTGCTGGCCTGCGGGCCGTGCACGACGGGCCGGTGCGACGGCACCTGCCGCGGCGCCGGGGCCGCTGCGTCGATGGTCACGTCGTCGACGTAGACGTTGCCGTCAGTGCTGCCGGTGGCCGCATAGTCGAAACGGATCTCGTGTGCCGCGTCGTCGGCATAGCTGGAGACGTCGACCGACACGCTGACCCAGTCGCTTTCCTCTTCCGCCGTGAGCGCATCGAACGTCCATACCTCCGTGCCGTCGACCGAGACCTTCAGCGTCGCCGTGCCGCCGCTCGGCACTCCGCCGACCCGACGCCAGAAGTTCAGGTAGCGCGAGCCGCCGCCGGCGATGGTCACGCTCTGCAGCCAGTGCTGGCTGCTCGCCTCGCCCCAGCCGCCACCCCAGACCACGAAGTCGCCGGTGTGCGCATCCGTGGTCGGACCGAAGGGATCGCTGACGCTGTAGAACGGCGTGCCGCCTGAGCTGGAGTTGTCATCGACGCCGGTCCAGTCCGGATTCTCCTCGGTGCTGCCGGGCGTGGCCTCGAAGCTTGGATCCTGCACCGGCTGCTCGACCGGAGCGCCGCCCTTGCCGTCGAAGCCGTCGCAGAAGATCGAGTCTTCCGCGCTGCACGGATCGCCGCCGGAGGCGGTGACGGTGAAGCTCACCGGCACGGTGACCTGCGGATTGGTCGCGTCGTTGCTCGCGATGCACAGGTCGGCGTCGTAGCTGCCGGCCGCCAGGCCGGTCGCGTCCATCGTGACGGTCACGGCGGAACTGCCGGCCGCGGCGGCGCTGCCCGAGGCCGGGGAAACCGACAGCCACGGCACGTCGGAGGGATTGGTGCAGCCGCCCGGCGTGGTACCGCTGCCACCGATGGCCAGCGCGACCAGCTGCACGCCGTCCTGCACCGTGCCGATCAAGGTGGCGGTACCGGTGGCGACGTCGATGGTGTACATGCCGGTCGACGCGTCGGCGAAGTACAGCGTCCCGGAAGCGGGATCGAAGGCCAGGCCGGCAAGATTGTCGGCGTCGATGCCCAGCGAGCCGATCACGGCGGTGTCGCCCGTCGACTTGTCGATCGATACCAGGCTGTCGCTGTCGGCGTCGATGCCATACAGATGGCCTTGCGCATCGGCCGCGATACCGGTGAGGGTGTCGCCCGCGGCCGCCCCCGTGATCGCGCCGATCAGCGCCGTCGCGCCAGTCGCCGGATCGACCGTCGAAAGCTCCTGGTCGCTGCTCGGGCCGATCCAGTACAGCGTCTGCGTCGTCGGATCGGCGGTCATGCCCCAGACGTCGCCGCCGCCCGCACTGGCCGAGATCTCGGTCGCCGCGCCGGTGGCCGTGTCGACTGAAAACAACCCGCTGTCGCCGAGCATGTACAGCGTGCTCGTGTCACCGTTCAGGAAACCGGAGCCCCAGAACGGTTGAAGATTCGCCGAGCCCACCATGGTCAGCGTCCCGGGCGTATTGAAGTCGAGCGAGTTCAGCGCACGATTGGCGGCGGTGCTGGAAGACCGTTGGGCGTACCCGTTGACGGCGGCACCGAACGTCACGGATGCGGCGATCCCGGACGCGGACGGCCCCGAAAGCGAAGACGGCGCGATCTTGGGACCCAGTGCATGCGCACTGCCTACCGGCCTGACCTGACGCTGATCCGCCGGAAAGTGCCCGCGCGCCGCGTCGGTGGTCTCGACGATCGACCAGTCCAGGCTGCCGCCGCCGGTGTTGCGGATCGTCAGCGACGCCGTGGCCGAGGCGCCGGCCGCGGCGGTGCCGCTCAGCGACGCCGGGTCGACCGCGATCTTCGGATCGGTGCCGGCGCCCGGCACCGTCACGCCGTACGTGCAGCCGGTATTGCCGTCCTCGTTGCCGGAGTTGTAGGCCACGCCGATCGCGTCGATCTGCGCCTGCGTATAGCCCAGCGCCGCGGCGGCAT
This sequence comes from Dokdonella ginsengisoli, assembly GCF_042652785.1. Lineage (NCBI taxonomy): Bacteria > Pseudomonadati > Pseudomonadota > Gammaproteobacteria > Lysobacterales > Rhodanobacteraceae > Dokdonella > Dokdonella ginsengisoli. Next base: position 419,846 of record NZ_JBHSHD010000006.1, on the reverse strand, counting down.
TGATCACCGCCTGCGCGGCATCCTTCTGGTTCGTGCTGCTGCCGGTCATCGACATGCCCTGGAAGTAGGCCTTGTCGAACGCCTGACCGCCGCCCGTCACGTCCAGCGCCTGGAGGTTCTTGCGCGCCTCGAGGTTGCAGGAAGACCAGTACTGGCCGGCGGTGTGGATCGCCTGCGTGCGGGCCTGCTCGTAGGTGCGCGTGAGCTGGTAGTTGAGTACGCGGCCGGGCCAGAAGTCGTTGTGGCCGTCCCAGTTGAAGACCCAGTTGTAGGCCGCGTCGCTCGCCGCCCACTGATCCGGATAGTCGCGGCTGTAGGAGCCCGCGGTGTAGTCACCGAAGCCCTCGCCCATTCCTTCTCCGCGGGCCGCGTTTCCCCCGGTGATCCAGTCGTGCAGGCCGTGGCCGAGCTCGTGGATGATCACGTCGGCGTCCTGCGCGTCGTCGACGCCGCCATGGCCGAACGCGAGATCTTCGGCACTCGGGCTGTAACGCGAATTGTCGTCGCCGCCCAGGCAGTTCTGGCAGCCATGCGGATCGACCTTGATTCCGCCGGGATGGCTCAGCGGCATCGCCTCGATGTCGAGCGTGTCGTTGACGTACTTGAGATAGCGCGTGACGTGGTAGTAGACCATCACGGCGTCGAACGTCGCGGCACTGCGCGTCACCGAGAAATCCGTGCCCGGCTGCGAAGGACAGGCGGCCGCATCGGTGGGCAGGTCGATGTCCGCGCAGACCACATGCGGCCCCGACAGCTCGTAGTTGGCGCCGTTCTGCGTGATGTCCTCGAGGGTCACCGTGACCAGGGCGCCGGTCAACTCCGGGGTGTCCGCGTTGTCGCCGTCGACGTATCCACCTCCGTAGGCCACCTTCTCGTACGACAGCGGATCGGGCGTCCAGATCGTGCCGGTGCCGGTGGCGTACTGCATCCGGTCTTCGGCTCGGAGAACCTCGCCGGACCCTGCATCGACCAGCAGTTCCCAGTCGCCTGCGGTCGGGGCCTGCACGGTCGCATTCACGCGCCACACGACGCGCGTTCCGTCCGGCGACGCATACACCATCTTGCGCAGCTTCTGGTAGCCGAACTCGGATGCGCCCAGGTACTGCTTGGCCACCGCCAGTGCATCGGCTTCGGTCTTGCTGTCCGCATTGGCGACCGCACCGAGCCCTTCGACGGCGGAGTTGGCCACGTAGATGACCTTGCCGTTGGGCTGCACGCTGACGGCGACGTCGCTGCCGTACACGGGCAGGCCCGCATGACGCTGCTCGAAGCGCACGACGGAGAAATGCCGCCCGGCGCGCAGGGTCGTGCGCGCCAGCGATGCGGCCTCGTCGGTCTTCAGGCCGAGCCTGTCATGGCGTGCGGCGAGGAATTCGCGCGCCATCGCCTCCGGCGCGGCGGCGCGCGCGGTGAACGCGGGCTCGGCGAGCGTGATGGCGGCGCCGCTGGACTTGAACCGACCGTCGATGCGGTCGACGCCGGCCTCGGCCGGCTGGATTCCGCGCGTCAGGGCCGCGGCGCGCGTTTCCGCCACGGTCCCGAGGGACCAGGCGGACGTGGCGAACAAGGCGCCTGCCAGCGCCGTCGAAAGAAGGCTGCAGCGTAGGATTCTTTGCATGGTGTGTCCCCGTATGACCTGCGTCGTGGGAATGGGCACGCCGTCGCGGCGCGAGCCGCCACGACGACTTTTCGCTATCGGCAATCACGGCTGCGACGCAGGAGCGGCGTAGGGAACGCCGCGATTTCCTCTCCCTCCGGAGCAACGAGCGAAGACGTCCGGATGCGTGCAACCGTTCGATCCTAACGACGGGACTGACGCATGCGGCACTGGACAAAACACCGGTGCCGAGCAGGGTTCTGGACGGATTGCGGCGTTGCGTTGCGCATTTCTGGACGATTTTCGTTTTCCGTATCGGGAAAATGAAAACTCTCTTTAATATTCGATCCGACCGGCGCCGGTCGAAAATGGCGGCGATTGCCCGATGCGAAAATCGCCGTCAGCGCGTTTCCTGCGGCAATGCATAGGCGACGACGTAGTCGCCCGGCGGCGTGCGCATGAAGTGATGGCCGCCGGCGACGACGAGCAGGTACTGCCGGCCGCCGGCTTCGTAGGTGATCGGCGTCGCCTGCCCGCCGGCCGGCAGCACGTCGCTCCAGAGCGTCCGGCCGGTGGCCAGGTCGATCGCGCGGATCAGGTTGTCGGTCGCCGCGGCGACGAAGACGAGGCCGCCGGCGGTGACGATGCTGCCGCCGTTGTTCGGCGTGCCGATGCCGATCGGCAGATAGGTGGGCAGGCCGAACGGTCCGTTCGCGCGCGCCGTGCCGAGCGGGCGCTGCCACAGCACGCTGCGCGTGTGCATGTCGATCGCCGTGATCATCCCGTACGGCGGCTGGTTGCAGAGCATCTGCGTGAACGGCATCAGGAACGGACTGACGTCGATGCCGTACGGCGTGTCCGCCTGCGCGCCGGCGCCTTCGGCACCGCCGCCGCCCGGCTCGTAGGCCGGATCGTCGATCGACTTCAGGCGCTTCGCGTCGGCCTGCTCGCGCGTGAGCAGCTGGTCGTACATCGGCGTGCTGTTCCAGTTCGCGATCATCACGCCGCGCGCGGGATCGAACGCGACGCCGCCCCAGTCGGTGCCGCCGTTGTAGCCCGGATACTCGATCCACGGCCGGGTCAGGCTCGGCGCGGTGAACTCGCCCTCGTAGCGCGCGCGCCGGAACTGGATGCGGCACCAGAGCTGGTCGAGCGGCGTGAGGCCCCACATGTCGCGTTCGGTCAGGTCGGCGAAGCCCAGGCGCGGCATGCCGGTCGACCACGGCTGGGTCGGCGCGCGCGGATCGTCCGCCATCATGCCGGCCGGCGCCGGGCGCTCCTCGACCGGCGTCAGCGGCGTGCCGTCGCGGCGGTCGAGCACGAAGCTCTGGCCGCGCCTGGTCGGCACGATCATCGCCGCAATCGCGCTGCCGTCCGCCGCGGGATAGTCGATCAGCGTCGGCGCAGCACCGAGGTCGTAATCCCACACGTCCTTGTGCACGGTCTGGAACACCCAGCGCGGCTCGCCGGTGCGCACGTCGAGCGCGACCACGGACGAGGAAACCGCGTTCTCCTGCGGCGTGCGCATCGCGCTGTAGTAGTCGACCGCGGAATTGCCGGTCGGCACGTAGACCAGCCCCAGCGTCTCGTCGCCGCTCATCGTGCCCCACGAATTCGGCGTGCCGCGGCTGTAGGAGCGGCCCGGCGGCGGCTCGCCGCGCTCGCCCGGCCGGTTCACGTCCCAGGCCCACAGGAACTGTCCGCTGTCCGCGTCGTAGCCGCGGATCACGCCGGACGGCGCCCAGCGCCGCTGGCCGTCGAGCACTTCGTGGTTGGCCACCAGCACGCCGCCGATCAGGGCCGGCGGCGAAGACGCCGCGGCGAAGCCGGGCACCGTCGGGCCCAGTCCGATCATCAGATCGACCTGGCCGCTCTCGCCGAAATCCGCGCACGGCTTGCCGGAGCCGGCATCGACCGCGATCAGGCGCATGTCGAGTGTCGCCTCGACGATGCGCCGACGGCAGGCCTGCCCTTCCGGCACGCGGTCCGACTCGTGATAGACCACGCCGCGGCACGCCGCCGTGTACGGAACGCTTTCGTAGCGCACCTCGGATTCGTAGCGCCAGATCTCGCGACCGCTGGCGGCGTCGAGGCGGATCAGATCGTTGGTCGCCGAACACAGGAACACCGCATCGCCGACCTTGAGCGGCGTGGTCTGCGCCGCCCACTTGTTCGGCTTGTCCGCCGGCGGCAGGTCGCCGGTGCGATAGACCCAGGCCCGCTGCAGCCGATCGACGTTCGCCGGCGTCAGCCGGGCCAGCGGCGAATGGCGCGTGGCATGGTCGTCGCGGCCGTAGGCACGCCAGTCGCCTTCCGGCTGCACCGGCGATACCGCCGCCGCCGGCGCGGTCACGAGAGGCCTGTCCGGCAACCGCGCAGTGGGCGCCGTCACGTGCATCGGCACGAAGGCGAACGCCACGGCCGCGACGAACAGCGCAGCCATCGCGGCCGCCGCACGGTGGGCCGATCTTCGCGCCACGCCCAGTCGCGGCGACAGCAGCGCCAGGAGGAACGCGAACGCCGTGACCAGACCCAGTCGCGGCACCCAGCGCCAGTAGTCGAGCCCGCTTTCCCACGCCGTCCACAACAACGTGCCGGTGAACACCAGCGCGTAGAACCACGCGCCGGAGCGCCGCCCGAGCAGGAGCAGCACCGCGGACATCGCCATGCCCGCGCCGGCCAGCAGGTAATACGCGGAGCCGCCGAGCAGGATCAGGCGCGCGCCGCCGACGGCGAGAACCGCGCCGACGAGCAGGATCGCGACCGCCAGCAGGCACAGGGCCCACGACGCGCGCTGACGTCCCTCGACGGGTCGGCTCATGTTCACTCCAATGGATTTTTCCGGATGCGCCGGCGGGAAATTCAAATGCGCGCGCAGGCGACCACCTTCGTCGCGGCGGCCGCAATTTTCCGAAAATGGAAAAATCCCTTTCCCGGACGGGAAGAAATCAACGGCCTGCGCTTCGCGCCACGAGGCGTCGCCGGATGCTAGAAGTCGTCATGGGAGCGGTCAATTTCGTTTTATTCATGCGTTGCATGAATATCGTTCAATGGCCTGTTCGCAGTGATCGGATCGATCAGTTTTCGACCTGATATCCTCGATGACGGCGATGTGAAAAATCGCGCCGGCAGGCACGGCCGGCGAAGAAGTCCGCAGAGAGAATCCGAGTGGCGCCGAGAAAGCTCGACCTGAACCTGTTTCGCGTGTTCGACGCCGTGATGCGTCACCGCAGCCTCACCGCCGCCAGTCGCGAACTGCACCTGACGCCGTCCGCGGTCAGCCATGCGCTGTCGCGACTGCGTTCGGCGCTGGCCGATCCGCTGTTCGTGGCGACCGAGGCCGGCATGGAACCCACGGTCCGCGCGCTCGAACTCGCCCCGCACGTGAGCGCGGGCCTGGCGCGGATCGAGACCGCGCTGCGCACGTCGGAATTCGTCCCCGCGCGGACGCCGCGCACGTTCCGCATCGCCGCTTCGGACTACGCCAGCGTCACGATCCTGCCGCAGCTGGCCGCGCGCATCGCCGAGACGGCGCCGGAGGTCGACCTGCGCATCTTCCCGTTCAATCGCGTCGACACCATCCGCCAGCTCGACGACAGCCGCATCGACGTCGTCGCCGGCTGGTTCGGCGAACTGCCCTCGCACCTGCGGCGCCGGCTGCTGCTCGAGGACCGCGAGACGATCGTCGCGCGCGCGGGCCATCCGCTGGCGAGCGGAGCGGTGACGCGCGAGCGGCTGGTGGAGTTTCCGCACGTCGTGGTGGAGCTGACCGGCAGCGCCGGACAGACCGAAGACGGCTTCATCGACGAGGAAGGCGCCTCGCGCCGGGTCTGGATCGAGCGCCTGCTGCTCGAGCTGCGCGGCGGCGCCGGCGATCTGCTGGCCGGGCGTGCCGCGATCGTGGTGCCGCACTACGGCTGCGTGCTGCCGATCGTCACGGCGACGGATCTGATCGCCACGCTGCCGTGGAGCTACGTGCGCGCGGAGATCGAGCGCGGCCGCGTGGTCGCGCTCGATCTTCCGTACCCGCCGCTGATCGGGCGCCTGGAAGCGGTGTGGCACCGGCGCAGCGATCGCGACGCCGGCGTGGCCTGGCTGGTCGATCGCATGGCCGACGCGCTGGCGCCGACGGCGCGCTGAGGGCGACGCGAAGATCGGCGAAGGTCGTCCGGCGGCTTCGCAGCGCCGGGCTACGCTCCTTCGGAACGGTCGATCGCCGCCCGTGTCGCAGCGACCCGGGTCTTTTGGGCGAGGCAGGTGCTCCCGCGATGGGCGGCGCCGCGGCGAAGCCGCGCTTGACTTCCGCTTCACCGGCGAAGCGATCCACTTCCCGCCTCGGCCAGCCGAGCGTCGTTTCGCTCCCGACCTGAAGGATTCGCGACCGGTTTTTCGTACCTGACCAAGTTCCGCGAAGAAGCCGGGCCGGCACGAGGTCCCGGAAGGGGCGCAGGCCAGCGCCGGCCTCTGCGGGGATTGCCGAGCCGTCCAGACAGATCCGATGACCGTTCACGCCGAGAGAGCACCGCGATGACGAATCCCGCCGCACGAACCCGCCTGCCGTGGTGGGGCAAACCCATCGCCGTCGTCATCGCCGCGTCCGGCCTCGTCCTGCTGCTGGGCGGCGGCTACCTGATTTCCCTCGGCGGAAGCTGGGCCCCGGCGATCATCGGCGCGCTCCTGCTGGCCAGCGGCTGGCTGCTGCTGCAGGGCAGGCGCAGCGGCGCCCTGCTCTATCTGGCGGCGTTCCTGGTGTCGCTGATCGTGACCCTGATCGAATCGGGCGACCGCTTCTGGGGCTGGGTGCCGCGCATGGGCTACGTCACGGGCCTGGCCTTCTTCGTCGCGCTGATGCTGCCGTTCCTCTACGGCGACGGCAAACGCCGGCTGGGCCGGCTGCTCGCGCTCGGCTGCGTCGTCTTCGCGGGCGCCGCTTTCGTCGGAGCGTTCTTTCCGCACTACAGCCAGGTGCTGTCCGGCGCACCCGCCGCGCCGCTCATCGCGGGCGGCAACGCGGCCGAACGCGCGGCGCAGAAGGAAAACGAGTGGAAGGACTACGGCCGTGACGCGGACGCCACGCGCTATTCGCCCTTGAAGCAGATCACCACGCAGAACGTCGACCGGCTCGAGGTCGCCTGGACGTACCGGACGGGCGACACGCCGGAGGGCAAGTTCGCCGCCGAGACGACGCCGATCATGGTCGGCGACGGGCTCTACCTGTGCACGGCGATGAACAACCTGGTCAAGCTCGATCCGAAGACCGGCAAGGAGCTGTGGCGCTTCGACGTCGGCCTCAAGCACGAGAGCCTTCCCTATACCGCGGCGTGCCGCGGCGTCACCCACTACGCCTCCAAGGTTTCCGGCGAAGCCGACGCCTGCCACGAGCGCATCGTCGAAGCCACGCTCGACATGCGCCTTATCGCGGTGGATGCCAGGACGGGACAGCCCTGCCAGGGCTTCGGCGCCAACGGCCAGGTCGACCTGGGCCTGGGCATGGGCAAGTGGGTGCCGGGACAGCTCGCGGTGACTTCCGCGCCGCCGATCGTCAACGGCACCATCGTGGTCAACCATCAGGTGCTCGACAACCAGCGCCGCTGGGCACCGTCGGGCGTGATCCGCGGCTACGACGCGGAAACCGGCGCGTTCAAGTGGGCCTGGGACGTGAACCATTCCGGCGGCGTCTGGCACGAGATTCCGGGACCGGGCCAGGAATACAGCCGCGGCACGCCCAATTCCTGGGGCACGATGACCGGCGACGATTCGCTCAACCTGGTCTACGTGCCGACCGGCAATTCCTCCGCCGACTACTACTCCAAGACGCGCACCGACGCGGAGAACCGCGTGGCGTCGTCGATCGTCGCCCTCGACGCCGGCACCGGCGAGGAGAAGTGGGTGTTCCAGAACGCGCACCTCGACGCGTGGGACTACGACATCGGCTCGCAGCCCACCTTGCTCGACTATCCCGGTGCCGGCGGCGAGAAGGTTCCCGCCATGATCATCTCGACCAAGCGCGGCCAGAACTTCATCGTCGATCGCCGCAACGGCAAGCCGCTGCTGCCGGTGGAGGAGCGGCCGGCACCGGCGGGCAACCTGCCCGAGAATCCGCGCTCGCCGACCCAGCCGTGGTCGGTGGACATGCCGCGCCTGGGTTTTCCGGATCTCACCGAATCGCGCATGTGGGGCATGACGCCGTTCGACCAGCTGTACTGCCGGATCAAGTTCCGGCAGGCGCACTACGTCGGCGAATTCACCCCGCCGATGGCGCCGCCGCAGCCGTGGATCGTCTTCCCCGGATACAACGGCGGCACCGACTGGGGCAGCGTGGCCTACGACCCGAACCGCGGCATCCTGGTCGCCAACTGGAACGCGACGCCGATGTACGAGCGCCTGCTCACGCGCGCCGAGGCCGAGGCCAGGCAGCTGTATGCGATCGACGATCCGCGCTACAAGCCGGGCCACGGCGGCGCGGAGGGTCCCGGCGCCATGGAGGACACGCCCTACGCGGTCGACGTCACGCCGTTCCTCGTGCCCGGGCTCGACACGCTGTGCAACGAGCCGCCGTACGGCATGATCACGGCGATCGACATGCACACCCGCAAGGTGATCTGGCAGCACCCGCTCGGCACCGCGCGGGCGAACGGCCCGTTCGGCATTCCGACCTACATGCCGATCAACGTCGGCACGCCCAACAACGGCGGCCCCGCGCTGACCGCGGGCAATCTGGTCTTCGTCGCCGCGGCGACCGACAACCTGATCCGCGCGCTCGATCTCGACACCGGCAAGGAGCTGTGGAGCGACGTACTGCCCGCCGGCGGCCAGGCCTCGCCGATGACCTACTCGGTCGACGGAAAGCAGTTCGTGGTGCAGATGGCCGGCGGCCACCATTTCATGATGACGCCGGCCGGCGACTACGTGGTGGCCTACAGCCTGCCGTAGCCGCAACCGAGGTCGCGCCGCGGCATGGCTCTGCATCCGGCCCTCGTCGTCTGCGAACACTGCGATTCGGTGTACCGCAGGCGCGCGCTCGGCGACGACGAGATCGCGCGCTGCACGCGCTGCGACGCCGTGCTCTATCGCGCCAGCCGCCTCGACGTCGACCATCTGCTCGCGCTGACGCTGACCGCGGCGATCGTCTTCGTGATCGCCAACGTCTGCCCGGTGATCCGCATCGCGGTCGGCGGCATGCACAACGAGGCGACCCTGCTGCAGTCGATCTCGGCGCTGTCGCAGGGCTCGGCGCTGGTCGTCGGCCTCGTCGCCGCGATGACGCTGTTCGTCGTGCCGCTTCTGCAGATCGCCCTGCTGTGCTGGGTGCTGCCGTTCGCGCGCGCGAACCGCCGCGCGCCGGGCTTCGTCCCCGCCATGCGCGTGCTGCACCGGATCCGGCCGTGGAGCATGACCGAGGTGTTCCTGCTCGGCGTGCTCGTGGCGATCGTCAAGCTCTCCGGCGTGCTCAACGTGATCCCCGGCCCCGGCACCTACGCGACGGTCGCGCTGACCGTCCTGGCCACACTGATCGCCAAGCGCGACGTGCACCTGCTGTGGGAACGGCTGCCTGCCGGCGCGCACGCGCAGGGGCGCGCATGAGCGTGCACGCTCCGCGCGCCGCCGAACTGGGCGTGGTCGGCTGCCACACCTGCGGCCTGGTCTGCTCGGCGGAAACCTCGCGCTGCCCGCGCTGCGCCTCGCCCCTGCACCGGCGCAAGCCCGATGCGCTCGCGCGCACCTGGGCCCTGCTGATCGCGGCGCTGATCCTCTACGTGCCGTCCAACGTGCTGCCGGTGATGTACACGAGCATGCTCGGCCGCGGCGAGGCGAGCACGATCCTGCACGGGGTGGTCGAGTTCTGGAAGGCGGGTTCGTGGGACATCGCGCTGCTGATCTTCGTCGCCAGCGTCGCGGTGCCTTCGGCCAAGTTCCTCGTGCTCGGCACCCTGCTCGTGACCGCGCAGCGGCGCAGCTCGTGGGCGCGGCTGCAGCGCGCGCGCCTGTACCGCTTCGTCGAGCTGATCGGCTACTGGTCGATGCTCGACGTGGTCGTCGTCGCACTGGTCTGCGCGCTCGTGCAGTTCCGCCTGCTCGGCACGGCCGAGCCGCGGCTGGGCATCGTGTTCTTCGGCGTGGTCGTGGTGCTGACGATGCTGGCCGCGATGAGTTTCGATCCGCGCCTGACCTGGGACGACGACGAGGACCGCCCGCGATGATCCGCACGGACGATTCCGCCGACGCCGCGACGCCGGCGCAGGTGCGCGTGACGCGGCGCCGGCGCTGGAGCGCGAGCCTGATCTGGCTCGTGCCGATCGTCGCCGCGCTGGTCGGCGTCGGCATGGTGATCCACAACTGGGCCTCCGAGGGCCCGGTCATCGAGATCGCCTTCGCCACCGCCGAAGGACTCGAGGCGGGCAAGACGCAGGTCAAGTACAAGGACGTGGCCATCGGCTTCGTCGAGTCGATCCGGCTGGCGCCCGACCACACGCACGTCGTCGCGCGCGTGGATCTGAACGAGGACGCGGCCGGCTTCGCCACCGCCGACTCGCGCTTCTGGGTGGTGCGTCCGCGCTTCGGGGCGAGCGGCGTGTCGGGCATCGGCACCCTGCTTTCGGGCGCGTACATCGGCGCGGACAGCGGCGTCTCCAGGCAGGCGAAGAAGGCCTTCGTCGGCCTGGAACGGCCGCCGGCGGTGATCCACGGCTCGCCGGGCAAGCGCTTCACGCTGCGCGCCGACGACATCGGTTCGCTCGACGTCGGCTCGCCGGTGTACTACCGGCGCATCCAGGTCGGCCGCCTGGTCGCCTACGAACTGGACGAGGACGGCAAGCGCATGCACGTCGAGGTCTTCGTCGACGCGCCGTACGACCGCTACGTCAGCGTCTCCTCGCGTTTCTGGAACGCGAGCGGCGTCGACCTCAACCTCGACGCGAGCGGGCTGTCGCTCAACACGCAGTCGCTGGCGACGGTGCTCGCCGGCGGCATCGCCTTCCAGACGCCGCCCGGTCCGCGGGACGAGACGCCGGCGGCGGAGAACGCGCAGTTCGACCTGTTCGACGACCTGCCGACCGCGATGGCGCCGCCGGACGGCAAGCCCCAGTACCTGCGCATGCGCTTCGAGCAGACGCTGCGCGGGCTCAACGTCGGCGCGCAGATCGACTTCCACGGCATCGCCGTCGGCAAGGTCGTTTCGATCGATCTCGACTACGACGCCGACCAGCGGCGCTTTCCGCTGCTGGTCGGCGCGGTGATCTACCCGCAGCGCTTCGGCCTCGCCCACGAGAAGATCGCGCGGCTCGAACACGCCGACCAGGACGAGAGCGCGCGCCTGGCCGGCTTCATCAAGCCGCTGATCGAGGGCGGCCTGCGCGCGCAGGCGCGCTCGGGCAACCTGCTGACCGGGCAGCTCTACATCGCGCTCGACTTCATGCCGGACGCACCGGCCGTGTCCTTCGACCCCGCCGCGCGGCCGCTGCAACTGCCGACGGTGGCGGGAGGCTTCGACCAGCTGCAGGAGCAGATGGGCAACATCGTCGCGAAGATCGACGCGATGCCGCTCGAATCGATCGGCCGGCACCTCGACGGCGCGGTCGCACAACTGGAGCGGACCCTGCGCCAGATCAACGAATCGACCCTTCCGCAAGTCGGCGTGACGCTGGCCGGCGCGCAGGGCGCGCTCGGCAACGCGCGGCAGGTCATCGCCAGCGACGCGCCGCTGCAGCGCGATCTCGCGCAGACGCTGGGCGAGATCCAGCGCGCGGCGCGCTCGCTGCGCGTGCTGACCGACTACCTGGGCGTGCATCCCCAATCGCTGCTGCGCGGCAAGCCGGCGGATCCGGCCGTGCGCGGAGCGGCACGCAAGGACACCGGAGGAACCCGGCCATGACGTCGCGTCCGATCATCGGCAGGTGCGCGGCGATCGCGTTCGGCACCGCTCTGCTCGGCGCCTGCACCAGCGCGGCGCCGACGCACTACCACAGCCTGCTCGACCGGCCGGACACCGTCGCGCCGGCCACGGCGCCGGCGGCCTTCCTGATCGACGTGCAGCCGGTCGGCATTCCCGCACAGGTAGATCGCCCGCAGATCGTCGTGCGCGATGCAGACGGCATGGTTCCGCTCGAACGCGAACGCTGGATCGCGCCGCTCGCCGATGAAATCCGCACGACCCTGTCCGCCGGGCTGACGCGCGAACTGGCGACGACCGACGTCGCCGGCCAGCCGCGCCCCGTCGGCGCGCGCGTGCTGAACATCCGCGTCGACCTGCGTCGTTTCGAATCGGCCCCCGGCGCCTACGCCGCGGTCGACGCGACCTGGAGCCTGAGCCTCGACGCCGCGAAGTCCTCGCCGCTGGTGTGCAGCATCCGCGTGCGCGAAAGCGCCGGCGAGGGCTACGAGGCGCTCGTGCGTGCGCACCGTCTCGTGCTGGCGACGATCGCGCGCCGGATCGCGACCGCCGCGCGCGCCTACGCGACGGCCGGCGACGGAACCTGCGCGCCGGACTGAACATCGCGCGGCGACGTGAAGGATTCGCCCTCCTTCTGTCGTACGTGAAGGGGACGGGCGACTGCCGATGCAGGGGATCGGGCATTCGCCGCCGGCCGTGCACCGCTCGACGCCGCTGCTTGTGGGGCGTCGTCCGGTTCCGCCAAGTCTCTCGCCGCGTCGCCCGGGAAATCCCCCTTTCCCGCACCCGGACGACGCGGTCGAGAGCATCGGCGCGCGCCATGGTTCCCGACGCGGAATAGCCATCCATGATCCACGCTCCGAAGATCGCGCTTGCCACCGCCACCGCAGACCGGGCTCCTCGCCAGGGCCGCGCGCGCGGCCATCTGCTGCGCCTCCTCGCATCCGCTCCGGCGCTGCTGCTGTGCGCCTGCAGCGGCGGCGTGCTCGACCCGAAGGGTCCGATCGGCGACGCGCAGCGCAGCATCCTGCTCAATTCGTTCGTGATCATGCTGTTCGTCGTGGTGCCGGTGATCGTGCTCACGCTGGCGTTCGCCTGGTGGTTCCGCGCCTCGAACACGCGCGCGAAGTACACGCCGGAATGGGTCTACTCCGGCCGCATCGAATTCATCGTCTGGGCCATCCCGGCGCTGGTCGTCATGTTCCTCGGCGGCATCGCCTGGGTGGGTTCGCACGATCTCGATCCGTGGAAACCGATCGAATCGGACCGGCCGGCGGTCGAGGTGCAGGTCATCTCGCTCGACTGGAAATGGCTGTTCATCTATCCCGACGAGGGCATCGCGAGCGTCAACGAGCTGGTCGTGCCGGCGGCGACGCCGGTGCATTTCCGCCTGACCTCGGCGACGGTGATGAACAGCTTCTTCGTGCCGCAGCTCGGCAGCCAGATCTACACGATGGCCGGCATGGAGTCGCAGCTCCATCTGCAGGCCGACGCACCGGGCGAGTTCGACGGACTCTCCGCGCAGTTCAGCGGCGAGGGCTTTCCCGACATGCATTTCAGGCTGCGCGCGGTCGGCGACGCCGACTACGCCGCGTGGCTCGGCCGCATGCGCGGCGCCGTCGACAAGCTCGACCTGTCCGCCTACCGGACGCTGTCCGAGCCGGGCGTGGAGAAGCGGCCGCGTTTCTACGGCGCGGTCGAGCCGGGCCTGTTCCACGCCGTGATGATGCAGTCGCACACGCTGCCGGACCCGAAGCCGGGCGCAGCGCGTCCGGCGCCCGCCCATTCGCATTGAAAGACGCAGGAGACCGGACATGCTGGGCAAGCTGACCTGGGAGGCGGTTCCGACCGACGAGCCGATCGCGCTGGTGACGGTGTTCGTCGTGCTGCTGGTGATCGGCAGCGTGCTCGCCTGGGTCACGATCAAGGGCCACTGGACCTACCTGTGGAAGGAGTGGATCACCAGCGTCGACCACAAGCGCGTCGGCGTCATGTACTTCCTGCTCGGCTTCGTCATGCTGCTGCGCGGCTTCGCCGACGCGATCATGATGCGCACGCATCAGGCGATGGCGCTCGGCGGACCGGACGCCGGCTATCTCGTGCCCGACCACTTCAACCAGATCTTCTCGGCGCACGGCACGATCATGATCTTCTTCACGGCGATGCCGTTCATGGTCGGCCTGATGAACTACGTCGTGCCGCTGCAGATCGGTGCGCGCGACGTGGCGTACCCGACCCTGAACTCGGTCAGCTTCTGGATCACCGCCGCGGGCGTGGCGCTGGTCAACCTGTCGCTCGGCCTGGGCGTGTACTCGCGCGCCGGCTGGCTGGTGTATCCGCCGCTGTCGGGGCTGCAGTTCTCGCCGGACGTCGGCGTCGACTATCACCTGTGGGCGCTGCAGATCTCCGGCATCGGCACGCTGATGTCCGGCGTCAACCTGGTTGCGACGATCTTCAAGATGCGCGCGCCGGGCATGACGCTGACGCGCATGCCGATCTTCTGCTGGACTTCGCTCGCCTCCAACCTGCTGATCGTCGCCGCGTTCCCGATCCTGACCGCGACGTTCGCGATGCTGCTGCTCGACCGCTATCTCGGCTTCCACTTCTTCACCAACGACGCCGGCGGCAACGCGATGATGTACGTCAACCTGATCTGGGCGTGGGGGCACCCGGAGGTGTACATCCTGATTCTGCCGGCGTTCGGCATCTTCTCTGAAGTGATCGCCACCTTCTCCGGCAAGCCGCTGTTCGGCTACCGCTCGATGATCGCCGCGACGATGGTGATCTGCGTGCTGTCGTTCATGGTCTGGCTGCATCACTTCTTCACGATGGGCGGCGGCGCCAACGTCAACGCGTTCTTCGGCGTCATGACGATGATCATCTCGGTGCCGACCGGGGTGAAGGTGTTCAACTGGCTGTTCACGATGTACGGCGGCCGCGTGCGCTTCACCGCACCGGTGCTGTGGACGATCGGCTTCATGATCACCTTCGTCATCGGCGGCATGACCGGCGTGATGCTGGCGATTCCGCCGAACGACTTCGTCCTGCACAACAGCCTGTTCCTGATCGCGCACTTCCATCAGGTCATCATCGGCGGCGTGGTGTTCGGCGCGCTCGCCGGATACATGTACTGGTTCCCGAAGGCGTTCGGCTTCGAGCTGCACGACGGCCTGGGCAAGGCCTCGTTCTGGCTCTGGTGCATCGGCTTCTACGTCGCCTTCATGCCGCTCTACGCGCTCGGCTTCATGGGCATGACGCGGCGCATGCAGCACTACGACAACCCGGCCTGGCAGCCGTGGCTGGTGGTGGCGATGGTCGGCGCGGTGCTGATCTTCTTCGGCATCCTCTGCCTGATCGCGCAGCTGATCGTCAGCATCCGCCGGCGCGCGACGCTGGTCGACACCACCGGCGATCCCTGGGACGGCCGCTCGCTGGAGTGGGCCACGACCTCGCCGCCGCCGGCGTTCAACTTCACCGTGCTGCCCGACGTGCGCGGCGAGGAGGCGTACTGGGGTCTCAAGCAGGCCGCGATCGAAGCCAGGCGGCTCGAGGAGCGGCCCAGGTACGAGCCGATCCACATGCCGCGCAACAGCCCGACCGGATTCTTCACGGCGTTCTTCGCCGTCGTATTCGGCTTCGCGATGATCTGGCACATCTGGTGGCTGGCGATCCTCGCCCTGGCCGGCGCGTTCGCGGCCTTCGTCGTGTTCGCCTGGCGCGACGAGGACGAGTACGAAATCTCCGCGGCCGAGGTCGCGGCCTACGACGCGCGGCGCCGTGCGCTGCGCCAGGGCATGCTCGACCCGGGGGCCAAGGCATGAGCGTCGCGGCGACCGTACACGATCCGCACCGCCTCGGCGCCCATCACGGCGCCGATGGCCCGGCGTCCAGGCGCATCGTCGTCGGTTACGGCTTCTGGGTCTTCCTGCTGTCCGACTTCATCCTGTTCGCCGGCTTCTTCGCCGCCTACGCCGTGCTCAGGGACGCCACCGCCGGCGGCCCGGGCGGCCGCGAACTGTTCGACATCGGCAACGTCGCCGTCGAGACGGCCTGCCTGCTGCTGTCGAGCTTCACCTGCGGCATGGCCGCGCTCGCCGTGTCGGTGCGCAACCGGATCTGGACGCAGCTCTGGCTGCTCGCCACCGGCCTGCTCGGGCTGGCGTTCTTCGTGCTGGAGATGCGCGAGTTCCACGAGCTGATCGAGGCCGGCAACGGCCCGCAGCGCAGCGCATTCCTGTCGGCGTTCTTCGCCCTCGTCGGCTGCCACGGCGCGCACATCGTCGTCGGCGGACTGTGGCTCGGCACGATGATGGCGCAGTTCTGGTTCAAGGGCTTCAACCAGACGCTGACCCGGCGCTTCCTGTGCTTCAGCCTGTTCTGGCACGCGCTCGACATCGTCTGGGTCGCCATCTTCACCATCGTCTATCTCATGGGAGTGGCCGCATGAGCGCGCACGAGGACAGCCAATGGCAGGGGCAGCTCGCACCGGGCGACGAGGCGGCGGCAGACAGCGGCCTTTCCGCCGGCGTGCGCGGCTACGTGATCGGCCTGGCCATTTCCGTGCTGCTGACCGCCGCCTCGTTCCTGCTGATCCACGACACATTCCTGTGGAAGCCGGCCATCCCGATCGCGCTCGGCGTGCTCGCGGTCGCGCAGATGGGCATCCATCTGGTGTTCTTCCTGCACCTCAACACCGGTCCGGACAACACCAACAACATCCTCGCGCTCGCCTTCGGCGTGCTGATCGTCGCGATCGTCGTGTCCGGGTCGCTGTGGATCATGTCGCACCTCAACCACAACATGATGCCGACGGAGCGGGTCCTGGACCTGCACCAGCAGCGCTGAGCCACGGGAAATCCGCCGATGAACCTCCTGCGCATCGCCTTCGCCCTGTCGCCCGCCCTGTGCCTGTGCGCCGCGGCCTTTGCCGGAGAGCCGCCGGCTGCGCCCGACTATTCCGCCGGAAAGAACTGGCTCTGCAAGCCGGGGCGGACCGATGCCTGCAGCGTCGACCTCAACGCCACGGCGATTTCCGCGGACGGCGCGCGCACGGTCGACGCCTTCGTGCACGCGCCGTCGGAAAAAGCCGTCGACTGCTTCTACGTCTATCCGACCGTGTCGATGCAGGACGCCGAGCTGAGCGACCTCACGCAGGAAAGCGCCCAGTTCAGCCGCGTGCGCACGCAGTTCGCGCGCTACGCGAACGCGTGCCGGCTGTTCGCGCCGATGTACCGGCAGGTCACGCTGAAGACGATGGCGCAGTACGCCACCGACCTGAAGCATTTCGACCCGAACGCCGCGCTGGCCGCGGCGCCGCAGTACCGCACGGCCTACGGCGACGTCGTGGCGGCGTGGAAGCACTATCTGGCGCACGACAACGGCGGTCGCGGCGTGATCCTGGTCGGACACAGCCAGGGCGCGTTTCTCCTCAGGGACCTGCTGAAGAACGAAATCGACGGCAAGGAGGTCCGGAAACAACTGGTTTCCGCGCATCTGGCCGGCGTGACCGTCGCCGTTTCCGGCACCGATCCGGCGAAGAACGAATTCAGGTCCCTCAAGGCCTGCAGCGACGGCGCGCAGACCGGTTGCTTTCTCTCGTTCTCGACCTTTCCGCAGGACGCGCCGCCGCCGTCGTGGAGCAAGGCCTTCGGCACGACCGCGACCGCCGGCGCCGTCAACCACTGCAGCAATCCCGCCGAGCTTTCCGGCGACGGCGGACGGCTGCTGCCGTACGTGGATGCCGCCCGCCCTTTCGAGGGCGGCGCGGAACCGATCCGATGGACGAAAGACGGCGCGCCGATCGGCACGCCGCTGGTCGCGCTGCCCGATTTCTTCACCGCCCGCTGCGTCACCCGCAGCGACGGCGCCGGCTACCTCGCGATCGGCTTCGTCACCGGCGACCCGCGCAGGGACGTGCGCGAGCGATACGTTCCCGGTCACGTCTACGTCGGACCGACGCTGCTGTCGAACTGGGGCTCGCACGATGCGGACGTCGAGCTGACCCTGGGCAACCTCGTGAAGATCGCCGCGCGGCAGGCGGACGCGTGGCGACGGCAGCAGGCCGGGAAGTGACGGCGCCACACGGCGGTTCGCTCGCCTGCTGACACTCGATCGTCGCGTCGCGATGGAACGCGGAAGGTTCGCGCCGCTGTTTTACGTACCTATGGCGAGCCCGATCCCCCGCGAGGAAAACCATCATGTCCGTCGTACCGATGCAGCGCGCTGCCGTGGCCGGAACCGGCGCCGTCGACTCTCTCGGGGCGGCGGTCGATCCGGCTGTGCGGGCACGCAGCTCCTCGCGCCGACACGCCGCGAAGGCATGAGCGGTCTTGCAGCCACCCTGCCGGCCGTCCGCGTCCGTGTCGACGGTCGCCCATCCGTCGCCGGCCGCAGGGAACGGCCCGCGGGCGCGGGACCGTGATGTCCGCGATCGCCTCGGATTTTCCGATCGTCCGGCACGTGCTGCTGGCGCTGCTGCTCGGCTGGGTGCTCGGCTACGAGCGCTATTCGCACGGCCGCGCAGCCGGCACCCAGGTCTACTGCCTGGTGTGCATCGCCGCGTGCGCGCTGACTTCCGTTTCCGCGCAGATGCCGAACTTCGTCGGCAGCATCCTGACCGGCATCGGCTTTCTCGGCGCCGGCATCATCGTCAAGAGCGGCACCAGCATCCGCGGACTCACCACCGCCGCCTCGGTCTGGTCTTCGGCCGCGGTCGGCATCCTGGTCGGCCTGTGCCACTACTTCGCGGCCGTCTGCGTCACCGCGCTGCTGATCGCCTGCATGGTGGTCGTGCCGCGGCTGGAAAGCCGCTTCCGCGTGCAGATCGCGCTGGAGGTCGCGCTGCGCTACCGCCAGGGGCACCGGCCCGAGGAAAGCGCGGTGCACGCGTTCCTGCACGGCCACAGCCTGTCGATGCTCACCGACAGCCTGTCGGTGACCTACGAAGACAGCGCCTACCAGTTCCGCTTCCTGGTGATCACCAATTCGATGACGCGTGCGCAGTTCATTTCGCGCGTGGCGGGAGACCTGCCCGGCATTCCGCACGTCGAGAGCTTCTCGATCGACCAGACCAGCCGTGCCTGAGGCCGCGACGAGGCTCGCGCGGGCGCCGGGCGCTCCCGTCACGCCGCTGAATTCCCGTTCGAAACCACACCCTCCGGCAGAGGGTCACCAGGAGATCCGAGCATGTCCTTCGCCTCATCGGTCAAACGCATCGCGGTCGTCGGCACCGGCGTCATCGGTTCGAGCTGGGCCGCGTTCTACCTCGCGCGCGGTTTCGACGTGATCGCGATCGATCCCGCTCCGAACGCGGAAGACGCGCTGCGCCGGTACGTCGAACGGGAATGGCCTCTCCTGCAGCAGATCGGCCTGTCCGCCGGCGCCAGCCGCGATCGACTCGCGTTCACCGCCGACCTGAAGCAAGGGCTCGACGGTGTCGACTTCGTGCAGGAGAACGGTCCGGAGCGGCCCGACTTCAAGGCCCGATTCTTCGCCCAGATCGACGCGTACACGCCGAAGACGGCGATCCTCGCGTCGAGCTCGTCGGGCCTGACGATGGACGTGATCCAGGCCGAGTGCGCCAACCCGGAGCGCTGCGTGATCGGCCATCCGTTCAATCCGCCGCACGTCATTCCGCTGGTCGAAGTAGTCGGCGGCGCGAAGACCTCCGGGCAGACCATCGAGAACGCCATGCAGTTCTACGACGCGATCGGCAAGAAGGCGATCCGCCTGCACAAGGCGCTGCCCGGACACGTCGCCAACCGGCTGCAGGCGGCGCTCTACAAGGAAATGCTCTACCTGGTGCAGCAGGGCGTGCTCAGCGTCGAGGACTGCGACGCCGCGGTCAGCTACGGCCCCGGCATGCGCTGGGGCTGCATGGGCCAGAGCCTGCAATGGCACCTCGGCGGCGGCACCGGCGGCATCCACCACTTCATGGAACACCTGATGGACCCGCTGGCGGGAATGATGCAGGCGCTCGGCACGCCGGACGTCGACGACGCACTCAAGCGGGCCATCGTCGACGGCGTGCTGAAGCAGGCCGGCGACCGTCCGGTCGCCGAGCTGGCCGACGAAGAGAACCGCGTGCTGATCGGCCTGCTGGCGCTGCGCAAAGCGCACGGGCTGGCCTGATCCGAACCGAACGCAGGAGGACGAAGAGATGAATTCGCAACTCGGCGACGAATCGACGGCGCGCACGACGCAGCGTCTGTTCTTCCTGGACCTGGGCGGCGGCCGGATCCTGTCGGCGAACACCGATGGCTCGGATCTGCAGACCCTGGTCAGCGAGGGCCGCAAGCTGCCCGACGGACTGACCGTCGACGCGGCCAGGGGCCATCTGTACTGGACCAACATGGGCGCCGACCCGAAGGCCAACGACGGCTCCATCTACCGCGCCGATTTCGACGGCGGCAACGTCACGGTCGTCGTTGCGCAGGGCGGCACGTTCACGCCGAAGCAGGTGGTCTTCGAACCGGCGAGCCGCAAGCTGTACTGGTCGGACCGCGAAGGCATGCGCGTGATGCGCTGCAATGCCGACGGCTCGCAGCTCGAGACGCTGGTGCAGACCGGCTCCGGCGACAGCGACCGGCTCGACGCGCGCAACTGGTGCGTCGGCATCGCCGTCGACCCGGAAGGCGGCAAGTTCTACTGGACGCAGAAGGGCGACGACGACGCCGGCCAGGGGCGCATCTTCCGCGCCGGCATCCAGATGCCGTCGGGACGGACGGCCGTCGCGCGCGACGACGTCGAACTGCTGTTCGACGACCTGCCCGAACCGATCGACCTGGACCTCGATCCGGCCAGCCGGATGCTGTACTGGACCGACCGCGGCGACCCGCCGCGCGGCAATACGGTCAACCGTGCGCCGATGGATCCGGTTCCCGGCAGGAAGATCGAGCCGGAGATCCTCGTCACGCACCTGATGGAAGCGATCGGGCTGGCGCTGGACCTCAAGCACGGGCGGATGTTCATCACCGATCTCGCCGGCTCGCTCTACGTCGCCAATCTCGACGGCTCCGGCCGCAAGACCCTGCTCGCCGCGCAGGGAAACCTGACCGGCATCGTGTACGTGGAAACGCCGCTTCGCGCGTAGGCGCGGCTCCCGCTGCGCCGCCGCGTCTGGCTCCTCTGCGTCGACCGAAGGACTTCATCCATGAACTCGCCCGCCTCTTCCGCAAACCCGCCCACCGACCGGCTGTCGGAAACGCTGCGCACGAAACTGTCCCGGCCGGCGACGGATCCGGCCTTCGACCTGCACCGCGGCGTCGACGACGTGCTCGCCGACGTCGGCATGCGCGTGGCCGACCTCGGCGGCAAGCTCAGCTTCTACGGCGCCGATCCGATCCTGCCCAGTCCGATCCGCTTCGGCACGATGTCGGCGATCGGCCTGGCGGCGAAGACCGTCGCTGCCGCCACGCTGTTCAAGGAGCGCACCGGAATCGAGCAGGACGTGCACGTCGACGTGCGCAAGGCGCTGCGCCGCTTCTGCTGCTTCTTCGAGGGCAAATGGGAGTTGATCAACGACCGTCCGCCGGCGATGGGTGCGGACGAATACAACCCGTTCATGAAGCTGCCGCTGTTCCACGAAACCCGTGACGGCCGCCACGTGCTGCCGCTGAACTTCTATCCGGCGCTGCGCCATCGCGCGCTGAACTTCCTGCGCTGCAGCGACAGTACCGAGTCGGTGCGCAACGCCATCCTGCAATGGAACGCGCTGGAACTGGAAAACGCCGCCGCCGAGCAGGGGCTCGTGCTCGGCATGGTGCGCACCAACGAGGAATTCCGGCGCGAGCGGCAGTACACCGAGGTGCTGTCGACGCTGCCGCTGATCCAGGTCGAGAAGATCGGCGACTCCGAGCCGATGCCGTTCTCCAAGGACGCAAAGAAACCGCTCGACGGCATCCGCGCGATGGGCTTCGGCCACGTCATCGCCGGCGCCGCGATCGGCCGCGACCTCGCCCTGTACGGCGCCGACGTGCTCAACCTCTGGCGCCCCAACGACACCGAGATCGAGGGCTTCTTCTGGACCACCCAGGTCGGCATGCGCTCGACGGTGCTCGGCGACGCGCCGGAGGACCGCCAGCGCTTCGGCGAACTGCTGCAGGGCGCCGACGTGTTCTTCGCCAACAAGCGCCCCGGCTTCCTGCGCCGCCACGGCATGGATGCCGAATCGCTCGCCGCCGAACGTCCCGGCCTGGTGCACGTCAGCGTGGTGCTGCATGGTGAACACGGCCCGTGGTCGAACCGGCCCGGCTTCGACGAGATCGGCGCCGCCGTCGCCGGCCTGTTCGCGCACGAAGGCTCGCCGGGTCAGCCCAGGCAGCCGCCGATCGTGCCGATCTGCGACTACGTGGTCGGCTGGCTCGGCACCGTCGGCGTGCTGTCCGCGCTGCGCCGCCGCGCCGTGGAGGGCGGCAGCTGGCGCGTGGTGGTGTCGCTGACGCGCACCGTGCTGTGGCAGCTCGCGCTCGGCGTGTTCGACAAGCGCTACGCCGCTGAAACGGCCGGCTCCGGCGACGAGCACACCTACGCCGCGCCGGACACCTTCGTCGCGCAGACGCCGCTCGGCACCTACCAGGGCATCACCGACCAGGTCGTGCTGTCCAGGACGCCCTGGCATTTCGACCGCACCGTGCTGGTTCCGCGCGGTTCGTCCAGGCCGGAATGGCTGGCGCGATGAGGATGGCACACGCCTGCGCCCCCGCGGCGACGCCGGCACGACGCCACGCGCCGCGACGCACGCGGTCGCTTAGCATAGGGAACGCGACGACGGGGAGGGGCGGGAGCGATGAAGCGTCCTGAGCGGGAACCGTGCGGCGGCCGCCGCCGGCACGCGCGCACCTTCGCCACGGCAGCACTGCTGCTCGCCGCGCTGTGTCTTTCCGGCTGCCGCATGGCGCCGTCGATCGTGCTGTTCGGCGCCGGCTTTCCCGACTGGCTGTTCTGCATGGCCGGCGGCGTGATCGCCACCGTGCTGGTGCACCTCGTGCTCGGCGCGAGCCGGCGCGTCGCCGTGCTGGAGCCGTTGCCGCTGAGCTACCCCGCGCTGACGGCGATCTTCGCCGTGCTGATCTGGCTGCTCGTCTTCCATCAATGACCGGAACGGCCCCATGAATACGCCCGCTTCCAAGAAGAGCAAGCTCCCCGCGCTGCTGATCGCGCTGGTCGCGCTCGTGCTGCTGATCGCGGCCTTGTGGATGGTCGACCGCTCGCCGAAGACCGACGACGCCTACGCCTTCGCCGACACGATCAACGTGGTGCCGGAAGTCGCCGGCCGCATCGTCGAGATGCCGGTGCGCGACAACCAGAAGGTGCGCAAGGGCGACCTGCTGTTCCGCCTCGATCCGCGCCCGTTCGAGGCGACGCTGGCGCAGGCCAGGGCGCAGCTTGACGCGCTCGACAAGCAGATCGAGCTGACCCAGCGCACGGTCGATGCGCAGCAGTACAACGCGCAGTCGGTGGCGGCCTCGGTCGCCGCGGCGCGCGCCAACGCCAGACAGGCCGCCGACACGCTGCGCCGCCTCGAACCGCTGCTCGGCCAGGGCTACGCCTCGCCGGAGGACATCGACAAGGCGCGTACCGCGCAGCGCGCCACGCAGGCGCAGCTCGACGCGGTGCTGCTGCAGTCGCGACAGGCCGCCGCCGCGGTCAGCGGCGTCGACGCGCTGGTGGCGCAGAAGGCGGCCGCGCAGGCGCAGGTCACCGAAGCGGAACTGCGCCTGGAGTACGCCACGGTGCGCGCGCCGTTCAACGGCCGCATCGTCGCGCTCGACACGCAGGCCGGACAGTACGCCTCGCCGGCCAAGCCGGTGTTCACCCTGATCGCCACCGACGAATGGTTCGTCGTTGCCAACTTCCGCGAGACCGATCTGAAAAACGTCCAACCCGGCACGCGCTGCACCGTGTACCTGATGAGCGACAGCGGCCGGCGCTTCGAGGGCGAGGTCGAGTCGGTCGGCTACGGCGTCACCCCGACCGACGGCGGCACCTGGCTGGACGGCCTGCCGCGCGTGGCGAGGACGATCAACTGGGTACACGTGTCGCAGCGCTTCCCGGTCAAGATCCGGGTGGAAAAGCCGGACGAATCGCTGTTCCGCGTCGGCGCCTCGGCGGTGGCGATCGTGCATCGCGGCGAAACGCGTTCGACCGGACCGGCGGCGCAGGGCGGGCGCTGAGGTGAGCGAAGCAGCCGCAAGCGGCTGGGCGGCGGCGATGCCGTCGCTGGTAGCGGAGCTGCGCGCCTATCCCGGGCGCTGGAACGTCGCGCTGCGCTGCCTGCTGTCGTGCGCGATCGTGATCGTGGTGTCGCAGGCGCTGCAGGTGCCGTTCCTGGCGGTGTCGCTGTTCATCGTCTTCTTCGCCACGCAGGCGAACCTCGTGCTGACGCGACTGGTCGGGCTGCTGATGTTCCTCGGCATCACGCTGGCGGTCGCCGCCGCCATCGTGCTGGCGAAGTTCACCTTCGGCGATCCGGCCTGGCGCATCGTGGCGGTGGCCGCGCTGCTGTTCGGCTGCCTGTTCCTGATGCGCGCTTCCCGGCTCGGCCCGGTGTTCTACATCGTGGCGGTGGTGATCACCGCGGTGCAGGGCTATTTCGACCTGATCGACAGCCCCGAACTGGTGGTGCGCGCGATCCTGTGGGCGTGGATCGCCGCGATCTATCCGCTGACGGTCTGCGTGCTGATCAACGCGCTGCTGCTGCCGGCCGAGCCGCTGCAGCAGCTGAAAGCCGAGGTGCAGCGCCAGCTGGCGCAGGTCGACGCGGCGCTCGCGTACGCCGCCGGCGAGCGCAGCGACGCGCCCGCGCTCGCCGCGGAAGAGCTGTCGCACGGCGTGCTCGCCGTGCAGAAGCTGCTGCGCTTCGCCTGGATGCGCGACAAGGCGTTCCAGGGCGGGCAGGCACGCCACCTCGTGCTCGCCGCGGCGTTGGCGTCGCTGCGCGAGCAGGCGCTGCATCTGCAGCCGGCCGGCAACGCGGCGGCCGGCTCGATCGCCGCGCTGCGCGCCGCCGTACACCGGCTCGACGCGTGCATCCGGACCGAAACGCCGTTCGACCTGCACGGCCTCGCCATCCCGGACGACGACGACGCATCGCACGCGCCGCCGGCGCAGATGTGGCGCACGCTGCGTGCCCTGTCCGAGCGCGGCGAGCAGCCCGCTGACGCAGCAGCCGCGACGAAGGGCGGCCTGCTCGCCGCGGACGCGCGCAGCAATCGGGTCTACGTGCAGTTCGCGCTGAAGACCCTCCTGGCGATGATGGCGTGCTACGTCTTCTACGTCGGCGCGGACTGGACCGGCATCCACACCGTGATGATGACCTGCCTGATCGTCGCGCAGCCCTCGCTCGGCGCCTCCAGCCGCAAGATCCGGCTGCGCGTGATCGGCGCGCTGATCGGCGGCGGACTGGCGCTGTTCCTCACCGTGTTCGTGATCCCGCAGCTGGACACCCTCGTCGGCCTGCTGCTGATCACGCTGCCGGTGCTGGCGGCATCGGCCTATCTGTCGGCCGGCTCCGAACGCGTCAGCTACGCCGGCATGCAGATCATGTTCACCTTCTCGCTGGCGATCCTCGGCGACTTCTCCGCCAGCACCGACCTCACCGGCATCCGCGACCGCCTGGTCGGCATCGGCCTCGGCATCACGGCGTCCTACCTCGTCCACACCCTGCTCTGGCCGGAATCGGAAGGCAAACCGCTGGTGCAGCAGATCGGCGCGCTGCTCAGGAGCATCGCCGCGCTGATCGGCGAGCGCGCCGGCGCCGGCACACTGGCCGCATCGGCCTCCTCGTCCCGCGCCTGGGCCGCGCTCGGTGCCTGCGAGGAAACGCTGTCGCGCGTGGCGTTCGAGCCGGACTGGCAGCAGGCCGAAGGCGAACGCGAGGGGACCACCTTGCGCCTGCAGAACCTCCTCGCGCAGGCGCGGGAGATCCTGCTCGACGCCGGTGCGCTGCGCCGCGCGCTCGACGCCCACGTCGACCGCTTCGACGCCTCGCGCCGCGACGCGCTGGCCGATGCGCAGGCCGGCGTCGCCGCTCGCCTGCAGCGCTACGCCGACGAACTGATCGCCAGCGGCGACATGTTCCCCGCGTTGCCGCCGGACGCGGCCCTGCCGGTGCCGCCGGCCGCCGGCGCAGACGACGCCTACGCCGCCGCGCGGCGCCAGCTGTATCGGCTCGCCGCGCGCGTGCAGTACCTCACGACCTCGTCCGCGCGGGCGGACGAGTCCTTCTCCCACCGGGAAGCTGCGTACACATGACCGGCCGCACAGCCCCGTTCGACCCTTCGCGGCGAAGCCGCATGCGCTGGATGCGCAGCGGCTTCCTCGTCCTGCTCGGCGCGCTGTCGTCGTGCGCGCTGATCCGCGAAGACAGCGCGCCGAAGCCGATGATCGCGCCGGAACGCATCGACCTGGCCACGGACATCCGCCTCGCCCGCGACGGCTGGCCGCCGGCGCGCTGGTGGACGCGCTACGACGACGCACAGCTGAACACGCTGATCGAACGCGGCCTGGCCGATTCGCCCGGCGTGCGCGTCGCGCGCGAGCGCGTCGAGCAGGCACGCGCGGACGTACGCCGTGCGCGCGCGGCGACGCAGTTCAAGGCCGCCGCGTTCACCCGCGTGTACCGGCAATGGTCCGATGCCGACGGCCGCGTCGGGCCGTTCTCGATCACCGACCCGGTGCCCGGCCTGGACGACGGCGGCTACAACTCCGGCGCGCGCGACGGCACCGTGTCCTCGGCCGGCATCGCCGGCAGCTACGTGTTCGACCTGTGGGGCCTGCAGCGCTCGGCGGTCGACGCCACCATCGGCGCGCAGAACGCGCAGCTGGCCGAAGCGGCCGCGGTGGAACTGGAAATCGCCACCACCGTCGCGCAGACCTATTTCAGCCTGCAGACGACCCTGCGCAAGATCGCGCTGCTCGAGCGGACGCGCGACATCCTCGCCGAGTCCGTCGCCGCGATGAAGGCGCGCAAGGAACGCGGCCTGATCACGCAGACCGTGGTCGCCAAGGCCAACGAACAGCTACTGCAGACCGAACAGCTGCTGTCGCTGGCGCACACGCAGGTGATCGGATTGCGCGAAGTGCTGCGCGCCCTGGTCGGCGCCGGCGCGGACGACTTCGCCGCGATCCAGGCGGTGCCCCTGCCGCAGCCACAGCCCCAGCTGCCGGCGACGCTGTCCTACGCGTTGCTCTCGCACCGGCCCGATCTCGTCGTGCTGCGCTGGTACGTGCAGTCCTCGTTCGACCAGATCGACGCGGCCAGGGCCGCGTTCTATCCGAGCTTCGACATCAAGGCCCTGCTCGGCTTCAACGCGATCCGCATCGATGACGTGCTGCACATCAACAGCCGCCAGTTCCGCCTGGTGCCGGGCCTGACCCTGCCGTTGTTCGACGGCGGCCAGCTCAACGCCAACCTGCGCAAGGCGCGCACCGCCAGCAACACGCTGATCGAGCAGTACAACCAGGCGGTGCTGAACGCGGTACGTGACGTCGCCGTCGCCGCCACCCAGATGCAGGGCATGGAGGAGCAGGCGCGGCTCGAGCAGGAGAAGTACCTGCAGGTACGCCAGGGCGCCGACGACGCCCAGGCGCACCGGGACCGCGGCCTGGTTTCGCGCGTCGCCGCGCTGGAGGCGCAGATTCCGCTGCTGAGCGAGGAAGCCCAGCTCGCCGACACGCAGGGCAAGCGCCTGGCTGCGGAAATTTCGCTGATCAAGGCGCTCGGCGGCGGTTACGACCTGCCCGATTCGCCGCACGGCGACTCCGCCGGGCAACGCGGCCGGCGTTGACCGCGCGCGCCGCGCGAACGGCTTGCGCTACTTCCTGCCCAGCGCCTGCGCCGCCATCTTGCGATAGAACGGATCAGCTGCGGCGATCTGCAGGATCTGCGTGGCATAGGTCCGGACCGGCACGTCGTTGCGCGGATCGGCCGCCGCGCGGCCCAGCAGCTGCCGCCGGCACAGGTTCGCCATCAGCGCGGCGCCGGCGATCGCGCCCGTCGCCTTCGGCGTATCGCGCTCGAGACGGGCGCGGAACGCTTCCAGATCCGCCAGCGCCGGCCCGGCGCAACGCTCCTGCAGGTAATCCAGCTGCGCGAGCAGTGCGCGCACCTGCACCATCCTGACGTCGTCGACCGGCAGCGTACCGGGCGCGAACGCCGCCGCCGCGCGGGCGCGTTCGCGCGCGATCTCGACGTGGCCCACGTCGCGCTCGGCCTTCGTCAGCTCGAGCAGGGAGGTGAGCGAATCGAGGTTGCGCTCGCCGCGGCTCGCATCGAGGGTATCGATGGCGCGGCGAAGATGCGGCACCGCTTCCGCGGGACGGCCGGCGCCGCGCAGGACCTGGCCGAGCCGGATCGAGGCGAACGACACCATCAGCGGCATGCTCAGGCGCTTGGTGCGGGCGAGGACGTCGCGCGCCATCGCTTCGGCTTTGGCGTATTCGCCGATGCGCAGCTGGATGTCGACGAGGGTCAGGCCCGCGTCGAGCGTGCGCACGTTGTCCTCGCCGTACTTGGCCATGCCCGTCTCGAGCGCGCGCTCGGCGTAGGGCAGCGCCGCCGCCGGGTCGCCCTGCTGCTGCTTCACGAACGCCAGGCGGCGCAGGCACAGCACGACCACGTCGCCCGTCTTGTCGACGCCTTCGGCGATCGCCAGCGCCTGCGCGAACAGCGCTTCGGCTTCGTCGAACTTCTGCTCGCGCGACAGCACGTCCGCCAGCGTGACCAGGCTCACGACGTACTGCGGATGCCGCTCTCCGAGAACGCGCTTCTGCGTTTCGACGACCTCGCGCAGGATCGCCTCGCCTTCGCCGAGCCGGCCGTTGACGGCGAGCGCGGCGGCCAGGTTCAGTTGCAGGTTGGCGCGATCCGGATCGTCCGCCGGCAGCGTGCGGCTGGCGATCGCCAGTGCTTCGCGCAGCAGGTCGACCGAGCTGGACGATTGCCGGCCCAGGCTCACCGCGTTGGACAGCGCCAGCAGGGCCTCCCTCAACGGGCGTTGCCCGGCCTCGCCCTCGGCACGCGCCAGATCGACCGCCTCGCGCAGCACTTTCTCGGCGCGCGCGTACTGGCTGCGGTCGACTTCGAGCAGACCCAGCTTCGTCAATGCCGGCACCAGCAGCGTGCGCTGCGCCGCGGGCAGCTCCCGCTGCGTGGCGACGATGCGCTCGAGCAGCGGCCGTACCTGATCGGAATTGCGGTGCGCCATGTAGGTCGCGTACGCGATGTCCACGTCCAGCTGCATCGTCGCCACGGAGGTGTCGCCGGACTCGATCCCGGAAATGCCGCGCGCCTGGCCGAGCGTGGACAGCGCCGAGTCGTACCTGCCCAGGTTGACGTAGATGTTGCCGACCGTGCGCAGCAGCTGGGCCTGCAGCTCCGGCTGCGCGTCGAGCTGGCTTTGCGCGCTCTTCTTGCCGATCTCGACGAGTTCGACCGCACTGGGAACGTTGCCGAGCGTGCGTTCGGGCGAGGCCGCCTTGAACAGGTCGAGCAGGAAGTCGCGCGTGGCCACGGCGGTGCGCGATTGCCGGTCCGCGCGCTCGGCCTGCGTGCGCAGCCGGGCACCCAGCCAGGCCATGCCGACCAGGGCGGCGAGCAGGAGCAGCAGGGCGGTCGAGGCGAGGCCGACCGCGAGCCGGTGCTGCGCGACGAACTTGCGCAGGCGGTAGGCGCGCGCGCCGTCGACGGCGAGCACCGGTTCACCGGCGAGATGGCGGCGCAGGTCGTCACTGAACCCGGCGACGGTGCGGTAGCGCGCCTGCGGCTCCTTGCGCAGCGCCTTGGCGACGATGTAGTGCAGGTCGCCGCGCAGCAGGCGCTGCAGCGCGCGTTCGCCGAGGCCGCGTTCGGCGGCGATGTCGCGCGCGGCGGGAACCTCCGACGACATCAGCCGCGCGCTCATCGACGGCGCGTCGCGCTCGAGTATCTCGCGCAGCAGGTCGAACTGCGCGACCGTCTCGCCGCCGTATGCGCGCCGCCCGCAGAGCAGCTCGTACAGAAGCAGGCCGAGCGCGTGCACGTCCGTCGCCGTCGTCACCTTCTCGCCGCGGATCTGCTCGGGCGCGGCATACACGGGCGTGAGCAGGCGCGCCTTCGTGTCCGTCGCGGGCACCTCGGAGTCGTCCTCGTCGAGCTGCTTGGCGATGCCGAAGTCGAACAGCTTGGCGATACCGTGGCGATCGACGAGCACGTTGCTCGACTTGATGTCGCGATGGACGATCGAGTTCCGATGCGCGTACTCGACGGCGTCGCACAGGTCCAGCAGCAGGCGCAGGCGCTCGGCGATGCCGAGCCGGCGCGCATCGCACCAGCCGATGAGCGGCTCGCCGTCGATGTATTCCATCGCGATCCACGGATGGCCGTGCTCGTCCAGGCCGCCGTCGATCAGGCGTGCGATGTTCGGATGGGACAGGCGCTCGAGAATGCGGCGTTCGCGCGCGAACCGCACCTGCGCATCGCCGTGCAGCTTCTCGTGGCGCAGCAGCTTCAGCGCGACCGGCCGCTCCGGCGCCGCGTCCGCGCGTTCGGCCAGATAGACCACGCCCATGCCGCCGCTGCCGAGCAGCGCCGTGAGACGGAACGGCCCGACACGCTGGCCGACCAGGTCCTGTGATCCTTCGCTCTCGTCGCTGCGCAGCTGCAGACCCCGGGCGAGCGCGCCCAGAGGCCGGTCGAGGATGCCGCCTCGCTGCGCATCGCGGCGCAGCAGTTCGCGCACTTCGGCGGCGAGCCGGGAATCGCCCGCACAGGCCGCGTCGATCCATGCTTCGCGCACCGCCTCGGGCAGGCCCAGCGCCTCGCGCAGCAACGCCGCGACGGCGGGATCCAAGGCCTACTCCGCCATGTCGCGGTACAGCAGCGCGCGGGCGGCGCGCCACTCCCGCTCGATCGTGCTCAGCGACACGCGGCGCAACGCGGCGATTTCGGAGAAGCCCAGGCCGGCGAAGAAGTGCAGGTCCACGACCTGCGCCAGCGACGCATCGTGCGTGCGCAGCGCCTCGAGCGCGTCGTCCAGCCGTATCGTCTCGCCGGCGGTCACGACGCTTTCCTCGTTGACGTGGTCGCCCAGGGTCACGACGACTTCGGCGCTGCGCTTGCGTGCATTCAGATAGCGCGCGTGGTCGACGATGACCTGGCGCATCGCCATCGAGGCGGCGTTGAAGAAATGCAGGGTGTTGCCGGCGGCTCGGGGCGACCGGCCGAACTTCAGATAGGCCTCGTGGACCAGCGCGGTGGTGTTCAGCGAACTGGTCTGGTGGCTGGCCAGCAGCTTGCGCGCCCGCCGGCGCAGGTCCGCATAGACCTGGTTGAACGTCGTCTGCGTGACCGCATCGGGGGACAGCGCGACATCGGGCTGGATCTGAGTCATAGGCTCACGCCGGAAGCAGCATCGATCGGACCCGGCGTCTGGAGGCATGCCCCGCAATGCCTTCAGGCGCGCATCAATCCTACGTGGATTCGCCCCTCGGGAATCGAACGGTGAAGGGTATTACGAATTTTCACGTATGCGCACGACGTGCAATGCGATCCGCCGGCCGGGACCGGTGAACGTTGTTCAACGCTCCCTTGAATCGCGTCGAAGGGACGATCGGTGCGTTCGTGAGGGAGGGCCTTTCGCGACGGCGTGATCACGCCCCGCCGCACCGGCGGAGGCCGGGGACGCAGAAACGCCGGCACCGTGCGGAATACGCCGACGGCGGCCACCCTGGCGAAGTCGCGCGGCGCGGAGGGCGGCAGTCCACGCCGCCCGCCGGACACGCAATGCCTCGGCGGTGGCCCCCGGGGCGTGACGCTCCCGGGGGCTTCCTCGCGGCGGACTAGCGCCGCCTGCGCACGTACGGAACGCCGGCCAGCATCAGCAGCACACTCATCAGCATCAGCATCCAGCGCGCGTCGACCGGCACCGGCCTGGCTTCGGGCGTGCCGCCCACCGGCGTCGACACCGTGCTGGTGTTGTTCTCCGGCACCGGGTCCGGCACCGTCGGCGACTGCGCAGTGGCGACATTGGCGATCGTGCCGCTGTAGCCCGGCTGCACGGTGTAGGTGACCGTGAAGCTCACGCTCGCACCGTTCGCCAGCGGCGGCAGGGCGCACGGGAACCCGCCGGCGCACGGCGCGTTGGACGAGACGTACGTCAGGCCCGCCGGGGTCGGATCGTCGAGCACCGCGTCGGCCACGGCGTCGGGACCGTGATTGACGACCTGGATCGCGTAGCTGATCGTCTGCCCCGCGGTCGCGCTGCCCGGACCGGTCTTGGTCACGACGAGGTCCGCTCCCGGCGTGCCGGCCAGCGGCGTCGTGGCCGTGTCGCTGTTGTTGGACGCGTCCGGATCCGGCGTATCGCTGGTCGCGTTCGCCGTGTTCACGATCGGATCCGGACCGGCGTAGGCGGCGGGCACCGCATAGGTCGTCGTGATGGTCGCGCTGGCGCCGCTGGCCAGGCTGCCGATCGCGCACGGGTACGCCGTCGTGCAGGCGCCCGCGTTCGACACGAACACCAGTCCGCTCGGCGTCGGATCGCCCACCACCACGTTGACGGCCGGATCGGGACCGTGGTTGGTCACCACGATCGTGTAGATCGCATCGCTTCCCGCGGCGACGTTCGCCGGACCGGTCTTGACGACGGCGAGGTCGGCGGCGGTCGCCGTCTCGACCACGTCGGTGTCGACCGAGTCCTCGTTGTCGCTGGGATCGGGATCCGTCGTGCCCGGCGGCGGCTCCACGCCGGCCGTGTTGGTCAGCCCGGTCGCGTTCGCCGGCGCCGTGCCGCCGAGGGTGAAGGTCACCGATCCGCCGGCCGGCAGCGTGGTGATCGTGCTCGTCACCGTGTTGCCGACGACGTCGACCGGACCGCAGGCGGCGCCGCCGGTCGGGCTGCCGCACGCCGCGGTCACGCCGGTGATGCCGGCCGGAACCGGATCGCTGAACAGCGCGCCGTCGGCGTCACCCGGCCCCGCGTTGCTGACGACGACCGTGTAGCCGATCGCACCGCCCGTGCCGACGACCGCCGGACCGGTCTTCACCGCCGCCAGGTTCGCCTGCGGCGCGAGCGGCGTCGTCACGCTGTCGTCGTTGTTGCTCGGGTCCGGATCGGGCGTGTCGCTGCCGGCATTGGCGGTGTTCACGATATCGCCGGTGACACCCGCGTCGACGGCGAACGTGACCGTGATGGTCGTGATCGCACCGTCGGCGAGCGTGCCCAGATCGCAGGGGAAGCCGGCCGCGCACGGCGGCGTCGCCGAGACGAAGCTCAGGCCCGGCGGCGTCGGGTCGTCCAGCGTCGCGTTGATCGCATCGTCCGGGCCGTTGTTGGTCACCGTCAGCGTGTAGGTCACCTCGGTGCCCGGTGTCGCGCTGGCCGGACCGGTCTTCTGCACGGCCAGGTCCGCCGTCGGTGCACCCACCGCGGTGTCGACGTCGTCCTGGTTGTCGCTCGGATCCGGATCGTTGACGCCCGGCGGCGGCGTCACCGTCGCCGCATTGCTGAGCGTCAGCGGCCCCTGCGGCGCGGTGCCGTTGATCGTGACGAGCACGCTGCCGCTCGACGGCAGGGTGCCGACGGTGCCGGCCACCGTGTTGCCGGTGACGGTCGGCTGCGTCACGCAGGCCGCGCCGCCGAGTTCACCGCCGCAGCTCGCCGTGATGCCGGTGATGCCGGCCGGCACCGCGTCGCTGTAGCTGGCGCCGTTGGCGGGGCTCGGGCCGTTGTTGGTGATCAGCAGCGTGTAGCTGATCGCAGCGTTCGAGGCGACCGCGGCCGGACCGGTCTTGACGATCGAGAGATCGGCGTTGCCCGGCCCCACGCCCGTCTGTGCCGAACCCTGGTTGTTGGTCGGGTCCGGATCGGGCGTGTCGCTGCTCACCGTGGCCGTGTTCACGATCGGGTTGGCGCCGCTGTAGTTCGCCGGCACGCTGTACGTCGTCGTGATCGTCGCGCTGGCGCCGTTCGCCAGCGTGCCGATCGAGCACGGGTAGGCCGTCGTGCAGGCACCGGCGTTGCTCACGAAGACCAGCCCCGCCGGGGTCGCATCGGCGACGACGACGTTGGTCGCCTCGCTCGGGCCCTGGTTGGTGACCACGATCGTGTAGACGACGTCGTCGCCCGGCGTCACCGTGGCCGGACCGCTCTTGGTCACGAGCAGGTCGGCCAGCGGATTGCCGTTCAACGAGGCGCTGTCGCTGTTGTTGGCCGGGTTCGGATCGGGCTGGTCCGCTCCCGTCACCGTGGCCGTGTTGGTCGTCGCGCCGGCATCGACGACGGTCGCCGTGATCGTCAGCGTGGCGGTCGAGGTCGGTCCGGCCGCGGTCAGCGTGCCGATCGTCCACAGGCCGCCGGCCGGGTCGTAGCTGCCCTGCGACGGCGCGGCCGAGACGAACGACAACGTCGCCGGCAGCTGGTCGGTCAGCACGACATTGGTTGCATCCGACGGCCCGTTGTTGTGGATCGTGATCGTGAAGGTGACCTGCTCGCCGACGGTGGGCGCCGCGTTGTCGACCGTCTTGGTCACCGCCAGGTCGGCCGACTGTCCGTTGATCGTCGTGCCGGAGCTGTTGTTGGTCGGGTTCGGATCGAACTGATCCTGGTGCGTGACCGTCGCGGTATTGGTGATCGGGCCGGCCTGGTCGACGTGGACCGTGATCGTCAGCGTCGCACTGGCGCCGTTGGCGAGAGCGCCGACGATCCACACGCCGCTGCCGCTGTCGTACGAACCCTGCGACGGCACCGCGCTGGCGAAGCTCACGCCGGCCGGCAGGTTGTCGGTGATCTCCACGCCGGTCGCGTCATTCGGGCCGTGGTTGGTCACCGTCAGCGTGTAGGTCACGTCGCTGCCGACGTTCGGCGCCGCGTCGTCCACCGTCTTCAGGATGCCGATGTCCGCACTGGGCTCCGCGTTGACGGCCGCCGCCGCACTGTTGTTGCTGGTGTCGGGATCCGTCTGGTCGGAGGCGCTGACCACCGCATGGTTGGTCAGCGTGCCGGCCACGTCGATGGAGACCGTCAGGGTCAGCGTCTGGCTGGCGCCGTCGGGCAGGTTGCCGATCGTCCACAGTCCGCTGGCCGCGTCGAACGTGCCGGCCGACGGCGTGGCCGACACCAGGGTCATGCCGAACGGCAGGCTGTCGGTGATGGCCACGCCCGTCGCGTCGTTGGGCCCGAGGTTGGTGGCCGTGATCGTGAAGGTGACCTGCTCGCCGACGTTCGGCGTCGCGTTGTCGACCGTCTTGAGCACCGCGATGTCGGCCACCGGCGTCACCGGCACCACGACGGTGCCGACGCAGCGCGTCGCCGCGGGACAGCCCGGATCGCCGCCGCCGCTCGCGGTCGCCGTGTTGTCGCCGTTCGCGGCGCTCGCGGCGACGTCGACGTTCAAGGTCAAGGTCGTGCTCGCGCCCGCCGCCAGCGTGCCGCTGAAGGTGCAGCTCAGCGCCGTCGTGCCGGTGCACGTCCAGCCCGCGCCGCCGGAGGTCGTCAGCGTGATGCCGGCCGGCAACGTGTCGGCGATGGTGATCGGCGCACTGGTCGGCGCGCCGCCGGAGTTCGTCACGACGATCGCGTAGCTCGCCGGCTGGCCGACCACGAACGGATTGGGCGTCGCGCTCTTGGCCACGGTCAGCTGCGGACCCTGCGCATCGGTGTCCGTCGCGCTGTTGTTGCCGGGCACCGGATCGGGCGTGTCGGCCGGCGACGCCACCGTCGCGGTGTTGGTCAGGGGCCCGGTCGCGTTCGCGTCGACCGTGCCGGTCAGCGTGAACGTCGCCGTGCCGCCCGCGGGGATGGTCACCGTCGCGTTGATGCTGCCGGTTCCGCCCGGCGGCCCCGAGGCGCCGGCCGAGTAGACCGCGGTCCACGTCGCGCCGGTGATTCCCGGCGGGATCGTGTCGACCACGGTCGCGCCGACCGCGATGCTCGGTCCCGCGTTGCTGGCCACGATCGTGTACGTGATCGGGCTGCCGGGCGTGTAGATCGTGCTGCCGTCGGTCTTGGTGATGCCGAGGTCGGCGATCGCCGAAACCGGCACGACCACCGTACCGGTGCAGCGCCCGGCGGCCGGACAGCCCGGATCGCCGCCGCCGCTTGCGGTCGCGCTGTTGTCCGCGTTGGTCGCACCGGCATTGACCGTGACGTCGATCGTCAGTGTCGTGGTGGCGCCCGCGGCGAGGGTCCCTGCGAAGGTGCAGCTCAGTGCTGGCGCACCCGTGCAGCTCCAGCCGGCGCCCGCCGCGCTGACGAAGGTGACGCCCGACGGCAGCGTGTCGGCAACCGTGATCGGTGCCGTGGTCGGGCCCGTACCCGCGTTCTGCACGGTGATGACGTAGCTGCCCGATTGACCGACGACGAACGGATTGGGCGTGGCGGTCTTGGAAACGGTCAACTGCGGCGGCTGGGGCGCGACGGTGGCGTCGGCCGTGTCGTTGGCAGGATTGGGATCCTGTTCGTTGCCCGTGACCGTCGCGGTATTGGTGAGGGCGGCGGTGAACGGGTTGGGCGCGTTGCCGGTGATCGTGATCGTGAACGTGTCGCCGCTGGCGAGAGCGCCTCCCACGCAGGTGACGGTGTTGCCCGCGACGGTGCACCCCGGGGTCGGCGAGGCGACACCGGTGACGCCCGCCGGCACGACGTCGCTGACCGTGAAGCCGGAACTCGCGCCGGGACCGTGGTTGGTGACGAGGAGATTCCACGACAGCGCGCCTCCGGGCGCCGCTGTGGCAGGACCGGTCTTGACGATGCCCAGGTCGACCGGCGGTGCGATGCAGGCGGTTCCGTCGTTGTTGCTCGACGAAGGGCCGGGCGAGGCGGACACCAGCGTCAGCGTCGGCGTGCCCGCGGGATTGGTCACGGCGATCTGGTAGATCACGCCGCTGACGTTGTTGCTGAGGCCGAGGTTGCCGTTGCCGAAGGTCCAGATCGCGCCGTACGTGCCCGCCGGAATGAACGGCACCGGGAACTGCGCGATGTTGCCGGTGGCCGGATCGATGCGCACCAGCGTCTGCACGCTGTTGGTCACGCCCCACAGGAAGCCGTCGGCGTAGGTGAAATCGCTGACGTTGATCGCCTGCGACGGCACCAGGTTGACCGGCGTCGCCACACGGGTGGTGAGATCGAGGCGGTAGATGGCGGTGCCGGCGCTGATGGCGATCCAGTAGTTGTCGGACGCGTCGAACGCTCCGATGTTCGCGCCGCTGGTCGCCAGCGGGCCGGTGATCGCGCCCAGATCCGCGGCCAGGCCGGTGGTCGGGTCGATTCTCAGCAGGTGCCCGGCCGGGTTCGCGGCGTTCCTGGCCTGGGTGATCGCGTAGATGAAGCGATCGGCGTCACGGTAGGCCACGGCGTTGTAGATCCAGTCGGATGCAGGCCCGATCGGATTGAACGTGGCGGTGCCGCCGGAGCCGTAGACCGCCGCATTCAGCTGGGTGGGACTGCCCTGGCCGACGAAGATCGTCGAGACGTCGCAGACGAAGGGCGAACCCGCGGCGGTGTCGGTGTCGGTCGCCGAGTCGTTGCCGGGCACCGGATCGCTCATGCCGCCCGGCACCGCGACCGTCGCCGTGTTGACGAGATTGCCGCTCGCGCTCGCGCTGACCGTGCCGGCGACGACGAAGGTCGCCGTGCCGCCGACGGGGAGGTTCACGCTCGCGTTGATGTCGCCGACGCCGGAGGCGGGGCAGCTCGCGCCACCGGCTCCGGTGCACGTCCAGGTCGGACTCACGATGCTCGGCGGAATCGTGTCGGCGACGGTCGCGCCGATCGCGTCGGCCGGACCTGCGTTGCTCGCCACGATCGTGTAGGTGATCGGACTGCCCGCGATGTAGGTCGCACTGCCGTCGGTCTTGGTGATCGCCAGATCCGTGCTGAGGCCGGTGTTCGTGTAGGTGCACACGATCGAGGTGTCGGCAGCGCCGACGGTCAGCGTGTCGCCGACGAGCGGATTGGCGTTTCCGGTACAGGCCAGCGCGCTGGCGTAGTCGGCGGCGGCACCCGCGGTGAACGTCTCGGAGAAATCGACCACGTCGCCGCCGTACACGGTGATCGGCGTGGCGTCGGTGGTCGTCTGGTTCGGGCTCGCGACGAGCGAGTCCATGCTGTCGATGAGGTTGCCGTCGATGCTGGCCTGCACCGAGACGGCGTCGCCGACCTGCGCACCGACCCAGGTTTTCTGCAGCGTCAGCACCGCCGGATGGCACACGCTGTCGCCCGCGTCCTGGGCGGACGTCGCGCCGTAGAACGGCAGCCCCGTGTTGACGACGAGGGTGGCCGGCAGCACGTCGGTGGAGGCCGTGGTGGGAATGGATTCCACGCGGTACAGCTCGCCCGCGGAGCCGATCAGGTAGAGGTCGCCGCCGGACATGGCGGCACCGTAGGTGGAGCCGACCGTGCCGACCTGGAAGATCGAAAGATCGGGCGGTATGCGGTACACCGCGACCGAGCCGTCGAGCTGGGCGCCCAGGGCCAGGATGTCTCCGTCCGGCAGCGTCACGAAGTCGCCGGCGGACACCACGTCCGTCGGGAAGCCGGCGCCGAGCCGGGTGCTCACTCCCGTCGCCGGGTCCACGATGTAGATGTTGCTGGTCAGGTACGAGCCGGCCAGCAGATTGCCGTCGCCGCGCACGCTCAGTCCGTTGATGGCGGTGACGTCGTCGGTGGCCATGTCTCCGGTGACTTCGAAGCTGCCTATCACCGCGCCGGTGCTCGGATCGATCCGGTCGATCGTCCGGCCCTCCGGCAGGGCTTCGCTGAAATGCGCGCCGTAGACGACGCTGCCGTCCGCCGTGATCGCGATGTCGCCGTAGGAGGCGCTCAGCGGCACCGAGCCCAGCTCGGTGCCGTCGGTCGGATCCCAGACCTGCAGCAGCAGCGCACCTTCGCCGGTGTTCGTGTAGATCGGCACCTTCGGGCAACCGGTTCCCAGCGTCGACATCGCGATGAGCGTGGCGTTCGCCGGCGGATTGAGCCCGGTCGACGAGGTGATGTTGGCCGGCCCGTTGGTGTACGAGCCGACGGCGCTGGCGATCACCGGCACGGTGACGGCGCAGGAGGCCACCCCGGAGGCCAGCGAGCCGCCGGCAAGGGCGACGCTGGTGCTGCCGGCCGCGGCCGTCACCGTACCGCCGCAGCTGTTGCCCGGCGCCGGCGTGGCGGCGACCGTCAGGCCCGCCGGCAGCGCGTCGGTGAAGGAGAACCCGCTCTTGGCGGCGAGCTCGTCGGTATTGGTGACCGTCAGGGTCAGCGTCGCCGTGTCGCCGACGGCGATGACCGACGGCGCAAACGTCTTGTCCAGCTGCGGCGTCGCGTCGTAGATGCGGATGTTGTCGAAGGCGGCGTCGTTGCCGCCGCCGCTTGCCTGCGCATTGCGCATCAGGACGCCGAGCGAGGTGCCCGTGAACGGATAGGACTGATTGGTCGTGAAGCGCGCCGCGTTGATGATGGTCGCCGCGCTTCCACCGATCGCCTCGACCGGCTGGGTCGGCGTGCCTGCGGCGCACGGATCCAGCGTGCTGCCGACCGGAATCGGCGCGCCCACGCCGCTGAAGATCGCGAACTGGAACGCCGGATGCGCGGCGAAGCAGCTGATGGCGGCGGCATCGACGCTGAACGTGACGAAGCGCGTCGAGGGTGCCAGAAAGGGCACCTCCACCGAGGTTCGGAACTGCGTCAGGTTCGCGCCCGGATTGGCTTGCGTGAACGCGGCCACGGCGAGGTTCTGCCGTGCCTGCGCCTGCGTCATGCCGTCGACCTGGCCCAGCGCCTGCGCCAGCTGGCGCACGCCGTCCCAGCCGCCGGCGCCGCATTCGGCGGGCGTGGCGCCGCCGGAATTGAACGACAGCACCATGCCGTTGCACGCCGTGAGCCACGGCGCGTCGGCGGTGTAGCTTTCGCCGGCGGGCTTGGGCGGAAGGTTCGGCGTGCTGCCGGTGCCCGGGATGTCCGGCGCATACGTCGTCAACCGCACCCAGGTCGCCGGATCGGCATTCTGGAAGTTCTCGATGAACAGGGGGGTGGCCGACTGCGGCGTGCCCGGCGTTCCGGGCGTCGTGGCATGCGCGGGGCATGCGAGCAGCGCGGCCATGCAAGCGCCGGCGAGGATGCCGTCGCGCAGCCGGATCAGGTGCCGGCTGGACGCGTATTTCCCGAATTTCGAACGCATGAACCCCCCTCGCCCGTTGAGGCGTCGTTGATTTCGGCGGGACATCCGAGTTTGTCTGCGAGTGCGGGAGCGGCCCTTGTCTCGCCCACTCCCTGCGCTCACCCCTGCGAGCGCGCCGGAATCCTACCGACCCTTGGTGTCGTGACTTCGTGAATAATGTATTTCTGCAATTCGGCAGCGAATTCCGGGGGCGGCCGCTGCGGAAATTTCCCGCTCTTGCGGCGTCCCGGCCTCATGGTTCGCTCGTCCGTTCATCCCTGGTCGTCGTGCCTATCTCGCAAAAGCGCGGCGAATCCGGACACGACCACCGGCGGCGGCGAAAAAATTTTCCGGCGGCTGTGGACTGCGGCCGTGCGCAGCTGCGAACCGGCCTTGCGCGATGCGGTCGGCACGGCGTCGATCGGATGCACTGCGAGTCGCTACAATGAGCAGAAGTGCAACTTTGGAACACTGCATGTCCGGAGCCGCCGATTCAGCCGACGACGTCGTCCTCGACCGGTTGCGGGAGACATTGGACAGCGCCATACGCGACCCGTCCCACAGCCTCGCCTCGATGATGACGCAGGCCTACCGCAACCTGCTGCGCGCGGCGCACGCGCAGCGCCACGCCTTCGGCGCGAGTCCCACGCTGTCGACGACGGCACTGGTCCACGAGGTCTACCTCAAGCTGCAGGAATCGCCGGACCTGGTGGTCACGGACATCAACCACTTCTACTACCTGGCCACGCGCGCGATGCGCTTCGTGCTCACCGACCATGCGCGCAGGAAGCTGGCGCGCAAGCGCGGCAGCGCCGCGCCCACGGAAGCCCTCGACGAACACGCCGCCCCTGACATCGACGGACGTCACGCCGAACAGGTGCTGGAGATCAACGAAGTCATCGACCAGCTCGGACAGATATTTCCGCGCATGGCCCAGATCGTCTCGTTGAGGTTCTACGTGGGACTGGGCGACGCGGAAATCGGCGCCGCGCTGGGCATCGACGAGCGGACCGTGCGCCGCGACTGGATCAAGGCCAGGGGCTGGATGATCGGCCGCTTGCGCGAGGCCGATTGACGCAACGCGTTGACGCGGCGCGGGCGCATCCCGCGTTGCCGGCGACTACAGGGGGGACTCGACGGATGCGAGGGCTCGGTGCCCTTGGCGGAAGAACACGGCCTGCGGCGAGCGTCGTATCGGCGAACCGGGCCGTACGCGGTGGAAAGCCCGCCCGGCCCCCGGGACGCCCCGGACGCCGCTTCATCCACGAGCAATGCCCGCCTTTCGCCCCGAATTCCGATTTTTCCCCGGTCCATCCCGATCCGCTACCGACTTCCCTCATGTCGACGCCCAACTCCGCCCTCGACTGGCCATTGCTCGAACGGCAACTCGACGCGATCCTGGATCTGCCGCTGGAGCAGCGCGCGACGCGCCTGGCCGAACTGCTCGACACCGCCGAATCCGCGCATGCCCGCGCCCTGCGCCAATGGCTGGCCGACATCGAGCGGGCGGAACAGGATCCGCTGGCGCATACCCACGACGGCGAGCGCGTCGGTCCCTGGCGCGCCCTGCACCGGCTGGGCCGCGGCGGCATGGGCGACGTATGGATGGCCGAACGCAGCGACGGCACCTACGAAAAGCGCGTGGCGATCAAGTTCCTGTACGGCGACACGCCGCAACTGCGCGCGCGGCTGGAGATGGAGCGCCACCTGCTCGCGCAGCTGCAGCACCCCAACATCCCCCGCCTCATCGACGGCGGCGTGACGGCGGGCGGGCAGCCCTATCTCGTCACCGATTTCGTCGAGGGCCTGCCGCTGGATGCGTGGAGCCGGACCGCCCAGGCGGCGGACTTCGACGCGCGCATCGGCGTCTTCCGCCAGGTGGCCGCCGCCGTGGCCCATGCGCACGCGCATTCGGTCGCGCATCGCGACATCAAGCCGAACAATGTCCTGGTCGATCGCGACGGCCATGCGCACCTGCTCGACTTCGGCATCGCGCGCCTGCTCAACGAGGAACGCCGGGCGGACACCATGCAGCCGCTGACGCTCGAATACGCCTCGCCCGAGCAGGTCCGCAACGGCCAGGCCAGCGTGCGCACCGACCTCTACGGCCTCGGCGCGCTGCTCTACTTCCTCATCGCGAGGAAGCCGCCGTTCGACTTCCACAACCTGTCGATCGCCACGTGCGTGAAACGCATCGGCGAAGACCTGCCGGTACCGCCGAGCACGGCCGGCGAGACCCCGGATCTGCCGCGCGAGCTGATCGCCGATCTCGACGCCATCGCGCTGAAGGCCCTGGCGAAATCCCCGGACGACCGCTACGCCAACGTCGAGGACATGCTGCGGGATCTGGACGATGCGTTCGCGCACCGCCCCATCCAGGCGCGCACGCTGGACGGCGGCGTGTATCGCGTGCGGCGCTTCGTCCGCCGCAACGCACTGGCGCTGGGCGTTTCCGCGGCCATCGGACTGAGCCTGGCGGCGGGGATCGTAGTGGCGCTGTGGCAGGCGCGCCTGGCATCCGAGCAGCGCGACGCCGCGCAGGCAGCGCGCGCGGTGGCGGAAACCGAGCAGGCCAATGCGCAGGCGCAGGCCGCGCGTTCGGACATGACCGTCGACTTTCTGCTCTCGGTGCTCGGATCGGCGGCGCCGAACAACGAGGCGATCAAGATCGACGACCTGCTCGCGCTGGCAGCGCAGCGCGTCACCCAGGCCGCCGAGAGCCACCCCGAACTCTATCCCCGGCTGTTCGACACGCTCATGCAAGCCTACGAGCAGCGCGGCAACGCGCGTGCGCTCGAACCCGTTCTGCTGTCCCTGCTCACCGATCCGAAGAAGAACCTGCCGCCTTCCGTCAGCGCCGAACTGTCCTGTTCGCTCGCCGATCTGGAATGGACCAGTCAAAAGTGGGACGAAGCGCGCCGCTGGGCCGAGACCGGCCTGCAGCAGGCCGCAACGCTCGCACCGGAGCAGGCTCGCGACATTCAGGCGGGCTGCCGGCGCATATTGGCCGAGTCCGAGTTGCTGTCGGGCAAGCTCGACCAGACGTTGAAGTTCTATCGCGAGGCGGTCGTCGCCTTGGGCAGCCCGCCGCGCGACACGCGCAAGAACGCGATGCTCCTCGGCACCTACGCGGTGAAGCTCGCAATGGCCGACGACCTGGTCGAGGCGCGTGCCCAATTCCGCAACGCGATCGACATGTACACCCGCCTCGGACGCGAGAACAGCGCCGATGCCCTGGCGACGCTGGGCCAGATGGCGTACTGCACCGCCCGCGTCGGCCTGGTGGTGCAGGGGCTCGACGAAATGCAGCGCAGCGTCGAACTCAACCTGAAAGCCACCGGCCCCACCGCCGACATCGCCATGATGATGTACGGCCAGGCGCAGATCACGGTGGACCTGGCGCGCCCCCAGGAGGCAGCGACCGTGCTGGAGCGGTCGCAAGCCATGGTCCGCGAATTCGCGCCCGACCAGATGAAGCGTTTTCGCGTCCAATGGGCCGCTCTCGGCGGCCGTATCGCGACGCTTTCCGGCGACGAAACCCTGCGGACCGCGAAGATCGCCGAAACGCATCAGGCGCTCGACGATCTCAAGGTGCCGCCGCAATCGCGCCTGCGGGCCGCGTTGCGGGAAGCGGAAATCGCCAGCGCAACCCTCCTGAAAGCGGCCGGCCCGCAGGAGGCCTTCGCCCGATTCGAGCACGCGGAGGAAGAACTGCGCGCGATGGGCAGCGGATCGAAATCAGCCCTGGCCCGGATGCTGCTGGGCGCAGCGGAGGCCGCGCTGGACGTCGGCCGGAACGATCTGGCCGAAGAGAAGATTGCGGAGGCGAAGGGAATCTTCGGGAACTCGGTCGATCCCGAGAGCTGGCAACTGGGCGTGTGCGACGCCGTCGCCGCCCTCACCGACTGGCAAGGCGGCAAGGACCGGCCACGGGCGCGCGCCGATCTGGAACGCGCCGTGACGCGCATGCAGGCGGCGCTCGGCGCCGGGCATCCCCGCGTCGTTCAGTGGCAGGCCCGCTTGAGTCGACTCGATGCGGCGTGACGAGGAACCAGCCACACGCGAGGATCGCCGTCTTGCGGCAAGGCCCCGTTCGCGACGGGCGAGGCACAGCGCCGCCGCAGCGGCCCGGGTCGTTTCTCGGAATGATCACGGCGCAAGCCTGCACGAGGCATCCATCGTCCGGGATGTCGAGGGAGAACGCCTTCGTATCACGAGCCGATCGTCACTCCCCCAGTGGCGGCTCGTCGAACGAAGAATCGCCGGGCAGTCCGGAGGTTGCCCGACCATTCCCGAATCGAGAGTGTCGTCCATTGCCTGGAATCAAAGCGGACGATGCGCCTGAGCGATGCGGCCAGACCCAGGTTCGGGAGCCCGCTGTCGGCCAGCAGCGGACATTGAAATACGAACGACCCAAGTCTGACTTGGTTAGTCGAATTCACGCGAGCATGCATTGCTCGGGACCGGGCGGAGTTGTTCCGCCAATGTGCGCGTCTTTTCGTTCACGACCGTGCCGGTGTGAAGCGTCGATTTTCGCTCGATGAGCATGATCAGGCACTCGTCCGGTGCGCTGGGGTTGTGTCGCGTACCGGCGGGCACGACGAACAGATCGCCTTCATTGAGGACCACCGGCCCCGCTTCCATGTCGATGCGCAAGCAGCCTTTCAGGACAACGAAAAGCTCGTCTTCGCTCTCGTGGCTATGCCAGCCGATCGTGCCCTGGACTTTGGCGACCTTGACGTAGCTCTGGTCGAGTTCGGCAATGACGCGCGGCGACCAATGTTCGGTCAGCGATGCGGCGATGCCGCGTGGCGACAAGGCTTCAGGCATGACCGGCTTCCGGTTGCAGTGGCTTGAGCGTATCGACACGCCATGCCGCGCCGCCGATGAGACGATTCCTTCGCTTGGCCCAGTACAGCATGGCAGCGACGGTGACCGCGAGCATGACGATCGTGACGATGGAGCTTTCTGGACCGAACAAACCTCCTGTCAGCCAGACCGGGCCGCGATACTCGCCAACCATCGGTGCCATGCGACGCCAGTCTTCAATGCCTGACAGGGGCAATCCGGAGAGGATGATCGTGAAGTTCCACGCAGCGTGATTCGCTGCGGCGGCCCAGAGGTTGCGCGAAAGCACGAACACGAGGGTCCAGAGTGCACCGGTCAAGGTTACCGACACGATCATCGTGACCAGTTCCTGCATGCTGGCGCGGCCCTCGATATTTTCGAGATGACCGAACGCGAAAATCACGGACTGCAGACACAATGCCGGGACGGTGCCC
Organism: Dokdonella ginsengisoli; assembly: GCF_042652785.1. NCBI lineage: Bacteria > Pseudomonadati > Pseudomonadota > Gammaproteobacteria > Lysobacterales > Rhodanobacteraceae > Dokdonella > Dokdonella ginsengisoli. The sequence goes on along the minus strand of NZ_JBHSHD010000006.1, from coordinate 374,953 downwards.
CAGACGGTTTCTAGGATGCGGAAAAGGATGCAGCGGTAGGCGATTTCTTCCAGGGTCGCGGCAATCACGATCAGACCGCCGATGCCGAGCAGGCCGTGCTGCAGTCCATGGTAGGCGGTGATCTCATACGCCCCGAGCGCAAGCACCAACAGCATCGAAATCGCTATCAGCAGACCACCGGATGCGCCGCCGAGCATGACCGCGAGTGTCGCGGGGCGCAGTTCACTGGCATTGCGGTCTTCGACGATGCGGACGTAGGCCCAGTAAGCCAGCACGGCGGAAACGATAGTGCCGGTCCGCCGCACCAGGCTCGTGACGGAGTCGTCGGGATGGAATATGGCCTGTAGCCCCGGTAGCAACAGCATGCGGACAAACAGCACGGCACCGAACAGGGCGGCGAACGCCAAGAGCAGTTTCTTGGCAACGGCTATCACGAGCCGCAAATGGTGCACGGTGAGCTCCTGCGTCTGTCCCATGGATGACCGGGATATCGCGACGCGGGATAGCCCGAGTCGCAACCCGTGTCCCGCATGCTAGGTCAGTCAATAGTGCACGCAAATAGACATATCGGCATGGCGATCATGCATAATTGCATGCGAACAATCACACCACGTCGGCAGCCGATTTCGCATGGAATGGAGCGATTTACGCATCTTTCTGGCCATTGCCCGGGAAGGAACGCTGGGTGCCGCCGCCCGGAAACTGGCGCAAACGCAGCCAACCATGGGTCGACGATTGCGCGTCCTGGAAGACGCGCTCGGACACAAGCTTTTCCAGCGGACCAAGGACGGTTTCGTCCTAACCAACGAAGGCTCCACCCTGCTGGGTCATGCCGAACGCATGGAAGGGGAAGCGCTCGCAATTGAGCGTCGGCTTGTGGGGCAAACGCAGCAACTCGAAGGCCTGCTGCGAATCACCTCGTCGGATTGGTTCGGCGCACATATCCTCACGCCGGTGCTTGCGGAGTTTTCTATCCTGCATCCCCAGGTCAAGATCGAGTTGCTGACAGATGCGCGCTTCCTGAGCCTTTCCCGTCGCGAGGCCGATGTGGCGTTCCGCATCAGGCCATTCGATGAGCCTGACGTCGTCTCACGAAAGTTGTTGCACATGCGCTATGGCGCCTACCTGCGCCGGGGAATCGCCCATCCGATGGCGGGCGATGGCACCGGCAGTGCGTTGCTGGCGCTGGACGCCGCGTTCGCAGGGGTACCCGACGACAGCTGGCTGCAAACGATGTTGCCGAAAGCGCGCACGGTTTTCCGCAGCAACAGCCGCGACGTGCAGGCCAAGATGTGCGCTCACGGCGTGGGTATTGCGGTACTGCCGATTCCGTTGGCTGATGCCACCGCTGGCATCGAACGGATCGACTTGGGCACCGAGCCGCCAGGCCGTGATACATGGGTCGGTTATCACCGGGATCTGCGTCGACTGGCTCGCCTTCGGACATTGCTCGATCTGGTGATCGCGCGGCTTGCGAACTGATCATCGGGCAGGTAGAGAACCGCGCATGTCTGCTTTGGGCCTTGCACTCTCCAGCCGCAGCGCGGCGACGACATCGCGCCGCCCCGGGCAGCAGGCAAAGAAGCAGCGGATACCCACGCACGTGTCAAAATGAGCGGTCGCTCACCCCGCCTTCCCATGAAACCCAATACCTACGACTTTCGCCAGTTCCAGGAGGAACTCGCGGCACTGGATCGCAAGAACGCCAGCCCGGACAAGGTGGAGCGCACGCCGATGAAGGAATCCGGGCGAGCCCGTCTGCTTCGAGCGCGGGCGGAATTCCTCGCATTGCGCGAGCGCTACGGATTGAGCGTCGCCGACGTGGTCGCCTTCTTCCCGGAAGAGGAAGGGATAACGTACCTGCAGGGTCTCATCGCCGAACAAGACGCGAAGTCCAGGCGCCGATCGAAGAGCTCGAAGTAACTCCGCCTTCTACGGCGTGGCTGAGCGAAGGGCCGTGGGCCGCTTCCCGTCGTTGGCAAATGCCGCGGATCGCGAGCGAGCTTTCTTCGGCTCGGCTCCGGTGGCGATCGGCAGCCCGCCTGGCGAGGCCGGGCGATTCCATTCTTTCCACACCGGCGCGATCCGGCCGGAAAACTGGTGGGCCCACCAGGACTCGAACCTGGAACCAAGGGATTCGCGTGATCCGGTCGTTTCCGGCCGGCGCGGACTATCTCTTCACCCGCAGCTCGCGCTGGTGGGGTGCGGGACGCTCTAGCCTGTGATCAAGGGCGCTGCAGCCCTCAGGTAGTCTCTGCACCTTCCGGCGGTGTACCGCCGGCTCGGCTCAGGGTTGCCATCGGCCGAACCGTGAAGGGTTCCCTGAATTCATCCCGTTCTCGTCCGCAGCTTTCGCCGCGGCGACACCTTTTCGATGAGTCCCCTGCTCTAACCATTGAGCTATAGGCCCGTGCGCCGATCATAGGCGAGGCATGGCACGCTCGCCAGCCTTCCACCCTGCTGACAGTCCGTTGTCAGCAGCCCTCGCCTACGCTGCCGCTCCCCTCGCAAGGAGTGTGCAGATGAACACTGAAGCCATCGCCCGACGCCTCGTCGAACTGTGTCGTCAGGGCAAGTACGAACAGGCGCAGGACGAGCTCTACGCCGACGACGCCGTCAGCATCGAAATGGACGGCCTGCCGCCGGACATGGCGCGCGACACACGCGGCCTGGAGGCGATTCGCGAAAAGGGCCGCCAGTTCAACGCGACCATCGAAGCGATGCACGGCGGCAGCGTCGGCGACCCGATCGTGACCGGCAACTGGTTCTCGCTGGTGATGACGATGGACGCCACGTTCAAGGGACGCGGCCGCGTCGACATGCGCGAGATCTGCGTGTACCAGGTGCGCGACGGCAAGATCGTGCGCGAGCAGTTCTTCTACGACGTCGACTGAGCGCGGGTCCGTCGCCCAAGAAAAAAGGGCGGGCCAAGGCCCGCCCTTCCATGCGTGTCTACCTTCGACCGGTCACTCCAGATCGAGGAACGAACGCAGCTGCTCGGAGCGGCTCGGGTGGCGCAGCTTGCGCAGCGCCTTGGCCTCGATCTGGCGGATGCGCTCGCGCGTGACGTCGAACTGCTTGCCGACCTCCTCCAGCGTGTGGTCGGTGTTCATGTCGATGCCGAAGCGCATGCGCAGCACCTTCGCCTCGCGCGGCGTCAGGCCGGCGAGCACGTCGCGCACGGTTTCCATCAGGCCGATGTTGGTGGAGGAATCCACCGGCGAGACGATCGCCGAGTCTTCGATGAAGTCGCCCAGGTGCGAATCCTCGTCGTCGCCGATCGGCGTCTCCATCGAGATCGGTTCCTTGGCGATCTTGAGCACCTTGCGGATCTTGTCCTCGGGCATCTCCATCTTCACGGCCAGCTCGTCCGGCGTCGGCTCGCGGCCCATTTCCTGCAGCATCTGGCGGCTGATGCGGTTGAGCTTGTTGATCGTCTCGATCATGTGCACCGGGATGCGGATGGTGCGCGCCTGGTCGGCGATCGAGCGCGTGATGGCCTGGCGGATCCACCACGTGGCGTAGGTCGAGAACTTGTAGCCGCGGCGGTATTCGAACTTGTCGACCGCCTTCATCAGGCCGATGTTGCCTTCCTGGATCAGGTCGAGGAACTGCAGGCCGCGGTTGGTGTACTTCTTGGCGATCGAGATCACCAGGCGCAGGTTCGCCTCGACCATTTCCTTCTTCGCGCGGCGCGCCTTGGCCTCGCCGATCGACATCGCGCGGTTGATTTCCTTGATGTCGGCCACGCCCAGGTACAGCGCGGCCTCGATCGCGATCAGCTTCTCCTGCTCGGCGACGATCGCGTCGCGCTGCGCCTTGACCGCCGGCGACCACTTCTGACGCTTGCGCGCCAGTTCGTCGGCCCAGTCGACGTTGGTCTCGTTGGACGGGAACAGCTTGAGGAAATCCTTGCGCGGCATGCGCGCGTGCTTGATGCACAGGTCGCCGATGACCCGCTCGTGATGGCGGATGTTGTTGACGACGTCGCGCAGCTTCTTGACGAAGCTGTCGATCATGATCGCCGGCAGCTTCAGCTTGAGGAACGCCTCAGCCATCTCGTCGCGCAGCTTCTGCGACTTGCGGTCGGCCGCGCCGTACTTGTCGGCGGCCTTCTGGAACTTGCCGTAGATCGTGCGCAGCTCGTCCATGCGGCGCGCGACCTCGGCCAGGTCCAGGCCGGTGTCGGCGGGATCGGACTCGTCGCTGCCGTCGGCCTCGTCCTCGTCTTCCTCCGCATCGGCCTCGCTCGCCGCCTCGGCGATGACCACTTCCGGCTGCTCCTGGTCGGCGAAGCCGGCGAGCACCTCCGACAGGCGCTTCTTGCCCTCGGTGTGCTGGTCATACTCCTCGATCAGCAGCTGGATCGACCACGGGAAGCTGGCCAGCGCCGACTGCACCTGGTTCAGGCCTTCCTCGATGCGCTTGGCGATGGCGATCTCGCCCTCGCGCGTGAGCAGCTCGACCGTGCCCATCTCGCGCATGTACATGCGCACCGGGTCGGTGGTGCGGCCGACTTCGGCGTCGACCGCGCTGAGCACGGCCACGGCTTCCTCGGTGGCGGTGTCGTCGTCGGTGGCGACCGGCGTTTCCGGCATCAGCGTCTCGGTATCGGGCGCAACCTCGTGCACCTCGATGCCCATGTCGTTGATCATGCCGATGATGTCTTCGATCTGCTCCGGATCGACGATGTCGTCGGGCAGGTGGTCGTTGACTTCGGCGTAGGTCAGGTAGCCCTGCTCCTTGCCCTTGATGATCAGGGTCTTGATCTCGGACTGCTGCTCCTGGTTGTGTTCGGCGGCCATGTGAGGTTCCGGTAGCTCTGTACGGCAAAGGAAAGAAAGTATAGGAGCCGCGTCAAGGGCGGTCCGGCGGGCGGCTCCAGCGGGCCCGGCCGGTGCCCGGTCAGGCGGGCGGACGGCCTCGGCGGCGCGTGCTTCCCGCCGCGCCCGACACGAATTCTTGCATTCGCGACCATCCCTCGCGGATCGGGCGGCCTTCATGCCGCGGTCGTCCGCTCAGTTCGCCTCGAGGCGGAACGTCACCGGTCCGTCGTTGACGAGATGCACCTGCATATGGGCACCGAAGCGGCCGGTTTCCACCCCCGGATGGCGCGCCCGGGCGAGTTCGACCAAGCGGTTGAACCAGCGTTCGGCTTCGGCCGGGACGGCGGCGGTCGAGAATCCCGGGCGCATGCCCGAGCGCGTATCCGCGGCGAGGGTGAACTGCGAGACCAGCAGCAGGCCGCCGCCGACCTCGGCCAGCGAGCGGTTCATGCGTCCCTGCGCGTCGGCGAAGACGCGATAGCCGAGCACGCGCTCGAGCAGGCGCTGCGTCTGCGCCTGCCCGTCGCCGGGCTGCACGCCGATCAGCGCCAGCAGGCCGCAGCCGATCGCGCCGACCGTGGCGCCGTCGACGTCGACGCGCGCCTGGCTGACGCGCTGGATCAGGGCGATCATGGCGGACTCCGCGGCCGGGCGGGACATCGTCCCCGACGTCCCGCGATGCGGTCAATGCGTCCGGTACGGTCGCTACAATCGCCGCCGCCATGAAATCGCCCCCTCTCGCCTGGCCGGTCGCGCTGCTCTACGGCAGCCTGCGTCTCGGCGCCCGCCTGCCGCTGTCGCTGCTGCACGCGTTCGGTGCGCTGCTCGGTCGCCTGCTCTGGCGGATTCCGGGGCGCACGCGTCGCATCATCGACCGCAACCTGTCCCTGGTACTAACGCAGGACGGCACCCAAACCAGACACGCGCGCTGCCGCGAGGCGGCGATCGAGACCGGCAAGTCGTTCTGCGAGATCGCCAAGATCTGGGGCAGCGACCCGGCCGACGCGCTGGCCCTGATCCGCGAGACGCGCGGCGAGGCGCTGTTCCACGAGGCGCTCGCCGCCGGGCGCGGCCTGATCGTGGCCGCCCCGCACCTGGGCTGCTGGGAACTGCTGAACTACTGGCTCGCCAGCCGCACCCCGCTGGCCATCCTGTACCGCGCGCCGCGCCACGACTTCGTCGAACCGCTGCTGCTGAAGGTGCGCGGCGCGCTGCCGGTCGAGCAGGTGCGCGCCGAGGGCGCCGGCGTGCGCACGCTGTACAAGCGCCTGAGTGCCGGCGGCGTCGTCGGCATCCTGCCGGACCAGCAGCCGCGCGCCGGCGAAGGCGTGGCGGCGCCGTTCTTCGGCGTGCCGGCGGCGACGATGGTGCTGCTGCCGCGGCTGGCCCAGCGCACCGGCGCCTGCGTGCTGTACAGCTTCGTCGAACGCCTGCCGCGCGGCGCGGGCTTCCGCCTGCATTTCCTGCCGGCGCCGGCGGAGCTGATGGATCCCGACCTCGAGCGCGCCTGCGCCGCGCTGAACCGCGGCGTCGAGGACTGCGTGCAGCTCGCCTTCGCGCAGTACCAGTGGTCGTACAAGCGCTGGCCGACCCAACTGGTGGACGAACTGCTGGCCGCCCGCGGACGCGGCTAGGCCGACCCGCCCGACTCGCCGGCGGCCTTCAGCCGCTTCAGGAACACGCCCATCTCCTTCGCCGCCTGCACGTCGCCGCGCCGCTGCGCGACGTCGATGCCGCGCTCGAAGGCCGCCGCCGCCGCGACCGGGGCACCGCTGTCGGCCAGCGCGCGGCCGAGCAGCTTCCACGCCGCCGAATACTCCGCATCGAACGCGACCGCCTCGCGCAGTGCGACCGCGGCGCCGGCGGCGTCGCCGTTGCCGAGCAGGGCCTGGCCGAGCGAGAAGCGCAGCAGCGCGCCGTCGCGCGGACCGCCGATCTGGGCGCGCAGGCGCGCGATGAAGTCGGTCGTCATGGCGCCATCATCGCGCGCTTGCCGGCGCGGCGCAGCCTGCTACCGCTTGCGCCGCTTCGCCGCGACGAGGCGGTGCACGTCGTGCGTGACCGCGCCGACGCCCGGATCGGGCCTGGCGAAGAATTCCGGGTGCTCGAGCGTCTGCTGCATGTCGGCCAGCCCCGCCGCCCAGTGCTCCTGCATCGTGCCGTAGCCGAACGCGTAGTCCTTGAACTGCTCCTCGTACGGCTTGGCCTGGTAGATCAGGTGCACGATATTGAACACGCGATCGCAGATCCACGGCTCCAGCGCGTCCATCAGTTCCGGCGCGCGGCGCTCCTTGGGCACCTCGCGCAGCAGTTCGCCGATCGCGTTGCGCAGTCTCTGCAGGCGCGCGACCGCGTCGGTGCCGAAGCGGGTGCGGCTGGAGAACTGCACGTCCTTCTGCCGTTCGAGCACGTCCATCAGCGTCCTGGGCAGATCGCCGCGCGCGCTCCACAGGTCGACCTGGAACACCAGGCTGTCGCGGCGCGGCGTGCTGGTCAGCACGTGGTCCAGCGGCGTGTTGGAGACCAGGCCGCCGTCCCAGTACGCCTCGCCGTCGACCTCCACCGCCGGGAACGCCGGCGGCAGCGCGCCGGAGGCCATCACGTGCTCGGGCCGGATGCGATCGCGGGTCGAGTCGAAGTAGCGGAAGTTGCCGTTGGCGACATTGGTCGCGCCGATCGACAGGCGCACGCCGTCGTCGTCGTTGATGCGGTCGAAGTCGACGAAGCGCTCCAGCGATGCCTTCAGCGGCGCGGTGTCGTAGAAGCTGGTCGCCTTCGCGCTGCCGTCGCGGAACAGGAACGGCGGCTGCGCGCGCGGACTGAAGAAGCCGCGCTGGCCGTAGGTGAGCGCACCGAACGCGCCGACCGTATTGGCCCAGGCCGCCAGCGCATGGCTGGCCGGCAGCCACGCCAGCGCGCTGCGCACCACCGCGGCGGCGGGCCCGTAAGAGCCGACCGGTTCGCAGATCGTGTTCCAGAACTCGCGCAGGCGTTCGACGCGATGCTCCGGCGCGTTGCCGGCGAGAATCGCCGCGTTGATCGCGCCGATCGAGGTGCCGGCGAACCAGTTCGGGCGGACGCCGGCCGCGTGCATGCCCTCGTAGACGCCGCACTGGTACGAACCCAGCGCGCCGCCGCCCTGCAGCACGAGGGCGACGATCTGGTAGTCCTGTGCGCCGGCGGCCGGACTGCCGGCCGGCTTGGTCTTCGTGCGCCGCGGCGGGGCGGCTGTCTCGCGTACCGCGCGCCCTCCGGCGGTCCGGCGCGTCGCCGCGCCGCGCGCGCGTCGCCCGCTCATTGCATGAACCAGCCGTGGCTGACGACGAGGCTCTGCCCGGTCAGCGCGTTGGTTTCGAAGCCGGCGAAGAACAGCGCCGCGGCGGCGACGTCGTCGACCGTCGTGAATTCGCCGTCGACCGTCTCCTTCAGCATGACGTTCTTGACCACTTCGGCCTCGGAGATGCCCAATTCCTTGGCCTGCTCGGGAATCTGCTTCTCCACCAGCGGCGTGCGCACGAAGCCCGGGCAGATCACGTTCGCACGCACGCCGTGCTCGGCGCCTTCCTTGGCGACGACCTTGGCCAGGCCGATCAGTGCGTGCTTGGCGGCGACGTAGGGCGCCTTCAGCTTCGACGCTTCCTTGGAATGCACCGACCCCATGTAGATGATCGCGCCGCCCTTGCCGCGCTCGTACATCGCGCGCAGGCAGGCGCGGGTGGTCAGGAACGCGCCGTCGACGTGGATCGCCATCAGCTTCTTCCAGTCCGCGTAGGCGAACTTGTCGACCGGATTGACGATCTGGATGCCGGCGTTGGAAACCAGGATGTCGACCTGGCCGAACTGCTTGACCACCGCGGCGACGCCGTCGTCGACTTCCTGCTCGCTGGTCACGTCCATCTTCACGCCGAACGCGCGGGCGCCTTTCGCCGCCAGTTCCTGCGCGGTCGCGTTGGCCGCCTCCAGGTTGATGTCGGCGATGGCGACGGCCGCACCGGCGTCCGCATAGACCTCGGCGATGCGCTTGCCGATGCCGCTGGCCGCGCCGGTCACGATCGCCACTTTTCCGTCGAGTCGCATGGTTTCATCCTTTTCTGATTGGCGCGGCACGACGCCGCGAATGGGAAATACGGCAGCCGCGCGAAACCACAAGCGCCGATGAACCGATGTTCATGCCCTGCAAGAACCAGCGGTGATCCACGCCTCTGCTCCATTTGAAAAGTGCGGCCACGGATGGCCGCGTCGAACCGTCCGCAGCAGGGATCCATTTTCCTTCATCACGTCCCTTCCCGCCCGACCGGCGCCACCGGCATCTACCCCGAACCCAAAGCATGCGAAGGCGAATGCTTCACTTGAAAAGTGCGGCCAAGGACGGCCGCGTTGGACCATCCGCAGCTCGGATCCACTTTCCTTGGTCGCGACTCTTCCCGACCGAGGCGATCAGGGACGATCGCAAAAAAAAAGCGCCGCGCGTTGCCGCAACGGCGCCAATTGGAGTGTGAATGAAACTGATGGATATGACCGGTCGATGACGCGGAAGTTCCGCGCCGCAGCAAACGCCAGCTGAACGAGTGCCCGAATGGCCGTCTTCACGGCTCGGTCGAAAGCTCGTCCAGACGCGCGCGGTAGACGCCGCTCAGGCAGGCGGCCGCCGCATCCGGGCAGGCGCCGTCGCGCCGCTGCAGCCAGCGGCGCTGCGCCGCCCGGATCTTCTGCTTGTCCGCCTCGCCCTCGATCGCGTCGAGGCGGAGGCCGTAGGCCTGCGCGACTTCGCGATCGAGCCGCGCCAGCGCCGGATCGGCGCAGACCGCGCGCTCGACCGGCGTCGCCGCCTTGCCGCAGTCGAACGAGGCCACTGCCGCACGACGGTCGGCGCGCAGCACGCCGTCGAGCGCCGCCAGCGGGACGCGCACCTCCTGCGGCCCGGCCGCGTACGCGGCGACCTGGTACGGCGGGAACTGGATCTTCAGCGCATCGGGCAGCAGCAGGAAATTCTCGAAATTGATCCAGTCCGGCCCGGCGCCGCGGCGGATCCACTGCGCGTCACTCAGGCCGTCCGGGCCACCCAGCTGCTTGTCGAGGTCGGCCACCGCCAGCGTACTGAGCCGGGCCAGACCCTTGCGGCCGTCGAGGATCTGCGCGAGGTCGACGCGCCGCCCGTCCGGCAACAGGTAGTTGAATGTCCGGAACGTGTGGTTGCCGTGCGCGCCGCCGGTGTAGGTGGATTCGGTAAACGACAGCGCCAGCACCTCGGCGTCGTTGCGCTCGACCGTGTAGGTGATGTCCAGCGTCCACGCCCCCAGCGGGGAACCCGGCTCCGGCGCGGCCTGCTTCTTGAACTGCGCCACTTCCGCGTCGATCCAGGCCTTGATCTCCGCGTCGATCGGCGCGATGGCGGTGGCCGGGTAGTCCGCGGCGATCTCGTAGGCGGTCGATTTCGCCTCGACCTTGCGCTCCTCGATCTTCAGCGCTTGTGCCGCGTGCGCGTGCGCCTGCGCCTGCGCCGCGAGGATCGTCGCTGCGGCCAGCACGGCTTTCATCCTTCCGAACGTCCAACGCGCCATCGTGTCGTTCTCCTTCTACTCCCGCGCGCCGCCGCGCGGGTCGATGTCCAGATCCTTCAGCTTGCGGTACAGGTGCGTGCGCTCCATGCCGACCGCCTTGGCCAGCTTGCCGACGCTGCCGCCGGCGGCGTCGAGCTGGTACAGCAGGTAGGCGCGCTCGAACTGCTCGCGCGCCTCGCGCAGCGGCAGGCTGAAATCGATCGCCGGTGCGCTGCCCGCCGCCGCTGCCGGCACGGTGGCAGTGGCGACCTGGCCGAGTGCGAGCTCCACCTCGTCGAGCCCGACGTCGCCGCCGCTGCCCAGCACCAGCAGGCGCTGCACAAGGTTGCGCAGCTCGCGCAGGTTGCCGGGCCAGACGTAGTGGCGCAGGCGGTTCTGCACCGCGACCGGGAAGTGCCGGTACGGCAGCTTGTCGCGGTTGGCGAACCAGTCGGCGTGGTAGCGCAGCAACTCGGGAATGTCGTCGCTGCGCTCGCGCAGCGGCGGCACCGTCAGCGGCACCACCTTCAACTGGTAGTACAGCTCCTCGCGGAAGCGTCCGGCCGCGACCAGCGCCTCCAGGTCGTGCGCGGTCGCCGCAATCACGCGCGCGCCGATCGCGACCGGCTCGTGGCCGCCGCAGCGGATCAGCGCGCGGCGCTCGATCACGCTGGACAGGCGCAGCTGCAGTTCCGGATCGAGATCGGCGACCTCGTCGAGGAACAGGGTGCCACCGTTGGCCTGCTCGATCAGTCCCTGCTGCAGGCCGTTGGCGTCCTCCGCGCCGAACAGCGCGATCGCCGCGTGCTCGCGCGCGATCGCGCCGGCGGCCACGGTGACGAACGGGCCGGCGCGGCGCGTGCTGCGCTCGTGCAGGGCGCGCGCGAGCGTTTCCTTGCCGGTGCCCGGCTCGCCCTGCACCAGCACGCCGGTGTCGTGCGCGGCGAGCTTGTCGATCTGCGCGCGCAGCGCCTGCGTCGCGCGACCGGAGCCGACCAGCTCGGCCGGCGCCGGCAGCTGGCGGCGCAGCCCTTCGTTCTCGCGCTTGAGCCGCCCGGCTTCGAGCGCGTGCCCGACCACCAGCAGCAGCTTGGTCAGCGAAATCGGCTTCTCGATGAAGTCCCAGGCGCCCAGGCGCGTCGCCTCGACCGCCGTCTCGACCGTGCCGTGGCCGCTGATCATGACCACCGGACACGGCAGGCCGCCGCGCTCGTTCCATTCGCGCAGCAGGCTGATGCCGTCCAGGTCGGGCATCCAGATGTCCAGCAGCACCACGTCCGGCTGGCGGCTGCGGCGCGCCTCGCGCGCGGCGGCGGCCGATTCGGCCAGGTCGACGGCGTAGCCCTCGTCCTCGAGGATGTCCCCGATCGTGGCCCGGATGTCCGGTTCGTCGTCGACGACGAGGATGCGCGCGGCCGCCATGCAGTCTCCACCGGATGTTGCGAAAACGAGACACGCAGCATAGCGCATGCGCTCGCCCGCCGGTCACCTCAGAAGCGCTTCACCCGCGAGCGGATCTGCCATTTGCGCCAGAGGTTGGCCGGCTTGCGCGCGAGCGGACCCAGGCGCCCGTCGAGCAGGTCGGCGACCGCGTCGAGCACGCGTCCGCTCGCGCCGCCGTCGCGCCACGGATGGATCGAATCGGCGTAGGCGGCCAGCTCCGCGCGCAGCGCGGGCGACGGCGCGAAGGCCTGCGCCAGCGCGGCGCCGAGCTGCTCCGGCGCCTGGATGTCGATCATGTGCGGCTTCGGCGCGCGATTGCGCAAGGTCACCACCGGCTTGCCCTGCACGACGAACTCGGACACCACCGAGGAGGTGTCCGAGACCAGCACGTCGGCCGCACGCAGCGCCGGAATCAGATCGTCGGCCTCGACGAACCGCGCGTTCGGACCGGCCAGCGTGCGGTACTGCGCGACCCACTGCGGATCGGACTTCGGATGCAGGGTCAGCAGCCAGTAGCGCTCCCCGCTGGCGACCTCGCGCGCGATCTCCTCGCGCAGCAGCGGGGCGGAACTGAGGCTCTCGGTGAACGTCGAGGCGTAGAGCACGACCGGACGTCCGTCGGACGGACGCAGCGCCGCCGCCTCGCCGCCGTCCGGCGCGAACAGCGGATCGAGCTTCGGCCAGCCGGTCTCGACCACGGCGAAATGGCCGTGCTCGCGCGCCAGCTCGCGAAAGGGGACGGTGGTGGCCGGCCCCTGCGTGCAGTACAGGTCGAACAGGCCGCGGATGCGGAAATGGCCGCGCTCGTCGGCACGCTTCTCGACGTTGAAGCCGTGGAACAGCTGCACCTTGGCGCCGGGAAAGAAATGCGGCGCCCAGTTGCTCGCCGCGAGCACCGCGGCCGGCGCCCAGGCCGCGACCTCGCCCGCGTCGGCCAGGCGCCGCTCGCCGTCGCGCAGGTGGGTGGCCGCGGCCTTCGGCAGGAACCAGGCCGCTTCGCCGCCGCGCGCGCGGATCGCCGCCTGGAGCGGGCGCAGGATCGGCAGGGCGTACAGTTCGGTTGCAAACAGCAGGTAGCGAGACACGCGTGGTTCCTTGCACAAGCCTGTCGCCATACTCGGATGGCGTACCGGATCCGCCCCCGTCTCCGCCCGCCTAGCATGTAGGCACGACGGCGAGAACAAAAGCCCCCGCGTGCGGGTGTCATCGCCGTTCGCTACCCTAGCCGCCCTCCCACCCGCGCGCGCTCATGTCCGCCAGACCCGGCCTCTCCGCCTGCATCATCACGCTCAACGAAGCGGACCGGATCGACGACTGCCTCGATTCGCTCGCGTTCTGCGACGAGATCGTCGTCGTCGACTCCGGCTCGACCGACGGCACGCGCGAACGCGCCGTCGCCAAGGGCGCGCGCGTGATCGAGCGCGCGTTCGACGGCTACCGCTCGCAGAAGGATTTCGCGGTCAAGGCCGCCGCGCACGACTGGGTGCTCTGCCTCGACGCCGACGAGCGCGTCACGCCGCGGCTGAGCGAATCGATCGAACGCGCGCGCGCGACCGGCTTCGCCGACTGCGCCGGCTACCGCTTCGCGCGCCTGAGCGACTACTTCGGCGCGCCGCTGCGCCACGGCAACGCCTATCCGGACCGCGTGATGCGCCTGTTCGACCGCCGCCGCGGCGGCTGGCGCGGCGGCCGCGAGATCCACGAGCACGCCAGCGTCGACGGCCGCGTCGCGACCCTGGACGGCGACCTGCAGCACCTGTCGTACCGCTCGATGTCCGACCAGCTCGCCCGGCTCGAGCGCTACGCGCGCATGATGGCCGAGCACATGCACGCGAACGGCCGCCGCGCGAGCATCGCCAACATCGTCGTCAATCCGTTCTGGCGCTTCTTCCGCGGCTACGTGCTGCGCCTGGGCTTCCTCGACGGCTGGCGCGGACTGGTCTACGCCTACGTGAAGACGAACTACGTGCGGCAGAAATTCATCAAGCTGTGGCTGCTCGGCCGCGGCGGCAGGATCTAGCCCCGCTGCGCGACGAAACGCCATCCGAACACGTCTTCGCTCCCATCCCGCCCTCCGGAACCCGAGCGTGCGCGTCAGCCTGATCGTACTGACCTACAACTGGCCGCAGGCGCTGGCCCTGACGCTGGCGAGCATCGCCCGGCAGACCCGCCTGCCGGACCAAGTCGTCGTCACCGACGACGGCTCGACCGCGCAGACGCGCGAGCTGGTCGAGCGCGAAGCCGGCCGGTTCCCGGTCCCGCTCGTGCACGTGTGGCAGGAGGACGACGGCTTCCGCGCCGCGCGGGCGCGCAATCGCGGCATCGCCGCCTCGCGCGGCGACTACGTCGTCATCGTCGACGGCGACATGCTGCTGCATCCGCGCTTCCTCGCCGATCACCTGGACTTCGCATTGCCCGACCGTTTCCTCGCCGGCGGCCGGCTGCGCGCCACCGCGCGCGAGACCGCGCGCCTGCTCGGCGGCGGCGAACCGGTGTTCCGGCCGTGGATGGACGGCCAGTTCGACGCGCCGCACGACTTCCGCCGCTATCATGCGCTGCGCTGGCCGTGGCTCGCGCGGCGCAAGGCCAGCGGCCGGCGCGGACGCATCATGAGCTGCAACATGAGCTTCTGGCGCGCCGATCTCGAACGCGTCAACGGCTTCGACGAGGCGATGGAAGGCTACGGCAGCGAGGACCTCGAACTCGGCGCGCGGCTGGAGAACGCCGGCGTGCCGCGCCGGCAGCTGAAGTTCGCCGGACTGGCCGTGCACCTGCATCACGATTCGCGCGCACCCGACGACCCGAACGACCTGTCGATGCCCAACAACCGCATCCTGCACCAGACGCGCCGCAGCGGCCGCACGCGCTGCACGCTCGGCCTCGACCAGCACCTGCGCGAATTCGCACCGCCGCGCGACGTCGCCGCGCCGGTCGAACGCTCCGCATGAGCCGCATCCACATCGCCGCGCGCGACAACGGCGCCGGGCTGTCGCGCGACCTGCGCATCCTCGCCGGCGCGCTCGGCGACGCCGGCTTCGACGTCACCGTCAGCGCGATCGGCCAGGGCGGACCGCGGCGCCAGCTGCGCCATCTGCAGCTGCGCGCCCGGCTCGCGCTCGAGCGCTGGCGCGGCGGCGCGGCGCGCGGACGCTTCGACGTCAACATCATGCTCGAGCGGGTCTGGCGCAAGTATCCGCCGCTGGCCTGGCGCAACGCGCTGGTACCGAACCCGGAATGGTTCAAGCCCGAATACGCGCCGTACTTCGGCGCCGTCGACCGCGTGTTCGCCAAGACGCGGCACGCCGCCGCCATCTTCGAGGCGCTCGGCCGCCGTTCCGACTACGTCGGCTTCACCAGCAGCGACCGCCTGCTCGCCGCGGTGCCGCGCGAAGCGTCGTTCTTCCATCTCGCCGGCCGCAGCGGCAACAAGGGTACGCAGCCGCTGCTGGACGCGTGGCTGCGCCATCCGCAATGGCCGATGCTGACGATCGTGCAGCGCGAGAAGCTGCCCTCGCCGCTGCCGGGCGCGGCGAACCTGCGCTACGTCACGCGCTATCTGCCGGACGCCGAGCTGCGCCAGCTGCAGAACCGTCACCTGTTCCACCTGTGCCCTTCGGAGACGGAAGGCTTCGGACATCACCTGGTCGAGGCGACCAGCGTCGGCGCGATCGTGCTCACCACCGACGCACCGCCGATGAACGAGCTGATCCGTCCCGACCGCGGCCTGCTGGTGCCCTATTCGCACACCGGCACGCAGCGCCTGGCGACGACCTACTTCGTCGATTCCGGCGCGCTGGAGAACGGCGTCGAACGCCTGCTCGCGCTCGACGCCGGCGAACGCAAGGCACTGAGCGAACGCGCACGCGCCTGGTACGAGAGCAACGACGCCGATTTCCGCCGCCGCCTGGTCGCCGCCGTCGACGATCTCGCGCGGACGGGCTGAGGCGCGGGCGCCGGACTATCGCGCCGCCGCGCCGCGCCCGCCGTCCAGCGGCAGGCGCAGCACGAATTCGGCGCCGCCCTGCGCGCGGTTGCCGGCGTGCACGCTGCCGCCGTGCTCCTCGACGATCTTCTTCACCACGGCCAGGCCCAGGCCGGTGCCCTTCGCCTTGCTCGTGGTGTACGGCTCGAACCAGCGGTCGCCGAAGTCGGCCGGCAGGCCCGGACCGTTGTCGGCGACGACCAGCTCGACCCAGTCCTGCTCGTCCGCGTGCGCCAGCCGCGTGGTCACGTGAATCTGCGGCTTGCGCGATTCGCCGATCGCCTCCAGCGCGTTCTTCAGCAGGTTGTGCAGGGCCTGGCGCAGGCGCACCGCGTCCACGCGCACCTGCGGCTCGCCGGCGGCGAAGCGGCGCGTCAGGCTGATGCGCTGGTCGTTCTCGTACAGGTCCAGCACCTCGCCGAGCAGCGCATGCAGGGAGACCGGCCGCGTCGCCAGCTGCGGCGGGCGCGCGTAGTCGCCGAATGCGTTGACCATCGTCTTCAGCGCCTCGACCTGCGACACGATCGTATGCGTGGCGCGGTCGATCAGCTCGCCCTCCTCCGGCGGCAGGCGGCCGAGGAAGCGCCGGCGCAGGCGTTCGGCGGCCAGCTGGATCGGCGTCAGCGGATTCTTCACCTCGTGCGCCAGCCGCCGCGCGACCTCGCCCCAGGCCGCGTCGCGCTGCGCGCGGTTGAGCACGGTGAGGTCGTCGAACACGGCGACGTAGCCGGCCTGCTCGGGCAGCGCGGCGCCGCGCAGCATCAGCATGCGGCGGCCGGCCACGGTGTCCACGACCACTTCCTCGCGCCACTCGCGCAGGTTCTCGCGCAGATGCCGCGTGAGCGGATCGACGAAGCTGGCCAGATCGGCGCGCTCGCTCTTCACCTCGAGGAGGGTGCGGCCGAGATGGCGCGACAGCGTCACGCCGAGAATCGCATCGGCCGCACGGTTGGCCACGCGCAGGCGGCCGTCGCGATCGAAGCCGAGCACGCCCGCCGACAGGCGCTCGAGCACGGCTTCGAGCCAGGCCCGCTGCTGCTCGGTCTCGCGCGCGCTCTTCTGCGCGCGTGCGCCGGCGAATTCCAGCTCGCGCGTCATTTCCGCGAACGAGCGCACCAGGAACCCGAGCTCGTCGTCGCTGGCCGGCGGCAGCGGCGTGTCGTAGCGGCCGGCGCCGACCGCGCGCGTCGCCGCGGCGAGGCGGCCGACCGGCGCCACCAGCCGTCGCGCCACGCCGAACGCAGCCAGCACGACGACCAGCACCGACAGCAGCAGCACGAAGGTGAGGATCAGCGCGAAGGTCAGCTTGAGCGAGCCGCGCAGGAACTTCAGGCGCTGGAAATCGAAGCTCGCCATCTCCACGCCGCGCGTCAGCGGCTGCAGTCGATCGGGCAGCGGGAAGAACCCCTGCAGCAGGCGGCCCTGGCCGCGGCGCACCTCGCCGTTCACGGCGATCGGCAGGACCACGCGCAGCACCAGCGCGTCGCCGAGCGGCTCGGCCGCGGCATAGCGGCGCTCGCCCTGCACGCGCATCAGCAGCGCACTGTCGGGCAGCGGCGGATCGAGGTGGCGCGGATCGGAACTCGCGGTCGCCTGCACGCGGCCGTCGTCGCCGAACACCGTCAGCTGGGTCGCGCCGAGGCGGTCGATCTCCGCGTCGAGCAGGTTCTGCGCCGATGCCGCCGGCTCGTCGGCGAGCTGCGCGGCGAGCTGCGCGCTGGCCGTCTCGGCCACGCGCAGGCGCTCGTCGACGACGATGCGCCCGATCTCCAGCGCGTTGTCCAGGCCCTGCTCCAGGCGCACGCTGAACCAGTTCTCGACCGTCGCGTCGAGGAAGCGCAACGCGAATCCGTACACCACCACGATCGACGGCACCGCGAGCAGGATCAGCATGCTCAGCAGGCGCCGGTTGAGCCGCGCGCCGGGCGTGTCGCGGCGGATGTCCGAGCGCAGCCGCCACAGCCGCTGGCCGATCGCCAGCACCAGGATCGCCAGGGCGACGATCGCCGCACCGAGCACCCAGCGGTAGTGCGCGGCGAAGCGCACGCTGTCGCTGGCGGCGTCCTCGGCCAGCTTCAGCGACGCCAGCAGCAGCGCGAAGACGGCGAGCGCCGGCAGCGCGCGACGGAAGAAGAAATTCAGCGCGCCGCGGGCGTCCACGCGTAGTCCGCGGCGACCAGCCGCCAGGCGGGTTCGAACAGGGCCGGCAGGCGCAGCGCACCTGGCAGGGCCGCCGGATCCAGGCGTGCGGAAACCTGCAGCGGGGTCGTCGCCGGCAGCTCGGCGAAACTCGACGGCAGGTCGAAGCGCAGGGCGCCGAGCGCGGCGACGAGATACGCCGGCGTGGCATAGCTGCGCGGTTCGGCGCTGCCGGTTTCGCGCAGCTGGTAGCGGCGCGAGAGCGGGAAATAGCGCAGCTCCACGCGGCGCGTCTGCGTCTGCGCGCGCGGCCAGCGTCCGGCCTTGAGGTCGATCTGCAGGGTGATCGGGATGCCGTGCTCGAGCGCGTCCTGCACCGGCCCGCTGAAGCGGCAGTCCAGGCCGAGTTCCAGCGTCGGTGCGCCCGCGCCGGCGACGAGCCGCGCGTTGCGCACGACGAGGCTTCCGGGCTTCTGCTGACGGATCGCGTCGCAGCCGGCCAGCGCGAACACGGCGAGCGCCGCGAGCAGCACGGCGCTACGCATTCTTCTCCAGCACCGCATAGTAGAAACCGTCCATGCCGCCCTCGCCCGGCAGGTTCTGGCGCCCCGCCCCGGCGACGTGGCCGAACGCCTGCGGCAGCGGCAACGCACGCGCATCGCCGTGGGCGGCGAGGAACTGCGCCACCACCGCTTCGTTCTCGGCGCGCAGCAGCGAACAGGTCGCATAGACTAGCCGCCCGCCCGGCGCCAGCAAAGGCCACAGCGCGCGCAGCAGGCGCTGCTGCGTGGCCGCCAGCGGCGCGACGTCGGCACCGCGGCGATGCAGCTTGATGTCGGGCTGGCGGCGGATGATGCCGGTCGCCGAGCACGGCGCGTCGAGCAGGATGCGGTCGAACGCGCGACCGTCCCACCAGGTCGAGGCCAGCGTCGCGTCGGCGCAGCGCAGTTCGGCGCGCAGGCCGAGGCGGTCGAGGTTCTCGCCGACGCGCGCCAGCCGCGCCTCGTCGGAATCGAGCGCGAGCAGCGCCACGTCGGCGCGCTCGAGCGCGTGCGCGGCCTTGCCGCCGGGCGCGGCGCAGGCGTCGAGCACGCGCTGGCCGTCGGCGAGATCGAGCAGATCCGCCACCCGCTGCGCGGCGCCGTCCTGCACCGAGAAGGCGCCTTCGGCGTAGCCGGGCAGGCGCGTCACGTCGGCGCTCGCGGCGAGCACGATCGCGTCGCTCAGGTCCTCGGGAGCGACCGCCTCGATCTGCGCCGCATGCAGCCGCTGCAGCAGTTCCTCGCGCCGCGCGCGGCGCCGGTTCACGCGCAGGGTCAGGGACGCCTCGCGGTTGTTCGCCGCGAGGATCGCTTCGGCCTGTTCGGGCCAGTCGTGGCGGATCGCCTCGATCAGCCAGCGCGGATGGGCGCTCGCGCTGACCACGTCGGCGTCGAGCCGCGTCTCGAGTGCGGCGCGCTCGCGCACCCAGCGGCGCAGCAATGCGTTGACGAGCCCGGCGTACTGCGGCTGTCCGAGTGCTCGCGCGGCCTCGACGCACGAGGCGACGACGGCGTAGTCGGCCAGGCCGAGCGCAGCGAGCTGGGCCAGCCCGACCGCGAGCAGCGCACGCACCTCGCGCGCGCGCGGCGGCAGCGGCTTCTCGGTCAGCGACGCCACCGCCGCGTCGTAGCGCAGCCACCAGCGCGAAGCCTCGAACAGCGAGGCGGCGAGCAGGGCGCGGTCGCGCGGATCGCCGATGCGCGGATTCGCGTCGGCCAGCGCCTTGCGCAGCGAGACACCGTCGAACACCACGCGCGACAGCGCGCGCGCCGCCTCCACGCGCACGGCCGCGCCGGGAACCGGCGACACGGGACGCGCGGGATTCTTGCGACGCACGCCGCTCATCCGCGGGCCATGTCGCGGCGGGCGTTGAGCCAGTCGCGCACGGCGACGCGGCGGCCGCCGTCGCGCTGCAGCTCATGGATGCGCAGCAGGCCATCGCCGGTGGCGACGTCGATCGCGTCGCGATGCGTAGCGACCAGGCTCCCCGGAGCCGCCTGGACGGCTGATGCGACCGGCTCGGCCGACCAGATGCGCATGCGCTCGCCGTGGATCTCCGCCTCGGCGACCGGCCACGGATCGAACGCGCGCACCTTGCGTGCGAGCGCGATCGCCGATTCGGTCCAGTCCAGCCGCGCCTCGGCCTTGTCGAGCTTGTGCGCGTAGGTCACGCCTTCCTGCGGCTGCGGCGTCGCCGCCAGGGCCTCGCCGCGCAGGACGCGCGCGAGGCCCTCGGCCAGCACGTCGGCACCGAGTTCGGCGAGGCGGTCGTGCAGCGTGCCGCCGGTGTCGTCGTCGGCAATCGGCGTGCGGCGCTCGAGCAGGACCGGGCCGGTGTCGAGCCCGGCCTCCATCTGCATCAGGTCGACGCCTGTCTCGGCGTCGCCGGCCAGGATCGCGCGCTGGATCGGCGCCGCGCCGCGCCAGCGCGGCAGCCGCGAAGCATGCACGTTCCAGCAGCCCAGCCGCGGCAGCGCGAGCACGGATTTGGGCAGGATCAGGCCGTAGGCGACGACGACGATCAGGTCCGGCGCATGCGCCGCCAGCTGCGCGCGTGCCGCCGCGTCGCGCAGCGTTTCCGGCTGCTCCACCGCCACGCCGGCGGCCTGCGCCGCCTGCTTGACCGGACTGGGCGCGAGCTTGCGCCCGCGCCCGGCCGGACGGTCGGGCTGCGTGTAGACCGCGACGACGTCGGCACCGCTGGCCAGGCAGGCGCGCAGCGAGGGAACGGCGAAATCGGGGGTGCCGGCGAAGACGAGACGCAGGGTCATGGGCATTCGGAAGCGATCGAAGCGGTGAAGCGTCTCATCTTGGCCGCTTCGGCGAAAGCCGGCCTCCTCACGGATCGAAGGGATCGAAGAACACCGTATCCACGGAGTAGGCGGCGAGACCGCTCGGCGTAAAGCTGCCGACGTAGACCGTTTCCCGCGTGTCTATCGCGAGGGGGCCCACCAAGCCGCCTGAAGGCGAGATGTTCCAGGTCGGATCTTCCGCTCCGGTGTCCGCTGAGTACCTCTTCAGCTGCCGCTCGCCTGTGGAATACCACATGGTGGCGTAGACGGAATCGGCCGTGGTCGCGGCGAACCCCAAGGATCCTGCCGGTCCCGACGAATTCCAGACGGGATCCGCCGCGCCGGTGTCGATCGACAATTTCTGAATCGGCCAAGCCGTTGGGGCGACATACAACGCCGTCCCCGTTGCGATCAATGTCATCAGGGGCGAGTCCGTTGTACCGGTCCAATCGTGAAGGACATTGCCGCTCTCGGGAGCGATCTTCGCCAGCCGCCAGTGCGTCTGGCCGCCCACCTCCCGGAACGCGCCGCCTGCATAGATGACGCCGGATGCATCGACCGCCAGGGCGCAGACCTCGCCATCCGGCTGCGGGTTCCAGTTCGGATAGGCGAGGCCAGTCACGCCTGAAAGTTTGGCAATGCTCGCACGCGCCTGGCCTCCGACGGCCGTGAACACCCCGCCGACATAGACCGAATCATCATCTGCACCGAAAGCCATGGCCTCGACGAAGCCGTCGGCATCGGGATTCCAAACCGGATCGAGCTCACCGGTACGCCCGACGAACTTCGCAATGTTTCGTCGCGTTTGAAGATTCGCACGGTCGAAGGAACCGCCGACGTAGACCTTTCCGTCCGGTCGAGCCGACACCACAGCGACCTGGACGTAGCCTTCCAGTGCCGGCGCCCAGTCCGGGTCCAGAGTGCCATTCGCGCGGAGACGCAGCAGGCCGTGGCGCGGCAGCGACCCGGCTTTCGCAAAGAACCCGCCGACGACGACACCCCCGCTCGGATCGGCAGCGATGGCAGTGACCTGTGCCGGGGCCTCGGCATCGATCGCAGAGCCCGCCTCGCCCGTCGCCACGTCCAATGCAGCGAAACCCAGCCGGGTCTGCGTACCGACTCGCTTGAAGCTTCCGGCGACCGTAATGCGCCCTTGCAGGCCGGTCGCGAGCTCCCTGACTCCGCAGCAGACACCCTCGGGAACCCAGTCGTCCACGAGGTGACCGTCAAGACGCGAGAGCTTGGCGAGATTCTTTCGCGGCTGACCGGCGATCGTTTCGAAACGGCCACCGAGATAGACCGAGCATTGCGCATCGGCTGCGATGGCATCGACGCCGACGACGTCGCCCGGATCCCAATTCGGATCGACCTGTCCGTCGCTCGCCGAGATCTTCACCACGCGATTGCGCGGCGCACCGTCGCCGACGGCAGAGTTACCGGCGACGTAGACCGACCCGCAAGCGTCGATCGTCAACGGCTGCAGCCAACCGCTCAGCGTGGGAGTCACTGCCGGGTTCCAGCTGGTGTCCCGCACGCCCGTGTCGGCGGAGAACCTCGCGACGGTCGGGCGCGGCGGATCGCCATGATCCAGAACAACGGCATAAATCGCGCCCTGGTGATCAAGCGTCAGCGATGTTGCGGCGTACGGCGCGCTCCATAACGTCGCTCCCGTTTCCGTCGAGACCTTGCGAAATCCATCCAATTTGCCGACATAGACACCGGTCGCATCCGCAACCAGGGAGAGGAAGGGAAAGCTTCCTGCGCTCGATCGCCAGTCGGTGACCACTTCGCCTGTGGATGCGGAAAGCTTCACGAGCCCCAGGTACGAGCCACTGGTCGAATTCACGATTCCAGCGGCATACGCCGCTCCAGATCCATCTACCGCAACGACGGGGCGATTGAATCCTTGAGGGTAGTGCTGATACCGCACACGCCCCCAGCTCGAATCGACCGATCCGTCCGGGCGCAGGCGTGCAATACCCGAATGCACCTCGCCGTTGATCGAGGAAAAATTGCCGATCAGAACTGCGCCGCCGTCAGGGTGTCGCGCCGACGCGTACACCGTGCTGCCGTCCACGAGCCTGAAATTGGGGTTCGCCAAAGGCTTGGGCGCTTGCGCGAAGGCCGTACCCGCAACGACGAGCGCCAGCGACCACGTGGCGCGGCGAAGAATCCGCTTCATTGCCCCCTCCCCCGAAAAAAATCAGCCGATGTGCCGGCCGGGCGTGCTACGCGCTCTGCTTGCGCTTCTTCTCCATCCGCTTGAGCAGCAGCGAGCGCTTCAGCGGCGAGAGGTAGTCGACGAACAGCTTGCCGACGAGATGATCCATCTCGTGCTGGATGCACACCGCCAGCGGGCCTTCGACGTCGAGCGTGAATTCCCTGCCGTCGACGTCCTGCGCGGCGACCTTGATGTGCAGCGCGCGGTCGACGTCGGCGTAGATGCCGGGGAACGAGAGGCAGCCTTCCTGGTAGACCTGCTCGCCGTCCTTCTCGAGGATGCGCGGATTGGCCAGCACCAGCGGCTGGTCGCCGTTCTCGGACATGTCGGCGACGAGCAGCTGCCGGTGCACGTTGACCTGGGTCGCGGCCAGACCGACGCCGGGCGCGGCGTACATGGTCTCGAACATGTCGGCGACGAGCTGCTTGAGGGCGGCGTCGAACACGGTGACCGGCTGCGCGACGGTGCGCAGGCGCGGATCGGGAAACTCGAGGATGGTCAGCTTGGACATGGTCTGGAATGTGGGGGCGGAAAGGCCCGCTGTCTTGGTTCCCGCGCCCGCAACCGGGCGCACCGGCACAGATGCGGGTTGCCGCAGCCGCTCGCAAGGCAGGTCGGAGGCGCAATTCTAGCGCCGGGCGGCGCCGATCGCGCCGGCGCAACGGCGGGATTTGCGATGTCCGTCGTTTTTCCTGCTTAACCTTTCATATACACTCGCCAAGCCATTGGGGGAACAGGGGTTTGGCCTCATGCTCAAAAAACTGCTCGCGGTTTCCGCCGGACTGCTGCTGACCCTGACCGTCTATGCGGCGACCACCGAGTGGGCCGATCGCCACCCGGACCGCTACGTCGTCAAGAAGGGCGACACCCTGTGGGGCATCTCCGCGCGCTTCCTGAAGAAGCCGTGGCACTGGCCGGAGATCTGGCAGGACAACCCGCAGGTGCGCAATCCGCACCTGATCTACCCGGGCGACGAACTGGTGCTCAACGGCGGTCGCGTCGGCCACGGCGCAGGCTCCATCGGGCCGCATGCCCGCGTCAGCCAGGACGAGGACGCGATCCCGGCGATCCCGCTGTCCGCGCTCAAGCAGTGGCTCAAGCACACGCGCATCGTCGGCGAGAACGAGTACGAGAGCGCGCCGCACGTCGTCGGCATCGAGGAAAACCAGCTGCGCGGCACCGCCGGCCAGCTCGTCTACATCCGCGGCCTGGCCGCGCAGCCGGGCCAGCGGCTCGCGCTGGTGCGCCCGATGGGGCGCTACTACGACATGCCGCCGGTGGACGAAGGCCGCCCGCGCGAGGTCTACCGGCAGACGCCGGACGAACGCGACGGCCGCCCGGCCATGCTGTGGCGCCACGGCCCGATCGAACGCACCCTGGCCGGCAACGTGCGCTTCCTCGGCTACGAGATGCTCGATTTCGGCGTCGTCGAGGTCACCCGCAGCGGCGACGTGTCCTCGGCCCTGGTCACCTATTCGGACTTCGAGGTCCGCCCCGGCGACTACGTGCTGCCGATCGACGAGAAGCCCTACGACGACCAGTACGCCCCGCACGCGCCGGCCAGCGTGCCGGAAAACATGCGCGTGATCGCCTTCAGCGACGCGCTCAACGCGATCGGCCCGCTCCAGGTCGTGGCGCTGTCGCGCGGCAGCGAGGACGGCATCGACAACGGCACCACGTTCAGCATCTACCACCCCGGTGAGCAGGTGGTCGACCGCACCGACTACACCGAGGGCAGCTTCCGCAAGTTCTTCAACCCGCGCGACTCCAAGGTGACCCTGCCGCCGGAATTCATCGGCCACGTGATGGTGTTCCGCACCTTCCCGCGCGTCAGCTACGGGCTAGTCATGGACGCGGTCAAGCCGGTCCATCTCGGCGATTTCCTGCACGATCCGGACAAGACGCCGTAAAAGCCGGGATTGGGGATTCGTGATTGGGGATTCGGCAGGGCATGCCCCGCCGACAGGGCAGACAAGCCGCCCGACGGCATCACCAAACCCAATCACCGCCTTTTTCCTACACGACATCGCGGCGCGCTGCCGCCGCGCCCGGCCCCGCCGTGCCGCTAGACTGCGGCCATGGACGTCGAAGCGAACCGCGCCGGGCTCGAGGCCTGGCTGATCCTTTTGCGCACGCCGGGCATCGGTCCGGCGACGCTGCGCGAGCTGCTCGCACGGTATCGCAGCATCGAATCCGCGCTGGCGGCCGCCCGGCGCGCTGAACTGCCGCGGCCGCTCGACGAGGACGGCCGCGCCTGGCTGCGCACGCCGGATCCGGCCGCGATCGCCGCAGACCTGGACTGGCTGGCCGCGCCCGGACATGCCCTGCTGACCTGCGACGGCGAGGATTTTCCGTCCCTGCTGAACGAGCCGCCAGCCGCTCCGGCCGCCTTGTTCGTCGCCGGCGATTCCAGCCTGCTGTGGCGGCCCCAGGTGGCGATTGTCGGCAGCCGCAACGCCAGCCACGGCGGCGTGGCCACCGCGACGGCGTTCGCACGCGCGCTGGCCGCGGCCGGCTTCGTCGTCACCAGCGGCCTGGCCGAGGGCATCGACGGCGCCGCGCATGCCGCCGCGCTCGACACCGGCGGCGCCACCATCGCCGTGCTCGGCACCGGACCGGACCTGGTCTATCCACCCCGGCACCGTGAACTCGCCGCGCGCATCCGCACGCTGGGCGCGCTGGTCAGCGAATTCCCGCCCGGCACCCCGGGCCATCCGGCGCATTTCCCGCGCCGCAACCGCATCATCGCCGGGCTCGCGCTGGGCACGCTGGTGGTCGAGGCGAGCCTGCGCTCGGGCGCGCTGATCACCGCGCGCAACGCCACGGAGGCCGGACGGGAGGTGTTCGCGATTCCGGGATCGATCCACAACCCGCTCGCGCGCGGCTGCCATCGCCTGATCCGCGACGGCGCCAAACTGGTGGAAACGGTCGAGGAGGTGGCCGCCGAGCTC
This sequence comes from Dokdonella ginsengisoli, assembly GCF_042652785.1. Taxonomy (NCBI): domain Bacteria; kingdom Pseudomonadati; phylum Pseudomonadota; class Gammaproteobacteria; order Lysobacterales; family Rhodanobacteraceae; genus Dokdonella; species Dokdonella ginsengisoli. Next base: position 349,017 of record NZ_JBHSHD010000006.1, on the reverse strand, counting down.
GCTCCGCTGGCGCAGAGCCTGGGCGCGCGCCTGCGTGAGCGGCTGGCAGCCCCTGACGCGCCCGCACCGTCTGCGCCGCCGCACCCGCGCCCGCGCGACCCGGACTACGCCCGGTTGCTCGACGCGCTCGGCCACGACGCGCTCGGCATCGACCAGCTGGCCGCGCGCACCGGCCTGGCGGTACCGGCGCTGTCATCGATGCTGCTGATGCTCGAACTCGAGGGCGAGGTCGCCGCCGCCGGCGGGGGCGCCTATGCGCGCCGTACCGGCGGATGAGCCAAGGAGCTAACAAAATCATTTTAAAACAGTATGTTGTGCAATCAACACCACCCCGAACCGGCTTCGCCCCGCCCCTGGCTTCGCTTGACAGCCCGACCGGCGGCATGTTTCCACTAGAAAGAGAACGACGAGGAACGCGACACGCTCGTCACCTGGTTTTTACCGCTTGCGCGCATGATCCGCGCGCGCGTCCGGCCGCCGCAGGCCCGATGCCGATCAAGGACTCTCGATGGCAAAGAATCTCCTGATCGTCGAATCGCCAGCGAAGGCGAAGACGATCAACAAGTATCTGGGCAAGGACTTCCACGTGCTGGCCTCCTACGGCCACGTGCGCGATCTCGTGCCGAAGGAGGGCGCGGTCGATCCCGACCGCCACTTCGCGATGAACTACGAGGTGATCGACCGCAACGAGAAGCACGTCGACGCGATCGCCAAGGCGGCGAAGACGGCCGAGGCGCTCTATCTGGCGACCGACTTGGATCGCGAAGGCGAGGCGATCTCCTGGCACATCGCCGAGATCCTGAAGGCGCGCGGCCTGCTCGACGGCCGCGACCTGCACCGCGTGGTGTTCAGCGAGATCACGCCGCGCGCGATCAAGGAAGCGGTCGCGCACCCGCGCAAGCTGTCGATGGACCTGGTCAACGCGCAGCAGGCGCGGCGCGCGCTCGACTACCTGGTCGGCTTCAACCTGTCGCCGGTGCTGTGGCGCAAGGTGCAGCGCGGCCTCTCCGCCGGCCGCGTGCAGTCGCCGGCGCTGCGCATGATCGTCGAGCGCGAGGAAGAGATCGAGGCGTTCAAGGCGCGCGAGTACTGGACGATCGAAGCCGACTGCGCGCATCCGGACCAGGCCTTCAAGGCGCGCCTGACCCGGCTGCGCGGCAAGAAGTTCGAGCAGTTCGACCTGACCAACGAGACCGACGCGCACGCCGCGCGCGAGGCGCTGCTGCGCTCGGCGCAGGGGCGCCTGGTCGTCGCCAACGTCGAGTCGAAGGAGCGCAAGCGCCGTCCGTCGCCGCCGTTCACCACCTCGACGCTGCAGCAGGAAGCCGCGCGCAAGCTCGGCTTCTCGACCAGCCGCACGATGAAGATCGCGCAGGGCCTGTACGAAGGCGTCGCCCTCGGCGACGAGGGCGTGGTCGGCCTGATCACTTACATGCGTACCGACGCGGTCTCGCTGTCGATGGACGCGATCGCCGAGCTACGCGACGTCATCGGCCGCGATTACGGCGCACGCGCGCTGCCCGAGCAGCCGCATTTCTACCGCAACAAGTCCAAGAACGCGCAGGAAGCGCACGAGGCGATCCGTCCGACCTCGGCGCTGCACCGGCCCAAGGACATCGCCCACTACCTCAGCGACGAGCAGCGCAAGCTGTACGAGCTGATCTGGAAGCGCGCGCTGGCCAGCCAGATGCAGCACGCGACGCTGAACACGGTGTCGGTCGATCTCGACGCCGGCGGCGATTCGATGTTCCGCGCCAGCGGCACGACGGTGGTCGATCCGGGCTTCCTCGCCGTCTACGAGGAAGGCCGCGACGCGAAGAACGCCGAAGACGAGGACGAGGGGCGCAAGCTGCCGGCGATGACGATCGGCGAGGCCGTGCCGCTCGCCGCGATCGAGGCCGACCAGCACTTCACCGAGCCGCCGCCGCGCTATTCGGAAGCCTCGCTGGTCAAGGCGCTCGAGGAATACGGCATCGGCCGCCCGTCGACCTACGCCAGCATCATCCAGGTGCTGCTCAATCGCGAATACGTGATCCTCGAGTCGCGCCGCTTCCGACCGACCGACGTCGGCCGCGCGGTCGGCAAGTTCCTGTCCGGGCACTTCGCCCAGTACGTCGACTACGACTTCACCGCCAAGCTCGAGGACGAACTCGACGCGGTCAGCCGCGGCGAAGAGGACTGGGTGCCGCTGCTGGAGAAGTTCTGGAAGCCGTTCAAGGCGACCGTCGACGACAAGAACGAGACCGTCGACCGCTCCGAGGCGACCGGCGCGCGCGAGCTGGGCATCGATCCGAAGTCCGGCAAGCCGGTGCAGGTGCGCCTGGGCCGCTACGGGCCGTTCGCGCAGATCGGCACCAAGGACGACGAGGACAAGCCGAAGTTCGCCTCGCTGCGTCCCGGCCAGAGCATGCACACGATCACGCTCGAGGAAGCGCTGGAGCTGTTCAAGCTGCCGCGCAACCTCGGCAAGGCCGACGACGGCGAGGAGATCACGGTCGGCGTCGGCCGCTTCGGTCCGTTCGTCAAGCACGGCTCGATGTACGCCTCGCTGCAGGCCGAAGACGATCCGTACACGATCGAGCTGCCGCGCGCGCTGGAGCTGATCCGCGCCAAGATCGAAGCCGCCGCCAACCGCGTCATCCAGGATTTCGGCAACGGCATCCAGGTGCTGAACGGCCGCTATGGCCCGTACATCACCGACGGCGAGAAGAACGCGCGCATCCCCAAGGACAAGGAGCCGCGCGAGTTGACCGAAGCCGAATGCGCGGCCCTGCTGGCGGCCGCTCCGAACCGCCCCAAGCGCGGCGGTGGCCGCTTCGGCAAGGGCAAGGCGGCCAAGACGACGGCGGCGTCGGCGGAAAAGGCCCCGAAGAAGGCGGCCGCCAAGAAGGCGCCGGCCAAGAAAGCCGCGGCGAAAAAGGCCCCCGCCAAGAAGGCTCCAGCGAAGAAGGCAACGGTCAAGTCCGTGAAGACGGCCGCCGAGAAGTAGCCCAACGGCGATGAAATCCGTCCACCTGCTGGCTGTTGCAGTGGGCTCCGGCGTCGCGCAAAAGGTTTTGCGCTGGTGGCAAGGCTACAGCGTGGACGTGGACGCCGGCCTCGGATTGCTCGCCCCTCTGGTGTATCTGCCGGTTGCGGCGGTTCCCACCCTGATCGCAGGCGTGGCGATCGTTCGAGTACTTGTGCGGCGCCCGCCGGTCTCCGAACAGCTGATCTTGCTGTCAATTTCGCTGCTCGTCGTATTGCTCCAAGTTGCAACGCCCTCGCCCACGATGGCGGGCTTTGAAATGCGCATGAACCGATTCGGCGAGCCGGAATTCCAGGCTCTGGCCAGCTCCATCCGCTCGATGCGGGGGAGCGAACGATTTGCCGGTGATCGGTTCGGCCAAAAACTTGCCAAGGCGCTCCGCAACGATCACGCCATACTGCGGGTGTCGTCCTGGCAGCCGAAGATTTTCGTCAGCTCATTATCGGTTCGAGTGCTCTGGGGCAGCGGACTTACCGGCGCGCTCGCGGTGGAAATCCAAGACGCAGCCATGGAACCCTCCGTCTCCGTGGACGTCTTGAATTCGGAGAAACTTTATCCTCGGGTGCAACTCCTGCAGATCTTCTAGCCCGCGAACCGCCCGAAACATACTGGCCATGCAGCCCTTCGCTGCCGAGGTCGGCCAATTCCTCCTCGAACGAACGATTCTGCCGACACCCGCCGTGGACGACACCGCACGAAATCTTGCAAAAGCCGTCGATGCTCTGCGAAACGGCGGCATCGTGGCTTACCCGACCGAAGCGGTCTTCGGCCTCGGCTGCGACCCCGCCGACCACGACGCCTTCCAGCGGCTGTTCGCCCTGAAGCAGCGCCCACCAACCCAGGGCGTGCTGCTGATCGGCGCCGACTTCGACCAGGTCGCGCCCTACGTCGACCTCGCCGCGACGCCGGCCGCGGCGATCGAGCGCGCCCGGGCGAGCTGGCCCGGCCCCGCCACCTGGGTGTTTCCGCGTGCGGCCACCGTGCCGTCCTGGATCGCCGGCGCGCACGCCGGCATCGCGCTGCGCGTCACCGCACACGCGCCGGCCGCCGCGCTGTGCCGCGCATTCGGTCACGCGCTGGTCTCCACCAGCGCCAATCGCCACGGCGAACCGCCGGCGCGCACGGTCGAAGACGTGCGCCGGGCCTTCGGCGAGGACCTCCCGATCCTGAACGGAAACGTCGGGGGACTTGAGCGGCCGACGCCAATCCGCGACGCTATCAGCGGGGCGATGCTGCGAAACTGATCGTTGCGGGGACTTATGGTTGCGGTCATCAAGCATGCGGGGCGCGAGCCGCGCGTGCTGTCATTGCTCAATTTCACGAAGGCGCGGCGCGCGCTGGCCTGGCGCGACGGCCGCCCGATCGACACGGCGGAATTCCTCGCCGACGTCGCGAAAGTCGCCGCGCTGCTGCCGCCGGCACGCAGCGCGGTCAATCTGTGCGTCGACCGCTACGCCTTCCTGGTCGCATTCTGCGCCGTGCTCACCCGCGGCCAGACCAATCTCCTGCCGCCGTCACGCGCGCCGCAGGCGATCGAGGAGACGCTCGCCGCCAATCCCGGCAGTTACGTGCTCGGCGAATGCGCACCGGCGGCGGCGATGCCGCGCTTCGTCGCGCTGCCGCTGCTCGGCGGCGAGGCGACCGACGCGCAGCCGGCGATCGCCGCCGAGCAGGTCGCGGCGATCGGCTACACCTCCGGCAGCACCGGCCAGCCCAAGCCCAATCCCAAGCGCTGGGCCTCGTTCCGCGCCAGCACCGAGCGCAACGTCGCCGCGCTCGGCGCGGCGATGCGGCTAGGGCCGGACACGGTCGCGCACGTCGTCGCGACGGTTCCGCCGCAGCACATGTACGGCATCGAGCTGTCGATCCTGCTGCCCCTGCTCGGACCGTTCGCCGTGCACGGCGGCCAGCCGCTGTTTCCGGCCGACGTCGCCGCCGCCCTGGCCGACCTGCCCGAGCCGCGACTGCTGGTGACCACGCCGGTGCATCTGCGCGCCCTGCTGGCCGATCCGGTGGCATTGCCCAGGCTCGCCGCGATCGCCTCGGCGACCGCGCCGCTGGACGCCGCCCTCGCCGCCGCGGCCGAAGCGCGCTATGGCGCGCCGGTGCTGGAAATGTTCGGCTCGACGGAAACCTGCGTCATCGCGCAGCGGCGCACCGCATTGGAAACGGATTGGCGCCTGTACGACGGTCTGCGGCTGCGGCCGCAGCCGGACGGCACCCTGGTCGAGGCGCCCTACTTCGACCAGCCGGTGGCGCTGCAGGACCTGGTCGAACTGTGCCCCGGCGGCTTTCGCCTGTGCGGCCGCCACGCCGACCTGATCGAGATCGCCGGCAAGCGCGCCTCGCTGGCCGACCTCACGCGACGCCTGCTCGCCCTGCCCGGCGTGCGCGACGCCGCCGTGCTGCAGCAGGAAACGCCCGACGCGATCGGCGTTCGGCGCATCGCCGCGCTGGTCGTCGCGCCGGAACGCTCCGAGGCGGAACTGCTCGAAGCGCTGCGCGCCGAGGTCGATCCCGCGTTCCTGCCGCGCCCGCTGCGCAAGGTCGATGCGCTGCCGCGCAACGAAACCGGCAAACTGCCGCGTGCCGCGCTGCTCGCCGTTTTGCGCGATCAGTCCTAGCTTCTGCGATCGTCCTTGATCGCCCTCCTCTCGAACGCTGTCCACAGCTCGAGCGCCGCGACGCCGGAGCGCCCAACGCGGCCGTCCTTGGCCGCACTTTTCATGACGGCTTTACTTGCCCGACGACCGCGCCATCATTCGCTGCTCGAAGCCATCCGCGAAAATAAGATCGCCGCCGCCACAGGTTCCAGTTGGCGCGGCGACAGCCGCGACGGCGAAGCCACCACCTTCGAGCCGGCGCTCGACCGGCGCCAGCTTCGCCTGCAGCGCGAAGCCGCTGCCGGCCTGGGCGGCGGACTTGCTCTGCAAGGCGGCCTGCACCTCGAAGCGCACCGGCGCTGCGCTCGCCGAACCGGCGGCCGTCAGAAGGAGCAGTACCGCAGCTGCACCAATGCGACCGCGACCTGGAAGCGGTGGCATCCGCCGTTCGCCGCATCGGGAAATGGGCGCGTTCATCTCACTTCCCCCGCCCGGCTTCGAGCTTGGCCACGCGCGCCATCAGGCGCGTCATCGCCGTCTCCAGCGCGGCGTTCTTTTGCGCCAGATCCCGATTCTTCTGCGCCAGCTCCTGCACCGCCGCGATGGTCACGATCTGCGCAGGATAGGTGTCGACCTGCAGGATCTCGTTGTCCGCCGTCTTCTCGGCGCCCGGCAGGTATTCGCCCGACTTCGTCACCGCGTCCGGAAACACCTCGGCGAACTGCTGCGCGATCACGTTGTAGTAGCGCTGATCGGCGACTTGCGGATGCTCGGCGCGATACGCGTCGGTGTAGCGGAAGCTGACCGGATGCACTTTCGCCAGCGTGTCGAGCGCATCCTCGACCGGTGCGATGTCCTGCTTGATGCGGCCGTCGGAATTGGCCTGCCAGGCGCCGGCGGTGGATTTCGAGGCGGGGCCCTCGACCTTCAAGCTGTCCGCGATTCGTACGGGAGTATTGATATGAACGCCACCCGTGGCCAGTACCTGCATGACTCCGTCGGAATTCCTGACGTAGAGCTTGCCGTAGTGGCCCGATGGAGTTCTCAGTTGCAAGTCGGCGTCGAGGTCGCCTCCCCCGCGCGGATAGATCACGAGGTCATCGGCGGCGAAAGGCACCGTCGACCCATTGATTATGAAACCCCCATCGGCGTAAACGACGAACTGATCCGGCCCCGTGCTTTCGACCCGATTGGCGTCCCCGGTGAAATCTCTGCCGCCCCATACGAAGGTCCGGTCGTGTCCAGCAGGCACGCGGCTGCTGCGCCCGGCGGCGAAACTGTCCACCGCATAGGCAAGTCCGTGGTTGAACGCGGCGGCATGGGCTGCACTCGCCCCGCTGTTGCCCACCTCGAACGAGACGCCATCGGTGTAGTGGCGAATCCCCGCTCCGAAGCGGTCACCCACCCGCATGATCAGATTCTGGTTGTCCAACGTGCCGATGAAACTGCCGCCAGGCAGGCCCGTATTGCCTGTTGTCGACCAGCACTCGCCGCTGCCGTTGATCTCCGAACGCCCGCCCAGTTCGGCGAACTCGCCGTCGCCGGCCTTGCGCACGGCGACGCCGATCCAGCCGCCGTCGGCGGCCACGCTGCCGAAATCGACTTCGGTGCTGAAGCGGCCGTCCTTGACCTCGACGCCGTACAGCGTGATCGCCTCGGCGCGCGGCGCAGCGGCGTTCTCGCTGGCGTAGGGCGTCAGGCGCAGGTCGTAGCGGCCGCTGGCCGGCTGGCCGCCGTCGTCGAGGCTGCCGTGGTAGGTGAAGCTCGCGGCGTGCGCCGCGGTGGCGCCGAGAGCGAGCGCGAGAGCGAGCGCGGCCGGGATCGTGCGGGTTTTCATGAGTCTTCTCCGTGCGTGCGAGGGACACTCCTCGCCGGCACATACGGGAAATCGCGCCGAGCGACGCCACGGGGGGCAAGGAAGGCGATGCCGCTCGCCGGACGTCAGCCTCGCGCCCCTGCCTTCGCGCTCGCGGGGAAAAGGCGTAGCGGCCGCTACCGCTGCGCGAGCCGCTCGCGCAAGCGTTGCAACGGCGCGGTATAGCGCGGCGACAGCGAGCTGTGCTGCGCTTGAATCGCGGCCGCCTGCTCGACCCATTGCATCGCCTCGGCGCGCTTTTCCTGGGCGAGCGCGCATTCGGCGAGCGCGAGCTGGACTTCCGCGATTCTCGGGCTCTTGGGCAGGTACAGGTCGATGCGCGCCGCCAATGCACGCTCGAGAATCGGCCGCGCCGCGGCCGCGTCGCCCGTGCGCAGACGCGCGAGGCCCTCGATCAGATCGCTGTCGGCGATGACCGGACGCAAATAGCGGGCAATGTCGCTCGCGCGCATCCGCTCGCCGAGGGTACTTGCCAGGCGCGCGCTTTTGACGGGATCGCCACCCTGCAGCTCGATTTCCGCTTCCAGCACGGTGCGATGGAAGGACACGAACTCCGCCTCACGCCCCACAGCGTCACCGCGAGGATATTCCTCCAGCAACACGCGCGCTTGCTGCGCATTCCCGAAATCCAGCGCCATGTGAATCTGCGTCGGGACATGGCCGTTGCTCGAGGCGCTCTTGGTACGTTCCCGAATGGCGCGCGCCTCCTCCAGCGCCGCCGAAGCCTCGGGCAGCCTGCCCAGTTCGGCCAGCCGATAGGCCGCGACGAGAAGCGCGGGGGCAAGGCGCGAGTCGGACGTCGTCTCGCGCAGAATTTTCACCGCGGCCGACGCCTCCGCCAGAGCGTCGTCGAATTCTCCCGCGGCACCGAGCGTCACGGCGAGCGTCCGCAGCACGTCGGCGGAAATGGCCGGGTTGTCCGACCCGCCGGCAGGGCCGGCGAGCCATTCCTTTGCCAGGCGCGCGGACTGGAGGCTCTCCTTGATCCGGCCGCCGGAGAACTGGATCGAGGCGATGTTGCTCATCGCCCGCGTTCGGTCGTAGTTGAATTCGCTCCGGTCCTTCAAGCTCAGGTCCAGCGCCTCGCGCGCGGCCGATTCGGCGGCGTCGTAGTCCCTCACGTTCCTCTGCAGTTTTGCCAGACTCGCGTAGGCGCTCATCAACATCGGATCGCGGTCGCCGTCGACGGCGCGTGAGACGCGAATGGCCTCCTGAAGGCTCTCCATGGCGGCTTGCCCGTCGGCGCTCCAGCCCTGGTAGATGAGCGCCCGCACCAGGTCCCTGGACGGCGGGTGTTTGCGCAGCACGGCGACCGCCGCATCGGCCTCCTCGCGGGCGCGGCGCCTGTCCTGATCGAGAAAGGCATATGCCTGCGCGGCGTGGAGACGACCGCGCAGTTCCGAGGTCCGATCGCCGCGGCGATCGAGCGTGCCGGCCGCCGCTTGCAGCAATGCTTTCGCCTCGGCGCTCTTGCCCTGCTCCATCAGCGGTCTCGCCAGGCGCATGCGGTCGCTGGCCGACTCGACGGAATCCTCTCCGTACAGGTCTGCGCTGAGGGCAAGCGCCTGCTGCAGCAGCGGAATGCTCGGATACCCGTCTCCGAGCCCGTTCGCGTACAGGTCGGAAAAAACCCTCAGCAACGCGAGCTTGTTCTCCGGCGCGATGTCGAGCGATTCCTCGATCCGCGCCGCGCCGATGTCGAGCAGTTCGCGCACCGTAGTCTGGCGCGCCTCGGCCGGATCCTTCTGCCCGGTGGAATTCTTGTTGAACAAATCCACCAGAAACCCCTGCACCGCCTCGGCGCGCTGCGCCGCCAGGCGCGCCTTGCCCGCCTGCCAGGCGACCGCGACGGTTGCGACGGCCATCGCCGCGAACAGCAAGCCTGCGGCCGAAAGCGGCAGCCAGTTGCGCACGACGAACTTGCGCAGGCGATAGCCGGCGCTGGCCGGGCGTGCGGCGATCGGCAGGCCGTCGAGATGGCGGCGGATATCCGCCGCGAGCGCTTCGGCGGAGGGATAGCGCCGCGCCGGATCGCGCGCCATCGCGGCCAGCGCGATGCGGTCGAGGTCGCCCCGCAGCTGGCGCCGGCGCGCAGCGGCGACGCCGGTGCCGCGCGTAATCGCCGTGCTCGGCGGCGGCGGCTCAGCGCTCGCCGCGTCATTCGGCGCGAAGCGGCGCGGGCGCGCGTCGGCCAGCAACTCGTAGAGCACGACGCCGAGCGCATAGACGTCGGTGGCGGTGGTGATCGCGCCGCCGCTGAACTGCTCCGGCGCCGCGTAGTCGGGCGTGAGCAGGCGCGCGAGGGTCTGCGTCGGCGCATCCGCCTCGCCGGTCGTCAGCACCTTTGCGATGCCGAAGTCGAGCAGCTTGGGCGTGCCGCCGGCGGTCACGAAGATGTTCGACGGCTTCAGGTCGCGATGCACGACGAGGTTCTGGTGCGCGTACTGCACCGCCTCGCACACGCGCAGGAACAGGTGCAGGCGCGCGCGCAGCTCCGGCACGCGCTCGCGCACGTAGTCGGTGATCGGCACGCCTTCGACGTACTCCATCACCAGATAGGGAATTCCCCTCGCGTCGAGCCCGCCGTCGATCAGACACGCGATGTGCGGATGCTCGAGGCGGGCGAGGATCCTGCGCTCCTGGCGGAAGCGCTGCAGCAGCCGCGGCGTCGGGTAGGCGAGTTGCTTGACCGCCACGCGCTGCTCGAACTCGTCGTCGCCGCGCTCGGCCAGCCAGACCTCGCCCATGCCGCCGATGCCGATCGACCGCAGCACGCGCCAGGCGCCGAATGCGCTCGGCGCGCCGCTTCCTCTCGCCGCCGCCGCCGCGTCGGCGACCAGCCCCGGCGAGCGTTCGATGAAATCGCCCACCTCCGCGTCGGCGCGCAGCAGGCGTTCAACTTCGGCGCGCGTGGCCTCGTCGCCGGCGCACTGCGCGGCGAGCCAGTCCGCGCGCTGCGACTCGGGGAGATCGAGCGCTTGCGCGAACAGCGCGCCGATGCGCTCGCGGTTCATACGTCCGGATGCAGGTGGACGTAGAGCTGCGCTTTCGCGCGCCGCCAGTCGCGGCAGAGCGTGCGTTCACTGGTCGCCTGCAGCAGCGCGATCTCGGCCAGATCGAGACCGCCGAAGAAGCGCATTTCCACCAGCTGAGCCAAGCGCGGCTCGTCCTCCCCGAGCTGGGTCAAAGCGCGGTCCAGCCGCAGCAGTTCGTCGGGCGCAAGCTCGCCGCTGCTCAAGCTGGAAGCTGCTTCGACGTCGATCCACTGCGCGTTTCCGCCGCCGCGCTTGTCGGTCAGCCGCGCACGCGCGTGATCGATGACGATCTGCCGCATCGCCTTGGCGGTGAGCGCGAAGAAGTGCACGCGCCCGCGCAGCTCGCGGCCGTCCGACTTCGCGAGCTTCAGATACGCCTCGTGTACCAGGGCGGTGGTGTTGAGAGTCGATGCGGCGGCGCCGGCGAGTTGCTTGCGGGCGAGAACCTTCAGCTCGCCGTAGACGCGCGCGAACAACGGCTGTACGGCGGAGGGGTCCCCGCCGTTCGCGGCCTCGATGAGCGTCGCGACATCATCGGCCATACGGCCTCCCCGCCACCCTCCGACGGCCGAGTATAACGAGGCAGCCGGCACAGCGACGCGGCGCCGGGGAAGGAGCCTGAAAGCAATCCGTCACTGCGCCCCGAATAGGCGAATCGCCGATACCCGAGCAGGACGGAAATGGATGACCAGCCCTTCGGCCTGTTGAAAGGCGCCTCCCGCATCCGCGGAATGACGGCCGGAGTGCTTGAATGCCCTTCGGCACCCGAACGCCCTACTCGAAGCCGCACCTCATCTGAAAAATGCGGCCATGGACGGCCGCGGGTGGACAGCCCCGAGGGCAATACACCGCAAGACCCGCGAGAGGCCGCAGGCCACGGCGATCCCGGACGGATCGCAAATGAAAGGACGGCCGCGGATGGACAGCCCCGAAGGCAGCCCCCTCACAGCTCGCAAGACTCGCAGGCCACAGCGATCCCGGACGGATCGCAGAAATAAATCGCAGAAAAAAATGCCCCGAGGGCCAGGGGGAGCCCTCGGGGCGGTGAAAACCGGTCTGGGGAGGGACCGGCCTTCGCGGGGTTGCACTCAGGGAGGTGAGTGAACCAGGGCGCCGTTGCGTGCGCCCGGAAACATAGATGGGCATCGGGCCGAAAAGTTTCCAGAGCGGTGACGGGCGCGTTTAGCCGGCATTCATTCCCGTGAAAAGCATGACGAATGGCCTATGCCGCCTCGCGCACCGCCTCAGTGCGCTTCGTCCCAGTTCGCGCCGACCCCGACGTCGACCACCAGCGGCACCGCCAGTTCCGCGGCCGCGGCCATGCGTTCGCGCACGCCGGCGACGACCGCGTCGATGCGGTCCGCACGCACCTCGAACACCAGTTCGTCGTGCACCTGCATCAGCATGCGCGCGCCGTCTTCCTGCTCGAGCAGCCAGGCGTCGACCGCGATCATCGCGCGCTTGATGATGTCGGCTGCGGTGCCCTGCATCGGCGCGTTGATCGCCGCGCGTTCCGCGCCGGCGCGCTGCGCCTGGTTGCGCGAGTTGATGTAGTCCAAGTACAGGCGGCGGCCGAACAGGGTTTCCACGTAGCCGTCGCGGCGCGCCTTCTCGCGCGTTTCTTCCATGAAGGTCTGCACGCCCGGATAACGCGAGAAATAGCGCGCCATGTAGTCCTGCGCCTCGCCGCGCGGCACGCCAAGCTGGCGCGCCAGACCGAACGCGCTCATGCCGTACATCAGGCCGAAGTTGATCGCCTTGGCGGCGCGGCGCTGGTTCGCGTCGACCTCGCCCTGCGGCAGGCCGAACACCTCGGCCGCGGTCGCGCGATGGATGTCCTGGTTGCCGTGGAACGCGGCGAGCAAGCCGGCGTCGCCGGACAGGTGCGCCATGATGCGCAGCTCGATCTGCGAGTAGTCCGCCGCGACGATGCGCCAGCCCTCCGGTGCGACGAAGGCCTGGCGGATGCGCCGCCCCTCCTCGGTGCGGATCGGGATGTTCTGCAGGTTCGGATCCGACGAGGAAAGCCGGCCGGTGGCCGCGGTCGCCTGGCCGTAGCTGGTGTGCACGCGGCCGGTGCGCGGATTGACGATCTCGGCCAGCTTCTCGGTGTAGGTACTGCGCAGCTTGGCGAGGCTGCGGTAGTCGAGGATCACGCGCGGCAGCTCGTGCTGGTCGGCGATCGCCTCCAGCGCCTCCTCGTTGGTCGACGGCTGGCCGCCCGGCGTCTTCACCAGCGCCGGCAGCTTCAGCTCCTCGAACAGGATCGCACCAAGCTGCTTGGTCGAATCCAGGCTGAAGGCATGCCCCGCCAGCGCATGCGCGCGCTCGGTCAGCTCGTGCATGCGCCGCGCGAGTTCGTGGCTCTGCCGCTTCAGCGCCGCGGCGTCGATCAGCACGCCGCGCTGCTCCATGCGCGCGAGCACCGGCACCAGCGGCATCTCGATCGTCTCGTACACCGAACGCAGCTGCGCGTCGCCCTCCAGCTGCGGCCATTGCGCGCGATGCAGGCGCAGCGTGACGTCGGCGTCCTCGGCGGCGTACCGGCACGCGGTGTCGACGTCGACCTGCGAGAACGAGATCTGCTTGGCGCCCTTGCCGGCGACATCCTCGTAGTGGATCGTGTCGTAGCCGAGCAGGCGCTTGGCCTGGGTGTCCATGTCGTGCCGCCAGGTCGAATGCAGCACGTACGACTCGAGCATCGTGTCGTGCGCGACGCCGCGCACCGCGACGCCGGCGTTCGACAGCACGTTGATGTCGTACTTCGCGTGCTGGCCGAGCTTGCGCCGCTGCGCGTCCTCGAGAATCGGCCGCAGCACTGCGAACACGGCTTCGCGCGGCAGCTGCGCCGGCGCGCCGGGATAGTCGTGGCCGAGCGGGATGTAGCAAGCCGACTTCGGCTCCACCGCGAACGACAGGCCGACGATTTCGGCGCGCATCGGATCGAGCGAGGTCGTCTCGCTGTCGAAGGCGATCAGCTGCGCGTCGCGCAGTTTCGCGACCCACGCGTCGAGCCGTTCCGGCGTGGTGACGAGTTCGTAGTCGCCGGGTCCGGCGAGCGCGCTGTCGACGGCTTCCGTTTCGCTGCCGTCATTGCCGCGAACGCCGGAACCCGTGTCGCTTTCCGTACCCGCGTTCGCAGACTCTCCGGCCCGCGCCGGCGACGCCGCGGAAGCGCCGGTTGCCTCCAGCTCCTTCAACGCCGCATTGAACTCGTAGCGCTTGTACAGCCCGCGCAGCGCATCGACGTCGCGATCGCGCAGGTGCAGGTCGGCCGGCCCGCGGTCGAGTTCGACGTCGGTCTTGATCGTCGCCAGCTGGCGCGACAGCGGCAGCTGCGGCAGCGCCTTGCGCAGGTTTTCGCCGATCTTGCCGCCGACCTTTTCCGCCGCGGCGATCACGCCGTCGAGGCTGCCGTACTCGGCCAGCCATTTCGCCGCGGTCTTCGGCCCGCACTTCTCCACGCCGGGAATGTTGTCGACGCTGTCGCCCATCAGCGCGAGGTAGTCGACGATCTGGTCCGGCCGCACGCCGAACTTCTCCATCACCGCGGCGGCGTCGAGCGTGGTGTTGGTCATCGTGTTGACGAGTTCGATGCCGGACTCGACCAGCTGCGCGAAATCCTTGTCGCCGGTCGACACCGTCACGTCGATGCCTGCGGCGACGGCGCGCTTGGCCAGCGTGCCGATCACGTCGTCGGCCTCGACGCCGTCGACGCGCAGGATCGGAAAACCGAGCGCGGCGACGATCGCCATCATCGGCTCGACCTGCGCGATCAGGTCTTCCGGCGTGGCCTGCCGCGTCGCCTTGTAGGCGGGATACAGCGCGTCGCGGAACGTCGGCCCCGGCGCGTCCTGCACGAAGGCGGCGTAGGCGGGCTTCTGCTTCAGGATCGTGCGTAGCATGTTGACCACGCCGAACAGCGCGCCGGTCGGTTCACCGGCCGCGTTCGTCAGCGGCGGCAGCGCGTGGAACGCGCGATACAGATACGAGGAGCCGTCGACGAGGACGAGGCGCGGGCGTGGTTCGGACATGACGGGACGCAACGGCAGCGGGCCCGCAGCTTGGCGCGCGCCCGCCGGCTTTGCAACGCCGCCGCCCTCAGCAGCCTTGCGGCGGTGGATTGAGCGTGCACAGGTCGAGGCTGAGCAGCGTGTCCTCCATCGCGGAACGGAAGATCACGTCGCCGTTGGCGAACGCAGGCACCTGCGGATAGCCGACCACGCCGATGTCGGGATTCACGCGCCAAACGATGCTGTCGTTGCCCAGATACACCTGCGTGGCGCGCAGCGGGATCAGGATTTCCAGCCAGAAGCCCTGGTGCATGCCCCACGCGCCGCTGTTGCCGAGCCCGCCGCGCAGCGGCCGGACGGCATACCCCTGCAATCCCGGCGGAAAGCTCGTCGGGCAGCCGTAGTCCGGATCGGTGTCGAGATTGTGCAGGCGGTTGGGGTTGGGAAGGATCCCGAAGCAGAACACCGGGTCGGTGGCCGAATTGGCGATCTCGATGCCCGGCGGCAGGATCAACTCGATGCCGACCGCGCTGCCGGTGCAGGGATTGCCCGGATGGCCGAGCACGACGTGCGTGTAGAACACCTCGCCCACCGCCGGGGTGAAGTCCGGCGGCGGATGGCTGAAGCCGGCATAGCCCATCACGCGGTCGGAGAAGATCGGCGGATCGCTGAGGCAGTACTGGACCGTGCCGATGCGGGTGATGGGGCCGTTGTACCAGGGCATCAGCTGCATCAGCGCGTCGGACGTCTCGACGCGGTCGAGAAAGGTCGCCTGCGCGGCGGCGGGACCGGCCGCCCACGTGCAGGCGACGGCGAACAGGGCGGAAAGAAAGCGCTGGAACATGAGGCGACTCCGGGCAGGGACCGTCCTCTCCTACGCAAAAGCGCGGCGCCGATCCCAAGCAGGGCCCACAGGGCCGTCGTGACGGCGGCAGCGCACGTCGCCAGTTCCCGGCGTCCACGCTGGAGACGATCCTGCGAACCGCTCCGTCCGGACATCCAGGATGCGGCAAGAACGCGCGCCGCGTTCGCCCAGGTTCAACGGCGGTCTGCTAGGCTCCTGCGCATTCCCAGGAGGCGTCTGCATGAACCCGAAAATCCGTCCTCTTTTCGCCGCCCTGCTCGCCGCCTGCCTCGCCGGCACGGCGCCGGCGATCGCTGCCGAACGCAAGCCCCCGAAGGCCGAAGTACCGCCGCCGCCGGGTCTGAACGATCCGGGCGTCGGCACCGCCGCGGCGCCGCAGGCCGGCACGGAAGCGGCCGCTGCGCAGGAGCCGGCCGTCGTCGACGATCCGCTCGCGCCGCCGCCCAAGCCCGACGCGCGCCTGGTGCGCGACAAGGCCTCGCGCGACCGCGCGGCCAATGCCGAGCGCGTCGCCGCCAGCAACGTGACCACGCGCCAGCAGGGCGACGACACCATCGAGGAGTACCGCCAGAACGGACGCTTGTGGATGATCAAGATCAAGCGCCCGAACGGTCCGGTGCAGACGTTCTACGACGAGGACGGCACCGGTCGCCTTGTGCGCGACGCGCGCGAAGGGCCGGTGTCGCCGGTCTACTTCACGCTGTACGAGTGGAAATGACCCGGCCCGCTCACGAGCCTCAGAGCCAGTCGCGCGGCGTCAGATACTCGGCCAGCCGCGCCTCCGCGCTGCCCGGTTCCGGCACGTAGCCGTACTCGAAGCGCACGCGCGGCGGCAGGCTCATCAGGATCGATTCGGTGCGGCCGCCGGACTGCAGGCCGAACAGTGTGCCGCGGTCGAACACGAGGTTGAACTCGACGTAGCGGCCGCGCCGGTACAGCTGGAATTCGCGCTCGCGCTCGCCGTACGGCGTCGCCTTGCGGCGCTCGACGATCGGCAGATACGCATCGAGGAATCCGTCGCCGACCGCGCGCGTGAAGGCGAAGCAGCGCTCGAAGTCCCACGCGTTCAGGTCGTCGAAGAACAGCCCGCCGATGCCGCGCGTCTCACCGCGGTGCTTGAGGTAGAAGTAGTCGTCGCACCACTGCTTGTAGCGCGGATAGACCTCGGCGCCGAACGGCGCGCACAGGTCGCGCGCGACCGTGTGCCAGTGGCGCGCGTCCTCGTCGAACGGATAGAACGGCGTCAGGTCGAAGCCGCCGCCGAACCACCACACCGGCGCCTGCCCCTCGGCACGCGCCTCGAAGTAGCGCACGTTCATGTGCGTGGTCGGCAGATACGGATTGCGCGGATGCACGACCAGCGACACGCCCAGCGCGGTCCAGGCGCGGCCGGCGAGTTCGGGCCGATGCGCGCTGGCCGCCGGCGGCAGGTGCTCGCCGCCGACGCGCGAGAAGCCGACGCCGGCCTGCTCGAACACCGCACCGTTCTTCAGCACGCGCGAGCGTCCGCCGCCCAGCGACGGAGCGCCGGCCGGCGGCGATGCGGCAGCGGTCTGGGTGTCCGCGCCGCGCTGCCAGACGTCCTCGGCGAACGAGGCGGTTCCGTCCGCGGCCGCCAGCGCCGCGCAGATGCGGTCCTGCAGATCGCCGAGGAAGGCGGCGACCTGGTCGAGCCGGGATGTCGAAGCGGAAGCGGTCACGGTCGGACTCGGCAGCGAGGACGGCGCGCGGGATCGTAGCAGGACGCCGCTGCGGCTCCGCCGCGTCGCGACGCCGCAGCCCTCGGCTTCGCGCGCGCGGCGGCGTGTCATAATTCTATTAGTCCACTGCACCGTTGCCGCGTGCCCAGCCGCATCCGCCCCCTCGCCATCACCGCATTCACCGCCACGTCCGCGCTCGGACGCGGCCGCGCCGCGCACGCAGCCGCTCTGCACGCGCGCCGCAGCGGCCTGCGCGCGAACGACTTCACCCCCGAGCCGCTGGCCTGCGCGATCGGCCGCGTCGAAGGCCTGGAAGCCGCGCCGCTGCCGGCTGCCTACGCCGATCACGACAGCCGCAACAACCGGCTCGCCTGGATGGGCCTGGCCGCCGACGGCTTCCTCGACGCCGTACGCGAATGCATCGAGCGCCACGGCGCCGGCCGCGTCGCGCTCGTGGTCGGCACCTCGACCTCGAGCATCGGCGCGACCGAACAGGCTTACCGCGAACTCGACCACGGCCGCTTTCCGCCGCATCTGCAGGCCGCGAACCTGCACACGCCGCATTCGCTGGGCGAGTTCCTCGAGGCGGCGCTCGGCACGCGCGGGCCGTGCCTGACCGTCGCCACCGCCTGCTCGTCGAGCGCGAAGATCTTCGCCAAGGCCGAACGCCTGCTGCGCCTGGGCCTGGCCGACGCCGCCGTGCTGGCCGGCGTCGACACGCTCTGCGGCAGCGTGCTGTTCGGATTCAATGCGCTGGAGCTGGTCTCGCCCGAGGTCTGCCGCCCGTTCGACGCCGCGCGCCGCGGCCTGTCGCTCGGCGAGGCGGCCGGCTTCGCCCTGCTCGAACGCGACGGCGCCGCCGACGCGCCGCGCCTGCTCGGCTACGGCGAATCCTCCGACGCCTACCACATGTCCACGCCACATCCGGAAGGCCTCGGCGCGCGCCGCGCGCTGGCCGACGCCCTCGCCCGCGCCGGCCTGGCGCCGCGCGAGGTCGACTACGTCAACCTGCACGGCACCGCCACGCTGAAGAACGACGCGGTGGAGGCGGCCGTGGTCGCCGACGTGTTCGACGCCTCGACCCGCGTCAGCGCGACCAAGGGCTGGACCGGCCACACGCTCGGCGCGGCCGGCATCCTCGAGAGCGCGCTGACCTTGCTGGCGATGGAAAGCGACCTGGTGCCCGGCTGCCTCAACAGCACCGTGCCCGACCCCGCCTGCAGCGCCTCGTTCGCGTTCGACAACGAGTCGCGGCCGATCCGCGTCGCCCTGAGCAACTCGTTCGGCTTCGGCGGCAACAACTGCACACTGGCGTTCGGGCGGGCGCACTGAGCCGCGCGCATGGACGCACTGACCGTTCATCTCGAAGGAATCGGCTGGTGGTCACCGCAGTGGCCGACCTGGGCCGCCGCCGCGCGCGCGTTGCGCGGCGAAGCCGTCCCGCCGCAGGCGCCTGTCGCCAGGCCCGCAGCGGGCGTGCTCGCGCCGGGCGAGCGGCGACGCGCTCCGGACGTGGTCCTGCTCGCCTGCGAGGTCGCCGAACAGGCCTGCGTCGCGGCCGCGCGCGCCGCGGCCGACCTGCCGTGCATATTCGTGTCGATGCACGGCGACGTCATCACCACCGACGCCGTCTGCACCACGCTGGCGAACGCCCCGCTCGAGGTGTCGCCCACACGCTTCCACAATTCCGTGCACAACGCCGCCGCCGGCTACTGGACCGTGGCGACCGGCTGCCGCGAGGCCTCCACCGCGCTCGCGGCCGGCAGCGGCAGCTTCGCCGCTGGCCTGCTCGAAGCGGCGCTCGAAGCGCTGGCCGAGCAGCGGCCGGTGCTGCTCGCCGTTTACGACGTCGGCGCCAGCGGCCCGCTGGCCGAGGTCATGCGCGCGGACACGACGCTCGGCGCCGCCTTCGTGCTGAACGCCGTGCGCGGGCCGCAGACGCAGGCGACCCTGCACCTGCGCCATGAGGCCGTGCCCGCCGAAGCCGCCGAGGCCAGGGCCTCGGTCGCCGCCGCGCTGCCGCTGCTGCGCGCGCTGGCGCGCGGCGAAACCGCTTCGCTGCGCCTGCCGGCCGGTGCGGCGAGCGCGCTCGTGGTGGAGGTGTCGGCGTGAGCGCGACCGATCCCGCCCGCGTCGCGGTGGTGATCCCGGCGCTGAACGAGGAGCGCGCGATCCGCGACGTGATCCAGTCCGTGCTGGCGGTCTGCCCGAACGTGATCCTCGTCGACGACGGCTCCACCGACGCCACGCTCGAGCGCGTCGCCGACCTGCCGATCACGGTGATCCGCCACACCGCGCCGCTGGGCAAGGGCCAGGGCCTGCGCGACGGCTTCCGCAAGGCGCTCGAGCTCGGCTTCGACGCGGTGGTCGCAATGGACGGCGACGGCCAGCATCTGGCTTCCGACATCCCGCGCCTGCTCGCGGCGGCGCGGCGCTATCCCGAACACGTCGTGATCGGCGCGCGCATCCGCAACCGCGAGAACCAGCCGCCCGCGCGCCGCCGCGCCAACGACTTCGCCGACTGGGGCATCTCCTGGGGCTGCGGCGTGCCGGTGGCGGACACGCAGAGCGGGCAGCGCTACTACCCGCTCGGCGCGCTCGAACTGGCCGACCTGGAAGCCGACGACTTCGTGTTCGAGGCGGCCCTGCTGATCGCCGCGGCGCGCGACAAGAAGCTCGGCATCGTCTCGGTGCCGATCGAGTCGCGCTACCACGGCGAATTCCGCCTCAGCCATTTCCGTCCGGTGCGCGACGTCACGCGCATCACGCTGTACACGGTCGGCCGCGTGATCCACTACGGCCGCGTCGTGGACAGCTACCGCCGCTCGCACGCGACGCCGCCGCTGGTGTTCGACCCTCCGGCCGACGCCTGACCGCGATCAGCGCTCCAGCACCGCGCGCGCGGCGACCGCGGTGTCCGGGTTGTCGCTGAAGGCGCCGTCCAGGCCCAGGCCGAAGAACAGCGCGTACTCGTCGAAGGCCTTGCCGTACAGCGCCGCGCTGGCCGGATCTGCCGCGTCGCCGACGCGATAGTCCAGCGGCAGGAAGCTGTTCTCGTTGCGGAAGGTCCAGGCGTGCACCAGCAGGCCGGCCGCGTGCGCATCGGCGATGAGGGTCGTCGGCGGCAGCAGGGCCCCGGCCATGTCGCGCGGCACGATCAGGTTCTTGGCCACGCCGACGCCGGCGGCGTAGCGGCGGACTTCGCGCAGGCCGTCGGGCGTGACGAGATCGGCGTAGGTGCGCGGATCGCCGCTGGCGACGAAATCGTACGGCTGGCCGGCGGCGTCGACGAGCTGCACCAGCGGCAGCCGCGTCATGCGCGAAAGATCGCGCAGGTTGCCGACCTCGAAGGACTGGATGAACACCGGCGAGCGCGCGCTGCGGTAGCCGGCCGCGTGCAGCGTGCGCACCAGCGGCGCCTCCAGCGCGAGGCCGATGCTGCGGAAATAGGTCGGATGCTTGGTTTCCGGATACAGGCCGATCGTGCGATGCGTGCTGCGCTGCTTGGCCTTCACCAGCGCGATGACCTCGGCCAGGGTCGGGATCTCGTAGCGGTCGTCGTAGAGCGTGTTGCGCTGGCGCAGCTCCGGCAGGCGCTCGCGCGCGCGCAGGGTCTTCAGCTCGGCCAGCGTGAAGTCCTCGGTGAACCAGCCGATGACGGCGTTGCCGTCGATCGTCTTGGTCGTGCGGCGCTCGGCGAACTCGGGATGATCGGCGACGTCGGTGGTGCCGCCGATCTCGTTCTCGTGGCGGGCGACCAGAACGCCGTCGCGCGTGGACACCACGTCCGGCTCGACGAAGTCGGCGCCGAGATCGATCGCCAGTTCATAGGATGCGAGCGTGTGCTCGGGACGATAGCCGCTCGCTCCGCGGTGGCCGATGACGATCGGCGCGTGCGTGATCGGACGGTTGTCGGATTCCTCGCCGCCGTCGGCGGCCAGGGCGGTGACGCTAGACACGGCGGCGAAGCCGATTGCGAGCAGGACGGAAAACAGGCGCATGGCAGACTCCCCGCGCGACGCGTCGAACGCGCCGCGCATGACGTTGCCCCCTTCGCGAACGAGCTTGCGGTGCGCGCATGAAACATGCGTGACCGTCACGTTGCGCGAGTGCGCAGTGCGTCACGCCATGCCGCCGTTGACGCCGATGACCTGGCCGTTGACGTAGGCGGCCGCCTCCGAGCACAGGAAGCGCACCACGGATGCGACTTCCTCCGGCGTACCGGCGCGGCCGGCCGGAACCAGCGCCCGGATCTCGGCCTCGCCGAAGCTGTCCGCGCTCATGCGTCCGGCGATCACGCCCGGCGCGACTACGTTCACGGTGATGCCGCGCGAAGCCATCTCGCGCGCCAGCGATTTCGACGCGCCGTGCAGGGCCGATTTCGCCGCCGCGTAGTTGGTCTGACCGCGGTTGCCGAGCACGGCCGCCACCGACGACACGCACACGATGCGCCCCCAGCGCAGGCGCGCCATCGGCAGCAGCAGTGGCTGGGTGACGTGGAAGAAACCGTGCAGCGAGACGTCGATGACGCGCCGCCACTGCTCCTCGCGCATGCCGGCCAGTGGCGCGTCGTCGTGGATGCCGGCGTTGTGCACGAGGATCGGCACCGGGCCGCCCTCGAGCACGCGTTCGAGCGCTGCGCGCGTGGCCGCGCCGTCGACCAGGTCGAAGGCCAGCGCCTGCGCGGCGCCGCCGTTGGCGCGGATCGTTTCGGCCACCGCTTCGGCGCGATCGAGCTGCGCGTTGGCGTGCACGAACACCTCGCAGTCTTCGGCCGCCAGCGCCTGCGCGATCGCACCGCCGATGTCGCCGCTGCCGCCGGTGACGAGCGCTCGCCTGCTTCGGTTCATGCGTGGGTTCCCGCCGGAAAACGGCGCATGATGCCGCAAATCCGGCGGCTGCGATCGCGCGGCCGGGTGCGCCGCGCGATCGCGTCCGGCTCACGCGCTCTTCTTCGCCGCCGCGTGCGCTTCCTGCAACGCACGCGCGCAGTCTTCGCAACACACCTCGACGGTCTTGCCGCCGATCTCGACCTTGATCGCGTTCGCGTCCAGTTCGTAGTCGCAGGCGGCACAGGTTCTCGCAGTCATGGTTCGTACTCCTGGTGGGACCCGGGGATCGGGTGGGCCTAGAAAAACAAATCCGCCGCGGCGCCGCTGTCAGAATCTTTAGCGAAACGGGTTCAGCCGTGGATCCGGAACAGCGGCGCCAGGCCGCGCGGTGCCGTGTCGATGCGGAAATCCCGCCAGGGGCGGCGGTCGCGCATCGCGTTGCGCGGGCGGGTCGCACGGATCCGCAGCCGCAACTCGCGCGCGGCGGGCGGGCGTCCGCAGGCCGCGCAGGTCTTGTCGTTCATGGTTCGCTCCGCATTTGCCCGCGATCCGGGCAGGCACAGGAGACCACGCGCGGGCGGTGCGGCGCTGTCGGAAACTTTAGCGAGCGTGCACCGAGCGCTGGAATTCCGCCGGCGTGCGGCCATAGGCCTGGCGGAACGCGGCGCTGAAGTGGCTGTGGCTGGAGAAGCCCAGGTCGGCGCCGAGCCGGGTCAGGTCGTCGTACTCGCCGAGCAGATCGAGCGCGCGCGCCAGACGCAGGCGCAGCTGGTAGCGGTACAGCGGCATCGCCTCGACCTGGCGGAACACCTGGGTCAGGTAGACCGGCGACACGCCGACTTCGCCGGCGATCTCGGCCAGCGTCCAGCGCCGCGCCGGATCCGAACCGAGCACGAGCTTGGCGCGGTCGACCAGCTTCTGCCGGCCGGCGCTGGCCCCGGCCGCGTGCGCGGTGCGCTCGCCGACCGCGCGCCGCAGCAGGGTCAGCGCCAGCGTCTCGGCTTCCAGCGGTTCGGCGGCGCCGCGTGCCAGGCCGTGCCGCAGCAGCGCGACCAGCGCCTGCGCGCGCGGATCGATGCGCAGGCGCTGGCGGCGGAACGCCAGCGCGCCGCCGTCGCGGATCTGGCTGCCGGGCACCAGTTCGCGCAGCCACGCCTCGTCCAGCGACAGCACCAGGCAGGCGTCGCCGCCGGCCACCGGGTGGCTGATGCGATAGCCCTCGTCGCGATTGAAGAACAGCACCTGGTTCGCCTCGGCGACCGCGTCGTCGCTGCCGAGATGGCGCACGTAGACGCCGCGATACGGGAACACCAGATGCGTGTGGCTCGAGCACTCCTCGGCGCTGCGGTGCCGGCACCCGCCGTCGCAGACGACGTCGCGGATCGCCAGGGTATCCGTCTGCAGCAGCGACTGGACCGAGAGTCCGGACATGGTGGGATGGCGCACCGACCCGTTCGAGGCCCGCAACATACTCCGTCCGCGCCCCGGAGTCTGCGCCCTGCCGGCACGCCGCGCCGGCCGCCGTGATTTTTTGCGCCCCCGTGCGAATCATGATTCCGTATTGCGAATGCGGAGCGGCGAAGGTGGAAGGCGTGCTGACCGGCAAGACACGGAACCCGTTGCGCGAGCACTGCCAGCAGCTGCTGCAGGAGCATCGCGGCATCGTGCTCAAGGTGGCGAACCTGTACGGCCGCGGCGTCGAGGACCGGCGCGATCTGGCGCAGGAAATCTGCGCGCAGGCGTGGAAGGCGTTCGCGTCCTGGGACGCGGCGCGGCCGTTCCCGACCTGGCTGTACCGCGTCGCGCTGAACGTGGCGATCTCGCATGCGCGTGCCGGCGGCGTGCGCACCGTGGTCGCGTTCGACGAGCTCGACGTCGAACCGTCCACCGACGGCGAGGCGCAGCGCGAGAACGACGACGGCGTGCGCCGGCTGTACCGCTGCATCGAACGGCTGGGCCCGCTCGATCGCGCGCTGATGCTGCTCTACCTCGACGAGCGCAGCCAGCGCGAAATCGCCGAGGTGCTGGGCCTGAGCGAAACCAACGTGGCGACCAAGATCGGCCGCCTGAAGATCCGCATCCGCCAACAGTTCGGAGCATGACGTGGAGCACACGATGGAACTTGATGATTTCAGGACCGCCTGGCAGACCCTCGACCGCCGCCTGCGCGAGCAGAACGAGGTCGGCTTCCAGCTGCTCAAGCACCAGCGCCTCGACGCGATGCGCCGCGGCCTGCGCCCGCTCGCCGTCGGCCAGGCGATCGGCATGCTGGTCGGCGCGCTCGCGATGGTCTGGCTGCTGCCGATGTGGACCGCGCCGGCGCCGACGCACGATCCGTGGGTCAAGGTCTGCGGCGCGGTGCTGCACGCCTACTGCATCGGCCTGATCGTGCTCGGCGGCATCGTGCAGGCCATGATCGCGCGCGTGGATTACGCCGAGCCCGTGCTGGCGATCCAGCAGCGGCTGCTCAGGCTGCGCCGCATCTATCTCGTCGGCGGCCGCCTGCTCGGCCTGCCGTGGTGGTTCCTGAGCGCGCCGCTGCTCGTCGTGCTGACGCGCGGCGCGATCCTCGACACGGCGCCGTCGGTGATCTGGGGCCAGCTCGCGGTCGGCGCCGCGGGCCTCGTCGCGACCTGGCTCTTCCACCGCTGGGCGCACCGGCCGGCCCGTGCCGACTTCGGCCGCCGCCTCGACGACGGCGCCGCCGGTGGCAGCCTGCGCCGCGCACAGGCCGCACTCGACGATCTGGCGCGCTTCGAGCGGGAATGACGCGGCACGGGCGACGCGACCGCGTCGCCCGCGGCACGAAGGCGGCTACCAGACCTTCACGCGCTGCGCCGGCTCCAGGTGCAGCTTCTGGCCGGGCTTCACGTCGAACGCCGCGTACCAGGCGTCGAGATTGCGCACGGTCAGTGCGCGGTAGCGGCCCGGCGCGTGCACGTTGGTCAGGATCGTGTTGCGCAGCGCCGGCTCGCGCGCCTTGCTGCGCCAGGCCTGCGCCCAGCCGAGGAACAGGCGCTGGTCGGCGCTGAAGCCGTCCAGCGTTTCGCCGGCGCCGGGATGGGCCAGCTTGTAGGCGTCGTAGGCGGTGGCCAGGCCGGCCACGTCGGCGATGTTCTCGCCGAGCGTCAGCTTGCCGTTGACGGCGAGGTCCGGGAACGGCTTGTAGGTGTCGAACTGCGCGGCGAGCGCGGCGCCGGCCGCCTCGAAATGCGCGAGGTCCTCCTTCGTCCACCAGTTCGCCAGCTTGCCGCTCTCGTCGAACAGCGCGCCGCTGTTGTCGAAGCTGTGGCTGATCTCGTGGCCGATCACCGCGCCGATCGCGCCGTAGTTGACCGCGTCGTCGGCGGCGCCGTCGAAGAACGGCGGCTGCAGGATCGCCGCCGGGAAGATCAGCCGGTTCTCCAGCGGCACGTTCAGCGCGTTGACTTCCTGCGGCAGCAGGAACCACTCGCCGCGATCGACCGGCTGGCCGAGCTTGGCGAGGTTGCGCCGGTACTCGAACACGCCGGCGCGCTGTGCGTTGCCGAGCGCGTCGTCGCGGCGCACCTCGAATGCGGCGTAGTCGCGCCACTTCGCGGGATAGCCGACGCCGACCTGCAGCCCGGCCAGCTTGGCCTTCGCGCGCTGCCGCGTCTGCGGGGTCATCCATTCCAGCGCGTCGATGCGCTGGCCGAACGCGACGATCAGGTTCTTCACCATCGCCTCGGCGCGCGCCTTCGTCTCCGGCGAGAAATGCTCGCCGACGTAGATCCTGCCGACCGCCTCGCCGAGCGCGTGGTCGGTCTCGTCGACCGCGCGCTTCCAGCGCTCCTGCTGCTGCGGCGTGCCCGACAGGGCGGTGCCGTGGAACGCGAAATGCGCGTCGGCGAATGCCTTGGGCAGGTACGGCGCGGCGCGGTCGAGCGCGTGGAAGGCCAGATAGTCCTTCCACGTCGCCAGCGGCTGCTTGCCGACCAGCGCGGCGATGCCGCTCACGGCTTTCGGTTGCCAGACGACGAACGTCGGCTGCTTCTGCAGCCCGGCGCCGTCGAGGAAGGCCGCCCAGTCGAGTCCCGGCGCACGCCGCGCGAAATCCGCTGCGGCCCACGCGTTCGCGCCCTTCTGCACGTCGTTGGTGTCCAGCTGGCTGGCGTGCGCGCGCGCGATCTGCGTCTCCAGCGCGACGATGCGCTTGGCCTTCGCCTCGCCGTCGGCGACGCCGGCCAGCTCGAACAGCCTGGCGACGTAGGCGGTGTACTGCGTGCGCAGCTCGGCCATGCGGCCGCCTTCGAGATAGAAATCGCGATCGGGCATGCCCAGGCCGCCCTGCACGAGATACGGCGCGTACGCCTGCGGCTCGAGCAGATTCGGCGACACCCACAGGCCGAACAGGCGGTCGGTGTAGTAGTTGGTCGCGTTGAGCAGGTCGACGTCGGCGCGCAGCGATTGGCCGAATGCGTGCGCCAGCGCCTTCTTGTCGGCGATCGCGGCGATCGCGTCGAGTTCGGGCTGCAGCGGCGCCAGGCCCTTCGCCTCGATGCCGGCCTCGTCGAGGAAGGCGGCGTAGTAGTCGCCGATCTTGCGCGCGTCGCCGCTGGCCGCCGCGTCCGCCGACGCCTTTTCCAGGATCGCGCGCGTGTCCGCGCGCGCCTGTTCGGTCAGCACGGTAAAGCTGTTGTAGCTGGACCGATCGGACGGGATTTCGGTGTTGCGCACCCAGGCGCCGTCGGCGTACTCGAAGAACTCGTCGCCCGGCGCGACCGAGCGGTCCATGCCGGCGGCGTCGAAGCCGAAGCTGCCGAGCGCGGGCTTGGGCGCCGCCGGTGCGGCGGGAGCGGCCGGCGCCTGGTTCGCGCTCGGCGCCGGCGCGGCGCGTTCGGCCGGCGCCGCATCGGAGCGGCCGCAGGCGCCGAGCGCGGCCGCGGCGACCAGGACGGAGAGCGTGGCGGAACGTCGGACCTGGGCGGACATGAGGCGCCTCTGCGCAAGGGAAAGGCCGAGCGTAGGAGCTGCGCCCCCGCGGCGCAAAGCGCGGAAAGTCACGGGTCGCCGCGAAGCCGCTACTGCTGCGCCGGCGGCTCGCTCCGGCGATCGCCGGGCACCTGGACGGAACAGAACGCGTCGAACGCCTCGGCGCGGTTCTCCAAGCCGTGCTCACGTGCGAGTTCCCACGGCCGTTCGCAGCGCTGCGTGCGTGCGCACCACGCGTAGCCGGCGGAGGGAATGCAGCCGTGCGCGTCGCGATCCGATCCGGGCATCGGCGGCTTCGGCGGCGACGCAGGAGCGGTGGCGCGAGCACCGGCGCAGGCGCCGAGCGCGGTGGCGAGCAGCGTCACGAGAAGCGCGCCTGCGCTCGTGCGTCCGATCCAAGCCTGGCGAGTCATCGTGCCCTCCGTCGTCGCGCCCGGCCGGGCGGCGAAGCAGTGTCGCGCGCGCGGACGTGCGCGTCGAGCGGACGGCGTGCGTCAGGCCACGCCGCCGGAGACCGCCGCGATCACCGCCGCCCTCCCCTTCGCGACCACCTCGCCGCGATGCTCGACGCGGAACGCATACTGCCAGCTGCCGTCGCCGCCGAGCAGGCGTTCGGCGTGCACGTCGAGCGTGCCGTCGAGGTCGTCGACGCGCGTGCGGCCCAGCTCGACCTCGCGCAGGGAGACCAGGTACCCCGGCCTGGCCGCGGCGCCGGCCGCGCGTGCGACAAGGCCGCCGTGCACGGCCATCGCCTGCGCGCCGTACTCGCACAGGTGCACGGCGCGCAGCCCTGCGTCGCTGCGCAGCGGATGATCGGTGCGGCGGTGGGAGTCGCTGCGCGCGTGGATGCGGGTCTCGTCCCAGGCGACGACCGCGTCGAGCAGGCTCATCGCGCCGGCGTGCGGGATCAGGCCGGCCCAGTCGGACTTCGGCGGCGCGGGATCGGATGGACGGGACATCGCCAGGCTCCGCAACGAAGGAAACCGGCCGATTATGCGTCCGCCCGGCGCCGCGCGTGCGGGGGCGCGGACCTGCGGGTAACCTAGCCGCATGGCAACACCGCTCTTTCGATTCGGCGCGTTCCGGCTCGATCCCCAGGCGCGCGAATTGTTCGAGAACGGACGGCGCATCGACCTGCCGCTCAGTACCGTCGACTGCCTGATCCACCTGATCCGGCATCGCGACCGGCCGATCGGCCGCGACGAACTCGCCGCCGCGGTCTGGGGCCGCGTCGACGTCAGCGAGGTCTCGCTGAGCCACGCGATCATGCGCCTGCGCCGCGCGCTCGGCGACGACGGCAATGCGCAGCGCTACATCCGCACGGTACCGCGCCTGGGCTACCGCTGGGTCCTGCCGCTGGACGACGACGGGCCGGCACCGGCCGAATCGGCGACGCCGCCCGGCGAGGCCGGCGACGCAGCGGCGCCGCAGCCGGAGCCTGTGCCACACGCGCCGCCGCGTTCCGTGCGGCGGCGTCCGTTCGTCGTGGCAGCCGTCGCCGCAGCGCTCGCGCTCGGCGCATCGGCGCTGTGGCTCGCCCGCGCGCCGTCGCCGCCGGACGCCGCCGCACCGGCAACGAACTCCGCGCTGGTGCTGCCGGTCGCGATCGACGCCGGCGAGGAATCGGCCTGGCTGCGCCTGGGCCTGATGGACCTGCTGGCGATGCAGCTGCGCCGCGGCGGCCTGGCAACCACGCCGAGCGAGACGGTGGTCGCCCTGCTGCGCGAACACGGCGCGGGCAGCGATGCGCTGCCGGCGGCCTGGCGCGTGCAGTCCGCCGCACGCTTCGCGCACGCCGCCTGGACACTGCAGCTGAAGGCCACCGGCGCGGAGCGCACGCTGGAGATCGAAACGCATGCCGACGACGCGCTGAAGGCGGCGCGCGCGGCGGCCGACGAACTGCTGATCAAGCTCGGCCGCACGCCGCCGAACGACGACCTCGGCGACGCCGCGCTCGCCGCCGCGACACTGCGCCAGCGCGTCAACGCGGCGGTGCTCAGCGGCCAGCTCGACGTGGCGCGGCGCGTCATCGAGCAGGCGCCGCCGCCGCTGCAGGCCAGCCCGGAGATCGCGCTCGGCCGCGCCCGCGTCGCGCTGTTCTCCGGCGACTACGCCGCCTGCCGCGCGCAGGCCCAGCAGCTGCTCGACCGGCTGCCGGCGGACGCGCCCGCCGACCTGCGCGCACGCACACTCAACACGTTGGCCGCGGCGGCCATGCGCCAGGGCCGGCTCGACGTGGCCGAACCGGAATTCGCCGAGGCGGCGCGCCTGCAGGACGGCACCGGTCCCGACGTGCTCGCCGCCGCGCACATGGGCCTGGCCAATGTCGCCGCCGGCCGCGGCCAGCTCGAGCGCGCCGCGGCCGACTACGGCCGCGCGCGCACGCTGTACGAGATCGGCAACGATCCGCTCGGCGTCGCCACGGTCGACCTCAACCTCGCCATCAACGCGATGCAGCGCGTGCGGCCGGCCGACGCGCTGCCCATGCTGCGCAGCGTGCGCGAGCGACTGGAGCGCTACGCCGCGACCGAGGCGCTCGGCGCCACCGAGATCGTGATGGTCGAGGCGCAGCTGCTGCTGCTCGACCACGACGGCGCGCTGGCGACCAGCGGACACTTCGCCGACGCCGCCGCCACGGCCGGCAATCCGCGCCAGCGCTGGCAGTACACGTTCGCACGCGCCGCGGCGCTGGCCGGCGCCGGCCGGCTCGACGCGGCGGACGCGCTGCTGGCCGGCCTGCGCGACGGCAGCGACGCGCAGGCCGACGCACTGGCGCGCGCGCTGGGCGACTCGCTGTCGGCGCTGTTCGCGCTGCCGCGCGGCGTGCCGGCGCGCGCGGCCGAGCTGGCTGCCGCCGCGATGACGCCGGAACTGGAGGCGCGCAACCGCGAGCAGTACGCGCAGGCCGGCCTGCTGCGCGTGCGCGCGCTGCAGCAGGCCGGCCAGCTCGACGCGGCCGCGGCCGGCATCGCCCGTCTGCAGGCCTGGAACGCCGCCGCGCCCGACGCCGGCCCGAGCGTGCTGCTGGCCCTCGCCGAGGCCGAACAGGCCGCGGCCGCCGGCGACCTCGATGCCGCACTGCGCCGCTACGCGCAGGCGATGGCGGACGCCGCCGCGCGGGCGATTCCCGAGGAGATGGTGCGCGTGGGCCTGTCTTACGTGCGCCAGCTGGTCGCCGCGCACCGCCTCGACGAGGCCGTCTCGGTCAACGGCCGCATCGCGCCCTGGGCCGACCGCGACATGCGCGCGGCGTGGAGCGAGGCCCTGGTCTACAGCGCCCTCGGCCGCGAGGCGGCCGCGACGGCAGCCCTGGAGCGCGCGCGTCGACTGGCCGGCGAACGCAGCGTCAGCGACGTCGTGGCGAGCCGCCGCTGAGCCGCGGAGCGCGCTTCCTACACGCCCGATACACGCTTTTTACATGCGGATCGCGATGCATTCGCCGACTTTCGGCCCTTCGCGAGCACACCGCTCCGCTGCACGAGACCGCCGATGACCCTCCTTCCGCCCCGAATCCCGCCGCGCCTGCTTCCGTCCGCCCTCGCCGCCGTGCTGTTCTGCGCCGAGGCCGGCGCCGGCACGCCGCTGTATCACCTGAGCGTACTGACCGTGCCGGACGGCGGCGGCACCCAGGCCACCGACGTCAACGACGCCGGCCAGGTCGTCGGCAACTACATGGACGCCGAGTTCAACGCGCGTGCCGTGGTGTGGGACGCCGACGGCACGGCCCATCCGCTCGGCGTGCCGGGCCAGGGCGACGTCTACGCCTACGCGATCAACAATTCCGGCCAGATCGTCGGCTCGTTCCTCGACTACGTGAACCCGGTCGCCGGCCTGCTGTGGAACGCGGCGACGCCGCAGCAGTCCACCCCGCTGCACGACGAGGCGGACGTGAACGTCTCGCCGGCCGACATCAACGACGCCGGCGTCGTGGTCGGCGCCTTCGGCCTGCCGGCGCAGAGCCGCGCCTTCGTCTGGACCGCGGACGGCGGCCTGGTCGACTACGGCGTGCAGGACCCGGACGTCGAGTTCCAGCAGGCGCAGTGGGCGGCGGTGAACGCCTCCGGCAAGCTGGTCGGGCACTGGAACGTGCATTCCTCGACCGTCCACGCCACCGGCGGCCAGGTCGGCACGCCGGCGGTGCTCTCGCTGGGCTCGATGAGCGAGACCTACCCAACCGTCGCCACCGCGCTCAACGACGCCGGCACCGTGGTCGGCGTCGGCCTCGCCGCCGAGGCGCCGGTGCTGGTGCCGGTCGTGTTCGACGAGA
This sequence comes from Dokdonella ginsengisoli, assembly GCF_042652785.1. Taxonomy (NCBI): domain Bacteria; kingdom Pseudomonadati; phylum Pseudomonadota; class Gammaproteobacteria; order Lysobacterales; family Rhodanobacteraceae; genus Dokdonella; species Dokdonella ginsengisoli. The sequence continues at coordinate 317,845 of NZ_JBHSHD010000006.1, read as the reverse complement.
ACGGTTCCTACACCGAGATTCCCGGCGCAGTGCTGGACCAGGAGAGCGGCTGCGCGTCGGCGATCAACGCCGAAGGCGTCATCGTCGGCAGCGCCGGCATCGGCTCGGCCAGCGGCTGCGTGCCGGGGCTGAAGATCTGGGTCCATCGCGACGACACCGTGTACGACCTGCTCGAGGTGGTCGACGATCCGGGCCCATTCGTGAGCCTGCACAGCGCCGCCGCGATCAATGCGCACGGCGTCATCGTCGGCTTCGGCCGCGACGCGGACGACAACCTCGCCGGCTTCGTGCTGACGCCGATCCAGTCCGACGCGATCTTCGCCGACGGCTTCGACGGCTAGAGACTTCGGTCCGCTCCCCTCACCCGCGCCGGCGGCGCGACCTCTCCCGCAAGCGGGAGAGGTGAAGTCGCAGGCTTTCCGCGCGACGGCCCGAATCGAAAGCGTCAGCGCGGCGAGCGCGCCATCAGCACCGACAGGCAGAAGTGGAAACCGACGCCGAGCGCGACGGTGAGCCCGATCGCGCGCAGCACCGGCAGCGAAGACCACGCCTGCAGGCCGAACACCAGCAGGGCCGAGATCACGCAGACCAGGGTCGCGTGCAGGGTGCGGCGCGCTTCGGCCGCATCCGCCACCGGACGCTCGAAGAACAGCGCGTAGTGCAGGCCGAGGCCGGCGGCGAGCGTCAGCGCGACGAGGTGGAACAGCGACAGCGAGATGCCCGCCGCGCGCTCGACCACGAACACCAGCACCGTCGCCAGCGACATCGGTGCCAGTACGTGCCAGGCGCGCGCGACACTGCGCAGCGCGATCACCACGGTCACCGCGAGCAGACCGAGCGCCAGCGCCAGCGCGGCGAGGATGCGTTCGCGGTAGGCGGCGACCAGCGATTCGGACGCCGCTTTCAGGTCGAGCAGGTGCGCGCGCCCTGCAGTCGATTCGGCCAGCGCGGCCACCGCGGCGGCATCGTGCACGCCCGACAGCGTCGCCAGGCCCAGCCAGGCGTCCTCGCGCTGCACCAGCATCGAGGCGAGCCGGGCGCCGAACGGCGACTGCGCGAAGCGCTCGGCGTGCAGCGGCGGCAGCGTGCGCGCGCGCTCGACGTCGTCGAGGAACGGCGCGAACAGGTCGGCACGGAACGGCAGCTCCGCCTGCGCCATGCCGAGCGCCGCCTCGAGCGCGGCGCGGTCGGGCAGCTTCGCCTGGCGCGCGCGCTGCGTCGCGATGGGCGGCAGGTAGCGGCTCGGCAGCTCGGCGGCGTCGAGCGCGCCGCGCCGCGCAAGTTCGTCGAAGCGCGGTTCGAGCGTCTCCGACAGCGCGAGCACGCCGTCGGCGTCCGGCGCGCGCAGCACCAGCAGGTAGCGCACGTCCGGCGCGCCGAGTTCGCCGCGCAGCGCCGCGTCGCGCAGCAGCAGGTCCTGCGGCACCGGCGTCAGCGCGGCCAGATCGTTCTGCCACAGCGGGCCCGGCGCGCGCCACAGCACGGCCGCCGCGACGAGCAGCAGCGCCCACGGCAGCCAGCGCGGCCGCGGCACGCGATCGAGCCAGCGCGCGGCCGCCGCCATCGCCGGCGAATCGGCCACGTCGCGGAAACCCGCCGGCAGCACGCGCGGCAGCAGGTAGCGCGTGCTCAGCCCGGCGACGAGCAGGCCGGCGATAGTGAACACCGCCAGCTGCTGCAGGCCGGTGACGCCGGAAGCGAAGAACGCCAGATACGCGATCGCCGCCGAGACGATCGCGGTCGCCAGCAGCGGCCACAGCGCGCGCGCGCTGGCGACGGCGTCCTCGCCGGAACGACGGTGGCTGAGCAGGCGGATCGGGTATTCCTGCGCCACGCCGAGCAGGGTGAAGCCGAACGCGAGCGTGATGCCGTGCGCCTGCCCGAAGCCCAGCGCCAGCGCGGCGATGCCGGCCAGCCCGCCGCTGAGGACCGGCAGCGCGGCGAGCAGCAGCGTGGCCAGGCTGCGGTAGGCGAACAGCAGCAGCACCACGAATCCGATCGTGCTGATCGCGCCGAGCCGGTCGGCCTCGGCGCGCGTCCTGGCGTTGATCAGCACCGTGAAATAGCCCGGGCCGCTGATCGTCAAGGTCGCCGCGCCACGCCCGGGCAATGCCGCAAACGCGGCCTGCAGCGCGTCGAGCGCGGCGCCCTGCGCGGCCGGATCGAAGCCGGCCGCGCGCGTCTGCGCCAGCAGCAGCGCTTGACCGGTGGAAGAAAACCAGACGCCGTCGCGCACCGCCGGCGCCTTCGGCGGCGACCAGCGTTCGGCCAGCGCGAGCGTTTCCAGGGTCGGATCGCGCGGCAGCAGCGGCTTGAGCAGGGCCGCCGCCGGCGAGGCCAGTTCCTCGACGCGCTGCTGCAGCTGCTCGGCGAGGTAGTCCGCGTCCAGCGCGTGCGCATCCAGCGTGGGCGACAGCAGGTAGCGGTACGGCAGCAGCGCATCGTCGAGCGCGGACGGATCGAAGGCGCCGTTGAACGCCTGCTCGAAATGGGACGAATCCGCGCGTAGCGCGTCGACGAGGCCGCGGCTGAGTTCGGCCAGGTGCGCTTCCGGCGCGCCGCCGATCGCCAGCAGCAGCAGGCGCGAGCCCGGTCCTTCGCCGACCTGCTCCATCAGCAGCTTCTGTTCCGGCGTCTGCGGCGGCGGCATGAAGCTGCGCAGGTCGGTGCCGATGCGCAGGCGATGGATCGCGAACGCGCCGAGCGCGGCGAGCGCGAGCAGCCACGCCACGAGCAGGATCCACCGCGTCGCCGCGCGCGTGGTCGCCGCGCCGGCGGAAGTCATCGCGCCGGCGCGCCGCGGCACAGCAAGTCGAGTTCGGACTTCGCCGGGCGCGTGGTCAGCTTCGTCGCGGCGAGCGTGTCGACGAGCAGGATCGCCAGGTCGCCGTCGCCCTCGTGCGTGCGGAAGCAGCGCGGCGTGCCGTTCGCGCCGTCCACCTCGATCGCGCGCACGCGCCGCGCCAGGCGCGCGTCGCGCGGCTTGAGCTGCAGCTGCCAGTTCGCCGCACTGCCGCTGGCGGTGAGCGTGAAGTCGTGTTGCAGCGTCTGCGCGTCGCCGCCGAGCAGGGCGGTGAAGCCGCGCAGGAAGCCTTCCAGTTCCGGCGCCTGGCCGAGCGCGAACGTGCGCGGCTCGCGTTCGCCGCGCCGGATCGTCGCGCTGCCGTCGGCGATCGTGGTCTGCTCGCGATAGGGCTGCTCGACGCGCTTGCCGAGCCGGCCGGCGCCGAGGTATTCCAGCTCGCCGCGCAGGATCAGCGGGCGGTCGAGCATTCCCGAGTAGCGCACCTCGGTGTAGGCGGTGCGCGCCGGCGTCTCGCGCTTGAGGCCGGCGACGATCGCGGCCGCGTCGGGACCCGCCTCAGGCGGCGCCGCGCGGGACGGCAGCGGCGTCGACGTCGTCACGGCGATCGCGAGCGCCGCTGCGCAGTTCTTCGGGATTCCAGAAATCATGCCAGTTGAACCAGTTGTAGGGATCGCGCCTGACGTAGTGCTCGAGCCGGTCGGCGTAGCGCTGCGCGACCGCCTGCAGCTCGGCCGCGCGCGCGCGGCGCGGCAGGTCGAGGCGGTCCGCGAACGCCTCGAAGTGCAGATCGTAGCGGTTGCCGCCGCGGTACAGGCCCAGGCACAGCACCACCGGCACCTTCAGCAGCGAGCCGATCAGGAACGGCGCGGCCGGCAGCGCCGCCGGCGCGCCCATGAAGTCGACGGCGACGGTGGACTCGTGCTCGCGCGCGCGGTCGGCGAGCAGGGTCACCAGCGCGCCGGACTGCACGGCCTCGTGCATGGCGAGCACGATGTCGGTGCTCGGCCGCGAGGCGTCGATGACGTTGCGCGCCATCTCCGGATCGAGCGCGTGCAGCAGCTCGGTCAGCGCCGGCGTCTTCTGCGTATCGAGCACCACGCGCACCGGCGGTGCGTCGTCCCTGCGCGCCAGCACGCGCAACACCTCGAAGCTGCCCACGTGCGCGCCGAGCAGCAGCACGCCGCGCCCCGGCTGCAGGCGCGAGGTCAGCGCGTCCAGGCCCTCGACGCGCACGTCGAACGCCTTGAAGCGCTGCGCGAGCAGGAACACGCGATCGAGGATCGTTCCGGCGAAACGGTGGATGTGGCGCAGCACCTGCCACGCGCTCGCCGGACGGCCGAACGCGCGTTCCAGGAACTGGTACGACACGCGCCGCTCGTACGGCCGGCGGATATAGAAGTACAGCGTGATCGGATACAGGCAGATCCGCGCCACGCCGCGGCCGAGGTTCAGCGCGATCGTGCGCAGCAGCCAGATGGCGAAGCGGCCGCCGCCTTCCCTGCGGGCCGTCCAGTGTTCGGTCATGCGAGCTCCCCTTCGCCCGACAGTATCGTCGATCCGTCGCGCTCGATGCGAAAGCGTACGCGCGTACCGTGACGTTTCCAGCTCAGCTGCGCTTCCTGGCCCGGCAGCAGGGGCGATGCGAACTTGACCACGCCCAGGCGCGCGAAGCGGCCCGCGCCGGCGCGTTCGAGCGAGGCGGCGATGCGGTCGAGCAGCAGCACGCCGGCGACGACCGGCGCACCCGGGAAATGTCCGGGCAGGCTCGGATGTTCCGGCTCGATGCGGAAGCGTTCGGTCGCCTCGGCGTCGCTCATCGCGCGGCCCTTGCCGCATCGTCGGCGAAACCGCGCACCAGGCGCGGCCAGCGCCGCACCAGGCGGCCGACGAAGCGCGGCAGCGAGGCGTGCGGGATGTGCCGCAACCGCCAGCGCCGGAACGCGTATTCACCGACCAGGAAGACCAGCACCAGCGCGTAGCTGCCCAGGTGCAGGTACCAGCGCCAGGCGTCGCCGTGCAGCGGAAACGACGACGGCAGCCCGAACGCGGCCAGCGCGCCCGCCGGCACCGCGCACGCGACCAGCCAGGCCAGCAGCGCCGCCTGCGCGCCGAACAGCACGGCCCAGGCCAGGGTCAGCCCGCGCGCGTAGCCGGCCACGCGCGGCAGCGCGAGCCGCTCGCGCCCTTCCAGCGCGGCGATCACGCTCGCGATCAGCGGCTCGCGTCCGCGCGCGAGCGTGCGCGCGAACAGCGTGCACAGCGCCAGGTTGACGAAGATCGGCATCAGGTCCAGCGCGAGGCGGCCGTGGCCGAACGCGGCCAGCGCGACGAGCGCAGCGCCGACCAGCAGCCACAGCCCCCAGGCGAACGCACTGCCGCGACGCAGGCCCGGCGACAACAGAAGGGTCACCAGGGCGAAGGCGGCGAGCAGGTCGAGCCAGGCGTTGCCGCTGGCGATGGCGGCGACCAGCAGCACGCCGTACGCGGCCAGCAGGCCGACGACGAGTCGCGAGCGCGACCCGGGCGGAACGGTCGATGGCGGAGCGGCGGACACGGGAGCGGCGGGCGGGTCGGGTTCGGCGGCGGTACGCGGACCGGCGCGGCCATTGTCGCGCAGAAGGCGGCCGGTGCGCGCCCGCCCGTCCCCGTCGCGCACGCTAGCTCGCGCGGTGTTCCTGGATGTGCGCCGACAATGCGCGCAGGCTGCCGAAGATGCGCCGGTTGTCCGGATTGTCCGAGCGCAGCTGGAAGCCGTAGCGCTTGGACACGGCCAGCGCCAGCTCGAGCGCGTCGATCGAGTCGAGGCCGAGGTCGCTGCCGAACAGCGCGGCGTCCGGATCGATCTCGTCGGGCTTGACCCAGTCGATGTTGAGGCTTTCGGTGAGCAGCTGCGCGAGCTCGTGTTCGGCTGGCGTCTGCGCGACGCTGGCTTTGGTGTTCATGCGGCGGGTTCGGGCGGAAAGATAGCCCGGTAGTGTATCATCCGCGCCCCGCGCCTTCCGTCCCGCCGCAATGCCGTGAACCGCATGTCGATGCCGATGACCGAACCCGACGCGCTGGTGCGGTTCGGCTACGAGCAGGCACCGGCGGAACTCCTGCTGCAACAGCCCGACGTGCTGGCCGTGATCGGCTTCGGCGCGTCCGCCGCGCTGCCGTCCGATCCGCGCGTGCTGCGGGTCGGGCTGGAGCCGGTGCAGGCGTCCGCGCTGGAGGTCTGGCGCGGCGTCGCGCCGGTGCACAGCGGCCGCGACGGCGACCTGCGCTGGAGCAGCGACGGCGAGCACCTGTTCTTCGCGATCGAGGCCGACGAGGCGGCGCACGGCGGCATCGTCGCCGCCGCGCAGTATGCCTATCACACGCTGACCGCCTTCGTCTCCGGCGGCTCGACGCCACATCTGCTGCGACTGTGGAACTACCTCGACGCGATCAACCTCGGCGACGGCGACGAGGAGCGCTACCGGCGGTTCTGCGACGGCCGCGCGCAGGGCATGCGCGCGGCGGCGGGCACGCGCTATCCGGCCGCGACCGCGATCGGCCGCCAGGACGGCGTGCGCGTGCTGCAGGTCTACGGCCTGGCCGCGCGCAACGCGGGCGCTGCGATCGAGAACCCGCGCCAGGTCAGCGCCTGGCGCTACCCGCGCCAGTACGGCCCGACCGCACCGACCTTCGCGCGCGGCATGCGCACCTCGGCCGCGCAGCTGCTGATCTCCGGCACCGCCGCCGTGGTCGGTCACGCCTCGCGGCACGAGGACGATCTGGACGCGCAGATCGAGGAGACGCTGGCCAATCTCGACAGCCTGCTGCGCCAGGCGGCGGTTCCCGATGCGCAGCTCGGTGCGGGCAGCCTGCTGAAGGCGTACGTGCGCGACGCGGCCGACGCGGCCGTGCTCGAGGCCGCGCTGCGCCGGCGCGTGCCGCGCCTGGGCGGTCTGCTGCTGCTCGCCGGCGACATCTGCCGCCGCGAACTGCTGGTCGAGATCGACGGCTCGCACCACGCCGCCTCCTGACGCGCCCGCGGCGCGTCGCTTCCCGCGTTTCCTCCCCGATCCGGCCGCGCTATGCCAGCCGCGGCGCAATGCCGCGCGGACGACTGTTCCGTGCTTGGCACAGTGGCAAAAAATCGTTGCGGCGCAACAATTTGCAATGCATTGATCCTTGTGAATTTCTCCTGGGCGGCCGCTTTTGGCACGAGCGCTGCAGATAAAACGGTGCGTCGCAGGACCGGCCCGGCAGCGGGATCGGGCTTCTGCGACAGATCCGGCCGCACGAGCGCCTCAAAAAAACTTGCCAGTTCGTCAGGAGGGAGCACCGATATGAGTAGATTCTTCGCAGGGTATCAACCGCGATCGTTCGCGCTGTGCGCGGCCGTCGCGGCCGCGCTCGTCGCAGGCGCCGCGACGGCCAACGACGAAGTCATGAAGATGTCGCAGAACCCGGACGGCTGGGGCACGCCGAGCGGCGACTACGCCGGCACGCGCCACAGCAAGCTGGCCGACATCACCAAGAGCAACGCCAAGGACCTGGAGATGGTCTGGTCGATGTCGACCGGCGGCCCGCGCGGCCACGAGGGCCAGCCGCTGGTGATCGGCAACACGATGTACTACGTCAGCGGCTACCCGAACTACGTGTGGGCGCTGGATCTGTCCGAGCCCGACGCCTACCACGTGCTGTGGAAGTACTCGCCCAAGCAGGACGAGCACGCGGTCGCGGTGGCCTGTTGCGACACGGTCAACCGCGGCGCCTCGTACGCCGACGGCAAGCTCGTGTTCAACACGCTCGACGGCCAGCTGATCGCGCTCGACGCCAAGACCGGCAAGGAGGTGTGGAAGGTCAAGCACGCCGAGCCGAAGAAGGGCGAGACCTCCACGCCGGCTCCGCTGATCGTCAAGGATCTGGTCATCACCGGCATGGGCGGCGACGAGTTCGGCGCGCGCGGCCGGCTCGCCGCGTACCGCCTGGCCGACGGCAAGGAGGCCTGGGTCTGCCACAGCACCGGTCCGGACAAGGACGTGTGCCTGGGCAAGGACTTCAACAAGGCGCATCCGGAACACGGCCAGCTCGGCGACCTCGGCGTGAAGAGCTATCCGGGCGACGAATGGCAGCGTGGCGGCGGCGCGCCGTGGGGCTGGCTGACCTACGATCCCAAGCTCGACCTCGTCTACTACGGCACCGGCAACCCGGGCCTGTGGAGCCCGACCTACCGCTGCAAGTACAAGACGCACGAGGAGTGCAACAAGGGCGACCAGGACAACAAGTGGTCGATGACGATCTTCGCGCGCAAGCCCGACACCGGCGAGGCCGTGTGGGGCTACCAGAAGACGCCGTTCGACCAGTGGGACTACGACGGCATCAACGAGAACATCCTCGTCGAGATCGACGGCAAGCCGGTGCTGGTCAACTTCGACCGCAACGGCTTCGCCTACGTGCTCGATCGCCGCGACGGCACCATCCTGCACGCCAACAAGTACGTCAACGTCGACTGGGCCGAGAAGATCGACCTCAAGACCGGCCGTCCGATCAAGGTCAAGGAACACTCGCCGTTCGACCTCAACAAGCCGGTCAAGGCCTCGCCGTCGGCGATGGGCGGCAAGGACCAGCAGCCGTGCGCGGTCGATCCGAAGGATTCGAAGATCTTCTTCTGCCCGACCAACAACTGGTACATGGAAGACGAGCCGAAGGAACGCGGCGCGATCATGACCGGCATCGTCTACGTGTTCGCCAACGTCGCGATGAAGCCGGAGAAGCCCGGCAACCTCGGCAACTTCAAGGCCTTCGACGTCACCACCGGCAAGACCAAGTGGGAGATCAACGAGAAGTTCCCGACCTGGGGCGGCGCCCTGGTGACCGACGGCGGCGTGGTGTTCTACGGCACGCTCGACGGCTGGTTCCGCGCGGTCGACAAGGACAGCGGCAAGATCCTGTGGTCGAAGAAGCTGTCGTCGGGAATCATCGGCAACCCGATCACCTACAAGGTGGCCGGCCACCAGTACGTGTCGGTCTTCACCGGCATCGGCGGCTGGATCGGCCTGCCGATCGCGGGCGGCCTCGACCCGTCCGATCCGTTCGGCGCGCTCGGCGCGGTCGGTCTGGCGTACCAGAACGGCTTCGACAAGATCCCGACCGGCGGATCGCTGTTCACGTTCCGCGTTGACACCGGCGAGGCGGTCGGCAAGAAGGTGGCCCAGAAATAGGCCAGATCACGGTCCACACGCCGGGGCCCGATGGGCCCCGGCGCTTTTTTTTCGACCCGGGGCGGGGGTCGTCGAGTTCCGGAAATACAGAGCAGTGAATTTTTCCCTATCGAATATCCGCCGTTTATTGCTTCGATACACGCGCTACACTCCCGATCAGCCTGCATTCAATCCGGTCCGCATAACGTCTTCATTCGTTCGCGGATCGCAGCCGAAATCGAGGAGTGGCCCATGTCCTTGAAAGCGACCCTGGCGCTCGCCGCCGCCCTGGCTTGCGCGAACTTCGCCGCCGCCGCCGAAGATGCCCTTCCGCTGCGCGTGTGCGCCGACCCCGGCAACATGCCGCTGTCCAACAACAAGGGCGAAGGCTTTCAGAACAAGGTCGCCGAGGTGCTCGCCAAGGGCATGGGCACCACCCTGGAGTACTACTGGTACCCCTACTACGGCCGCGGCCTGGTACGCAGCACGCTCAACGCCGGCCAGTGCGACGTGCTGATGGACGTGCCGTCCGATTTCGAAATGGCATTGACGACCAAGCCCTATTTCAAATCGACCTTCGTTCTGGTGCACAGAAACGACCGCAAATACCACATCGGATCGCTCGACGATCCGCTGCTTAAAACCCTGAATATCGGCGTGTTCCAGAGCTCTCCGGCACGCGAAGCCCTGCGCTCACACGGAGTGCTGGAAAAAACCAGGGTTCAATACGTCTTTTTCGACTCCTATTCCAATACCAAGGATTATCCCGGCAAGCAGGTCGAGCAGGTCGTCGACGGCACGCTCGACGCCGCGGAGGCCTGGGGGCCGATCGCCGGCTACTACGCGGTCAAGAAGAAGGCGCCGCTGACCCTGCTGCCGATGAACCGGCTCGACGACGGCATCCCGCTCGAGTTCGAGATGTCGCTCGGCGTGCGCCGCGCCGACAAGGATCTCAAGCAGCGCCTGGATCGCGCGCTGGAGGCCAATCGCGACGAGATCCGCGCCATCCTCGCCGACTACGGCGTGCCGCTGGTGCACTGCGACGACTGCGTCGTGTCCGGCGACCTGCCCGAGCACGGCCCGTACACGGCGATCGAGAAGGCGCACCTGCAGGCGCGCGGCGACCATCCCGAATCCTCCGCACAGGAACTGGCCGCGACCAAGTCGCGCCTGGCCGAAGGCGGCGACGCGAGCAAGGAGCTCGTCGACGCCGTGCTCGGCAACGATCCCGACCGCGTGCGCTTCCTGCTCGATCGCGGCGCCGATCCGAACAAGGTCGCCGAGCTCGACTACAACGCGCTGCAGACCGCGGTGCGCGAGGGTCATCTGGCGATCGCGCAGATCCTGCTCGAGCGCGGCGCCGACATCGACCGGCTCGACAAGGACGGCTGGTCGCCGCTGATGTTCGCGGTGTACCGCAACAATCCGGACATGATCGCGCTGCTGCTGCGCAAGGGCGCGAACAAGGACATCTACGGCACCAGCGGCTGGAGCGCGCTTTCGGTCGCGATCACCTACGGCGACGCCGCGCGCGTGAAGCAGCTGCTCGACGCCGGCGCGAACGTCAACGCGGCGAATGCGGCCGGCTACACGCCGGTGATGTTCGCCACCGCCAAGAGCGCCGACGGCGTGCTCGATCTGCTGATCCAGCGCGGCGCGAAGGTCGGCGCGGCGAACAAGGCCGGCATCACCTCGCTCATGCTCGCCGCGGCCGAGAACAACGCCGACGCGGCCCGGCTGCTGCTCGCGGCCGGCGCCGACACCACCACCAAGGACGCCGAAGGTCAGACCGCGCTGGAGATCGCGCGCGCCAAGCGCAACGCGCAGGTCGAGGCCCTGCTCAGCGAGCGTCCGAAAGGCTGAACCGCGCGACCGCGGAACCCTGCTGTTGATCGATGCAAGACGATGGAGATGAAGATGACCTTTCGCACCACCTTGACGGCCGTCGCGTTCGCGGCGGCGTGTTCCGCCGCGGCGCTGGCCGCGTTCCAGCACGACGCCCACGCGCAGGCCGACGCGACCAAGCCGGCGGCGGCCGGCGGCAAGAACGACCACGGCCTGGACATCGTCAAGAATCCCTACACCGACAACGCCGAGGCGATCGCCAAGGGCAAGGACCTGTTCGTGTCGAAGGCGTGCAGCGGCTGCCACGGTGCCGGCGGCGGCGGCGGCATGTGTCCGCCGGTCGTCAACGACACCTGGGTCTACGGCAGCGACGACACGACCCTGTTCAACCTGGTCAAGCTCGGCAGCACCGGGCTGCAGGGCAAGGGCTACTCGCGTATCGGCCACGAGAACGTGGTCGGCGACATGCCGCCGTTCGCCAGCATCGTCACCGACGACGAGCTGTGGAAGATGCTCGCCTACGTGCGTTCCAGGTACGCCGGCGACCCGGCCGCCAAGAACTGGTGAAACTCCGTTCGCGGTCGTCCGGCGCCCCGCGCCGGATGACCGTGCAGGGACTCTGAGGCACGATGCCGGGTCCGACACATTCGACCGGAGCAGACATGATTTCCTCCAGCCCCCGCAGGATCCCGTTCCTCTCCCCCGTCCTCGCCGCGCTCGCCTGCGCGGTGTCCGGCGCGGTCGCCGCCGCGCCCCTGGCCTACGTGCCGAACCAGAAGAGCGGCACGATCTCGGTCATCGACACCGCGGGCGACACCGTGGTGAAGACGCTCAGCGCCGGCGGCAAGCTCGGCAAGCGCCTGCAGGCGATCGACGCCGACGCCAAGGGCACCACGATCTACGTGGTCGACGCCGAGCACGATCAGCTCGTCGCGATCGATCCGGCCACCGACACGATCCGCCACAGCGTGAAGATCGGCGAGGACGCCGAAGGCGTGCGGCTGGCGCCCGGCGGCAGGAAGCTGGCGGTCTGCGTCGAGGGCCAGCACCGGGTTCTGCTGATCGACGCGGCGACGTTCGCGGTCGAGGCGCAGATCCCGACCAAGGGCCGCAATCCCGAGCATTGCGAGTTCACGCCCGACGGGAAATCGCTGCTGACCAGCAACGAAGGTTCCAACGACATGGACGTGATCGACCTCGCCGCGAAGGCCTCGACCGGCACCATCGCCACCAGCGGCCATCCGCGCGGCACCGCCTTCGTCGGCGCCTCGAAGGTGTATGTCGCGCAGGAGGCGGCGAACGGGGTCGACGTGATCGACGTCGGCGCGCGCAAGAAGGTGGCCAGCATCCCGACCGCACTGCGCGCGGCGGGCGCGATCGCCAGCGCCGACGGCAAGCGCGTCTACGTCGCCAACGGCGGCGCCGGCAGCGTGTCGGCGATCGACACCGCGACGGACAAGGTGGTCAAGGAGGTCGCGGTCGGCAAGCGGCCCTGGAACATGGCGCTGACGCCCGACGGGAAGAAGCTGTACGTCGCCAACGGCCGCTCCAACAGCGTCAGCGTGATCGACACCGGCAAGCTCGAAGTGGTCAAGGAGATCGCCGTCGGCGAACTGCCGTGGGGCGTGGTCATCCCGCAGTGAGGACATCGCGGCGCCGGCGCGCAGCCGGCACCGGCACTGTTCCGCGGCGAACGGGGCGATGCGCCGGCAGGTGTTCCATTTCCGTTTCACCACCACGGCGCGCGCTGCCGCGGCCGCCGCGGAAGGCGAAGAAAAACCGGGCCTTGCGCGAGGCCCGAAAGCGCGCCGCAAATGGCATGCACATTGCAGCAACGGCGACGCTGTCCCAAGGACGCTTGAACGTAGGAGAAAGCGAACAATGAAAACCCGAGCAGCCGTGGCCTGGGAGGCCGGCAAACCCCTCGAAATCGAGGAAGTCGATCTGGAAGGCCCGCGCGCCGGCGAAGTGCTGGTGAAGATCGTCGCGACCGGCGTCTGCCACACCGACGCGTTCACGCAGTCCGGCGCCGATCCGGAAGGTCTGTTTCCGGTGATCCTCGGCCACGAAGGCGGCGGCATCGTGCAGGAAGTCGGCCCCGGCGTGACCAGCGTCAAGCCCGGCGACCACGTGATCCCGCTGTACACGCCCGAATGCGGCGTCTGCAAGTTCTGCACCTCGGGCCGCACCAACCTGTGCCAGGCGATCCGCGTGACGCAGGGCAAGGGCCTGATGCCCGACGGCACCTCGCGCTTCTCGATCAAGGGCAAGCCGATCCTGCACTACATGGGCACCAGCACGTTCTCCGAGTACACCGTGCTGCCGGAAATCGCGCTGGCGAAGATCAACCCGAAGGCGCCGCTGGACAAGGTCTGCCTGCTCGGCTGCGGCATCACCACCGGCGTCGGCGCGGTGCTCAATACCGCCAAGGTGTGGCCGGGCGCGACGGTGGCGGTGTTCGGCCTCGGCGGCATCGGCCTGGCCGTGGTGCAGGGCGCGGTGATGGCCAAGGCCTCGCGCATCATCGCGGTCGACCTGAACCCGTCCAAGTGGGAAATGGCCAAGGCGATGGGCGCCACCGACTTCGTCAATCCGAAGGACTACGACCGTCCGATCCAGCAGGTGCTGGTCGACCTGACCGACGGCGGCGTGGACTTCTCGTTCGAGTGCATCGGCAACGTCAACGTGATGCGCTCGGCGCTGGAGTGCTGCCACAAGGGCTGGGGCGAGTCGATCATCATCGGCGTCGCCGGCGCCGGACAGGAGATCTCCACGCGCCCGTTCCAGCTCGTCACCGGCCGCGTCTGGCGCGGCTCGGCCTTCGGCGGCGTCAAGGGCCGCTCGCAACTGCCGGGCTACGTCGACCGCTACCTCGCCGGCGAGCTGAAAGTGGACGAGTTCGTCAGCGAAGTGCTGCCGCTCGAACAGATCAACCACGCCTTCGACCTGATGCACGAGGGCAAGGTGATCCGTTCGGTGATCAAGTACTAGAGGCGCTTTTGAATTTGGCGTTTGCAGACTCCGGCAACGCAAGCTCCATGCTTTTCCTTCTCCCGCCGGCGGGAGAAGGTGCCGAAGGCGGATGAGGGGAAACGAAGCGCTGCGCTCTGATCTCCCTCACCCGCGCCTGCGGCGCGACCTCTCCCGCAAGCGGGAGAGGTGATCAAGCTGCTGCAAAATGTGAATCAACGATGCTCCAACGGAGCTGAACATCCAATCGGGAGGCAAATCATGGCCGTCGCAATCCATCCGTCCGTCGACAACGGAATCAAGCCCGCCGCCGACGGCTTCGCCGGCGGCACCCTCGTCTGCCACTGCGCGCAGAATCCGGTCAAGGTCTCGATCGGCTCGCAGGTGCTGCACAACCACGCCTGCGGCTGCACGAAGTGCTGGAAGCCGGACGGCGCGCTGTTCTCGGTCGTCGGCGTGGTGCCGCGCGACAAGGTCGACGTGACCGACAACGCCGGCAGGCTGAAGATCGTCGACGACAAGGCGACCATCCAGCGCCACGCCTGCAGCGGCTGCGGCGTGCACATGTACGGCCGCATCGAGAACGACAAGCACGCGTTCTACGGCCTGGACTTCATCCACACCGAGCTGTCGCCGCAGACCGGCTGGGCGCCGCCCGGGTTCGCCGCGTTCGTCTCCTCGATCATCGAGTCCGGCGCCGATCCGGCCAACATGGGCGCCGTGCGCGGCCGGCTGAAGGACGTCGGCCTGGAACCCTACGACTGCCTCAATCCGCCGCTGATGGACGCGCTGGCCACGCAAGCGGCGAAGCTGTCGGGCGTGCTGAAGTCCTGACCGGAAGCGCGCGTCGCGGCATCCATCGCCGCGGCGCGCGACCGGCGTTCCCGCCTTCGGCCAAACCCATGCCCGCCTGCGAACCGCTGAAGATCGCGATCGCCGACGACCACGCGGTCGTGCGCAGCGGCTACCGCCGCCTGCTCGAACTCGACGAGACGGTCGAGGTGGTCGCCGAATTCGCCGACGGCGAAAGCGCCTACCGCTGGCTCAGCGATCATCGCGCCGACATCCTGATCCTGGACCTGTCGATGCCCGGCCGCGGCGGCCTGGCGACCTTGCAGCGCCTGCGCCACCGCGTTCCGCAATTGCGCGTGCTCGTGTTCACGATGCACGACAGCCCGGCGCTGGCCGCGCAGGCCCTGCACCTGGGCGCCAGCGGCTACGTCACCAAGAGCAGTCCGCCGGAATCGCTGATCGACGCGGTGCGCCTCGTCGGCGAGGGCGGCTGCGCGCTGTCGGCCGAAATCGCCGGCGCGCTGCAGGCGTCCACGGATGCCGGCGCGCTGCCGCACAAGCAGCTGTCGCCGCGCGAGTTCGACCTGTTCCTGCTGTTCGCCGGCGGCGTCGGCGTCGAGCAGATCGCCGCCGACCGCTGCCTCAGCGTGAAGACCGTGGCCAACTACCAGACCACGATCCGCCACAAGACCGGCCTCGGCAACGCACTGGAGATGTACCGCTACGCGCAGGAGCACGGCCTGCTGCAAGGCTCCGGCTCGAACCGGCTGCAGTAGTTCAGGACCCCGCCTGCGCGTGCGCGCCGCCGTCGAACCGCGCGACCAGACGCAGGCCCGGCCGCGTCGCGTCCGCGCGCGACGGTCCGATGCGCAGATCGCCGCCGTGCGCCCAGACGCGTTCGCGCATGCCGGCCAGGCCGTTGCCGCGCTGCGCGGCGCCTTCGACCGACTCGATGCCGACGCCGTCGTCCTCGTAGCGCCACTCCACCGCGTCCGCGTCGGCCGATTCCAGCTCGATGCGGATCCGCGTCGCCTGCGCGTGGCGCATCGCGTTCGTCAGCGCCTCCTGCGTCAGCCGGTACAGCGTCGGCACGAGTTCGTCGCCCAGGCGCGAATCGTCGACGCCGCAGGCCAGCTCGATGCGCACGGCCTGCTCCGGCCGCTCGCGCCAGCTGGCGACGAGGTCTTCGAGCAGGCGGCGCAGCGGCGCGCGCGCACCGCGCGGGCGCAGCTCGCGCAGCAGGTCGCGTACGCCCAGATGCAGCCGCTCGCTGTGGGCGGCGAACTCGTGCGCGACCTTCTGCACGTCCGGCTGCGCGGCGGTGCGGTGCGTCAGCCACAGCGCGTCGGCGCGCATCGCGGTCAGCGCTTGGCCGAACTCGTCGTGCAGCTCGCGCGCCAGCCGCGCGCGTTCGTCCTCCTGCGTGGTCAGCAGCTTCAGGCTCAGCCGGCGGCGCTGCTCCTGCGCCTGGCCGAGCGCGGCGGCGAGATGGTTCAGCGCGCGCGCGATCGCGTCCATCTCGCGCAGGCGCTGCGGCGGCAGGCGGTGCTCGAAGTCGTTGCGCTCGTAGCGCGCGATCGCGCCGAGGATCGGCTGCAGCGGCGCCAGCGCGCGCTTGAGCGCCCAGTACACGGCGACCAGCACGGCGAGGGCGAAACCGGCCAGCAGGCCGAGCATGCCGAGCAGGTTGTCCAGCGCCTCGCGCTGCTCGCTGGCCGGGTCCAGCGCGACCGTCGCGACGAACACCTGGCCGTCGTCGCGGCGCAGCGTCCAAGGCCCGGACGCTTCGCGATGCTCGCCGCGCACGCCCGGCGCGAGGCGCGCGAACGCGCGCTGCAGGACGCCCGGCGGCGGCGCCGCGCGCGGCGCGACCAGCACGTGGCCGAGCGCGTCGCGCAGTTCCAGCCGCACGTGGCGCAGGTCGCCGGACGCGGCGATGCGCTCGAGCGCGGCGATGTTCGCATCGACGTCGGCGCGCGGCCCGTTCTCGAGCGCGTACAGGCGCTCGAACAGGCGGGCGGTCTGCGCGGCGCCCACTTCCTCGCGCCGCACGTCGACCTGCGCCCGCCACAGCGCGAGCGCGAGCGCCGCCGCGAGGATGGCCAAACTCAGCGCGGCGATGCGCAGCATCAGGTAACGGGAAATCTGCATCGACCGCTCCGACGATCGGGAATCGTTCCTATGGCCGGCCCGCCTGCGTGCGCCTAACGTTGCGGCGAACCGGGCTCGTCCATTCACGATGCTACGCGACCACGAATCCGCACAAGGGGAAGTCTCCATGCCGCACCTGCGCCGACCCTCGCCACGCCGCCGCCTCGCACCGCTCGCCGCCGCGCTGGCCGGCCTGCTCGGCCACGCCGGCGCCGCCGAGCCGCCGTCGACGAACCCGGAGAACGTGACCACGCTCGACCTCGTCAGCGTGGTCGGCGTCACGCCGATCGCCGGCACCGAGATCGCCGCGGGCAAGCTTCCGTACAACGTGCAGTCGATCAACGACGACGCGCTGAACCGCGCGCAGACGCTGGACCTGACCGACTTCATGAATCGCCATCTGGCCGGCGTGACGACCAACGGCGCGCAGAACAACCCGCTGCAGCCGGACGTACAGTTCCGCGGCTTCACCGCCACGCCGCTGCTCGGCGGTTCGGAGGGCATGTCGGTGTACCTAGACGGCGTGCGCGTCAATGAGGTGTTCGGCGACACCGTCAACTGGGACCTGATCCCGGAAGCGGCGATCGAGCGCATGAGCCTGCTCGCCGGCGCCAATCCGGTGTTCGGCCTCAACACGCTCGGCGGCGCGATCTCGATCCAGACCAAGACCGGCTTCAGCGATCCGGGCACTCGCTTCGAGTTCTACGGCGGCTCGTTCGGCCGCACCGAGGCGACCTTCGAGACGGCCGGCAACAGCGGCAGCTGGGGCTGGTACCTGATGGGCAACCGCTTCGACGAGGACGGCTGGCGCGACCTGTCGCCGTCGAACGCGAAGAACTTCTACGGCACGCTGTCGTGGCGCGGCGAAGGCGCCTCGCTCGACCTGCACCTCGGCCATGCCGACACCGACCTGACCGGCAACGGCGCCGCGCCGGCCGAACTGCTCGCGCGCGACTGGAAGGCGGTCTTCACCGCGCCGGACGAAACCGCCAACCGCATGGACCTGGTCAGCGCGCAGGGCAGCTTCGACCTCGGCGAATCGACGCGGCTGTCGTTCAATCTGTTCCACCGCGAGGTCAGGACGCGCTCGTACAACGGCGACGGCAGCGATTTCGAGGAATGCGAGGACGACGACGACGTGCTGTGCGAGGACGACAGCGACGAACGCGTGCTCGACCAGAACGGCGAGCCGATCTCCTCCGAATACGACGCGATCAACAACATCAGCCACCGGCGTCAGCGCAGCAACGGCGGCACCCTGCAGCTGAGCTTCGACCAGCCGATCGGCGGCATGGCGAACCAGCTCGTGGTCGGCGTCGATCACACCGACGGCCGCCTCGTGTTCGACTCCGCGGTCGAGGTGGCCACCTTGCTGGACGACCGCAGCACCTCGCCGAATTCCGGCCTGTTCGTGCCGGAGGACGCGCTGCGCGTGCGCAGCCGCACGCGCAGCACCGGCGTGTTCGCGACCGACACGCTGTCGATCACCGACGCGCTCGCGCTGACCCTGTCCGGGCGCAGCAACCACACGCGCACGACGATCCAGGACCTGACCGGCGAGAACCCCGACCTCAACGGACGCCACCGCTTCTCGCGCTTCAACCCGGCCGCCGGCCTGACCTACCAGTGGAGTTCCGCGCTGAACCTCTACGGCGGCTACAGCGAGTCCACGCGCGCGCCGACGCCGGTCGAGCTGACCTGCTCGGACGAGGAAGCGCCGTGCAAGCTGCCCAACCAGTTCCTGTCCGATCCGCCGCTCAAGCAGGTGGTGGCCAAGAGCTGGGAAGCCGGCGTGCGCGGCACGCTCGGCGATCCCGGCAACGGCCAGCACCTGAACTGGCACCTGGGCCTGTTCCGCACGACCAACGTCGACGACATCCTGTTCCAGTCCACCGGCGGCGTGCAGTCCAACGAGGGCTTCTTCGCCAACGTCGGCGACACGCGCCGGCAGGGCATCGAGGCGAGCCTGTCCGGCGCGCTGTGGGAGAAGCGCCTGCGCTGGTACGCGAACTACACCCTGCTCGACGCGACCTACCGCAGCGCGTTCTCCGAGAACAGCGCCAACCACCCCGACGCCGACGACGACGGCCTGATCTTCATCCGCAAGGGCGACCGCATCCCGAGCCTGCCGCGGCACAGCGTCAAGCTCGGCGCCGATTTCGCGCTGACCCCGGCGTTCGGCATCGGCGGCGACCTGATCGCCAACTCCGGCCAGTACCTGCGCGGCGACGAGGCCAACCTGCTCGGCAAGACCGGTGGCTACGCGGTGCTGAACCTGCGCGCGAACTACGTGTTCAACCGCCACTTCAGCCTGTTCGCACGCGTGGACAACGTCTTCGACCGGCGCTACCACACGTTCGGCACGCTCGGCGAGCCGGACGAGGTATTCCCCGATTTCGAAGACCCGCGCTTCTACGGCGCGGCGCAGCCGCGCGGCGCGTGGGTCGGCTTCCGCCTCGCGCTGTAGGGACGGCGCCGGTCAGGCCTTGCGCAGGAAGCAGGTCTTCAGCACCAGGCCCTTGATCTTGTCGGAGTGGCCTTCGATGTGCTCGGCGTCGTCCTCGACCAGGCGGATGTTCCGGATGACGGTGCCCTGCTTGAGCGGAATCGACGAACCCTTGACCTTGAGGTCCTTGATCACCACCACCGTGTCGCCATCCGCCAGCGGGTTTCCGTTGCTGTCGCGCACGACGGCGGCGGTCTCTGCCGCAGCCGCCGGCGCCGACGGCCACTCGTAGCCGCAGTCCGCGCAGACGAAGTTGTCGCCGTCGGGGTAGGTGTTCTCGAGCGTGCATTGCGGACAGGGCGGGATCGCGGACATGCGCGGCACTCGACGACGGAAGGAAGCGGCGCATTCTAAAGGCTGCACGAGGCGCACGTCGCGCCGGCGCCGCGACAGATCGGCGCGCCCGCCGATACCGCGGCCGCGCCCGGTACGTTCCGCGGCCGGGCGGCCTTGCTAGAATCCGCCGGGGGCCGCTGATGCGGCCCTTCGCTTTTCCGCTGGCGCCTCTCGCGATCCGCACGGCGGCAGACACGCGCCGAGGCTTCGGCTTCGACAGATCCGACCGCGGCCATCCCCGGCCGCACTCTTCAAATCAGGAACCGATCGACCGCATGCTTTCCATCGAACAACGCATCGCCCAGGACATCGCCGCGCAGCCGGCGCAGGTGAAGGCCGCCATCGAACTGCTCGACGGCGGCGCGACCGTGCCCTTCATCGCGCGCTATCGCAAGGAAGTCACCGGCGCGCTGGACGACACCCAGCTGCGCCTGCTGGAGGAACGGCTGGGCTACCTGCGCGAACTGGAGGACCGCCGCGCGGCGATCCTCGCCAGCATCGAGGAACAGGGCAAGCTCGACGACGCGCTGAAGGCGCAGATCCTCGAGGCCGACACCAAGGCGCGGCTGGAAGACCTGTACCTGCCGTACAAGCCCAAGCGCCGCACCAAGGCGCAGATCGCGCGCGAAGCCGGCCTGGAACCGCTGGCGCTGGGCCTGCGCGAAGACCCGACCGTCGCGCCGGAAGAACGCGCCGCCGCGTTCGTCGATGCGGACAAGGGCGTGCCCGACGTGAAGGCGGCGCTCGACGGTGCGCGGCAGATCCTGATCGAGTCGATCGCCGAGGACGCCGCGCTGCTCGGCGAGCTGCGCGACTGGGTCTGGAGCAAGGGCCAGGTCCGCGCCAAGGTCGTCGAGGGCAAGGAGAACGAAGGCGCCAAGTTCCGCGACTACTTCGACCACGCCGAGGCGATCGGGAAGATTCCCTCGCACCGCATGCTCGCGCTGCTGCGCGCGCGCAACGAGGGCGTGCTCGCGCTCGACCTGCTGCCGACGGCCGAGCCCGAGCAGGGCAACGCCGAAGCCGAAGGCCGCGTCGCCGCCGCGGCCGGCATCGCCGCGCGCGGACGCGCCGCCGACGCCTGGCTGCTCGACACCTGCCGCCTCGCCTGGCGCGTGAAGCTGCACCTGTCGCTGACGCTGGACCTGTTCGGCCGCGCGCGCGAAGGTGCCGAGGACGAGGCGATCCGCGTGTTCGGCGACAACCTCAAGGACCTGATGCTGGCCGCGCCGGCCGGCCCGAAGGTGGTCATGGGCCTGGATCCGGGCATCCGCACGGGCGTGA
This sequence comes from Dokdonella ginsengisoli, assembly GCF_042652785.1. Lineage (NCBI taxonomy): Bacteria > Pseudomonadati > Pseudomonadota > Gammaproteobacteria > Lysobacterales > Rhodanobacteraceae > Dokdonella > Dokdonella ginsengisoli. Next base: position 296,985 of record NZ_JBHSHD010000006.1, on the reverse strand, counting down.
AGGTCGCCGTGGTCGACGCCACCGGCAAGCTGCTGGCGACGAGCACGGTCTATCCGCACGAGCCGCGCCGCCAGTGGGACCAGTCGCTGGCCGAACTCGGCGCGCTGTGCCTCAGGCACGGCGTCGCGCTGATCGCGATCGGCAACGGCACCGCCTCGCGCGAGACCGACAAGCTCGCCGGCGAGCTGATCAAGAAGCTCGGCGGCACGATCGCCAAGATCGTCGTCAGCGAAGCTGGCGCGTCGGTGTATTCCGCCTCCGAGATGGCCGCCAGGGAATTTCCGGGGCTGGACGTCAGCCTGCGCGGCGCCGTCTCGATCGCGCGCCGCCTGCAGGACCCGCTGGCCGAACTGGTGAAGATCGAGCCGAAGGCGATCGGCGTGGGCCAGTACCAGCACGACGTGAACCAGATCAAGCTCGCGCGTGCGCTCGACGCGAAGGTCGAGGACTGCGTGAACGCGGTCGGCGTCGACGTGAACACCGCGTCCGCGCCGCTGCTCTCGCGCGTCGCCGGGCTTTCCTCGAGCGTGGCCGAGAACATCGTGCGCCACCGCGACGAGAACGGCCCGTTCCGCACGCGCCAGTCGCTGAAGAAGGTGCCGCGGCTCGGTGACAAGGCGTTCGAGCAGTGCGCCGGCTTCCTGCGCATCGCCGAAGGCGACGAGCCGCTGGACGCCAGTGGCGTGCATCCGGAGGCCTATCCGGTGGTCGCGCGCATCGTCGCCGCCTGCGGACGCGAGGCCCGGCAGGTCATCGGCGACGGCGCGCTGCTGCGTGGATTGAATCCCTCGCAGTTCACCGACGAGCGCTTCGGCCTGCCGACCGTGCGCGACATCCTGAAGGAGCTGGAGAAGCCCGGCCGCGACCCGCGCCCGGCCTTCGTCGCGCCGACCTTCGCCGAGGGCGTGGAGGACCTGAAGGACCTCGTCGTCGGCATGGTGCTCGAAGGCCGCGTCACCAACGTCGCCGCGTTCGGCGCCTTCGTCGACATCGGCGTGCACCAGGACGGCCTGGTGCACGTGTCGGCGCTGTCGCACAAATTCGTGCGCGACCCGCGCGAGGCGGTCAAGGCCGGCGACATCGTCAAGGTCAAGGTCATGGAAGTGGACCTGCAGCGCCAGCGCATCGCGCTGTCGATGCGTCTGGACGACGTGCCCGGCGAAGCGCGCAACACGCGCGAATCGCGTGGCGGCGACCGCGGTGACCGCGGCGCTCCGCGCGGCGCCCCTGCGCGCAAGCCGGCCGCCGCGCCGGCGCCGGTGAACAGCGCGTTCGCCGACGCGTTCGCGCGCGCGCGCAAGAACTGAGTCGTTGCGTTTCACCTCTCCCGCCGGCGGGAGAGGTCGCGCCAAAAGGCGCGGGTGAGGGAAACCGTGAGAGCGACTCTCACGGCACGTGCGCTTCGCTCCGCCCGCCCTCACCCCGGCCCTCTCCCGCAAGCGGGAGAGGGAGAACGGCGGCGCGCCGCATGAACGACGCGCCACCAGCCACCTGAGCGGACACCAAACGAGAATCCGCCACTCGGCGGATCGCGCGGACGTGCGCCGTACACTGGCACACAGGATTTCCTATCGGGGTGCTGCCATGAAGACACTCACCATATTCAGCCTGCAACTGGCACTCGCCACGGCGCTGCTCGTCGGCCTCGCCGCCTGCGGCGACAAGCCGGCATCGACGAGCGCTCCGGCCGCGGCGAACACGCCGGCCGCCACACCGGCGGTCGAGCCCGCCGCGCCGGCCCCCGACGCACCGAAGGACGCGCCACCACCGGCCGCACCCCAGGCGCCGACCGCGCGCGACCTGGTCGCCGCGCCGCCGCATTCGATCGAACCGTCGCAGACCGCACAGGCGGCGCCGGCACCGCAGGAAAGCGCCGCCGAGCCGGCGCCGCCGGAGGACGAACCGGCCGCACCCCGCCCGTCGGCGTCCGCCGCAGCACCGTCCGCGGGCGCACGCTACGCCAACGTGGTCAGCGTGCAGCCGGTCAAGCACAAGGTCGACCGCAAGCGCGAGGTGTGCCGCGACGAGCGCATCGTGCACAAGGCTCGGCCGAAGGACGACCACCAGATCGCCGGCACCGTCATCGGCGCGATCGCCGGCGGCGTGATCGGCAACCAGGTCGGCGGCGGGCGCGGACGCGACATCGCCACGGTCGCCGGCGCGGTCGGCGGCGGCTACGCCGGCAAGAAGATCCAGCAGGGCCAGCAGGATCGCAACACCTACACGACCACCGAACGCCGCTGCCGCCAGATCAACGAGCCGACCGAGGAAGTGGTCGCCTACGACGTCGTCTACGAATACCTCGGCACGACGCAGAAGGTGCGCCTCGACCACGATCCGGGCGAGCGCGTCGAGCTGCCGGTGCGCGGGATCGAATAGTTCGAGCGTTCCGACGCGCTGGCTCTCGCCGGAGAGCTACAGCAGAGGCAACTGAGGCTGCTCGTCGCGCGCGACTTCGGCGCGACGGATCATCTGCTGCACTTCCGGAGCGGCATGAATGGGGATCAGTTCGATCGCCGGATGCTCGTTCGCGAAGACCCTGAAAACCTCGTCGGCGAAGGCCTGGCCGATCGTCGTCACCTCTTCGAAATCCAGGATCACGGTGCTGAAGCGATCGACTCGCCGAAGCAGTCGTTTGGCTTGCGAGCGGGAAACCAGATTTTCGTCTCCGATCCGTGCGAGACGTACCGGCACAATCGTCTTCGCGAACGTGTAGTCGTCCGGACCGCTGGAGAACTGATCGAAAACTTCCTTCGTCGTCCGCGCCGACGGCACGGCAATTTCCATCACCACCGCCGTACCGACGGATGAACCAGGCAGATCGACTTCGGCGAGCACGTCCCGGCTTTCCGCATCGTCGTGATCGAACATCAGACCGCCCGACTGGATGGTAAAGACGTCGAACATGCGCGAGGTGAAGAAGATGCCTTCACCCGAATGCTTTGCCGGATCGGTGGTCAGTTTTCCTTTCGACAGCTCCAGCAATGCCAGACGCTCGTCCGGCAATTCGAGGGCGCGTGTGATCTTGCGAAAGATGCCGATGCCGTCGTCGGCCACCATCAAGGCAACGCGCGCCTCGGTACGATCGAGGAAGATCTGCAGGAAGCGGCCTTCGGAATGGTCGATCGCATTGTTGACCATCTCGGTCAGGCCATGATGGCAAATGTCGATGACGTTGCGCGGCAAACCCTCCAGCAGCGGAGCGACATCGCTCGACCACACCCGGTCCTCGGCCAAGCCCTTCAAGGCATGCTCGACGGAGCTGCGTCGGTTTCGCCCCAATCGATACGTCGGCCGCGTGGTGCCCGATTTTTCGAGATAGCCCTCCTCGATCAGAACACGGGCTCGTGCGACGACCGCAGCGCGGCTGACGCCGATCGCATCCGAGACGACACGCACCAAGTCGCCGGGGTGCCGCGGCGCCTCGGCCAGCAAGGCGGTTTCGATCTGGACGGAACGATTCGGGCGCGGCATTGCACGATTGGAAAGTTACGCGCCTCGATTAAATAGTTATTCGAGATCATTGTAAAGTTTCGAACACCGGGACCGCCTCAGCGCGACCAGCTCCAGCGCAGCCCGACCATCACGGTGCGATCCGGCGCCGGCTCGAAGTAGCGGCCGTTGGCATCGTTGACGATGACCGAGCCGGCGTAGCGGCGATCGAACAGGTTGTCCACGCGCGCGAAGGCGCGCAGCTGTCCCGACGGCAGCTCGAAGCCGTAGGCGAGGTCGGCGCCGGCGACGAAGTATGCCGGTGCGCGGTCGCTGCCGAGGTCGTTGACGGTCACCGTGTCGACGTAGTCGCCGCCGAACGAGGCGCGCCAGCCGCGCTCGCCGCCCCACTGCAGCGCAACGTGCACGTCCTGCCTGGGAATGCCGGGAATGCGCGTGCCGGCGGCGACCTGGGTCGGCGTGCACGGCGTGCCGACGCAGGTAGCGAACGCCGAGCGGAACGTCGCGTCGAGCCAGGTATAGGCGGCCTGCAGACGCCAGCGCTCGGCGAAGCGCCAGTCGAGCGACACCTCGGCGCCGTCGCGGCGCGCCTTGCCGATGTTCTGGTAGGTCGTGCGGCCGCCGGCGGAAGTGGCCACCGCCAGCTCGTCCCTGGTGTCGGCGCGGAACACGGCGAAATTCGCCTCCAGGCCGGAGGCCGGGCGCAGCTTGAGGCCGAGTTCGGCGTTGCGCGTGCGCGCGGGCGTCAGGTCGAAGGCGAGGCCGGCGCGGCCGTCCGCGCGGTAGGCCAGTTCGTTGAAGGTCGGCGTCTCGAAGCCCTTGCCGTAGGACACGTACAGGTTCGCCCAGTCCGCCGCGCGGTAGAGCAGGCCGGCGACCGGCGTGGTCGCGCCATAGTCGACGCGGCCGCTGTCGTCGGGATTGGCCGCGGTGACGTAGCGGTCGGCGGAATCGAAGCGCATCTGGCTGTGGCGCAGGCCGGCGGTCAGGGTCCAGCGTTCGGCGAAGCGCCAGTTCGCCTGCGCGTACTGGTCGAAGTTGCGCACCGTGTCGATCTCGTCGCGGCGCGGCGCGCCGCGCACGCCGAGCGCGGTGCCGACGAAATTCTCGTAGCCGCGGCGATGCTGCTCCTGCCGGTCCCAGGCCAGGCCCGCGGCGAGGTCGAACGCGCCGCCGGCAAGCTCGCCGCGATACGTCCAGCGCGCGTCGGCGCCGCCGTAGTCGCTGTCGAGGTCGACCACGCCGCCCGAATGCAGCGGATTGGCCTGCGCCGACGTCGGCACCGCCAGGAACTGCTCGACCTCGCGCCGGCCGGCGTAGCCGAGCAGGCGCAGGCCGTGGCCGCCGCCGAGGTCCTGTTCGTAGATCGCACCGGCCTGGTCCTGGTGCACGCTCTTGCGCGTATTGAACTGCTGCGCGACGGCGGCGACGCCGCGCGGATCCGCCTGGAACTGCGCGCGTGTGAGACCGAGCGGATCCTGCGCGCCGGGCAGGTCGACCGTGTTCAGCAGCACGGTCAGCTTGCCGCCGTCGCCGATCTTCCAGCCGAGCTTGGCGTTGCCCGACTCGCGCCGGGCGCGGCTGTGGTCGCGGTAGCCGTCGGTTTCGAAATGCGTGAAATCGAGGTTGTAGTCGAAGCCGCCGCTGGCGCCGCGCGCGTTGGCGCTCGTGCGCCAGGTGCCGTAGCTCGCGCCGGCTAGGCCGAAGTCGAACCTCGGCGGGCCTTCGCCGTCGGCGGTGAACACCTGGATCACGCCGCCGGAGGAATTGCCGTACAGCGCCGAGAACGGCCCGCGCAGCACCTCGATGCGCTCGGCGGAATCGAGGTTGAAATGCGAGACCTGGCCCTGCCCGTCCGGCATCGTCGCCGGAATGCCGTCGACGTACAGGCGCAGCCCGCGCACGCCGAAGGTGGAGCGCGCGCCGAAGCCGCGGATGGAGATCTGCTCGTCCTGCGCGTAGTTCTGCCGGTCGCGCGCGAGCACGCCGGGAATGGCCGCGAGGAATTCGGAAGGGTTCACGCCGAGCGTGTCCGATTGCGCGTCGACGTCGACCGAGTCGATCGAGGCCGGCACCTGGAAGGCATCCTGCTCGCTGCGGGTGGCGGTGACGACGACGGTCGGCAGGTCTTCCTTCGGCGGCGCCGGCGGGGCGTCTTCCGCCGCGAACACCCGTGCCGCGAGCCCGCAGCCGGCGAGCATCACCTTCCAGTCCGTACCGCGCATGCCCTCGTCCCGTCGACTTCGAGCCGTCGATGCTAGCAAGGGCGGCGACGCGGGCCGCTAGCGAAAATCGTGAAACGGGCGCTCGGCGGCGCGCCGGTGCGAGGTCACTCCGCCAGCGGGATCTGGTGCTTGCGGATCTTGCGGTACAGCGTGTTGCGGCTGACGCCGAGCGCGTCGGCGGTGTGCGTGATGTTCCAGCGGTTGCGCTCCAGCTCGCGCAGCAGGGCGGCGTGCTCGGCGGTGTCCAGCGGCGTGCGGCAGCAGCTCTCGGCCGCGTTGGGCGTCAGCGCGATCGGCAGCTCGCGCGCGACCGGCGGCGCCGGCACGCCCTTCGCCGCCGCGTCGAGCAGTTCCTGCGGCAGGTTGGAGATGCGGATCGTGTTGTCCTGGCACAGCGCGGCGGCGGTGCGCAGCACGTTGCGCAGCTGGCGGATGTTGCCGGGCCAGTGATAGTTCAGCAGCGCGTGCAGCGCGTCGGGCTGGATGCTGACCGGCGCCGCATCGTCGCTTTCCTCGCGCAGCAGCGTCTCGATCAGCTCGGCGCGGTCGGCGCGTTCGCGCAGCAGCGGCAGCTGCAGCGTGATGCCGTTGAGGCGGTAGTAGAGGTCTTCGCGGAAGTCGCCGTCCTGCACCATCTGGCGGATGTCGCGGTGGCTGGCGCTGATCACGTGCAGGTCGACCGTGATCGACTGGTCGCCGCCGAGCGGCACGATCTCGAATTCCTCGATCACGCGCAGCAGGCGCGTCTGCAGCGTGAGCGGCATGTCGCCGATCTCGTCGAGGAACAGCGTGCCGCCGCTGGACTGCAGGATCTTGCCGGGCCGGCCGTGGCGGTCGGCGTCGGTGAAGGCGCCGCGCGTGTAGCCGAACAGCTCGCTCTCGATCAGCGATTCGGGGATCGCACCGCAATTGACCGCGACGAACGGCTTGCCGGCCCAGGCCGAAGCGTTGTGCAGCACGCGCGCGAACGCTTCCTTGCCGGTGCCGGTGGCGCCCTGCAGCAGGATCGGCACGCGCTTGCCGAACAGCTGCTGGGCGCAGTTGAGGTTGTGCAGCATCGACGGATCGCTGCCGACGTGACGCCGCCCGCCGCCCTCCTGGCCGAGCGAGATCAGCGTGGCGCTGCGCGGACCGCCGTCGGCGGCACGCGCTCCGGCCTGCTCGCGCGAGCGCACCAGGGCGAAGAAGCGGCGGCCGTGCTCGACCTCGCGGATCGGCCAGATCGTGCGCGGATCGTTGGCCGCGCGCTGCTGCAGGGTCGAGAACGCGAACTGGAACACCGATTCGATCGGCCGTCCGACCAGGCGGCTGCGGTCGGGATGGCCGAGCTGCGCCATCGCGCTTTCGTTGACGGCGAGGATCGTGCCGTCGCCGGCCACCGCGATCAGCGCCTCGTGCAGCAGGCCGACGAACTCGGGGCGGCTGTGGAAGCGCAGGATGTAGGCATCCGGGAATTCGCGCAGGAAATGGAAGCGCGAGATCAGGTTCGCCGACATCGTGACCAGGGCCATGGTGTGGCGCTGGATCAGGCGCGTGTCGCTGCTGTTGGCCGAAGAGGCGTCGAGCACGCCGAGCAGGCCGCCGCGCGCGTCGAGGATCGGCGCGCCGGAGCACGACAGCGTGACGTTGTAGCCCATGAAGTGTTCGTCGCGGTGCACCGTCACCGGCGCGTGCTCGGCGACCGCGGTGCCGATGCCGTTGGTGCCCTCGTGGCGCTCGTCCCACAGCGCGCCGAGCCACAGACCGGCGTGGCGGAACTCGCGCTTGAGGGTCGGATCGGTGATCGTGTGCAGGATGGTCGCGTCGGCGTCGGCCAGGATCACCGCGTAGCCGGAGCCGGAGATCTGCTCGTACAGGCTTTCCATCTCCGCGCGCGCGACGCCGAGCAGTTCGCCCATGCGCTGCTGGCGCTCGCGCAGCTGGCTGGGTTCGAGCACCGCGGTGGCGCGCGCGCCGTCGGGGACCATGCCGTATTCGGTCAGGCAGCGGTCCCAGGACTTGGCCACGTGCGGCGCCAGCGAAGTACGCAGCTCCCCGCGCACGGCCTTGAGGACGCGGGAGGCGTGCCGTACGGCCAGGGCTGAATCGCTCATGCATCATCTCCGCGTAGCGCGGATCACGTGCATCCATCGCGGCGATCCGCAGGTTCCCGGCGACTGAAGCACCGGGAAGTTTTCCCGCCAGGGACCGCGAGCGTGGCCCGATCGGCCGGATTTCGCAAACCGCAGCGCAGCATAAACCGGGCTTCACGAGCGCCACGCGCGCGGCCGCGCGCTCAGGCCGGCACGAACTCCAGCGCCGCCGAATTCAGGCAGTAGCGCAGTCGCGTCGGCGGCGGACCATCCGGGAACACGTGGCCCAGATGCCCGTCGCAGCGCGCGCAGCGGATCTCGGTGCGGACCATGCCGTGGCTGGTGTCGCGCACCTCGCGGATGTGCTGCGGATCGAACGGCTCGTAGAAGCTCGGCCAGCCGGTGCCCGATTCGAACTTCGCCGCGGCGCGGAACAGCGGCAGCTCGCACAGGCGGCACTGGTAGACGCCGGCGCCCTTTTCCTCGAGCAGGCCGCCGCAGAACGGCGGCTCGGTGCCGTGGTCGATCATCACGCGGCGCTCCTCGGGACTCAGGCGCGCGGCGAGGCGCTCGCGCTCGGCGGCGGTCGGCGGCGTGAGGTCGTGGCCCGAGGCCGAACGGCGCGGGGTTCCGGATGACGCCGGTACGGGTGTCGTCGGTACGTTCATGCAAACCTCCTTTCGGAATCGAGGGTCGGGATCAGCGCGGCGCCCGCAGCAGGTCGCCGAAGCGCTGGCGCAGCTTGGTCACCTTCGGCGCGGCCACCGCGGCGATGTACGGCTGGGACGGATGCAGCGCGGCGTAGTTCTGATGATAGGCCTCGGCCTGGTGGAACGATTCCAAGGGCACCAGCCGGGTGGCGATCGGCGCATCGAACGCCTTCGCCTCGTCGAGCTGGCGGATGTAGGCGGCGGCGGTCTCGCGCTGCGCGTCGTCGGCCCAGAAGATCGCCGAACGGTACTGGCGGCCGCGGTCGTTGCCCTGGCGGTCGATCTGGGTCGGATCGTGGGCGACGGCGAAGAACACCTTCAGCAGCCGGCCGTAGCCGATCCGCTGCGGGTCGAAGCGGATCGCGACGGCTTCGGCGTGGTCGGTGCGGCCGCTGCAGACCGCGTCGTAGTGGGCGCTCGCCGCGTCGCCGCCGCTGTAGCCGGAGGTCACCTCCAGCACGCCGTCGAGCTGGCGGAACACCGCCTCCACGCACCAGAAGCAGCCGCCGGCGAGCACGGCGAGCTGCTCGCCGGGCGTGGCCTGCGTGAGGTCGAAGGCCGGGTCGGGAAAACGGTCGCGCTCGATCGCCAGCGCGGCGCCGGGAAGGTCGCAGGTCGGGTTCATGGCAGTCTCCGTCGAGGGGCATGCGGCCGCCCGGCGGACTCTGACATCACCGGGAGGACGCATCGGAAGGGATGCTCCCCAGATGGCGTCCGCGGCGGCGGACACAAGGTGCGGAACTCCCCGCTCCGGCGCGCTTCCAAGCCCGGCGGCGGCGCGTTGTAAAGACGGATTTACTCCGCTGGAACGCCTTTGTCGCCGCGCCGCTGCTAGCCTGTGCACGTACGTTCCGCATCGCAAAAGGACTCGCCCGCATGTCGCGTTGGAAAACCGCGCTCGTCCTCCTCGTCCTGGCCGCGCTCGCCGTGCTCGGCTGGCGCCTGCTGCATCGCCCCGGCGCGTCGGCGCCCGGCATGCACGGCGGCGCGGGCGGCGCCGACGCTCCGATCCCGGTCACCGTGGTGCCGGTGGAGCAGAAGGACGTCCCGGTCTACCTGACCGCGCTCGGCACGGTGCAGGCGCTGAACACGGTGACGGTCAGCTCGCAGGTGACCGGCCAGCTGAAGGCGCTGCACTTCGCCGAGGGCGACGAGATCCAGCAGGGCGCGCTGATCGCCGAGATCGATCCGCGCACGTTCCAGGCCGCGGTCGACCAGGCGGTGGCCAAGAAGAACCAGGACGCGGCGCAGCTGTCGGCCTCGCGCAGCACGCTCAAGCGCTACGAGGAACTGATCGTCAAGCATTTCGTCTCGGCGCAGGACCTGGAGAACCAGCGCCAGACGGTGCGCCAGCAGGAAGCCCTGGTCGCCGCCGACGACGCCGCGATCTCCTCTGCGCGCACCCAGCTCGGCTACACGCGCATCACCGCGCCGATCACCGGCATCGCCGGCATCCGCCAGGTCGACGTCGGCAACCTCGTCACCGCCAACAGCAGCACCGGCATCGTCACGCTGACCCAGGTGCACCCGATCAACGTGATCTTCACCCTGCCCGAACAGAACCTGGGCGAGGTGCGCAACGGCCAGGGCGCCGCCGCGCTGGCGGTCACCGCGCTCGACCGCACCGACGCGCACGCGCTCGGCGACGGCGTGCTCAAGGTCATCGACAACCAGATCGACAGCAGCACCGGCACGTTCAAGCTGAAGTCGGAATTCGCCAACGAGAACAACGCGCTGTGGCCGGGCCAGTTCGTCAACGTGCGCCTGCGCATCAAGACCGTGAGCAACGGGCTGGTGGTGCCGGCGACCGCACTGCAGCGCGGACCGGAAGGCAGCTACGTCTACGCGCTGCAGCCCGATGACACGGTGGCGATGAAGCCGGTCACCCCGGCCGGCGAGGCGGGCGACAACGGCATCCTGATCGGCAGCGGCGTGGCCGCCGGCGATCGCGTGGTCACCGAGGGCCAGTTCCGCCTCAAGCCCGGCAGCAAGGTCGTCGCGCTCGCGCCGGGGCAGGCCGCCCCGCAGACCAGCGAGGCGGAGCTGTCGAAGCTGAAGGAGCAGGACAAGGGCCAGCCGCAGCGGCGTGGCGGTCGGCGTGGCGGATAGCGGCGCCCTTTTCGTCTTCACCTCTCCCGCCCGCGGGACAGCAGGTCTTTTCCTTCCCCCGCCCGCGGGGGAAGGTGCCGAAGGCAGACGGGGGAAGCCGGAACGAAGCGTTTCACTCCGTTCGCCCTCACCCCAGATCTCTCCCGCACGCGGAAGAGACGGAAATTCAGGATGATCCCGTGAGCTTCTCCTCGATCTTCATCCAGCGCCCGATCGCCACCTCGCTGCTGATGGCCGCGCTGCTGCTGCTCGGCGCGATCGGCTATCGCGCGCTGCCGGTCGCCGCGCTGCCGGACATCGACGCGCCGAGCCTGGTGGTGACCACGCAATACCCCGGCGCCAGCGCCTCGACCATGGCCGCGCTGGTGACCACGCCGCTGGAGCGCCAGCTCGGCCAGATCTCCGGCATCGCCACGATGAGCTCGGACAGCTCGGCCGGCCTGTCGACGATCATCATCGAGTTCGACCAGGGCCGCGACATCGACGCCGCCGGCCAGGACGTGCAGTCGGCGATCAACGCCGCGCGCGGCACGCTGCCCAACAACCTGCCCTACCCGCCCGTCTACAACAAGGTCAATCCGGCCGACGCGCCGATCCTGACCCTGATGCTGACCTCCGACTCGCGCCCGCTGCGCGAGGTCAACGACTACGCCGACAGCATCCTCGCCCAGCGCCTGTCGCAGATCTCCGGCGTCGGCCTGGTCTCGATCGCCGGCAACGTGCGCCCGGCCGTGCGCGTGCAGGTGAATCCGGCGCAGCTCGCCGGCCTCGGCCTGACCATGGAGGACGTGCGCTCGGCGCTGACCCAGGCCAACGTCAACGCGCCCAAGGGCAGCCTCAACGGCACCGTGCAGAGCTTCTCGATCGGCACCAACGACCAGCTCGCCGACGCCGCCGACTACCGCTCGACGATCGTCAGCTACAAGAACGGCGCGCCGGTGAAGCTGTCGGACATCGCGCGGGTCGTCGACGGCGTGGAGAACGACCAGCTCGCCGCGTGGGCCAACTCGCGGCCGGCGGTGCTGCTGGACATCCGCCGCCAGCCGGCGGCCAACATCGTGCAGACCGTCGAGGAGATCCGCCGCCAGCTGCCGAGCCTGCAGGCGCTGCTGCCGGCCGACGTCAAGCTGCAGGTGTTCTCCGACCGCACCGTGACGATCCGCGCCTCGGTCGAGGACGTCGAATTCACCCTGGTGCTGACGATCTGCCTCGTCATCGCCGTGATCTTCGTGTTCCTGCGCCGCCTGTGGGCGACGGTGATTCCGTCGGTGGCGGTGCCGCTGTCCCTGCTCGGCACGTTCGGCGTGATGGCCTTCGCCGGCATGTCGCTCGACAACCTGTCGCTGATGGCGCTCACCGTCGCCACCGGCTTCGTCGTCGACGACGCGATCGTGATGATCGAGAACATCGTGCGCTACATCGAGCAGGGCAAGCAGCCGAAGGAAGCGGCCGAGATCGGCGCAAAGGAAATCGGCTTCACCGTGCTGTCGCTGACCGTGTCGCTGATCGCGGTGTTCCTGCCGCTGCTGCTGATGCCCGGCGTCACCGGCCGCCTGTTCCACGAGTTCGCCTGGGTGCTGACCATCGCGGTGGCGATCTCGATGCTGATCTCGCTGACGCTGACGCCGATGATGTGCGCGTATCTGCTCAAGGCCGATGCGCTGCCGGCGGGGGATCACGTCGAGACGCACGACGAGACGTCGGCTCACGCTTCCCTCACCCCGCCATCGGCATCCGCCGACGGCCCTCCCCTCTCCCGCACGGCGGGCGAGGGGCAGTCGCGCGACCTCTGGTCGCGGATTCTCCATGGCTACGGCCGCAGCCTCGACTGGGTGCTCGCGCGCCAGCCGCTGATGCTGCTGGTCGCCTCGGCGACCGTGGTCGTCACCATCGCGCTGTACGTCGCGATCCCGAAGGGCCTGCTGCCGGAGCAGGACACCGGCCTGGTCACCGGCGTCGTGCAGGCCGACCAGAACATCGCGTTCCCGGCGATGCAGGAGCGCACCAAGGCGGTCGCCGACGCGCTGCGCGACGTGCCGGGCGTGGCCGGCGTGGCCGCGTTCATCGGCGCCGGCTCGGTCAACCCGACCCTGAACCAGGGACAGCTCAGCATCGTGCTGAAGCCGCGCGGCGAGCGCGGCGGACTCGCCGAAGTGCTGCCGGCGCTGCAGCGCGCCGCCGCGCCGATCCCCGGCGTCGCGCTGTACCTCAAGCCGGTGCAGGACGTCGCGCTCGACACGCGCGTGGCGCCGACCGAATACCAGTACGCGCTGTCGGAGGTGAACTCCAAGGAGCTGGCCGGCTTCGCCGCGCAGATGACCGAGGCGCTGAAGAAGCGTCCGGAACTGGCCGACGTCGACAACAACCTCGCCAACCAGGGCAACGCGCTGAACCTGACCATCGACCGCGAGAAGGCCAGCCGCCTCGGCGTGCCGATGCAGACGATCGACGACACGCTGTACGACGCGTTCGGCCAGCGCCAGATCTCGACCATCTTCACGCAGCTCAACCAGTACCGCGTGGTGCTCGAGGTCGCGCCGGAGTTCCGCACCAGCAGCGCGCTGCTGAACCAGCTGACCGTGCGCGGCAACGGCAACGGCGCGCTCACCGGCAGCAACGCGACGACGCTCGGCCAGGCCACCTCGAGCAACTCGGCCACGCCGTCGGGCATCGGCAGCACCGGCAATATCGGCATCGCGCTCGGCGCCGGCGGCACGATCCCGCTGTCCGCGCTGGCCAGCGCCGAACAGACGACGGCGCCGCTGGTGGTCAGCCACCAGGACCAGCTGCCGGCGGTGACGATCTCGTTCAACCTCGCGCCGGGCCATTCGCTGTCCGACGCAGTGCGCGCCTTCCGCGAAGTGGAGACGCAGCTGAAGTTTCCGCCGCAGGTGCGCGGCCAGTTCATCGGCAAGGCGGCCGAGTTCTCCGCCTCGCTGACCGACGAGATCCTGCTGCTGCTCGCCGCGATCGTGGTGATCTACATCGTGCTCGGCGTGCTGTACGAGAGCTACATCCACCCGATCACGATCATCTCGACCCTGCCGCCGGCCGGCGTCGGCGCCCTGCTCGCGCTGATGCTGTGCGGCATGAGCCTGTCGGTCGACGGCATCGTCGGCATCGTGCTGCTGATCGGCATCGTGAAGAAGAACGCGATCATGATGATCGACTTCGCCATCGACGCGCAGCGCGCCGGCCTGCGCGCGCACGATGCGATCCGCCGCGCCTGCATCCTGCGCTTCCGCCCGATCATGATGACCACCGCCGCCGCCCTGCTCGGCGCGCTGCCGCTGGCGCTCGGCAACGGCATCGGCTCGGAGCTGCGCAAGCCGCTGGGCGTGTCGATCGTCGGCGGCCTGCTGCTGTCGCAGCTCATCACGCTGTACACCACGCCGGTGATCTACCTGTACTTCGAGCGCCTGTCGGACTGGATCGCCGCACGCCGCGAGCGGCGCGCGGCGCTGCGGGAGCGCACGGCGTGAGCGTTCGCACGAGAACGCCCTCACCCTGCCCTCTCCCGCAAGCGGGAGAGGGAAGAGCGGCGGTCATCCCGACTCGAAAGGTTCGCGCCTGCTGCTCTGCCGTTCTCCCTCTCCCGCTTGCGGGAGGGCCTCGCAATCCTCTTTCCCCTCTCCCGCTTGCGGGAGAGGGCTGGGGTGAGGGCAAGCGGAGCGCAACGCCGCAAGAATCGATTCAAGCACCGCTTCCGTGCGCAGCAGCGCGTCGTCGTCCCAGAAACGCAGCACGCGAAAACCTCCGCGCTCCAGATGACGCGCGCGCGCTTCGTCCTCGACTCGCCGATCCACGTGCTGGCCGCCATCCAGCTCCACGACCAGACGCGCCTGCATGCAGGCGAAATCGGCCACGTAACCACCCAATGGCACCTGGCGGCGAAAGCGGTATCCGCTCAGGCGGCGGTTGCGCAGGAAATACCAGAGCTTTTGCTCGGCATCGGTCGCACGCCGGCGTAGTGCGCGTGCGTTTTCTATCCTCGAGTGCATGCGCGAGATTTCCCTCACCCTGCCCTCTCCCGCAAGCGGGAGAGGGAAAGGCCGCTCGTGCGAATCCCTCGCGCACTTGCATGGGAAATCTCCGACATCCAGACGGCACCTTCACTCCCCTCTCTCTCCTGCTTGCGGGAGAGGGTCGAAGCCGCCTTCCGGCGGCTGAGGGCCAGGGCAGTGATGCGCTGGCGGCACGCGAAGCAGGGATAGCGCCGCGGGGTGAGGGCAATCGGAGCACAACGCCATGAACATCTCCGGCCCCTTCATCCGCCGCCCGATCGGCACCTCGCTGCTGGCGGTCGGGCTGTTCGTGCTCGGCATGATCTGCTACTCCCTGCTCGGCGTGGCGGCGCTGCCGAACCTGGAGTTCCCGGCGATCTTCGTCACCGCCAGCCAGCCCGGCGGCAGCGCCGACGTGATGGCCTCGACCGTCGCCGCGCCGCTCGAGCGGCACCTGGGGCAGATTCCGGGCATCGACACGATCAACTCGTCGAGCAGCGAGAACAGCGCCTCGGTGTTCCTGTCCTTCGACGGCAAGCGCAGCGTGGACGACTACGCGCGCGACGTGCAGGCGGCGATCAACGCCGCCGCGCCGGACCTGCCGTCGGGGCTGACCAACGCGCCGACCTACCGCAAGATGAATCCGAACAACCAGCCGGTGCTGATCCTCGCGCTGACCTCGGATACCGAACCGCTGTCGAAGCTGTACGACTACGCCGACTCGCTGCTCGCGCAGCGCATCCGCCAGCTGCCCGGCGTCAGTGACGTCGAGGTCGCCGGCGGCGCCACGCCGGCCGTGCGCGTGGACCTGAACCTGCGCGCGCTGAACGCGATGGGCCTGTCGCCGGACCAGCTGCGCAACGCGCTGGTCGCCGCCAACGTGACCTCGCCGCAGGGCTTCCTGTCCGACGGCAAGACGACGATGGCGGTGATCGCCAACGACGCGCTGCATACCGCGGCCGAGTTCGCCGACCTGGTGGTGTCGACGAAGAACGGCGTGCCGGTGCGGCTGAAGGACGTCGCGCGCGTCTACGACGGCCAGCAGGACCAGTACCAGGCGGCGTGGTTCGGCACGCGCCGCGCGATCTTGCTGTTCGTGCGCAAGCAGGCCGACGCCAACGTGATCGCCACGGTGGACAGCGTCAAGGCCGACATCCCGCTGATGCAGACCTGGCTGCCGGCCGGCGTCACGCTGACGCCGTTCTTCGACCGCACGCCGATCATCCGCGCCTCGGTCGACGAGGTGCAGGTGACCTTGCTGATCAGCCTGGGCATGGTCGTGCTGACGATGGCGCTGTTCCTGCGCCGGCTCGCGCCGACCCTGATCGCGGCGACCGCGGTGCCGCTGTCGATCGCCGGCGCGTTCACCGTGATGTACGTGCTCGGCTACACGCTCGACAACATGTCGCTGATGGCGCTGGTGATCGCGATCGGCTTCGTCGTCGACGACGCGATCGTGGTCATCGAGAACGTGATCCGCCACGTCGACGCCGGCATGTCGCGCCTGCAGGCGACCCTGCTCGGCGCGAAGGAGATCGGCTTCACCATCGTCTCGATCACCGCCTCGCTCATCGCGGTGTTCGTGCCGGTGGTGTTCGCCGGCGGCATCACCGGCATGTTCTTCAAAGAATTCACGGTGACCCTGATCGCGGCGATCGCGTTCTCCGCGATCGTCTCGCTGACCCTGACGCCGGCGCTGTGCGGACGCTTCCTCAAGCCGCACGCGGCGGCGAAGCCCTCGCGCATCGGCCGCTGGCTCGACGCGTTCCACGCCGGCATGCTCGACCTGTACCGCCGCGCGCTCGACCACGCGCTGCACTGGCCGCGCCTGACCGCGCTGCAGCCGCTGCTGCTGATCGTCCTGACGGTGTTCCTGATGCGCTTCGTGCAGGGCGGCCTGTTCCCGCAGCAGGACACCGGCATGCTGTCCGGCCGCACCACCGCGGGCTCCGACGTGTCGCCCTCGCGCATGATGGAGCAGCAGCGCAAGATCGCCGCGCTGGTCATGCAGGACCCGGCGGTGGAGAGCGTCGGCTCGCGCCTGGGCGGCGGCTGGGGCGGCGGCGGCGGCGGTTCGGGCCAGCTCTACATCAGCCTGAAGCCGCTGGCCGAGCGTGGCGGCGATTCGACCTTCGCGGTCATGACGCGGCTCAACAAGATGGCCGGCGACGTGCCCGGCGTGCGCCTGCGCCTGCGCCCGGTGCAGGACCTGCCCAGCGGCGGTGGCGGCGGCGGCAATTCCGGCGGGCAGTACCAGGTGTCGCTGAAGGGCAACGACATCGTCAGCCTGCAGGAATGGACGCCGAAACTGGTCGAGGCCCTGAAGAAGATCCCGCAGCTGCGCGACGTCGGCAGCGACGTCGACGAGGCCGGCCCACGCCAGATGCTGCAGATCGACCGCGACACCGCCGCACGCCTGGGCGTGAGCGTCGGCGCGATCGACAGCGCGCTGTACGACGCGTTCGGCCAGCGCCAGGTGTCGACGATCTATTCCGACATCAACCAGTTCAAGGTGGTCGTCAGCGCGCTGCCGAACCAGGCCACCGACCCGGCGTCGCTCGAGCGCATCTACGTGCGCGCCAGTTCCGGCGCGATGGTGCCGATCACCGCGGTGACCAAGATGGTCGACACGGTCGCGCCGACCGAGGTCAACCACGAAGACCAGTTCTCCACCATCAGCCTGAGCTTCAACCTCGCGCCCGAGGCGACCATGAGCCAGGCGCAGAAGCTGATCCAGGACACCATCACCGGCCTGCGCCTGCCCGGCGACATCCGCCTGGACTTCGCCGGCGACTTCCGCAATTTCCAGAAGCAGCAGGGCGACAACTCGATCCTGATCTTCGGCGCGATCATCGCCGTGTACATCGTGCTCGGCATGCTCTACGAGAGCCTGATCCATCCGGTCACGATCCTCTCGACGCTGCCGTCGGCCGGCGTCGGCGCGCTGCTGGCGATGGTGGTCACCGGCACCGAGCTGTCGGTGATCTCGATGATCGCGATCGTGCTGCTGATCGGCATCGTCAAGAAGAACGCGATCATGATGGTCGACTTCGCGCTGGTCGCCGAACGCGAACACGGCCTGGCGCCGTTCGAGGCGATCCGCGAAGCCTCGCTGGTGCGCTTCCGTCCGATCATGATGACCTCGATGGTGGCGATCTGCGCTGCGCTGCCGCTGGCGATCGGCTTCGGCGTCGGCTCGGAGCTGCGCCGCCCGCTCGGCATCGCGATGATCGGCGGACTGATCGTCTCGCAGAGCCTGACCCTGCTGTCGACGCCGGCGATCTACCTGCTGTTCGCGCGCGTCAGCGAACGCCGGCGCAAGCGCAAGGAGGAGCGCCGCCGGCGTGCCGCGACGCGGATGGCGGCGACCT
This sequence comes from Dokdonella ginsengisoli, assembly GCF_042652785.1. NCBI lineage: Bacteria > Pseudomonadati > Pseudomonadota > Gammaproteobacteria > Lysobacterales > Rhodanobacteraceae > Dokdonella > Dokdonella ginsengisoli. The sequence goes on along the minus strand of NZ_JBHSHD010000006.1, from coordinate 279,041 downwards.
AGGGTCCATCGTCTGCGCGGCGTGGATCGAACACGCGACGGCGACCGCTCTGCCGGAGATGACCCTCACCCGGCGCGCGCCGACCTTTCCCGCGAGCGGGAGAGGTGACGTCTTCACAAGGCCATGCAGGTCGGCGCTCGCGGCGTCACCTGCGCGACGCGCGACACGCCTTCCTGCAGCCGTCCGGCCTCACGTGCCGTCGGGCGGCAGATCCTGCGTGCCGTCGCCGTACGGCACGTCGAAGCCGTCCTTGAAGACGACCAGCGCGTTGCTGTCGCTCACCGTCGCCGCGCCCGTCGCGACGACGTCGAGCGTGACTATCGTTTCCGGGGTATCGGGAAGGGTCGGCACGCTGACCACCCAGCTGACGCGCGCGCCGGGCGGCAGCATGGCCAGGTCGCTCAACGGACCGCTGCCGCTCGCCGCGCAGGTCGCGCCGTCGGTGCCGGGATAGCAGACCCAGCTCGCGCCGGCCGGATCCCAGGCCGGCGACAGCTCGACCGACACCGGTACGGCCGCGGCCGCATCGCCGTCGTTGGTCAGGGTGACGACGTAGTCGAGCGTCTGGCCGTAGCGCACGAAATCGTGGCCGTCGGCGAGGGTCAGGGTGAGTGTCTGGCCGGCCGTCGCCGCCGGCAGCCATGCGGCCAGCACGCAGGAAAGGAGGCGGAGAGACGTCATCGGTTCACCTCGCAAGGGTCGTGTCCTGCGCGCCGTCGAAGCCGTCGCGGAACAGCACGATCGTCGCGCTGTCGACGACGGGGTCCAGGCCCTCGGCGGAAAATTCGAAGTCGAGCGCGCCGGCCTGCGTCGCCGTCGCCACCGGCACGTGGATCAGCCAGGTCATCGACACGCCCGGCGGGATCGTCACCGCGTCGTCGATCGGACCGTTGCCGGCCGTGGCGCAGACCGCGTCGACGCTGCCGGCGATGCACTGCCACGTGCTCGCGCCGACGTCGGCGCCGCCGCCGAAGCTCGCCTGCACGGCATGGCCCGTCGCCGTCGCGCTGCCGTTGTTGCTCAGCGTGACGACGTAGTCGACGATCTGGCCGTAGGTCACGTAGTCCGGTCCGCCTTGCGTCAGGGTCAGCGTCAGGTTCGCCGCCGGCGGCGCCTGCACCACGCCCGAGCCGAGGTACGTCAGCTGATGGAACGGATACGCCGCGGCCATCGTCACGCCCGCGCCGCCGACGTTGGCGACGGCACCGGCCGCCAGGCCCGGATCGGCGAACCAGGCCGGCGTGCCGTCGACCAGCGCGCCGGCATCGTTGCCGTCGTGATCGACGACGGAATACGAATCCACGCTCACCGCCGGTACGCCTTGCGTCACGTGCGCGCCTTGCGCGACCACGAGCACGTGGGGAAAACCGTTCAGCAGCGGATACGGATACCCCGCCACCCAGCCGTTGGCGGAATTCCACAGGCCGGTCGCGATCGGGCCATCCGACAGCCAGCGCGACGTGGAAAGGCCGGTGATGCCGGTGGTCAGGCCCGCGGCGGTGTCGGCGATGCCGACGCCTTGCCCGACCAGGCCGATGTTCCAGAAACCGTTGCCGATGAGTCCGCCCGACGCGTCGGCGTTGTAGCCGACCAGACCGGCGGCATTGGGGCCGGACACGCTGCCGGTGGCGTAGACGTCGTGGAGACTGCCCTGGTTGCCGCCGAGCACGCCGCCGACGTAGAGGCCGGTGCTGGAGACGTCGGCGCTCGCGTAGGCGTTGCTGAGGATGCCGCCCTGCATCGCGCCGATGATGCCGCCGACCGTGCCGGTACCCGATACGCTGCCGGTGACGTAGACGTTGCTGACGATCCCGCCCTGGCTCAGGCCGATCAGGCCGCCGACCTCCTGCGTGCCGACGATCGAGACGTTGGCCATGCCGAGATTCTTCACGACGGCCCCGCCGGTCTTGCCGAACAGGCCGACCCAGGCGTCGATCGCCGGCCGGTGGATCGTGAGGCCGCGGATGACGTGGTACTGCCCGTCCAGGCTGCCGACGAACCGCGGGCCGTCGGTACCCACGCGCATGAAGCCGGTCTGCGCCCACATGCCGTTGCTGTTGGCGGCCGTGCCGTCGTTGCGGCCGGTTTCGCCGGCGTCGACGTGCCTGCCGAGCATGTAGGCCGCGTCGAGCTTCAGGCTCATCAGCTGCAGCTGGTGCGCATTGGTCAGCGTGGTCTGCCATTCGCCTTGCAGGAACGGACGCGTGCCGTCGAACGCCGTCCAGGCGCTGCCGAAATCGAGGCTCGCGTAGGCGCCCTGCTTGAAGGCGTAGTCGGCCGCAGCGCCTTGCGCCGGATCGCTGGTGACGGCGGTGAGGTTGGTGACGGTGGCGTTGTCGTTGACCACGCCCACGCCGTCGCCCTGGCCGGTGCTGAAGCGGTCCCAGTAGCTGTCGTCGACGGTGCCGTCCATGGCCAGCCCCACCAGGCCGCCGACGTTGCTGCCGCTGCCCGTCACCGGGCCACTGGCCCACACGTGGCGGATCGCGCCGCGATTGCCGCCGGTCAGGCCGCCAGCGTCTTCGCCGCTGACCGTTACGCTGCCGGTCGCGTAGGCATCGCTGACGTTGCCCGTGGTGAAGCCGACCAGGCCGCCGCCGCCCTGGCCCGCCGTCACGTCGACGGCGGCATAGGCCTGGCTGATCTCGCCGGCGTCGTTGTAGCCGACCAGGCCGCCGACCAGCACGCCGCCGGTGACGGCGCCGCCGTCCACACCCACGTTGCGCACCACGCCGCCGATGCCGATGCCGCCGAACAGGCCCACGCAGATCGCGTCGACGCGATGGATGAAGAGATCCTCGACCACGTGCCCCAGCCCGTCGAAGCGGCCGTCCAGGCCGCCGGCGCAGTTGCCGATCGGCACGAAGCCCGCACCGCCGTTCCAATCGCGCGTCGCCGTGGCGTCGATGTCCTCGAACAAGGCGAAGTGGCCCGCCAGGTCGTCGTTGATCGCCTGCAGCTGCTCCAGCGTGATCACCGGCACGTAGACCCGCGCGCTGGATGCACTGGCGCTTTCCGCCTTCACGTACACCGCGCCGGGTACGGATTTGAGGTATGGCGTGGTCTTGCCGTTCTGGTTGGCCCACACGGCGGCATCGAAACCGCCCGGCAATGCCGAAATCAGGTTCGCCAGAGGAATCGCCGTGCCGGCGCCATTGTCCGGGTGCGCGCCGGGCGTGTTGCTGGCGAACCAGCCGTCGCTGACGCTGCCGCCGGCCTCGGTTGGGTTGTGGCCCACCAGACCGCCGACATAGCTGTTGCTGCTGGCCGAAACACCGCCGGTGGCAAAGACATGCTCGACGAGGCCCCGGTTGTAGCCGACGAGGCCGCCGACCTGAAGGCTGCCCGCCACATTGCCGGTGGCATAGGCATTGCGCAGGGTACTGCCGAGGTCGGCGGCTCCCACCAGCCCGCCGATGCTGGACTCGGTGCCCGTCACGTCGCCGCTGGCCCAGACGTTGTCGACGGCACTGCCCGAGGTGGTGCCCACGAGGCCGCCGACCGCGCCCGTGCCGGTCACGTTGCCGCCGGCCCAGGCATCGGCGACCAGGCTGCCGTCGCCTTGTTGGAAGCCCACCAGACCGCCGACGAACACAGTGCCCGAGACGTCGGCCGTGGAATAGACGTGGGCGATGACGCCGGAGCTGTTGCCGACCAGCGTACCGACCCACCCGCCGCCCGACACACTGCCGCCGCGCACGCCGAGGTTGCGGATCACGGCGCCCCCGTCAGCGCTGAAAAACAGTCCCGTATCGTCGGCATTGCCGGGGATGGCGAGACCGAGCAGCTGATGGCCGAGGCCGTCGAACCGACCGCTGACGCCCAGGGTACCCAGCGGCGTCTGGCTGGCGGCGCCGCTCCAGTCCACATCCGCCGCCAGCGCGTAGCCGCCGTTGACGGTGCCGCCCGCCGGTGGACGGACGGCTTCCAGTTCGGCCAGGGTACGGATCAGCGTGTAGGCCGTGCCGTTGACGCGGTAGCTTTGCCCGCTTCCCGCGAAATCCACGCGCCCGGTGAAGCCGCCGGCCGTCAGCGCCATAGCCACGCCGCCGTCGGCAGCGGACGCGTCGGTTTCAAGCGACAGGCCGGCCGAGCCCGAGGCCGTCATCACCGCATTCACGTTCACGCGGCCCGACGGCGCCGACAGCGTGAGCGTGTGCGCGCCCCAGTTCACCGCGTCGTCGACGACGATGTCGCCCGACGCCGCGGTGAGCGTGACGTCGCCGTCGGCGAGCTGCGCCGACAGGCGCGCGCCGGTGATGTCGCCGCCGCTGGGCGCGATCACGTAGTCGGCGAACGCGGGTGGCGCGAGGAGCGCCATGAACGCGGCGAGAAAGCGCAGGCGAGTGGTCGGTTTCATGGGGAAGTCCTCGGGTTCATTGGCCGGCGCCGTCGAAGCCGTCGCGGAACAGCACGATCGTCGCGCTGTCGTGCAGCGCCTGGAGCGCCGCGGCGTCGAACGTGAAGTCGAGCGTGCCCGCCGCCGTCGCCGTCGACACCGGCACGTGGATCAGCCAGGTCATGCTGACGCCGGGTGGGACGGTCACGCTGTCGTCGATCGGGCCGTTGCCGGCGATGGTGCAGCTCGCAGCGACGCTGCCGGCGATGCACTGCCACGTCGTCGCGCCGACGTCGGCGCCGCCGCCGAACACGGCGTGCACGTCGAAGCCTCTCGCCGGGTACGCGCCGCCGTTGGTCAGCGTCACGACGTAGTCGACGGTCTCACCGTAGTGCACGTAGTCGGGCGCGGCCTGTGCCAGGGCGAGCGCGAGCCTCGTCGAGGCGTAGGTCAGCTGATGTCCGGCAGCGGCCTGCACGCCGCTGCCGCCGACGTTGGGCAGCGGATCGGCCGGTGCGGCGGGATCGACGAACCAGGTCGGCGTGCCGCTGACGAGCGCGCTCGCGTCGGCGCCGTCCTGATCCGTCGCGGCATACGAACCCACGCCCGGCGTCGCCGATCCCGGCACGATGCTCACGCCCTGCGCGACGACGACGACGTGCGGCAAGGCCTTCAGCACCGGATACGGATAGCCCGGCACCCAGGTGTCGTCGACGTCCCACGCCGCGGTCGCGACCGGGCCCTGCGTGAGCCAGTGCGGCGTGGACAGGCCGGTCACGCCCGGCGCGGCAGGGTCGTTGGCGATGCCCGGCAGGCCGTCGTTGACGTCGCTGTCCCAGAACGTGCCGGCGTAGCTGCCGGCCTGGTCGCTGCCGACCAGGCCGCCGGCCAGATGGGTGACGCCGGTGCCGACCTCGACGTGCCCGATCGCATAGCTGCGGCGGATGCCGGCGTTGCTGGCCGCGCTCACCAGGCCGCCGAGCGCGGCGACGCCGTAGACGCCGCTGGTGGCGACGCTCGCCGCCGCGTAGCTGTCCGCGATCTCGCTGTCGTAGACGAGTCCGACGAGTCCGCCGCCGTACGCCGGCTGGCCGCTGCCGATGCCCTTCGCGACGATGGTGCCGCTGACGTAGGCGCGGGCCACGCGGGTGCCCGTGTCGATGCGCGCGGCGAGGCCGCCGGCGACGAACGACGAGGCGACGTCGGCGCGATCGAGGCCGAAATCGCTGATGCCTGCGCCGCTGACCCAGCCGAACAGGCCGCCGACGTGCTGCCCGTCGTCGGCGCGGCGTACCGTGAGTCCGCCGACGACGTGGCCGCGGCCGTCGAGCACGCCCCTGAACGGGTTGTCGCCGCCGAATCCGATCGGCGCGAAGCCCGCACGCGTCCAGATACCGCCGGCGTTGGCCGCGCTGCCGTCGTTGCGGCCGGTCTCGGCGGCGTCGACGGGCGCGCCGAGCACGTAGCGCGCGCCGTGGTCCAGCGCCATCAGCTGAAGCTGGTGCGCGTTGCGCACGAGGGTGCTGTATTCGCTGCGCAGGAACGGCCGCGTCTGGCCTTCGATCAGGTACCAGGTCGAGGCGAAGTCGAACAGCGCGTGGGCGCCTTGCGCATAGGCCGTGCCGGACTGACTGGAAACGGTGAGGACGTTGCTGACGGTGCCGAAGTTGGTGCCGCCCACGCCGTTCGCCTGGCCGGTGCTGTCGCTGTCCCAGTAGCTGTCGGCGGCGGACTGGCTGAAGTCGACGAAGCCGACCAGTCCGCCGGCGTGCAGCGGCGCGCCGCCGCTGGTCGACACGCGACCGCTGGCCCAGCACTGGCTGACGCTGCCGGCGTCCCTGCCGACCAGCCCTCCGGCGTCGAGCGTGCCGTTGCCGCTGACGCTCACGCTGGCGGTGGCGTAGCTGTGGCCGACCATCGACTGGTAGGCGCTGCCGACCAGGCCGCCGACCGACACGCCGGCGTCGCCGGCCTCGACCGTCACGCTGCCGCCGGCCCAGCTTTGCGCGATGCTGCTGCCGGCGGCGTAGCTGACGAGGCCGCCGGCCGTGCCGCCGCCCTGCGCCTCCACCTGCACCTGCGCCCAGCTGCGGCGCACGCTGCTGCCGTCGATCGATGCGGCCAGTCCGCCGAGGCCGGAGCCGGCCACGCGGCCGCTGACCCACACGCTGTCGATGCGGCTGTTCCTGGCGTAGCCGACCAGTCCGCCGGCGCCGGTGCCGGTGACGTCGACGTCCTGCAGGCCGAGATCGACGACGCTGGCGCCGCCGGCGTCGCTGCCGATGCCGCCGAACAGGCCGCCGCCCTGCACCGCGTCCGGACGATCGACGAACAGGCCGCGCACGACGTGGCCGAGGCCGGCCAGCGTGCCGCTGAACGGCGTGCCGAGGAAGGACGAAACGCCGATGGGCGCGAATCCCGCGCCGTCGTTCCAGCCGCGCGTGGCGCGCGCGTCGACGTCGCGGGCGAGCGCGTAGCGGCCGGCGAGGTCGTCGCGCATCGCCTGCAGCGCGTCGACGTCGCGAAGCAGCGCGTAGGCGTTGCCGTTGACGCTGAAGTGGCCGCCCGGTTCCGCGCCGAAGTCGACCGGCGCGTCGACGAGGTAGTCGGTGCCCGCGGGCGGCGTGACGCCGGGATCGCCGGCGGTGCCGCCGTAGTTGAGCGCGAGGCCGCCGCCGGCGTGGCGCACGTCGAGCGGGGCGCGCAGGCGGATGCTGCCCGGCGCGTTCAGCGTCAAGGTGGTGGCGGCGTTCCACGCCACCGCGTCGTTCACGACGACGTCGCCGCTGGCGGCGGCGAGCGTGACGTCGCCGCCGGCGAGCTGGGCCGACAGCTGCGCACCGGTGATGTCGCCGCCGGTCGGCGCGATCACGTAGTCGGCGAACGCCGGCGTTGCGAACGTCGCGGCCAGCACGAGCGCCGCGTTCACGACGTGTCGCATCCTCGTCGCCGCCCGTTCGTGGCCGAGCACCGGCGACGCGGTGCGGATGCGCGGTGTCATCGGCCCTGCTCCGGCATCAAATCCAGCGCCAGCGATCCGGCCGCGCCTTCCAGCAGCAGCACGCCGTCGACGCGCGCGAGCGCGAGCGCCGCGCCCGCGCGCACCGGCGACCACGCGCTGACGCGCTCGGCGCCGCGCGCGGATATGCGCAGGCGTACGTAGTCCTGCGCGCCGAGGCGGGCGCGGTCGACGCGCACGTCCGACTGCTCGACGTGCCAGTGCTTCACGGTCGCGACGACGGGGCCCGGGTCGGGCGGCAGCACGAACGTTTCGGCCGCGGCGCCGTCGCGCGGCAGCGCCTGCGCGCCGTCGCCGTAGGGCACGTCGACGCCGTCGCGGAAGATCACCAGCGCGTCGACGTCCGTCACCACCGCGGTGCTGTCCGCCTGCGCCTGTGCCGTCGCCGTGTCCTGCACCGCGTCGAGCCGGACCGGCACGCTGAGCAGGAAGGCCAGGCGGCGGCCGGCCGGTATCGTCACGCGATCTTCGAGCGGACCGCTGCCGGCGGCGGCGCAATGGGCGTCCACGCTGCCGGGATAGCAGACCCAGGTCGCGCCGGCCGCGTCGAGTGCCGGCGACAGCACGGAGACGACGGCGACGCCGTCGACCGGACCGCCGGTGTTGGTCAGCGTGACGACGTAGTCCACCACACCGCCGTAGCGCGCGTACGCCTGGCCGTCGTCGATGCGCAGTTCCAGTTGCGGAACGCTGATGCAGCTGACGTGGACGTCGAGCACGTCCGCGCCCGCAATCGTGCCGCCGGCGCCGCCGTCGACCGTGCACGACTGGCCGTGCGGCTGCTGGCTGACCGTCACGGCGTAGGCGGTGCCGCTGGCGACCGGCGTGGCGAACGCGAAGCCGGTCTGGCCGGGCGTCACGGTCGCCACCTGCACGTCGCCGGCGGACAGCTGCAGCTGCAGATCCGAACCGAGGTCGAGCAGGCCGTCGACGCGGCCGCCGACGGTGTAGGCGTTGGTCGTGCAGTCCACCGCCACGTCGGTCACGTCGGCGCCGTCGAGCGTGCCGCTGGCCGTGGCCGGATCGACCATGCAGGTCTGCCACGGCGCGGTCGGCTGCGCCGACACCGTCACCGACCATGCGCCGAGATCGGGTATCGGCGCGAACGTGAAATGCGGATCGGCAGCCGACACCGTCTGCGCGTCGCCGCCGTTGAGGCGCACTTCCAGGCCGCTGCCGGCCAGGCCGCTGGCCGTACCGCCGACGGTGTGCAGGTCGATCGCGAACGACGCCGTGCAGCTGCGGTTGGCGTCCAGCGTCACCGAGCCGTCGGCATCGCAGTCGCCGCCCCAGGCGGCGAAGTGGTAGTGCGGCTCCGCCGCGGCGGTCAGCGTCACGCTCGACGGCGCGCCCTCGCCTTCGGCCGGATAGTTCGCCGAACAGGTGCCGCCGCCGCCGCTGCAGCCGGCGATGGCGCCGTCGCTGCTGGCGACCGAACCGTTCGGCGTGGTCACCGTCACGGCGAGCGCGTACAGGCTCACCTCGGTCGCGCCGATGTCGCAATGCGCGCCCTGCGGGCGCGGGCGGCCGCGCTGGTCGGTGTCGGCGCAGCCGGCGTCGTCGGCGGTGTCGATGGCCGAGCTGCCGGCGCCGGGCAGCATCGTCGGCGTGAATCCGCCGTGGTCGCCGAGCGGACCCAGCTTCGGATCGGCCGTCAGCACGGCGCCGTCGCAGGCGACGGCCGCCGGACAGCCGCCGTCGATCACGCTGTCGGAAACGGCGCTGGCGGAGCCGGCGCTCGCCGTCTCGTGCAGCTCGGCGTCCTGCGCCGCGGCGTCGCCCCACGCGATCACGTTCTTCAGCGTCAGGCTGCCGCCGTCGTGGTGGATCGCGCCGCCGGCCGCGGCCGTGTTGGCGCTGAACGTGACGTGGGCCAGCTGCACGGCGCCGCCGTTGACGGCCAGCGCGCCGCCGCCTTGCGTGGCGGCGACGTTGCCGGTGAAGGTGGCGTTGCGCAGATCGAGGTCGACGTCGAAGGTCCGCACGGCGCCGCCGGAGCGCTCCGCGCGGTTGTCGGCGAACGTGACCCGTTCCAGCACCGGGGCGCCGCCTCCGCCCTGCGCGGCGAGCAGCAGCGCGCCCGCGTCGCGGGCCGAATTGCCGCGGAACACCACGTCGGTGAACACCGCGCTGACGGTCTGCGCGTACGACAGCGACACCGCGCCGCCGTCGGTCGCGGCGGCGCGGTTGTTGACGAACACCACGCGGCTGACAACCGGACTGGCTTCGGCCATCGACGCGGCCGCGATCGCCGCGCCGCCGTCGGCCGCGTTGGCGCTGAAGACCAGGTTGGACAAGGTCGGATTGCAGCGGCCGGCGCCGGCGCCGCTGCCGCAGTACAGGCCGCCGCCGGACTGGCTGCCGCCGTTGCCGGCGGTGATAGTGAAGCCGTCGAGCACGGTGTCCGCCGCGACGACGAGGCCGACGCCGTCCAGGCTCGCCACGTGCAGGCTGTTCTCGCCGTTGCTGCCGTCGCCCGGCACGTCGACGTCGACGCCGTCCACCGCGCCGCTGTCGTCGCCGGCGAGATCGCCCGAGAGTACCGTGAGCCGCGCCGCCGGATCGCGCTGATCGAGTGCGATCTCGTCGCCGGCGAATCCGCCGTACAGCTTGGTTCCCGGCACGAGGCGGAAGGTCGCCGTGCGTTCGGCCTCGGTGACCGCCTGCGGATCGGCGGGCGTGACGGGCCGGTACACGCCGCGTGCCACCCACACCTCGGTGCAGCTCGCATCCGTCAGGGCCGATTGCAGGTCGACGTAGGCATCGGTCCAGGAGCTTCCGTCGTCCGCGCCGGCGGCGTCGTGCCGCACATGACAGCGCCGCGGATCGACGTAGGTGTACTGGCCGGCGCCGCCGGCCGCGCTGGTGCCGCCCGCGGTCGTCACGGTCACGTCGACCGTGCCCGCGACGTGGGCCGGCGCGATCGCGCGGATGTGGCTGTCGTCGTCGACGCTGAACGAGGCCGCCGCGACCGCGCCGAAATTCACCGCGCTCGCACCGCTCAGGTTCGCACCGGAAATCGCCACCGGCTGGCCGCCGGAGATCAGGCCGCGATCCGGCTCGACGGCACTGACCGTCGGCGCGGCGCGGTAGGTGTAGGCATCGGCCTTGCTGCCGTTGCCGCCGACCGTGGTCACCGCCACCGCGACCGCGCCGGCCGCATGCGCCGGCGTGATCGCGACGATCGCGCTCGCATTCGTCACCGTGAACGAGGCGGCCGGCGTGCCGCCGAACGTCACCGACGTCGCGCCGCCGAGGTCCGCGCCGGCAATCGTCACGCTGCTGCCGCCGGCCAGCGGTCCTTCGGCCGGCGACACGCCGGCGACCGTCGGTACCGGCACGTAGGTGTAGGCGTTCGCCGCGCTGCCGCTGCCGCCGATCGTGGTCACCGCGATCGCTACTGCACCGGCCGCGTGCGCCGGCGCCGTCGCGGTGATCTGCGTCGCGCTGTTCACCGTGAACGCGCCCGCCGGCGTGCCGCCGAAGCTCACCGCCGTGGCACCGCCGAAGTTCGCACCGGTGATCGTCACGCTGGTGCCGCCGGCGGTCGGACCCTGCACCGGTGACACGCCGGTGATCGCCGGAGCGGCGACGTAGGTATAGGCGTTTGCCGCGCTGCCGGTGCCGCCGATCGTGGTCACCGCGATCGCCACCGCACCGGCCGCGTGCGCCGGAGCGGTCGCAGTGATCTGCGTCGCACTGTTCACCGCGAACGTCGCCGGCGTGCCGTCGAAGCTCACCGTCGTGGCGCCGCCGAAGTTCGCACCGGTAATCGCCACGCTGGTGCCGCCGGCGGCCGGACCCTGCGCCGGCGACACACCGGCGATCGCCGGGGCGGCGACGTAGGTGTAGGCGTTGGCCGCGCTGCCGGTGCCGCCGGCTGTCGTCACCGCGACCGCGACCGCACCGGCCGCGTGCGCCGGAGCGGTCGCGGTGATCTGCGTCGCGCTGTTCACCGTGAACGCAGCCGGCGTGCCGCCGAAGCTCACCGCTGTGGCGCCGCCGAAGTTCGCCCCGGTGATCGCCACGCTGGTGCCGCCGGCGGTCGGGCCCAGTGCCGGAGCGACGCCCGCGACCGTCGGCGCATCCGCCACCGACAGGACGACGTCGTTGCCGGTGCCGCCGGCGTAGCTGATCCGGAAAGCGATGCCGCCGGCACTGAACGTGCCGCCTTCGGCCAGGCCGGCGAACGTGCCGCCGATTCCGCCACCGCCCTGGTTGTCGATGAGGCGGATCACGCTGCCCGGCGGTGGCGCGGCGCCGACACTCAGCGCGAGCGTGGCGCCGCCGAGATTCACCGGACCCGGGGCGGCGAGCTGCCCGGCGCTGCCGCCGTCCACACGCACCTCGAAGACGCTGCCGGCCTGCAGCGTGACGGCCGCCGCGACCGTCAGCGTGCCGACGCCGAACGAGTGCGACGCGAGGTCGTAGGCGCCCGGACTCAGGCGGCCGCCGCCGGCGACGTCGACTGCGCCGGTGACGTGGCCGGCGCCGCCGAGGCTCGCTCCGGACGACACGCTCACGCCGCCGCCGTGGCTGCCTTCGACCGCGAGTTCGCCCGCCTGTACCGCGAACTGGCTCGCCGCGGAGGAGCCGGCGAGGACCAGGACACCGGGCCCGGTCTTGTCGGCCGTGCGGCTGGGCGCCGCCACCGCGACGCTGGAATCGGCCGCCACCAGCAGGCCGTCGTCGGCCACCGTCATGTCGAAGCGGGTGTGATCGGCCAGATCCAGCCGGGTGCCGACGATGCGCGCCAGGCGGCCGCTCTGCGTGCCGGTCTGGAGGTAGGGCGTGGTGCCGCGCAGGAGCAGCGTCCCGCCGTTGCCGGTGAGGGTGAAGTTTCCGCCGCCGGAAATGTTGGTGAAGCGCAGCCGGTTCACGGTGTAGGTGCGGCCGTCCAGGTCGGCCGCGCCGACGTAGCCGGTCGAGTACGGGTTCATGCGCGCGTCGGCGGTCGCGCTGTTGGGAAAGCTGTTCGGGCAGCAGTCCGGCGGATTCCACACCACGCCGGCTTCGTGCCATTTGCCGGGATAGCCGCTCGCCGGCTCCCAGCTCCAGGTGTTCACCTGCGCGGACAGCGGCAGCGCGAACGACGCCAGCACGGCAACGAGGAGCAGGCGCGCCAGACGGTACGCATCGATGCGGATGGTTTTCACGGGTCGCCCTGGGTTGCCGCGGCGCCTGGCGCCTTGCGGGGCCGCGCCGGTGCGGAATGTGAAAAAGGGTAAACTTCCCGGCAAATCGGGCAATCACACTTTGGAGTGAGTCGGATGCGAGCTTCGGCTGCCGAAGACGCCGTGCGGACGCGGTTCGAGCGCCGGCTGGTCGAGCTGTACGCGGCCGAGCCCGACCTGCACACGATCGCGCGCGAAGTGTTCGTCAGCACGGAGCTGGCGACCGACTGCGACATGGTCGGCTACAGCGAATTCCACCTGGGCAGCGGCGAGTTCCGCGTCGAGTACTCACACCCCGATCCCGATCCCGAACGCCGCGCCACCACCACCGCGGCCTATCTCAAGCACGCCGGCAGCCATCCGTTCTGGGGCAAGGATCCGGCCTTCTTCGGCGAGCGCGCGCTGCGCGAGTCGGACTTCTTCAGCGACGCGCAGTTCATGGAGCTGCCGATCGCGCGCGAGGTGTTCCTGCCGGCGCACGCGCACCGGCAGATGACCACGATGATCGTGCAGGAAGGCTACGCGGTGGCGATCTCGGCGCATCGCGTGCTCGGCCGTCCGGCCTTTTCCGACGCCGAGCGCGACCGCATGCAGGAACTGCGCGGCCACGTCGCGCGCGTGTACCGGCAGGCGCTGGAGCGCACCGTGCAGTCGATGGCGCCGGTGGAGCGGCTGATCCACCTGTGCCCGGACCTGTCGCCGCGCCAGCGCGAGGTCGCGCGCTGGATCGCCGCCGGCAAGTCGAACGAATCGATCGCCGGCCTGCTCGGCATCCGCCTGGACACGGTCAAGAGCCACGTGCGCGGCGTGTTCGAGAAGCTCGGCGTGGACGACCGCCTCGGCGCCGCGCTGGCCGTGCACCAGCGCCCGCCGTTCACGCAGCTGCCGCCGATGTGGACCCTGGCCGGTTCGCGCTGGAGCCCGGCGGGCCTGCGCACGACCGCCGCCGCGACGCCGGACTGAGCGCGACCGCCGCCGTCCGTTTCCCGCGGCGCCGCGCGATACCGCCCGCTCCAGGAGAACCGATGTTCGACCACGTGAAATTCGGCGTCAGCGACTATGCGGCGAGCAAGGCGTTCTTCCTCCGCGCGCTCGCGCCGCTCGGCGTCGCCGTCGTCTCGGAAGGGACGCCGGACTACGGCGTCGAGCTCAGCGCGAAGGGCAAGGCTTCGCTGTGCCTGTTCCAGACCGACCAGAAGCCGGCGCACCTGCACCTGGCGTTCGTGGCGCACAACCGCCGGCAGGTCGACGACTTCCACCGCGCGGCGCTGGCGGCGGGCGGCACGGACAACGGCGCGCCCGGCCTGCGCCCGCAGTACAACGCGACCTACTACGCCGCCTTCGTCATCGGCCCGGACGGACACAACATCGAAGCGGTCTGCCACGCGCCCGAGACGTGAGCCTTCGGCCTACTCGAAACCGTCGCGCGGATTTTCGAACGGCCTGCGGCGCGATCCTGCCGCGCGCCGCTCAGCCCGGCGCGTCGAGCGCGCGGCGCAGCGGATCGAGCAGCGCGCCGTAGCGCTCGGCCAGCGGCACGCGCCGCTGCAGCGGACGGCGCACCTGCGCCGCGCTCGCCGTGTGCACTTCGCGCCGCGCTTCGTGGAAGCGCAGGCAGGCCGCATCGAAGGCAAGGCCGCAGGCGTCCAGCAAGGCGCGCGTGCGCGCTTCGGGCTGCGCCAGCAGCGCCTCGTGATCGTGCCGGTGGATCCAGCCCGGATGACGCGCGTCCCACGTGCGCATCGCGCGCGTGCAGTCGCGCAAGAACGCGGCCAGCTCGGCGGGATCGTAGGTGAAGAACTGCGCCTCGCCGAAGTGGTGCTTGTAGCAGCTCCACAGCGTCTCCAGCGGATCGCGCACGCAGTGCACGATCCGCGCGCCGGGCAGCATGCGGGCGATCGCGCCGAGCGTCTGCCAGTTGGTCAGCGTCTTGTCGGTGAAATGCGCGCGATCGCCGCGCCAGGCGGCGCTGCGCTGCAGGTACTGCTCGCCGAGCCGGCGCCAGTCGGCTGCGTCCGCCTCGGCCACCCAGGCCGGGAAGCGCCGGCCGCGGCGCGCCGATTCCTGGTGCAGGACGTGCACCACGTCCTCGCGCTCGCCGCCGCCGGAAACGTCCGGATGCGCGGCCAGGATCTGCTCGGCCAGGGTCGAGCCCGAACGCGGCATGCCGACCAGGAAGATCGCGCCGTGCCCGCGCGTCGCATCCGCGTCGGCCGGCGCCGGGGGCGCGAACGCGGCGAGGATGTCGTCGACCAGCGCGCTGACCGCCGCGGCGTCCCAACGCACGCGCCGCCGCTTGGCCGCGTTCGCCGCCTGCACGGCGTCGAATGCCTCGGCGTAGCGGCCGGCGGCCTCCAGCATCGAGCCGTAGGCGAAGCCGAGGTCGATGCGCTGCGTCTCGTCCAGCCGCGGATCGGCGTACAGGCGGCCGACCGCGGCGAGATCGGCACCGTCCGGCGCGAACGCGCGCAGGTTGGCCAGCGCGACCCACGCGGCGACCGCGCCCGGATCCTCGTGCAGCAGCGCGCGCAACGCCTGTTCCGCCTCGGCCAGGCGGCCGAGCTTCTTCAGGCTCTCCGCGCGCAGCACGCGTGCCGGCGGATGGTGCGGGTCGATGCGCAGCGCGTGTTCGAGCGCGGCGCAGGCCGCCGCCGCGTCGCCGCGCAGGTCGAGCGCGCGGCCGAGGTTGTAGGCCGCGTCGAGCAGCGCGGGATCGAGTTCGAGCGCGCGGCGAAATGCCTCGATCGCGGCGTCCATGCGCCCGGCCAGCGCCAGCGCCGCGCCGAGATGGTTGGCCAGCGCCGCGTCCTGCGGAAAGCTGCGATGCAGATGGGCGAACAGCCCCACCGCGTTGGCGAGGTTGCCGCGCCCCTGCTCGAGCAGGCCGCTCAGGCGCAGCAGTTGCGGATGCCCGGGCTGCAGCGCGAGCGCGCCGTTCAGCGGCTGCACCGCCTCGTCCCAGGCGCCGCGCTCGATCGCCTGCTGCGCGCTGCGCGCCAGCGCGGCGGCGGACGGCGACAGCGGAGCGATGACGGGAGGCGCGGCGTTCATGACCGCGCAGTATGCCCCGCGGCACGACGGCGCTGCGAGCGGCCGGAATCGACCGGGGCGTGCATGCGGCGCGGACTACCGTTTGCCTCGGCGCCGCGGTTCAAGTCCGGCGACGCGTGCGCGCCCCGCACGGAATCGGCTCATCGGCTGCGGCAACGCTCCGGCAGCCCGCCGAGCGAGTCCGTCGCCCCTTCGAGCCAGACGTCCAGTTGGCCGTCCGGACTGCGCGGAAGCTCGTAGCTCACGTTCGTGTTCACGACGAATCCCAGCCCGGCGGTCGTGGCGCTGCTGTCGTAGGGAACCGAGTCCTGCAGCCTGGATCGATCGGTGAAGAACACCAGGTACCTGACCCGGGAGGCGTCGACCTCGAGCGAGGAAAAGTAGCCGACATCCTTCTTCGACCATCCGCGCCGGAAGCACAGCCCCAGCTCCTTCGGCGCGGCGACCGGCGCGAAGTCGCCGTCCAGCGCGATGACCGAGGGCACGAACACCGTCGCCATCGAGCCGCGACCGCCGCCGAGCATCTCGGAGCGGACGTTGATCACCGCAGGCTGCCGCTGCTGCGGAACCTCCACCGCCATGAAGTAGCTGCGGCCGGCGGGAAACGGGCGGACCTGCGCCGAGGCGGACGGGAAGTTCCCCGAAGTTCGGCCCGGCGAGAGTTTCTCGTAGCGCAACCCGGACAGGGCTTCGCAGCACGACGGCTGACGGTCCAGCTGCTCGATCGCCGAGTTCGAGCGGTCACGCGCCGCCTTCCGCAGCTCGCTCTCGCTCGCACAGCCGCCCAGGAAGACGCCGAGGGCGAGCAGAAGCAAAGGGCGCATGGACGCAGGGAACTCCTTCGACGGACTCATCTTCATCACCGCTGCATTCGTCAGGTTTCGGGGACGGCGCTGCGCCGGACGGCGGCGGGAAACCGGGCCGGCCGCCGCCGTGACTTCCAAGCATCGCCGCGCACCGGTGCCGCGCGGAAGTCGCCTAGACCTCACCCAGCGCACGGCTCATGTGTTCGTAGCGGTGCCCGGCCAGCCGGCGCTCGCCGTCGACGGCGAAGCCGAGTTTCGCATAGAGACGCTTCACGCCGGGCTTGTCGACGTCCACCAGCAGACCGGCGCGCGCGTGGCCGGCCTGCGCCGCGCGCGCGCAGGCGGCCGCGATCAATGTCGCGGCGTGGCCGGCGCCGCGATGCCGCGGCGCCACCGCCAGCGCGTCGAGATAGAACTCGTCGGGCGAACTCTCCGCTTCGAGCCGGTAATGCGCGGACGGGTCGCGCGCGCGACACGCCGCCAGCACCGGTGCGGCCAGCGCCGCTTCGTCGCGACCCGGGTAGCCGAGGATCGCCGCGGCGATCTCGCCGCCCTGCTCGAGCACCAGTACGTGCTCGCGGCCGTAGCGGTTTCCGCCCGTCTCGAACAGGCGCGCAAAGAACGGCACGGCGGCGGCGTGGTCGGCAGCGCCGGCCAGGTGCAGCGCGAGATGATCGATCGCCTCGACCAGCAGCGGCACGACTTGCGCGCCGTCGTCCGGACGCGCCTGCCGCACACCGGAATGGGTCGCTGCCATGCGCTCCCCTTTTGGGTGGACTCAGAATCCGAGCTTGCCGCGATCGAGCGCCGCCGCGCCGCGCGGCGTCGTGTCGAAGCGCCGCGACGCCGGCAGCGCGGCGCCGTCGGCCAGATGCGCCCAGACCGCGTCGAGCGCGGCGTAGCCGTACGGCAGCAGCGGCACGTAGCCGTCGCCGAAGCCCGGCAGGGCGAGGAAGGCGTCGAAGTGCTGCGCGTGCGGCACGCGCCAATACACCGGCGCGACGCCGTCGGCCTCCAGCGCCTGCACGTACGGCGCGCTGGAGAACGCGATCGGCAGCAGGCCGTCGCGCTCGCCCTGCGCGATCAGGATCGGCAGGCCGGCGCGCGGCCGTTTCGCCGCCGTCGCCGCGACCGACGCGTGCAGGCGCCGCGCATCGGCGCCGTCGCCGCTCCACAAGGTGCGCAGGCAGTCGAGGCCGACCCAGCTCGGATCGGCGGACGCATCGGTGCCGCCGAGCAGGGCAATGCCGGCGCCGGGCGGGATGCCGCTGGCGTCGGACCACCACGCCGCGCGCGTCGCCGCGTCGGCCGGCGCCGGCGCCGGCGCGCCATGGGCGACGGCGAAGCGGAATCCGCACGGCATCGCGTCGGCCGGCGCGCGCAGGTAGGCCGAGGTGTAGGTCGCACCGATCGCGCGCCACAGGTCGAACGCGGTCGTGCTCGCCGCGGTGGCGAGGGTCGCCTCGTCCCAGCCGTGGGCATGCAGGCGCGCGAGGGCGTCGGCCGCCTGCGCGGCGAGGTTGCCGCCGTCGACCAGGCCGGCTTCGTGCAGGCGCGCGCAGCGCGCACGCCACGCCGGCAGCGCGGCCGCCACGCGCGCGAACGGCGTCGTCTCGAAGCGCGCGTCGAGCAGCGCGCACGGCAGGTACAGGGCCGCCTCGGTGATGTAGTCGAAGGCGGCGCGACCGCGGCCTTCGACGTGCACGTTCGGCTCCAGCGCGACCACGCCCGACAGCAGCCCGGCCTCGTCGAGGCCGGCGGCCTGCAGCGCCGCGCCGCCGCCGTTGGAGAGTCCGACCGCGATCACGCGCGTGTTCGACGGCGTGAACGGCGCGGCGGCGGGAAACGCGCGGTCGAGCGCTGCGAGGCCGAAGCGCGCGGCGGCGAGCACGTGGCGCCCCCAGTCGGCCTCCGGGTTGTCGCCCGAATGCGCATGCTTGATCGCCACGCCGCCGGCGGCCTCGTGCGCCGGCTCGAACTCGAGCGGCGCCGCGCCGCGCGCCGCGCGCGTGCCGTCCAGCGCCACGCCGGTGCGCGAATCGAAGTCGTAGTAGCCGGTGCCGGCGCCCTTGTCGGTGTAGACCACCGCGCAGCCGCGCGGCAGGCCCCAGGCGCCGGCCAGCGCGATCGCGCCGTACACGCCGCGCGAGCCCGAGGCCGGCGCGACCAGCAGGCAGCGCGCCTTCGCGTCGAACGCGTCAGGCACCTGCGCCAGCACGCGGAACGGCGCCTGCGCATCCGGCAGTCTGGCGAACGCCTGGTACTCGCGGCCGGGCACGGAAGGCACGCCGCCGTAGAGCGTGCCGTAGCCGCCGAGCGGACCGAGGTCGGCGATGCCGTTCCAGTTCGCATGGATCGCGCGGCGGCGCAGTTCCTGCGGCGTCGGTGCGGCCGCGTCGGCGAATGCCGCCGGCTTGGCGCGCAGGCCGGCGAGACCGAGGCCGGCGCTGAGCAGGTCGTCGTCGCCGGAGTGGCGGGTTTCGCGGATGTCGCTGACGAGAGCGGGATCGGGCATCGCCGGATGGACCAGGGCGGGCCGCGGCACGCAGGCCGCGAGCGGAGCGAGCAACGATAGCAGGACGAGTCGGCGCATCGGCGCAGGGTAGCGCGCGAAATCGCGCCCGGCATCGTACTTAAGTCCAGCGGACGGCGAGGCCGGCGCGTGACCGCCTGCTACAGTGGCGCGATGCGCCTGCTGCTCGCCGACGATCATCCGCTGTTCCGCCTCGCGCTGGCGCAGGCCGTGCGCGCAGTCGCCCCGGAGGCGACCATCGCCGAGGCCGGCAGCTTTGACGAGGCGCACGCGGCGCTGGCCGCGCAGCCGGACACCGACCTCGTCCTGCTCGACCTGCACATGCCCGGCAGCCACGGCCTGATGGGGCTGGCGACGCTGCGCGGCGAGCATCCGGCGGTCGCCGTCGCGATGATTTCCGCGCACGACGATCCGCTGACGATCCGCCGCGCGCTGGCCTACGGCGCGGCCGGCTTCATCTCCAAGCGCGCCGGTCTCGACGAGCTGTGCGAGGCGCTGCGCGCCGTGCTGTCGGCGCAGTCGTGGCTGCCGCCATCGCTGCGCGGGGCGGTCGCCGCGACCGCGACCGCTGCGGACGACCGCGCACTGGCCGCACGGCTGGCCAGCCTCAGCCCGCAGCAGATGCGCGTGCTCGGCCTGGTCGCCGACGGCCTTTTGAACAAGCAGATCGCCGACCGCCTCGACGTGCAGGAACGCACGGTGAAGGCGCACCTGACCGCGGTCTTCGAACGGCTCGGCGTGCGCAATCGCACGCAGGCCGGCGTGCTGCTGCGTTCGCTCGCGCTGGCCGATCCGGCCGGCATCGCGGAACCCGTCGCCGGCGGTTGACAGCCGGCCCGTTGGCCGAAGAATGACGTCACCGCGCCGAACGGATGCTCGCCCGCCGGGACGACCAGGTCTGGCGCCCGTTCGAGCCCGTCGCCTGCACGCACGATCCGGCCCACATTCCTCTCTCGAAGAATTCCATGCGCATCACCGGCAGCTGCCACTGCGGCAATCTCTCCTTCGTGCTGGACTGGCGCGGCGACGCCGACGCGATTCCGGCGCGCGCCTGCACCTGCTCGTTCTGCCGCAAGCACGGCGCGGTCTGGACTGCCGATCCCGCCGCGACGCTCGAGGTGCAGGTGCGCGACGCCGCCGCGCATTCGACCTACCGCTTCGAGACCGCCACCGCCGACTTCCACGTCTGCGCGCGCTGCGGCGCGGTGCCGCTGGTGACCAGCGACATCGAGGGACGCGTGCACGCCGTCGTCAACGTGAACGCGTTCGACGACGTCGACCCGTCGCGGCTGCGCCGCTCCGAGGTCAGCTTCGACGGCGAGGAAACCGGTTCACGGCTGGCGCGACGCCAGCGCGGATGGATCGGACAGGTGCGGTTTGCGCCGGCGGACCGGACATGACGATCCGCTGGTCGGGTGAAACGCGATTCAGTCGAGCGGATCGTACGCCGTGACGTAATAGACGCCGCACGGTCCGTTGGATTTCCCGATGACGAGCTGATACTCGCCCGAAACACCGGCGCTTGAGATAGACATCCCGAGAGACGTACCGTAGGCGATACAGGCGTCCGAAGGGCCAGCCCCTGCAGGGCACAGGAACATCGCAAGAGCGCCACTTCCGGCGGAAGCGCTGACGAAGAATTTCGCAAGCCCTCCGGTCAGGGTGACTGGATGAACCGCAACAGGACCGGCGAACACCGTCGTACCGGAAGCCGCCTGCGGCAGCAGATCGGTTCCGTCGCACGTATTTCCATCGTAGGAAGCTCCGTTCAAGGGCAGCGGCTGCTGATTTGGCTCGATGTTGCCGGCGAGCAGGGATTCAAAGTTGCTCCGGAACAGCTGATCGTCGCTGGTCGTGATGTGGCCAAACGTGAAGGCATGATTGGCCAGTTCACTAGCAAATGCGGTCGTGGTAGAGAACAAACCGAAGCTCACGCGGTCCGCTCCACCCGTCACGGCATTGTCGAGAGCGTTCAGCAGCAGATACGGCTCGGTGGTATCTGGATCGGAATTCAACCAGAGCCGAAGGCGGCCGGACGAGCCCACGCCGATTTCGACGTCGAGCGCGATATCGAGAGGGAAATCGGCCGAGGAAAGATCGACTGGCCCAGTGATCCTGCAGTACTTGGAGGGCGACACGGTCGCGCACCAGCCTCCGAGCTGCAGCCGGAAAGTCGAGCTGTCCTGGCCACGAGTGAGCGCCACCTGGAATACGGGGTTGCCGGGCATCGCGGCCGGTTCGATACGTCGCGCAACGCCCCGCACCAAGGCCGCGTACGCCAACGGCCCCATGGCCGGCAGCTCGGACGTATCGACGGAAAACCGCAAGCGCAGCGGAGCCGTCGGTTCGCGACGCACGTAGCTGACCGACGCCGACGTGGACATGGCGATCCCGCTTGGATCGGAAACGCTGGCGCGCAGTCGGCAGTCGCCGGCGTCATCCTCCCAGACGGTCGTGCCCAAAACGTTCCATCTGTCGACGAACGGCGTGGAATTGCAGGCGAGCACAGCCGAAGCCGGCATCATCAAAGCGGCGAACATCGCAGCCCAGCGAATCCATCGAGCGGCCATCCGGAACCCCTTTTCCGACGACATCGAGGAAGATCTTCGTACTCGCGGCGGCAAGTTGCAAGCCGTTGAAGGAAACCGCGAAACGTCACCACCGGAAGGCGTGCGGACACGCAAGTGACACACCGCGGTGATAGCGAAGCGCCCCGGATTCCGTTCCCTGGAAGACCTCGCTTCCCGGAGAACGACATGCGCGCCAACCCCTTCCCGATCCCGACCGCCCTGATCCTGTCGGCGCTCGCGCTGTCCGGCGCGGCAGTGGCGGACGACTTCCACGTCGACAGCCTGTTCGACGACGGCGTCGGTTCGCTGCGCGCCGCCATCGCGTTCGCCAACCAGACGCCGGGGCCGGATCGCATCGTGTTCCACGGCGACCTCGCCGGGAAGACGCTGTGGATCGATGCGCCGGCGCCGGTGATCAGCGAAGCGGTGGAAGTGATCGGACCGGCCGGCGGCGCAGCGACCGTGCGCAGCACCGGCAACGACCGCGTGCTGAGCGTGGTCACCGACTGGGGTGCGATCGTGGTCCTGCGCGATCTGGTGCTGGCGGACGGCGGCCTGCTCAACCAGAGCGGCGGCTGCCTGAGCATCCAGGGCGCCAGCGTGCTGCTCGATCGCGTGCGCGTGACCGGCTGCAAGGCGGCCCACGGCGGCGCCATCTCCGCCCAGCTCGGCGCGATCCTCGAACTGCAGGACAGTCGCATCGATCACAACCGCGCGGTCTGGAGCGGCGGCGGCATCCGCACGGACGGTGCGTTGTTCGTCGGCCGCAGCGAGATCGACCACAACACGGTGGACGGTTTCGGCCGCGGCGGCGGCATCGCCTTCTGGCCGTTCGCCGATAACCAGTCGATGCTGTGGATCCTCGACAGCCACCTGCACCACAACGCGGCGACGAGCTCCGACCCGGCCGGCGCCAGCCTCGGCGGCGCGCTCGACGCCGGCAACGGCCGGCTGCGGGTGGAACGCAGCAGCTTCTACGCCAATCGCGCGCGCCACGGCGCCGCGCTCAGCCGCTCGGGAAACGTCGATCTGCCGATGGACGCCCGCCTCGTCAATTCCACCTTCGCCGGCAACGTCGGCGACGACGTCGTTTCGATCGCGCAGGGCGAGGTCGCGCTCGAATACAGCACGATCTCGGCCAACATCCGCGACGGCGGCGAGGGCGTCGCGCGCGCGTTCGACTCTCCGGCCACGGTGTCGGTGCGCATCGCCGGCAGCGTCGTCAGCGGCAACTATCCGGGCCAGGACGGCATCGACCTCGCCTCGGGCGAACGCCGGATCGATGCCGACTACAGCCTGATCGGCGTCGCCGGGCTGGGCTCGGTCGACGCGGCCAATCCCGGCACCAACCGCTTCGGCATCGTCGATCCGCGCCTGCGCGCGCTCGGCTGGAACGGCGGACCGACGCCGACGATGCCGCCGATGGCCGACAGCCCGCTGATCGACGCCGGCGGCGATGCCGACCTGCCGGCGACCGACCAGCGCGGCTCGGCACGCCTGGTCGGCAGCGCAGCCGACATCGGCGCGGTCGAGGACGACGGCGACCGGCTGTTCGCCGACGCGTTCGACGGCGCTCCTGCCGACGGATGACGATCGCCGCCGCGACGCAGACGGCGCAATCTCCGCAACGCGATGGCGATAGGGAAGCACGCCCGATTCCGTTCTCCGGAAAGACCTGCATTGCGGAGAACGACATGCGCCCCACCCTGCCCTTCCTGCTGACCGCGCTGATGCTGCCGTGCGCGGCGACGGCCGCCGACTTCCAGGTCGACAGCCTGTTCGACGACGGCGTCGGCTCGCTGCGCGCCGCCATCGCGTTCGCCAACCAGACGCCGGGACCGGATCGCATCGTGTTCCACGGCGACCTCGCCGGAAAGACGCTGTGGATCGACACGCCCACGCCGGTCATTACCGAGGCGGTCGAGGTGATCGGACCGGACGGCGACGTCGCGACCGTGCGCAGCACCGGCAACGACCGCGTCCTGCGCGTGCTCACCGAGGCCGGCGCCGGGGTCACCCTGCGCCGGCTGGTGCTCGCCGGCGGCCGCCACGCCACCGATGCCGGCGGCTGCCTGGAGATCCGGCGCGCCGCCGTGCTGCTCGACGGCGTGCGCCTCACCGAATGCGAAGCCGTGCTCGGCGGCGCCGTCGCGGCCGGCGACGGCGCCATCCTCGAACTGCAGGACAGCCGCGTCGACCACAGCCGCGCGCTGCGCAGCGGCGGTGCCATCTACGCCGCCGGACCGCTCTTCATCGGCAACAGCGAGATCGACCACAACGCCATCGACGGCGGCGGCTACATCTCCGGCGGCGCGATCCAGTTCGGACCGAACGACACGCAATCGATGCTGTGGATCCTCGACAGCCGCCTGCACCACAACTCGGCGCTGACCTCCTCGCCGCAGGAACCGGGCAGCGGCAGCGCCGGCGGCGCGGTCAGCGCCTCGCACGGCGAGGTGCGGATCGAGCGCAGCAGCTTCTACGCGAACCGCGCGATGTACGGCGCCGCCGTCAACCGCAACGGCTTCAGCGGTGAAGACATCCGCGCACGCATCGTCAATTCCACGTTCGCGCGCAACCAGGGCCGCCAGATCGTCTCGATCCTGACCGGCAGCATCCAGCTCGAATACAGCACGATCTCCGACAACCGGCGCATCGACGACAGCCCCTGGGCGTCCAGCGCGTTCGACGCCTGGTCCGTGGTGCCGGTGCGCATCCTCGCCAGCGCCGTCGGCGGCAACTACGTCGGCGAGAACGGCATCGATCTGACCTCCGGCGGCACGCCCGTCGACGCCGCGTACAGCCTGATCGAGCGGGCCGGCGCAGGCTCGGTGGATCCGGCCAATCCGGGCACGAATCTCCTCGGCGCGGCGCCGCTGCTGCTGCCGCTGCGCTGGAACGGCGGCCCGACGCCGACGATGTGGCCGCAGACCGGTGGCCCGCTGATCGACGGCGCCGCCTCGGCCGACCTGCCGCCGACCGACCAGCGCGGCTACGCGCGGCCGTCCGGCGCGGGCGCCGACATCGGCGCAGTGGAGCACGACGGCGATCGCCTGTTCGACGATTCGTTCGAGGCCGGGCCGGCGGACTGAGCGCGCGCGGCGGCCGGCGCCGTCAGGCCGGCGCCGCGTTCGCCGCCAGCACGCGCGCCATCAGCGACTTCAGCGCCAGCGGCTTGAGCGGCTTGTGCAGCAGATGGCAGCCGGCCGCGGCGACGGCGGCGCGCACGCTCTCGTCGTGGTCGGCGGTGACGACGATGCACGGCAGCCCGGCGACGTCCGCGCCGAGGCCGGCGCGCAGGTCCAGGCCGGTGACGCCGCCGTCGAGGTGGTAGTCGAGCACGAGCAGCTCCGGCCGCGCGCGCGCGCACTGCGCCGCCGCGGCGGCGGCATCGGCGGCGCCCAGCACTTCGCAGTTCCAGCCGGCGAGCAGGGCCGCGGTCGCGGCCAGCACGGCGGCGTCGTTGTCGACGACGAGCACGCGATGCCCCGGCGCCGCATCCGACTCCGCGGCGACGTCGACGGCGACGGCGACCGGCGCCGTGCGCGGCACCTCGATCGCGAACGTGCTGCCGTGGCCGAGGCGCGAGCGCAGGGTCAGCGGGAGGTCGAGCAGGCGCGCGATGCGTTCGGCGATCGCCAGGCCGAGCCCGAGGCCGGCGCCGCCGCGGTCGAGGCGGCGGAATTCCTCGAAGATCGCCGCGCGGTCGGCCTCGGCGATGCCCGGGCCGCTGTCCCACACCTCGATGCGCAGGGCGTCGCCGTGCCGGCGCGCGCCGAGCAGCACGCGTCCGCGGCGCGTGTACTTCACCGCGTTGGACAGGAAGTTCTGCAGCACGCGGCGCAGCAGCTGCGGATCGCTGCGCAGCCACGCGCGCGTCGGCACGCAGTGCAGCTCCAGCCCCTTCGCCGCGGCGAGCAGGCGGAACTCGGTGGCCAGTCCCTGCAGCAGCGGTCCGGCGGCGAACGCGCGCACCTCGCTCGGCATGCCGCCGGCGTCCAGGCGCGCGATGTCGAGCAGGCCGCCGAGCAGGCTCTCGGCCGAACCGAGCGCGCCGTCGATGTGCGCGACGGTTTCGCGTTCGGGCCGGTCGCCCAGACGCTGCGCCAGCGCATGCGTGAACAGGTGCGCGGCGTGCAGCGGCTGCGCCAGGTCGTGGCTGACCGCGGCGAGGAAGCGCGTCTTGTCACGGTTGGCACGCTCGGCCACGGCGCTGGCGCGCGCCAGTTCACCGGTGCGTTCGGCGACGCGCTGCTCCAGCGTTTCGTTCGCGCGCGTGAGGTCCTGTTCGGCGCGGCGGAACGCGGTGACGTCGGTGAAGGTCGCGACGAAACCGCCGCCGGGCATCGGGTTGCCGCGGATCTCGACCACGGTGCCGTCCGGGAACGTGCGTTCGGCCAGATGCGGCGAGCCCGAACGCATCTGCGCCAGCCGCCGCTCCACGCGCGTGTCGATGTCGCCGGCGCCGGCGAGCCCGCGCGCGAAATTGTGCCGCATCAGCTCGGCCACCGGCCGGCCGATCGCCAGCAGGCCGTCGGGATAGGCGAACAGCTCGGCGTAGCGGCGGTTCCACGCGACCACGTTGAGCGCCGCGTCGACCACGCAGATGCCCTGGCTCATGTTCTCCAGCGCCGCCTCGAGCACGCGCTGGTTGAAGCGCAGGTCCTGGCTGGCCTCGCCGACGATGGCGGCGACCGCGTCGAGCTGGCCGCGGCGTTCGCGCCGCGCCACCTCGATCAGCAGACGCGCCGACGAGGCGCCGATCACACCGGCCAGCTCGTGCTCGACCGCGGCGACCGCGGCGGCATCGGCGCGACCGTGATGCGGCGCATCGCCGAGCAGCGCGACGATCCGCTCGCGCGGCAAGAAGCGCGTGGCCAGCGCCTGCAGTTCGGCGGCGGCGAGGTCGCCGTGCGCCGAGACGGCGCCGTCGCGCGCCCAGCGCGTGCGCGCGGCCAGCGCGAGCACCGCGACGTTCACCGCCAGGCTGGCGACCACCGCGCGCGCCAGCTCGCTCCAGTCGCCCAGCCCGAACAGCTGCGCCGGCGACAGCGCCGCGAGGCCGAACGGCCCGCCGTGCAGCAGCGGCGCGGCGCCCGGCAGCAAGGTCGGCGACAGCACGTAGAGCCAGACCAGGCTGCCGGCGACGAGGCCGAGCGCGACCGCGCGCGGGCCGATCGACGGCCGGTACATCGCCACCAGCACCGCCGGCGTCAGGCCGGCCAGCGCCGAGAACGACAGCGCGCCGATGTCGGCCAGCGCGTCGCTGCCGGCGAGCGCGCGCGAATACGCCCAGGCCAGCAGCAGCACCGCGAGGATCGCCGCGCGGCGCTGGCGCAGCACCGCCGGACGCAGGTCGCCGGCGTCGCCGCGGCCCCAGCCGGCGCGCACGCGCAGCGGCGCGATCCAGTGGTTGCCGATCATCAGGCTCAGCGCCAGCGTGGCGACGATGACCATGCTGGTCGCCGCGCTGAGTCCGCCGAGGAAGCCGAGCACGGCCAGGCCGTAGCGGTCCTGCGACAGGGGCAGGGCCAGCACGTACAGGTCCGACGACACGCCCAGCGCACCCAGGCGCGCCGCGCCCGCCTGCGCCAGCGGCAGGATCGGCAGCGCGATCAGGCCGAGGTAGAGCGGGAACAGCCAGCGCGCGGTGCGCACGTGGCCGGCGTCGCGGCATTCGACCACGCCGGCGTGGAACTGGTGCGGCAGGGTGAACGCGGCGAGCGCGCCGAGCAGCACCAGCGGCGCCACGCCGCTGCTGTCGCGCGGCTGCGCCGCGGTCGCCGCCGCGACGTCGGGCAGCTGCAGCACGAGCGCGCCGATCGCCAGCATCGCGACCAGCTTGAATACCGACTCGAACGCGAGCGCCAGCACCAGCCCGCGGTTGTGCGCGGCGGCCGGCGCGCGGCGCGTGCCGAACAGCATCGCGAACAGCGCCATCGCCAGCGCGACGTAGAGCGCGCTGTCCTGCCAGGCCGGCGTGGCCAGATCGTCGCCGCGGCCGAACAGCGCGTAGCTCATCGCCACCGCCTTCAGCTGCAGCGCGATGTACGGCACGATGCCCAGCGCGGTCACCGCGGTGATCAGCGCGGCCAGACCTGCGTGCCGGCCGAGCCGCGCGGCGACCAGGTCGGCCAGCGAGCTGGCGTTGTGCTCGCGCGCCAGCCGCACCAGCCGCACCAGCACGCCGGCGGCGAGCACGTACAGCAGGATCAGGCCGACGAAGGTCGGCGGCAGCCACCAGCCCGAACGTTCGGCCTGCGTGACCGTGCCGTAGAACGTCCACGACGTGCAGTGCACGCCGAGCGACAGCGCGTAGACGACGCCCCAGCGGTTCGCCAGCACGCGCGGATGGCGTTCGCCGTACAGCGCGATGCCGAACAGCAGGATCAGCCAGACCAGGCCGGCGAGCGCGACGAGCAGTTCGGAGAACGCCATGAGGTCGGATCGGTGCGCGCGCGAGGCGGCGGCGCTACACCCAGACGTCGTTCGGCGCGGTGTAGCCACCGCCGGCCTCGCCGGTGTTCACCACGCCGCGCGGCTCGACCAGCATGACGCTGCATTCCTCGCGCGCCACCGGCCGGTGCTCCACGCCCTTCGGCACGACGTACATCTCGCCGGCCGTCATCGGCACACACTTGTCGCGGAATTCGAGCGTCATCTCGCCTTCGAGCACGATGAACACCTCGTCGGTGTCGGCGTGCGAATGCCAGACGAACTCGCCCTGCAGCTTGGCCAGCTTGAACTGGTAGTCGTTCATCTCGGCGACGACGCGCGGCGACCAGTGTTCGGCGAAGCGGCTCAGCTTGTCGCGCAGGTTGATGGCGGTGTCGCTCATGCGTACGGCATCCGGCTGGGTGGCGCGAAACGGGGGCCGATCCGAAAAGCCGCGCCGTCGAAGCGCAACCGCCGGCCCATGGCAGAATGAAGCGGACGCCAAGCGTATCGCGACCGGTGCGGCGCGCACACCGGCGTCGTCCGTCCCGCGCCGTCCCTTCTGCAGGAGCGTCACGTGCCGATCCAGTCGTGCATCCCGGTGATTCCCAGCGCGGACGTCGAAAACAGCCTGCACTTCTGGGTCGACGGCCTGGGCCTGCGCATGGACCAGGCGATGCGGCAGGACGGCAGGCTCGTCGGCTGCATGGTGGGCAACGAACGCGTGCGCTTCTGGCTCAACCGTCGCGCGGGCGCGCCGCGATCGCCGGACGACGGCGAAGGCATCCGCCTGTACTGGGCACCGGACGATCTGCCGGCCTTGCGCGAGCGGCTGAAGGCGCTGGGCTACGCGGTTTCGGACGTGGCCGAGCGGGACTACGGCCAGACCGAGTTCTTCGTGACCGACGACGACGGCCATTCGCATTGCTTCGGCGTGTCGACGCGCCGGACGTGAGCCGAACCGCCGCGGAAGAATCGAACCCCTGCTCCCGCCACGCTTCCGCACGCCGAAGGCAATGCCGCCCTCATCCACGCGCGAGCGCGTCCGCGCCCCTCACTTCAGCGGCGCGCCCAGCGCATCGGCCATCGCCGCCACCGCGCGCATCTGTACGCCGTCGCGCGTGTCGTAGGCCTCGCCGCCGTAGCCCCACCAGTCCCAGCAGCCCTTCGGGTTCAGCGGCGCCATCGTGGCGCGGGTCTGCGGGTAGAGCACGACCACGCCGTAAGCGTCGGCCCAGCGGTTGTAGCCGGCGTCCTTGACGAAGGTTTCGCCGATCGTGTCGGCGTTCTGCTGGCAGCCGTGGAAGGCGACGTGCAGCGCGCAGGTCTTGCCGTCGGCGCAGGCCTTGGGCACGTAGAGATAACCCTTCGCTCCGAGGAAGGCGTCGGCGCCGGCGGGGCGGAACGCGTCCTGGTCGAAGCTGCGCAGTTCGCCGCCCGCGTCCTTCGCCGCGTGCGGCGGCTTGCCGTAGAGGTCGGCGAAGATCGCGCCGGCGGCGTCGAAGCCGCACTTGCCGACGTAGGGCGCCGTGGCGGTCTCGCACGAGGCGCCCGCGGATTCGGTCGGGAAGGTGTGCGTGAAGCCGCGCGCGAGGTCCTCGTGCAGCTTCGCCTTCGGCGCGAGCTCCCGGTACAGCGCGGCGGTGTCGCGGCTGAGCGACTCGCCGACGGTCTTGTCGGCCTTGCCGTGCAGCACCAGCACCGCGTCGCCGGCGAGGCCGGACAGCGGCGCGATGCGGCCGGCCTTCGCCGCCTCGGCCGCGTGCTGGGCCAGCGCCTTCACCTGCGGCCCCTTGCCTTCGGCCGGCGTCATGCAGCGCGCCAGCGCCGTCTCGAGCTTGCCGTCGGCGCAGTGGTACGGACCGCCGGCGATCAGCGCGGTGCCGGCGACGTGGTCGGAGAACGCGACGTGCACCTGGTGCGCCATGTAGGCGCCGGAGGAGAGGCCCGAGACGGTCGTGCGCGCCGGATCGAGCTTGAGCCTGGGCAGGGCAGCGTCGGCCGCGTGCGCCGAGGCGGTGCCGAGCGCGAGCGACAGGGCGAGGATCGATGAAGTGGTGGTGTGCACGATGTTCTCCATGATGAGTTGCGCGTGTCGGCGAGAAGGGCCGGGCGATGCGCTCCGCCGGCCCTCACCCTGCCCTCTCCCGCGAGCGGGAGAGGGAAACGGCCTGCCGCTCCGATTCCCGATTCCCGATTCCCGATTCCCGATTCCCGATTCCCGATTCCCGATTCCCGATTCCCGATTCCCGATTCTCAGAAACTGTAGCGCGCCGACACGTAGTAGTTGCGCGGCCAGCCGTAGTACGCGGTCTGGATGTTGCCGACGCTGGAGAATTCCTGGCCGTCGGTCTTGTAGGTCTTGTCGGTGAGATTGCGCACGCCGGCGCGGACCTGCCAGTGGCCGTCGGCGGAATCGTAGACGCCGAACAGGCCGACGAGCGTGTAGGCGTCCTGCATCAGGCCGGGCCGGTTGTCGACGCTGAGCCAGGTGTCGTCGCGGTAGGAGACGTCGCCGCCGAGCGTGACCGCGCCGCCGTCGGCGAGATTGAAGGTCTGCGTCAGCGCGACGCGCGCACTCCACTTCGGCGAGAACGGCACGTGCGCGTGCAGGCTGGCCAGGTTCGGATCGATCTGCACGCGCGGATCGACGAACTTGTCGTAGCGCGCGTCGAGATAGGTCAGCTGGCCGGACAGGCGCGTGCCCTGGCCGAGCAGCGCGGCGCCCTCGAACTCCAGGCCGTCCATCTTCAGCTTGGCCGCGTTGAGCACCGGGAAGGCGAAAGTCGGCGTGGGCGAGCCGGGATTGAGCACTTCCGACACGCGCGCCTGGAAATCCTTGTAGTCGCTGTGGAACGCGGCGATGTTGCCCTGCAGGCGGCCGTCGGCCGAACGCATCTTCAGGCCGATCTCGTAGGTCCAGACGAATTCCGGGTCGAACACCGCGCTGGCCGCCTCGGCGGCGCTGTTGGCGCGGCCGTTGAAGCCGCCGGACTTGAAGCCGCGGTTGGCCGAGACGTAGGCCATGACCTGGTCGTTGACCTGCTTCTGCAGCGAGATCGACGGCGTCCACGCGGTCCAGTCCTGCTTGCCGGAGAAGGCGAGCGTGCCGTCGACCAGGCCCGGCGGGATCTGCGGGTTCCAGAAGATGCTGGTGCTGCGGTCGTAGTCCTTGCTCTCGCGCGTCCAGCGCAGGCCGGCGGCGAGGGTCCAGCTCGGCACGAACTCCCAGTTCAGGTGCGCGAAGCCGGCGTAGCTGGTGGTGCGCAGGTCGTCGTCGATCGTGCGCAGGAACTTGATCGGCGCGCCGCCGAGCGCGAACAGGTCGTCGGCGTAGGCTTCCTGATGCGAGGGCACGGTCTCGCGCAGCCAGTACAGGCCGTACACCGCCTGCAGGTTGCTGCCGTTGTCGTACTGCAGCTGCAGTTCCTGGCTGGCCTGCTTCTGGCGGAAGCCGACGAACACGTCGCCGAGCTGGAACTGCGAGGCGTCGATGTCGATGTAGGACGCGCTGTTCAAGCGGCGATACGCGCTGATGCTCTTCAGCGTCCAGGCGTCGGACAGCTTCCAGTCCAGGTGCAGCGAGGCGCCCTTGTGGGTCAGGCTCTGGCCCTGGTCCGGTGCGAACGAGGTGCGCGACTTGAAGTCGTACTCGCGCGTCGACGGAGGCAGCAGCACCACCGCGCCGAGCGCGAAGTCGCTCTGGATCAGCGGCGCGGTCGGCTCGCCGAGCGTGAGCGCGGTGGTCTGGCGCGTGTAGTCCAGCGCCAGCGTGGCCTTGAAGTCCTCGCCCGGCTTGAACTGCAGCTTGGCGCGCACGGCCTTGGTGTCGTCGTCGTTGTAGTCCTGGCGCGTGACCGGATCGCGCACGTAGCCGTCGTTGCCGACGATCGCGCCGGCGATGCTGGCCGACCAGCGTTCGTCGAACGAGCCGGACAGATAGAAGCGTCCTTCGGCGCGGCCGTAGTCGCCGAGCGTGCCCTCCACCGAGCCGGTGGTGGCCTCGCTCGGATCGCGCGTCTGGATCTTGATCGCGCCGCCGGTGGAGTTCTTGCCGTACAGCGTGCCCTGCGGGCCGCGCAGTACTTCGACGTGATCGACGTCGAACAGGCTGATCAGCGCGCCCTGGATGCGCGAGTAGTAGATGTCGTCGACGTACATGCCCACGCCGGGATCGAAGGTCTGCAGCGCGTCCGGCTGGCCGATGCCGCGGATGAACACGTTGACCGCCGAGGAGGAGCCGCGCCCCTGCACGACGTTGAGCCCCGGCACGGCGCCCTGCAGGCCGTCGATGTTGCTCGCCTGCAGGTCCTTGAGGTCCTCCTCGCTGAACGCGCTGATCGCGACCGGCACCTTCTCGATGTTTTCCGAGCGGCGGCGCGCAGTGACCGAGATCGTTTCCAGCTGCGCCGATTCCCCGGTCGGATGCGCCGGCAGCGGCGGCGTCTCGGATTGCGCCGCGTCGGCGGGCGTGTCCGCAGCGGTGGTGTCCGCGGCGCGCGCGGCATGGGCTTGCACGCCGATCGCGCAGGCGATGGCGAAGCTCAGTAGACGAAGTTGCATGGTTCCCCCTCCAGCTCGCGCCGGTCTCGTGGCCAGTGTGCGCCCACGCTAGAGGACGCCCGCCGGCGCCACACTTGTACCTTCGTACAGTAGGTGGCGCGCCCGCGCCGCGCCTACCCTGCACGCGCATCCGGCGGCCTGGTCCGCGCCGGTCCGCTTCCGCACGCACGGGGGATCCATCGTCGATGTCGCTGCTGGTCGTGCTCGCCGCGCTGGTGTTCCTGATGCTGGTCGCCTACCGCGGCTACAGCGTGATCCTGTTCGCGCCGGTCGCCGCGCTCGGCGCCGTGCTGCTGACCGACCCGGGTCTGGTCGCGCCGATGTTCACCGGCCTGTTCATGGACCGCATGGTCGGCTTCCTCAAGCTGTACTTCCCGGTGTTCCTGCTCGGCGCGGTGTTCGGCAAGCTGATCGAGCTGGCCGGCTTCTCCAAGTCGATCGTCGCGGCGACGATCGGGCTGGTCGGACGCAGCCGCGCGATCCTCGCCATCGTGCTGGTCTGCGCCCTGCTGACCTACGGCGGCGTGTCGCTGTTCGTGGTGGTGTTCGCGGTGTATCCGTTCGCCGCCGAGCTGTTCCGCCAGAGCGACATTCCCAAGCGCCTGATTCCCGGCACCATCGCGCTGGGTGCGTTCACCTTCACGATGGACGCGCTGCCCGGCACGCCGCAGATCCAGAACATCATCCCGACCACGTTCTTCGAGACGAACGCCTGGGCGGCGCCGTGGCTCGGCACGCTCGGCGCGCTGTTCGTGCTGGCGGCCGGCCTGGCCTACCTCGAATCGCGGCGCCGCCGTGCCGCGGCGGCCGGCGAGGGCTACGGCAGCGACCTGTCCAACGAACCGGCACCGTTCCGCGGCGAGCGCCTGGCGCATCCGCTGCTCGCGCTGCTGCCGCTGGTCGTCGTCGGCGTGCTGAACTTCGCGCTGACGCAGGCGATCCCGCGCTGGTACGGCGCCTCGCACAGCTTCGTGCCGGCGGCGGTCGGCGAGGCCAAGCCGGTGGTGCAGGAAGTGGCCAGGCTGGCCGCGATCTGGGCGGTCGAAGGCGCCCTGCTCGCCGGCATCGCCTGCGTGCTCGTGTTCGGCTGGCGCGCGGTGCGCGCGAGCTTCGCCGAAGGCTCGAAGACGGCCGTGGGCGGCGCCCTGCTGGCGTCGATGAACACTGCGTCGGAGTACGGCTTCGGTGCCGTCATCGCGGCGCTGCCGGGTTTCCTCGTCGTCGCCGACGCGCTGCGCGCGATCCCCAATCCGCTGGTCAACGAGGCGGTCTCGGTCACCGCGCTGGCCGGCATCACCGGTTCGGCGTCCGGCGGCATGAGCATCGCGCTGGCGGCGATGGCCGACACCTTCGTGCGCAATGCGCAGGCGGCGGGCATCCCGATGGAGGTGCTGCATCGCGTCGCGGCGATGGCGTCCGGCGGCATGGACACGCTGCCGCACAACGGCGCGGTGATCACGCTGCTGGCGGTGACCGGCCTGACCCACCGGCAGTCCTATCGGGACATCTTCGCCATCACGCTGATCAAGACGCTCGCCGTGTTCGTCGTGATCGCGACGTACTACGCGACCGGCCTGGTCTGAGCGCTACTTCGCGCGGTCCGGCACCGCGGCCTCGCGCGCCACCTCGTCGATCGCCTTCGCCACCGCCTCGGGCCGGTCCTCGTGAATGTTGTGGCCGGAGTTCGAGACGGCGACGACGCGGCCGCGCGTGGACAGCGCCGCGATGCGCCGGTGCGCCTTGGCGTAGGCGGCCTCGGCTTCCTTGCGGTCCTGCGGTTCGATCCATTCGCGCTGCT
Source organism: Dokdonella ginsengisoli (assembly GCF_042652785.1). Taxonomy (NCBI): domain Bacteria; kingdom Pseudomonadati; phylum Pseudomonadota; class Gammaproteobacteria; order Lysobacterales; family Rhodanobacteraceae; genus Dokdonella; species Dokdonella ginsengisoli. The sequence goes on along the minus strand of NZ_JBHSHD010000006.1, from coordinate 244,753 downwards.
GCGCACTTAGCACCTGCAGCGGGAGCCTGGAATACGCCGCCGTCGACGCGGCCTTCACCGCGGCGACGCTGGCGGCGTCGGCGTCGCGTTCGGACAGGGCCGTGTCCCAGTAGGCGGCGGTGCGGAAGCGGTTGCGGATCGACTCGCCGAGCTTCTGGCTGAAGCCCGCAATCGGCGGCGGCACGCAGGCCTGCGCCGCAGGCGTGGTTCCGGCCAGGTCGCCGGCACGCGCGGCCTGTGCGCACTTGCGCCCGTAGTCGGTGTTGGCCGCGCTGGCCTTCGCCTCGCGCGCGGCGTAGTCCGGCGCATCTTCCGCCAGCGTCTCGGACACCGGATCGACCAGCACCAGCCCGGCCACCTCCTGCGGATGCGCCGACGCGTACAACCGCACGACGTAGCTGCCCATCGAGTGCCCGACCAGCAGCAGCGGCGGCTGGATGCCGGCGGCGCGGACGAGCGCGTACAGGTCGCCGGCTGCGGCCGGCGCAGTGCGCGGCAGCGGCCCTGCGTCGCTGAAGCCGAGGCCGGCGCGGTCGTAGGCGCAGACGCGACGGGTTTTCGCGGCCAGCGGCTGCAGCTTGCGCCACGCCATCGAGGTCATGCCCTGGCCGCTCTCGAGGATCACCGTCGGCGCGCCGCTGCCGCTGCAGCGCAGGTTCAGGCGCCGGCCGCCGCCGATGTCGACGAGTTGCGCGGGCTCGGCGTAGACGTCGAGCGAGAGATCCGGCGCCGGCGCCGGCGAATCCGGTGCAGCGGATGCGAGCGAGGAAAGCGAGGCGAGTACGGCGGTGGCGACGATCGATGCGCGCATGCGACGGCTCCGGAAAGGGACGCGGCATCGTCCGCAATCGCCGCGCGCCGGTCCAGCCCCGCTGCGGCGGCGCGTTCGACGCGGTTCAGTAAGGATGCGCGTGCTCGAATTCCGGGCTCGCCCGCAGCGCGCGCGGCAGGATCAGCTCGCCGTCGGCGCCGGCCTGGGCAAGCAGGCGGTGCAGCTCGGCGGCGTCCAGCGGGCGGCTGAACCAGTGCCCCTGGCCCTCGGTGCAGTGGTGCTGCAGCAGCCAGTCGAACTGGCTCTCGGTCTCCACGCCCTCGGCGGCGGTGCGCAGGCCCAGCTCCCCGGCGAGACCGATGACCGCGTCGACGATCGCCATCGAATCGGCGTCCATGCCGATGTCGCGCACGAACGACATGTCGATCTTGATGCGGTCGAACGGAAACGTGCGCAGCAGCTGCAGCGAGGAGTAGCCGGTGCCGAAGTCGTCCAGCGACAGGCGCACGCCGTGGTCGTGCAGGTCGTGCAGGGCCACGCGCGTGGCCACGTCGCGCGCGAGCAGCGCGCTCTCGGTGACTTCGAGATCGAGCCGCTCGGCCGGCAGCCCCGCCTCGCGCAGCGCGTTGATGACGTTGAGCACGAGCCCCTGGCGCCGCAGCTGCAGCGGCGACACGTTCACGCCGACCTTGATCGCGCGCGGCCACGACGCGGCCGCGCGGCAGGCTTCGCGCAGCACCCAGTCGCCGAGCTGGCCGATCAGGCCCATCTCCTCGACGATCGGGATGAACACGCTCGGCGAGACCTCGCCCTGGCTCGGATGGCGCCAGCGCAGCAGCGCTTCCACGGCGATCAGTTCGTTCGTCGCCAGCGCGACGATCGGCTGGTAGACGAGGCTGAACTCGCCGGCGGCGATCGCGCTGCGCAGGTCCTGCTTCAGGCTCAGGCGCAGCTGCACCATGGCCTCCATCTCCGGCGCGAAGAAGCGATAGGTGCGCCCGCCTTCGCGCTTGGCCGCGTACAGGGCGAGATCGGCGCGCTTGAACAGCTCGGTCAGCGGCATCGCGCCCGAACGCGTCTGCGCGATGCCGATGCTGGCGCCGACGCCGACGCGCGACTCCTCGAGGTCGAACGGCTCGTCGAGCGCGGCGACGATGCGCCGCGCCAGCAGGTGGCCGTCGCGGATGCCGTCGGTGCAGGTCTGCACCAGCGCGAACTCGTCGCCGCCCAGGCGCGCGACCCAGGTGCCGTCGCCGGCGCAGGCGAGCAGGCGGCGCCCGACCTGCACCAGCAGCAGGTCGCCGGCGAGATGTCCGAACGAGTCGTTGACGGCCTTGAAGTCGTCCAGGTCGACGTAGTGGACGTTCAGCACCGAGCCGGTCGGCAGCGTCGCCAGCGCCTGCTGCGCGAGACGCTGGAACTCGGTGCGGTTCGGCAGCCCCGTCAGCGTGTCGTAGTAGGCGAGCTGGTTGATCCGCGCCTGCGCCTCCTCGTGCACGATGGCGATCGCGCACAGGTGCACGCAGCGGTCGACGATCTCTTGCTCCAGTTCCGTGGGGCCGCGGCGGTCGCGGTAGTAGAAGGCGAACGTGCCGACGACGCGGCCGTCGCTGGTCTTGATCGGACTCGACCAGCAGGCGCGCAGGCCCAGCGCGAGCACCGGATCGCGGAAGCCGTCCCAGCGCGGATCGGCCTCGATGTCGAGGACCTCCACCGGCTCGCCGAGAAACGCGGCGGAACCGCAGGAGCCGACTCCGGCGCCGATCTGCACGCCGTCGAGCGAGCGCGAGTAGGCCTGCGGCAGGCTCGGCGCGGACAGCGGATGCAGGCGGCCGTGCAGGTCGACCGTGAGGATGGAGCAGACCGCGCCGTCGGCGAGGCGCTCGGCGCTGGCACACAGATGGTCGGCGATCGCCGACAGCGCGGCGCCGTGCGCGACCTCCTCGAGGATCTGTCCCTGCAGCTGCAGGAGCGAGGCCACCGCGCTGGAGCTGATCATGACGTGCGCGCTCCGCCGTGCGTGCGACGCGGCGCCGGGCGTGGACGGACTTTCCGTACAACGACGACCTGTCCTGGCATGGGCGATCTCCCGCCGACCGCGTTCAATCCGGCGATGCGGGCCCGCGCATCACCGGTTCCGATCTTTTTCTTCTCAGCCGGCCGACGCCCCCTGCGCCGACTCGCGCATCGGTTCGGCATCGAACTGATGCAGATCCAGATGCTCGGTCGCGACCGGCTTGTAGTCCGCACCGAACGCAACGTCGCCGAGCTTCCAGCCCGCCGGCGTCCACAGCGCACCCCAGAAGCGCCGGAACGCGCCCCACTGCATCGCGACCAGGCCGCGCTCGTTGTCAACGTCGACCATCGGATCGGCCACGCCGGTGCGCCGCGGCGGCTCGCCGTACAGCGCGGTGCCGAACAGCACGTCCCAGATCGACAGTACCTGGCCGTAGTTGCAGTCGTGCAGTCGCGGCCGTTCGGGGTCGACGATCATGTGGTGCAGGCGATGGAATTTCGGATCGACGAAGATCCGCTCGAACACGCGGCCGAAGCCGAAGCGCACGTTCGCGTGCGAGAAGTTCTGCACCAGCTCGGCGATGAACAGCAGCAGCGCGAACTGGTCCGGCTCGATGCCGATGAACAGGGCGACCGTGGCCAGCACCATCGACTGCAGGAAGCCGTCGACGTAGCTGCCGCGGTCGTTGGTCCAGCAGCTCATCTGCCGCTGGCTGTGGTGCATGCTGTGCAACGCCCACCACCACGGGATGGCGTGCTGGGCGCGATGCATCCAGTAGTAGACGAGGTCGTAGATCAGGTAGTAGACGGCGAACAGCGCCAGCGGATGGTGCTGGAACCACGGCACCCAGTGCGCCAGGCCGGTGGCGACCTCGTCACTGCCGGTGGCCACCGGCACGCCGCCGGAGAACGCGTTCGCCAGCGGCGTCAGCACCAGGTAGGCGAACAGCGGATTGAGGCCGAGCAGCATGACCAGCGTGTAGGTGCGGTCGATGCGCGTGTGGCGGCGATCGTTCCAGTGTTCGGCGGGCGCCAGGCTTTCCAGCGGGCGGAAGATCAGCCCGATCACCAGCACCTGCGCGATCGCGATCAGCAACGCCGCGGCGATCTCGCGCGGATCGCCGGCGAGGCCGTTCAGGTGAACCAGAGCGAGGAACGGCGTGACTACGTACGCGTCCAGCCCGTCGACGGCATGGGACCACAAGTCGAGCATGTCGCGATTGTAGCGCTGCCGCCGGCGGCCGCGGCCGCCCCGCGACGTTCGTCTGCCGCCCGTTTCATCACGAAACTTTCACGAAAGGCGGCGTCAGGCCGCCGCCGGCCACTGCCGGAACACGACGCATACGTCGGTCGCATCGCGCACGGCGAACTCGAGGGCGCCCCACGGCTTCTTCGTCACGACCGGACTGTCCGGATGCAGCAGGTCCGGCCGGCGCGAGCGGATCTCCACGTGCAGCACGCCGATCGTGTCGGTCTCGATGGCGAATTCCGGACGGTTCTTGCCGGCGTGCTCCGCGCTCTGGATCAGATAGGCCTTGGCGCCGTCGCGCTCGACCACCGCCATGCCCTCGTCCTGGTGCAGGACCAGGAAACCGAGCCCGTCGACGAAGAAATCGAAGCCTTCGTCGAGGTGTTCGTAGAAGATTTTCGGAATCAACTTCTGCAGCATCGCCGCGCCTCCTTCGTGGATCGCATCATCCGCGACGGAGCCGGGGCGAAGCTGCGTAAACGGTCGCAAATCCAAATCTCCAATACGCACGGCGCCGTGACCGGCGTTCACGCGGCGTCGACGCGGGCTGCGCTTCAGTCCGGCAGCGCGCCGATGAAATCGGTCTTGCCGATCTCCACGCCGTTGTGGCGCAGGAGCGCGTAGGCCATGCCGACGTGGAAATAGAAATTCGGCTGGGCGAAGCCGAGCAGGTACGGCGCCCCCTTCAGCACCAGCTCGCGACCGCGCACCGGCACGCTGATCTCGCGCTCGTCGCTGCCCTCGAAGCGGGCCGGATCCAGCGTCTTCAGGTAGTCGAGCGTCTTGGCGATGCGCGCCTGCAGCTGCTCGAAGGTGGTTTCGTCGTCCTCGAACACCGGCCGCTCGGCGCCGGCCAGGCGGCCGCTGCCGTTCTTGGCGTGATCGGTCGCGATCTGCACCTGCTTGGAAAGAGGCAGCATGTCGGGGTACAGGCGCGCGCCGACCAGCACGGCCGGATCGATCTTCTTCGCGGCGGCGTGCGTGGCGGCCTTGTCGAGGATGGCGGCGAGGTGGCCGAGGTTGCGCGCGAACACGGGAACCGAAGCCTGGTACATCGAGAGGGTCATGGCGAATCCTGCGGTGGCGGAGCGCCCGACGTTGAGGCCGTCCCGCACCGTTGCAAGGGCGGCGGCGGCCACCGACAGCCCGGGCGCTGCTACCCTCGCCTGCCCTGTACCCTCCGGCCGCCGACGGCCGCTCCCGTCATGAAGATCTGGGTCGACGCCGACGCCTGCCCGAAGGTGGTCAAGGAAATCCTCTACCGCGCCGCCGAACGCGTGCGCGTGCCGCTGATCCTGGTCGCCAACCAGCCGCTGGCCGTGCCGCGCTCGGAATTCATCAGCAGCCGCAGCGTGGCGCAGGGGCTGGACGCCGCCGACCAGGCCATCGTCGACTGGGCCGAGGCGGGCGACCTCGCCGTGACCGCCGACATCCCGCTGGCCGCGCGCCTGGTCGAGAAGAACGTGCTCGCGATCAACCCGCGCGGCGAGCTGTACAGCCGCGAGAACGTGCGCCAGCAGCTGTCGATGCGCGACTTCATGGACGAACTGCGCGGCAGCGGCGTGCAGACCGGCGGCCCGCCCGCCTTCCACGCGCGCGACCGCCAGGCGTTCGCCAACCAGCTCGATCGCCTGCTGGCGCGCCGGACGCCGTAGCCGCGTCTTGCGGCACTCGCGTGCCTCGCAACATCTGAGACGTCGCGGCGCATACTGGCGCGCAGATGAAATCCGGCCCCCGCCCGTTCAGCCCCGACCGCATCGATGCTCCCGCGCGCATCAAGGGCCGCGGCGCGGCCTCCAACCCGGAAGGCCGCTTCGAGTCGATCGAGAAGACGCGCGAGGACGACGGCTGGCACCGCGAGGAAGCCGACGCGCCGCGGCCGCCGACCCAGATCACCGAAGAACGCGCGCGTTCGATCATCAGCCGCAACGATTCGCCCGACATCCACTTCACGCAGTCGATCAATCCCTACCGCGGCTGCGAGCACGGCTGCGTCTACTGCTACGCGCGGCCGTCGCACGCCTACCTGAACCTGTCGCCCGGCATCGATTTCGAGACCCGGCTGTTCGCCAAGACCAACGCCGCCGAGCTGCTGCGCAAGGAACTGGCCAAGCCCGGCTACGCCTGCTCGCCGATCAACCTCGGCGCGAACACCGACCCGTACCAGCCGATCGAGCGGCGCTACCGCATCACGCGCTCGGTGCTCGAGGTGCTGTACGAATGCCGGCATCCGTGCACGATCATCACCAAGAACGCGCTGATCGAACGCGACCTCGACCTGCTGGTGCCGATGGCGCAAGAGCGGCTGGTACACGCCTTCGTCTCGGTCACCTCGCTGGACAACCGCCTGTCCAGCGCGCTGGAGCCGCGTGCCAGCGCACCGCACCGGCGCCTGGAAGCCGTGGCCGCACTGAACGCGGCCGGCGTACCCTGCGGCGTGATGGTGGCGCCGATCCTGCCGATGGTGACCGACCGCTGGATCGAGCAGATCCTTCAACGCGCCGCCGCCGCCGGCGCGACGATCGCCGGCTACACCGTGCTGCGCCTGCCGTACGAGCTGAAGGACCTGTTCCGCGAATGGCTGGAGCTGCACGTGCCGCAGCGCGCCGCGCACGTCATGAGCCTGATCCGCCAGATGCGCTCTGGCCGTGACAACGACCCCAACTTCGGCTCGCGCATGCGCGGCGAAGGCGAGTTCGCCGAACTGATCCGCCAGCGCTTCCAGCTCGCCTGCCGCAAGCACGGCATCGGCCGCGGACGCGAGGTGCGGCTCGACACGAGCGCGTTCCGCCCGCCGCGTGCGGCGTCGCCGCAGGGCGAGCTGTTGTAGGCCGCGGGCGAAGCTATTTCTTCTGCGTCTTCTGTGTCAGACGCGCTGTCGGAACGCTCAGCAAGGCGAAGTCGTTGCGGACCCAGCTGCGCTCGCCGCGCTCCTGGTCGAGAAGGACGGTCTGGTCGTGGTAGCGCCGCCTGGGCAGCGCATCGCTCGGATTCGCGCCGATGTCGTAGTTGAGCATCGTCACGGTTTCCGCCGCCGCGGCCTCGAGCACCTGCGTCCACTGCTCGGCACCGAGTTCGCCCCAGCCAGTGCCACCGGGAGCATCCTCCCGCGGCAGCACGTATTCGAAGATCTGCCAGTAGCGGACCTTGGAATCGAGCCTGCCTTTCGCGTTCTGCGCGCGGTCGACAAGGGTGACGTCCAGCGCGTACGAGAAGAACGAACCATCGTAGCTCACCGAATAGCGCGGCGTGAGGACGAGGATGTTGCTGCCGACGGTCAGCGTCTTCGCCTTGGCGTCGTCCCTCTCCGCCCGGTCCAGCCTGACCAGGGCGATGTCCCCGGCGATGCGCTCGCGATCCAGGCCTTCCAAACTGCGATGGATGAGCTCGTCGATCGAAAGACCGCTCGTACGTTCCTGGATCGGCCGCTGCTGCTCCTTCGCCACGTTGCTGCGATGGGCAGTGACCGCCGTGTCGATCAACGAGCCGATCAGGCCCGCCGCGGCGCCGGCGGCGAAACCGCCCGCCGCGACGGCCGGCGAACCCGCCATCTGAATGCCGGCGGCCGCGCCCTGCACCGACGGCTGATACGAAACTTCGATCTGGTGCTGCGTCAGACGCACTTCCACGTCGACGTGCTGCGCCAGCGGCAGCGCCAACGGTTCACTGCGCTGAACGCGCGGCCCGGTGGCGCAGGCGGACAGGAGGAGAAAGAGAAACGGTGCTGCCTTGCGGATTTTCATGTTCTTGCTTCCTTGCGTTAAGGATTTCTGGAAAAAATTTATCTGGGTGACGCCTTTGCCGACGTCACGGGCCGTACTCGTCACGCCTGCGGAAACTTCGCCAGCGGGGAGTCATTGATTTGGCAGCCCGTATGAATCACGCCGGCCGACTCGGCCATCTCGTAGCCGGTTCCGCCGTGCGTCGCGTTCGACTTCAGCGACGCTGGACGCTGACCAGCGTTCGATCCGAATGATGCTGCGGCGCAGTCAGAAAACGGCACCGCCCGGCAACGATCGTGTTTTGAGAAAGACTATAAATATGGAGACCCCTCGAATCCCATATCGCTTTCCATCACGAAACAAATGCTCCAGGAATAGTTTTCGCTAAAAATTACACTTGGAGTCGAGAGCAATAGCCAAAATGCCAAAATTACACTGCTCACATTCCCTTCGATGGCAGGATCGGCCGCACTGCCACTGATATAAATGACAGGATCTTCCAAACAATCTTCTGTGATTATTTTATCGAAGAATCCCGTGATTCTGTTTGTTTTATTTCATGAACTTTATTCAAAATCAAAACTGCATCTTTAACTTTCCGCCAATCTATTTTCAATCCGAGCGATGGAAAAATTTCCCTAGCTTTGCAAAAAGAATTTTTTTCCGAATCGGCAATGCCCCTAAGCTTGTCTGATGTAAATTCATCCCTTCAACTCCCCAAAGATCTGCAGATCATATAAATCTACAATTAATCCGCGTCACTCAATTGAGCCTCGTCGCCTCTTGAATTAAATTGGCAATCGTCTTCTTTTCTTAAACCTACGCTATAATCAGAAGGTACCGGCACATCACTCTCTTCATTCATCCTCAAAGATAGACGATACTTCTTCCCAAGAAATAAACTTTCATTAGTGCAAACCGAAATGGTCGCGACATCCGCATCGGAGAACTTTTCGCCTTCATGCGCAGCTGAAATTCTCCTCATGACTTCGACAACGCTTATATTCTTTTTGCAATCGAATACCGTGCATCTTCCGTGAATTTCAGTAATCCTTCCTTCAACCACCAAGTCCGGCTCCTCAGCAACATCCACGGCCGATTCTTCTTCTTGAGCGAAAGCGAGTAGCCCCTCTGAAAAAAAGATATTCTTTGCGACAAATAAGAAGAGAAGAAGAAGAGTTCTTTTATTGCTCAGCATGGCGTTCAATGCTCCTTCATTTCTTGGCCGCACGCACAAACGTCCCTGCATCGGTCTCAGCGCCCCCTCGTCGCGTCGCGGCACTAGCACCAGGCGTCGAAGCTCGTGGGATCAGTTGTTATTCCCTTTGCAAAACTGCCAAATCAAGCCCCACAGCGCCCATACGGAAAAATATATTCCAATAGCAAATCAGCTACTGCAAACTCTCGTAGAGTCGAATGCGCTCCTCTGGCACATCCAGTCGATCAAACTCTCGAGCAAAGTCCTCCATCGTAGCGCCGACCTCTAGCCCATATTTCCACAACGCGACAGACACTACTTGCTGAAGAAAGCGCATAGCCGCCAAGAAATCATGGCTGCTATCGTAGGACTTTCCTTTAATTAGTCGCCGCAGGCCAAGATATATTGATTCAAAGTCCGATCTATTTTTATTAGAGAATATGCCCTTGTAAATATTTAGCTCATTTCTTCTGTCGTCACTGGAAATATTGGGACGATCGACCCCTCCCAAATACTCCTCTATCCACGGCACCCTGTCTTCCCCATCAAGGAGAAATAGAGAGTATATTTTTTCCATAAGCTCATTAATCATACGCTAATCTCTTCTTGGTTGTAGGTGCCACACTTCCTTTGTGGTTGGATTATATATCATCTCATAGTGATCATTAGTGTATCTGTTAAATCCTGGCATTCTATCAGGCACTACTTTTGTTGCTGTATTTAATACTTCTTCCGCCTGTAGAAATGGCGCCCCTCGCCCCGTCGCCCACAGTTTTTTGTAGTAATACTCAGAGAATTTGAATGCAGATTCTGCGGTCTGATAGAAACGATCTATAAGGTTTATCTCTCTTCCAATTGATACCCCCATTTTTACCGCTGCGCTTCCTGCCTTCGTCGGCGGAAATGCGCCAACTGCGGCTAATCCCCATTCAGCGGAATTACATGTGCCCGAAGAAGCACATCTCGCAACATCATATCCAGGAATAAATCCAAGAAGCTCATCGACAAAGTTACTTGCTAGTGATTTCGTGGCGCCTTTAACCTGCTCTATGTCGCCTGCAGCCTTATTAGCCGTAAACATCGCCATGTGAGCCATGCTATTAAAGGCATACCCAAACGCCGCCGTAACCGCCCCATTGGCGAACTTCCCTCCCCCCGCCACCGAGGCCGTGCCGCCCACCACCGAGCGGAGGATGCCTTCGGCAAGCGGATCCTGAGCCCGGCCGATCACCGGACTCAGCGCCTCGCTCACGCCCGCGCTGAGGAATCCGTGGCCGAACCGCCCGCCCTGCAATGTTTCCATCACGCCGCCCGCCATGCCGTGACTGAGGGTCTTTGCGGCGTAGCCCTCGAAGCTCAACCGGCCGCCGTCGAACATCCAGTCTCCGCCCACGCCCTGGCTGAATGACGTGCCGATGCCGAAGAACAGGCCCGAGCTGACGGCGCCGGCGACGGCCCCTTTCAGCGACCCGGACTGCACGGCTCCCGCCGCGAATCCGCCGGCAACCGTCCAGGCGGCGGCGTTCCAGATCGCGCCGCTGCTGACCGCGGCCGACACGCTGCCGGCGGTGTGGATCACGCCGGCGGCCATTCCTCCGGTCCAGTAGCTGATCGCCACCGCCGCTGCCATGCGCGCGATGTCCCCCACCGACAGATACCCACTCGGATCCGTATACGCCAGCGGGTTGTTGAACGTGTAGCTGTAGCGGTTCCAGTTCTGCCCGTTGCCGGGGCTCTGCACGAACGGATCCGCCTGCAGGAACCTCGCCAGCTGCGGGTCGTAGATACGGCCGTTCATGTGGATCACGCCGACCGACTCGGCCATCTCGTGGCCGGTGTAGCCGTGCGTCGTGCTCGATCTCAGCAGGCTTTCCAGACCTTGCGTCCACGGCACCGCCGCTCCCCAGCTCGCCGCGTCGCGGCGCTGGCCCCAGGCGTCGAAGCTCGACGGACTTGCCGCGTTCACCGGCTGCAGCGTCATCGCGCCCAGCACCTGGTGGGTGCTGCCCTGGCGGTCGGTCAGCAGCACCTGCCGCGTCAGCCGGTAGTTCGCGCCGCTGCCGCTTTGCACCACCAGCACGTTGCCGACGTAGCGGCGCACTTCCTGCAATGCGCCGGCGCCGTCGGTCGACGTCGCCGTGTAGCGGATCTGCGCGCCGCCCACCTCGTGCACCACCGTGTCCGCGCTCAGCGCGCCCGCGCCGGCGTAGTCCAGGCGGCGCACGCGTTCGCGGCTGGGGCCGTAGCGGAAGCCGACGCGGTTGACGCCGTCGCGGATGTCGCTGACCTGGTCCGCTGCCGTGTACGCGATCGTCTGCGTTCCCTGCGACGTCACCCGTCTGGCCACGTTGCCGTTGGCGTCGTAGCACAGCGAGGTGTTCGAGCCGGCGGCGCTCACCGCGTGCGGGCCGGGCGTCGCATAGCCGCTGCAGGCCGGCTCGCGCTGGCCGTAGCGGTACGGCGTGCCGACGTCGCTCTTGGCCAGGATGTTGCCCTGCGCGTCGTAGCTCTGCGTGCGCACGTACGTGGTCTGGCCGGCCTGGCGCACCGTCGCCGAGGTCAGCCGCTGCAGCGCGTCGTAGCCGAATTCCTCGGTCAGCGCATACGGACCATTGCCGTCGATGCGGCTCGTCACGTTGCCGATCAGGTCGTAGTCGTAGCGCACGTTCTGCAGGATGCCGGCGGTGACGGACTGCACCAGGATCTCCCTCAGGCGCCCGGTGTCGTCGTCGAAGCGCCGCTCCTGCGAGTACTCCATGCCCGGCGCGGCGCGTTCCTTCACGGCCTGGCCGCGCGCGTTCACCGCCTGGATTTCGCGATAGGTGAGCACGCGGCCGTCACGCAGCGGATAGGCCGAGCGGATCTCGCGCAGGTAGCCGCCCTCGTAGCGGTTCTGCTCGCCGGTCCTGGGCTGCCCCGGCGCCTGGAAGAACTGCTGGAACGGGCGTCCGAACGGATCGAACGTCCACTCCTGCACGTAGTTCTTGCCGTCCAGGCTCGTCTCCGTCCGCGCCGGGCGGCCCAGGTCGTCGTAGAAGAAGTTGCGCGCCAGCTGGCCGTTGGATTCCTGCGTCGGCTGGCCGGCGCTGGCCGTGTCGTAGACCCAGGTCGCGGTGGATTCCAGGGTCGCGCACGCGCCGCCGTAGTCGCGGCGGCGCCAGACGCGCCCGCGGCCGTCGTAGTCGTTCTTCGTGCACGCGCCGCGCGGGCTGGTCTGGCGGATCACCTCGCCGGCGCCGTTGACCGCGTAGGACCAACCCGAGCCTGCGTCCGGATCGGACATGCCGATCTTGCGGCCGAGCGTGTCGTAGACCATCGTCGTGACGAGGCTGCCACGGCGGATCGTTTCCGGATTGCCGGCCGCGTCGTACAGCGTCGCCACCTCGTAGCCGTTCGCATCGATGCTGCGCACGGTCTCGCCCAGGCCGTTGCGGATCTCGGTGAGGGTCTGGCTCGGGCCCAGTCCGCCCACGCCGTTCGGCGGCAACGTGGTCACTGTGCGCAGGCCGCTGTAGCCGATCCTCGTCGTCGCGCCGGTCCCCGTGTGCCGGATCGTCGTGGGGCGGCTCAACGCGTCGTAGCTGGTCTCGGTCCAGGTGAGAGCGGTGGCGCCCGCCGGCCGCGCCGCGTTGGCGCCCGTGTCCGTGGCGAAGAACGGATCGTATTGGCGCGCGACGTTGCCGACCGCGTCGTACTGCACCATCGCGGCGGACCAGGTGTTCGACGCGAAGCCCTGGGTCAGGGTGAGCACCGGCCGTCCCAGCACGTCGTGGAAGGCGATGCTGGTCGGCGCCCCGGACTTCGTCGTGGTCGCGCGGTAGACCAGGCCCAGATTCGCCGGGCACGACACGCTCGGCGTTCCCGCCGGAACCTGCACGCCGCTGCAGTAGCGCGCCTCCCAGCGTGTCGAGGCGCCGTCCTGCGACCAGCTGAAGCGCTTGCGGCCGAGGGTGCCGTAGCGGATCTTCGCCTTGGTTCCGTTGAAGTCCTGGATCTCCAGAGGGTCGCCGGACGGGGTGCGCGCGGCCACGCTCGAGGCAAGCTGGCGCGCGCCGCCGGCACCGCCGGACGCCTGGAACAGTTCGTAAGTCGTGTCGGCGAAGCGGCCGGAAGGATCGTAGGCCGCACCGGACTGTCGCATCACGTCGGTTTCGACGTCCGGATGGAAGGCGAAGCCGCCGCCGCCCTGCGCCGTCTGCTGCCGGCACAGCGATTGGCTGATCCTCGTGCTGCACACGAAGGTTCCGGTGCGGTTTCCGAACGTGTCGTATGCGTAGTACTTGGCCACGGTCGGCGCGCCCGCGTCGACGCTGCCGTTCTTCACGCCTTCGACGCGCTCCGACTCGAGCATTCCCCTGGCGTCGTAGGTGAAGCTCGACTTACGTGTATTGGAGCTGCGCACGGTGCCCGAATCGCTCTTCGTCACGCGCGTGGTGACGGCGGTCGCCGTTTGCAGGCGGCCGAGCTTCCAGTTCGGCTCGTCGTTGTCGTAGAGGAAGGTGCTCGCCACGTCGACCGTCGCGCCGCCGCCGGACTTGCTGCTCCTGCCTGCGCGCGGATTGCCGTAGTCGTCGTAGTCGGCCATCGCGAAGTCGACGGATTCCGAACTGAGCACGTCGCCGGGATTGGCGGGGATGCCCTCGCCGAGATCGTAGTTGCCGGTCAGCGAATGGATGCGCGCGAGGAAGATCGGTGCCGGCGCGGCGGACCTCAGCGCGAGCTGGTCGACTTCATCGGGTTGCGCCCAGTACCACCCACCGGGGCACGCCACCGCCATCGTCTCGTCCAGGTCGAGCGGTGCAGCAGCATCCGCACCCGCCTCTCCGGTCACGAGCCCGGAAACGCACTGCTGGGTCAGCGCGCCGAGCTTGCTCCCCGAACGCCATTGCCACGTGTCCGAGGATTCCTTGACGACGAGCTTCTGGTTCGAAATGCCGGGCAGGTCGTCGTCGCAGGCGGAATTCAGTCCGCCCGCGCAGGGGGGAACGTATTTCATGCAGGCGGGCGAGTCGGCCGTGGCCGTCACGCCGCTCCCGCACGGATCGGCTTCCACGCGCGATGCGGGATCGAAGACTCGCGTCTGCGTGAAGTAGGACAGACCCGTGTACGGGAAGCGTTGCGTGTAGTACGAGTCGACTTCCGTCTTGTTCTGCACGTCGTAGGAGGAGACGCGCCGGAAGCCGAGCGAGCCGCGGCCGCCGGCCTGCACCTTGAGGCCGGCATAGCGGTACGTCACCGTGGCCTTGGCGTTCGCGCTGGCGAACGTCGGCGCACTGCTGCTGACGCTGCGCACGGCGTAGCTCGGCGCGGCGACGTCGAACACGGCCGAGCCGCGGCCGGAGCGGAAGAACGGCGCATCGTGGTCGCGCCGGTAGAGCGAGGAGAACGTGAGCGGACCGTAGTCGATCCGCGTGACGGCACCGAATCCGTTCTCGATCGTCGTGACGACGCCGCGCGGCTTGTGGTGCGCCTTGGAGCGGCGCAGATTCCACTTCGTGCCGCCCGTGTCGGCGAGGAAGCTGTCGATCGAGCCGTCGCCGTCGAAGTCGCCGATCACCGACATCTGGTTCGGGCTGGCCTTCGGATAGTCCGTCCGCACGATCGCCGTGGAAGACCAGTTGTCGCCGCGCCACAGCCACACGGAATAGTCCGTGCCGTCGCCGTTCCACAGATCGAGCTTGCCGTCGCCGTCGAAGTCGAGCAGCTGCAGGTACCTGGGATCCGCCTGGAAGCCGCCCGAGACGAGGGAGTCGGCGACCTGGGCGTCACGGGCTCCGGCATACGGCCCGCCGAGGCGATAGCGCCACTTGCCGTCGGCGAGGAGATAGACGAGATCGGTCAAGCCGTCGCCGTTGACGTCGAGCGTGCGGATCTTCTGTCCGGCCTGGGCGATTCCCTCTCTTTCGCCGACCGAGATCGCCGGCGGCGCGCCGAACGGGCGCGACGCCTGGAACACGAACGTCCCGTCGGCGGCGATGCCTTTGGAAAGGAACACGTCGAGCCGGAAATCCGGATCGCCCGAATCGCGCAAGCATCGGCGCGCGTCGACCAGGAAGCGCAGGTCCGCACGGCCGTCACCGTCGAAATCCGTGGCCTGGCTGAAGTTCTCCTCCTTGCGCCACAGGTTGGCGGTGCCGTAGCCGCAGCGGTCGCCGCTGAGCGGAGATCCGGCTTCGTTGAGGAACTTCACTTCGACCGGCGTGAGCGCGTACGGCGCAGCGGTGTTGCCGGTGCGCTTCATCAGCGCGACCCAGAACTTGCCGTCGCAGGCGCGGAACACGAGATCGGCCAGGCCGTCGCCGTCGACGTCCGCCAGCATGCTGCTGCCGAGGTACTTGGCCTTGGCGCTGGGCTGGTTCTCCGATATCCCGGCGGCCTGCAGCTCCACGGCCAGCTTCGAGGAATAGGTCCGGCACTGGGCCCAGTCGATCGTCACGGAGGCCATCAGCTCCGGATCGCCCAGCCCCGTTCCGGTGGAGCGGCGCAGATACCAGTCCATGCGGTTGCGCGGATCCCGGTCCTGGCCGTCCTGCGTGTTGAACGCGTACAGGAGATCGTCGCGGCCGTCGCCGTCGCCGTCGAATACCTCCCACAGTCCTCCGTTCAGATATCCGTTGGGGAACCGCATGCCGGGGTCGATCGTGCGCAGGGTCGGCGGTCCGTTCGGGCTGTCGGAGGTGAACGTGCTGATGCGCAGCGACTGGTCCGCCTGTCCGTTCGACATGGTGGTCCACCAGATGTCCGCGCGCTTGTCGCCGTTGAAGTCACCGACCTTGTAGTAGCCGCCCGGCGTGACGGGCAGGTTGCCCTCGAACGGATCGGTGTAGGCCGAAGCGAAACTCCAGCCCAGGCGCGTGGCCGGATAGCAGACGCCGTTGCGGGCCGAGCATTCCCTGAGCGAGAACAGCACGGGACGGCCGCGTGCCCACGCCGGCACATAGGGGTCGCTGACGGCGGTGTTGTAGGTCGGCTCGTAGTAGCGCAGCGTGCTGCCGTCGGCTGCCTTGACCTCGATGCCGCTGACCAGCTTCGACTGGCGGCGCGGACCGAGCACGGAATACGCCACGTCCGGCCGGCCCGAGTCCTGGTATTCGAACGCGACGCTGCCGCCGGCGTAGTTCACCCGGTCCAGATAGCGCTCTCCCGTCGCGGTCTGCGCGCCGTACTGGAACGCGATCGCGTTGCCGGCGACGTCCCTCAGCTGGGTCTGCAACCAGGCCTGCGCCGTGTAGCGCGTGCTCTGGACCGGTGCCGGCTCGAGGCCGGCCTGGGTGGTCGAACCGTCGGAGCCTTTCGTCGCCATTGCGGAGACCGTTCCGGCGGCGCCGCCGAACGTGCGCACGCTGCCGTCCTTGCCTTGCACGGTGAACACGTATCCGGTCGCGTCGTGCCTGGCGATGCCGATGCCCTCCAGCGCGGTAAGCCGCACGCGCTGGAAACTCTCGATCTCGGTGCGGTATTCGGCGCCGACCTGACGATGCGTTCCGCGCACCAGCAGCAGGCGCTGGCCGTCCAGGCAGAATTCGCTCGGCTCGGCGGTCGGGCCGGCCGCGTCGCCGGTTTCCACGCCCGGACGACACGCCACGATCGCGGACGCGCCTTCCAGGCTGAAGCCGGTGCCGAACGCACCGTCCGCGCCATTGCTGTTGTAGACCAGCGCCAGCGACGGCGACAGCCCGCCGGCCCCGGGCGGTGTCGCCAGCGGAATGCGGTACGACGCCCCGCCGGCCTCGTCGACGCGGAATTCGCCGGCGATGGCGCCGACCTTGTCCGATTCGACGTCCGCGCCGGGATCGGCGAACGGCGCCCGCGGCGGCGGCATGTCGACCGTGCCGCCGTCGCTGGCGTCGCCGCCTTCGCTGTCGGTGCTGGCCGTCGTCGTCGGCGTCACCGCGTGCACGGCGCCGCCGATGCGCACCTCGTAGTGGACGCGCGCGCCTGGCGCGAGGAGGTCGTCGACGCTCCCGCTGAAGCCGGCGACGTCGTTGCCGCTGTCGTCCTTGAGGGGTTCGAGAACCTGGGTGGATTCGTTCAGACGGTAGATCCGCGCGCCGTCGACCGAATTCCAGTTGACCGTCACCGTGCAGGCCTTCTGGCCGGACGGCACGATGCAGTTCGGCACGCTCGTCCATATCCTGCTGGCGATCGCGCTGACGTCGTTGGACGCGCCCTGCGGCTGGGCGAACACCTTGACCACGTACTGCACGCGGCTGCCGGCGGTCAGCTTGTCGATCACGTCGGTGCCGTCGATGCCCGCGGCGATTTCCTTGTCCGGCGCGCTTCCGACCAGATCCTTGCGGAACACCTTCGCGTTCGCCGAGCCCGCCAGCCAGCTGACCCGGGTCGGGCAGGTCGTGTCGTTCAGCGGCACGGAGCAGGCGTTCGGCGTCGCCTTGACGTAGGCCGACACGGGGATCACGTAGCTCGTCACGGCCAGATGCGTGGAGGTCGCAGGACCCACGCGCCGCACGGAATAGACGACGACCTCGTTGCTCCTGATCGTGTCGTTCTTGCTGCCGACCGACTTGTACTCTTCCCAGGGACCGTTCGGTTCGTACACCGGCGCAGCGCCGCCCCGGCTCACGCTGCGATAGATCTTGATCGGGCTGCCGGGAGAAACCGCATCGGGAGTGCGCCAGCTCACCTGCGTCTCGCACTGGGTCGAACCGTACGGGATCACGCAGCGCGTGGCGGAGATCGTACTTTCGCCGACGCGGACCGATCGCGTGGTGACCAGCCGGTTGGCGACCCTCAACCGATAGAGCAGGCGTCTTTCGGACCGGAACTCGTCCACGGCGCGGCCCCAGGCGCTGGCGCCGACGATGCCGTCGTCGCTCTTGCCGTCGCGGATCATCGGCAGCAGTCGCTGGGTATCGGCGTCCAGGCGCTCGACGTAGGCGAGGATCGACGCGTTCCAGGCGATGTTGACCTTGCACACGCCCCCGGCCTGGTTCTGCAGGTCGCAGTTCGGCGGCGACACGGTGAGGTTCTCCTGGTCGGTGATGCGCTTCACCGGACGGCAGGCCTCATTGCGCGGGGAGTCGGTCGGACATCCGGAAACATCGCTGCCGGCGGGCACCGCCGGCCAGTCGTTCGGCGGCCAGTTGATCGCCACCGGCGACGCGGAGGCGATCCTCAGGCCCATCACGGCGTTGTTCAGACCCGAACTGGCGCTGCTGTAGTACGCGCGGCCGAAGAAGTTGCCCGGTCGCTGGAAGCGTTTCTCCTCGACGCAGCCGGCCAGCGATTCGCAGTCCCGCGCGGACATGTCGTACTTGGCGGTGCGATAGACCAGGTCCACCTCGGTGCGGTCCACGGCGGGGGCGTTGCCGCCGACCCAGGCGGTGGACGGCCAGTCGGTCGGTCCGCTCGCACCCGAAGGCAGCAGCGGAATCTGCGCGGAGACCCAGGTCGGCTCCTTGTTCTGGTCGTAGATGTTGAGCGTGACCAGTTCGTGGAACGGATTGATCATCGAGACCGCGGCCTCGAATCCCGGCGTGGAGGGATCGGTCCAGATGCCGGTGTAGAACGGTCCGCGCGCGGAAGCGTCCGTGGCCGGCGGCGGCGCGGACTCCGTCGCCTGCTCCAGCGACGGCCCTCTCGCGGCCGGCGAATCGTTGCCGAAGGAGTAGATGCACTCGACGTTGCTCAGCGCCCTGCCCGCTCCGTTGTCGGAGTCCCAGCGCCAGACCACCGCGGCGCGCGTGGCACTGTCCTGCGGGAAGGCCAGCGTGATGCGGCCGATGCGCGAGAACGGTGGCGCCTGACGGTATTTCGGGCGATACGCCCCCGCGCTCCAGACGCGCTCGTTCGGCCCCGCGCGCTGCACTTCGGCCGAGTCCGACGCCAGCCAGGTCATGCCGCCGCCCACGCGCGGATAGAACGTGTGCCAGAGCACGCGCATGCGCGCCCCGTCGTAGGCCAGGGTCCAGCCGGTGCTGCTGCGCTTGGGGTTGGACCAGATTCCCGGCGGCGCGTCACCCGGATCGGGATTGCTCACGTTCGAGGTGCAGGCTGTGCGCACGTGCGCCAGCGCGGTCTGCATGTCCGCCTCGGCTTCGCTCGCATCGACGGCGTCCTCCGGCGGCACTTCCAGCGGCATCGCGCCTTCCTCGCCGGATTCGATCGAATTCCCCGAATCCGGCAGATCCGGAGAAGCGGCCGTGACCGCCGTCGCCACGCCCGGTTCGGACAGGAGCAGCGGCGCAGCACCGCGGGAATCGTCCGCCGCGATCGCTCCGTCTTCCGCCGGCGCGGGCGGCATCGCCGCGGCGACGTGCGGAGTCTGCGCAGGCGCCAGCCATCCCGACGACCACGCCCATGCACCTCCGGTGGCTCCCAATGCAAGCGCCAGACCCGCCCAAATCCCTTTCCTGCCCATGATCGTTCCTTGAAATTCCTGTCGTCTGTCCGTTCGCCTCGACGATCGCCGCTCGCCGGAATCCGCTCCGCCGCGAGGGCGCAGCCGTCCGTCGAGCCGATGCCCGATGCGAGACCACCCGATTGCCGTCGGTCGCCGCGCTCGAAAGCGGACGACCCGGGGAGTCCATGCGCCGTGCGCGATGCGCACCGCATGGATTGCCCGGATCTGCCGTGCTGTGGCGGCGTGTACCGGGAGACGGGCGTTGCGTACGCGCAGGCGTACCCGAACCGCGCAGCGCGCGGTCGCCCTAGGGATGCATCGTGGATGCCTTTTTCCCGGATGTGCCGCCGATGCGATCGGCGAACCGGTCACGCGCCGCCGGGCACGTGATCCGCTTCACAGAATGCAGAAAACGCCGGGGATTTTCAAAGTTTAGAACCGCTTGATACGGCGCTTGCGCCGATGGCTCGTCGACTCGTGCACCAGCGCCGCGAGATGGTCACGCGCCCTGGCCGGCAGGAGGCGGAAATCCCTGAGCAGGGCTTCCTCCTGCAAGGTCTCCGCGTAGACGTCGAAGACGACGGCGGGCGGCTCCTTTTCCGCTTCCGCCGGAGCGGACCTGGGCGTCCAGGCGCCGCCGGCGATCAGCCAGTCGATCGGAACGCGCGTCGCCTGCGCGATGACCTCCAGCCGCTGCAGGCTCGGCCGCGTGCCTTCCGGGTGTTCCCATTGCGCCACTGCGCTCGCGGTGACCTCGGTGCTGCGCGCCAGTTTGGTCTGCGAAAGCCCGGCCCAGTGGCGCGCCATGCGGATTCTCTGGCCTAGCGTGGAAATCGAAGGTTTAGCATTCCTTGAAAAATTCATTGCAGTATTGCTCAACAATTAGCCGTACTTGGCGAATAAACGATCCATGCCGACAAAACGACGGCGCTCGCGGCCCGCTCAGTATCGAGCACATGGCATTGTCACAAAAGGGAAAATCCTCACTGGACGACTGCCTGGATTTCTGACAGGGCCGGAACGCCGGCATTTGCGAGGCCCGCCATAGACACCGGCGGCAGGCGAATGGTTCCGGAAAAAATGTCGCAGCGTCGCCTCGGCGCCGCCGCACGGAGATGTCACGGGAATACCGCCGATGGCATTTGCGCAACGGAAAACGCGGCCGGCAAGAAAATCACACGCCGGCCGACGGATATTCCATCGGTAATACCAGAAATCCTCTTTTACAAATATCACGGAAAATCGCGACTGGATTATCGCCTCATCCGCATCCGTGACGGATTGGCAGCCGACCCGGATGGCGGCGATTGCCCCTCACCGGAGCGTTTCCCGCGCACGCGGGCGGAAATCGGTTCGACCGATCCCGGGCGGCGATGCCTTGCGCATCCGCCGCCGCGTGCAATCGAGGTTCCTGCCGCGCATCACCCCAAACGCATCTGCGGCGTGGCGATCCCGAGCCGGCGCGCGACCAGCGTGTCGAGGCTGGCCTTGCCGGGCCCGGCCATCAGCAGCCAGAAGAAGATCAGCACGTAGACCACTTCGTCCAGCTCGACGAACTCGTCGAAGCCGGCGACGTTCTTGATCACCACCAGCGCGATCGCGACGACCATGTTGAAGCCCATCGCCGCCGCGGTGAAGCGCGTGAGGAAGCCGAGCATCAGGAACAGGCCGCCGACGAAGTCGGTGCCGGCCGACAGCGCCGCGCTCGCCGCCGGAAACGGGATGCCCCAGTCGACGAAGCGCGCGGCGAAGCCGTCGAGATTGTGCAGCTTGGCCCAGCCCGTCTCGAGCCAGAAGTAGCCGAAGAACAGGCG
Organism: Dokdonella ginsengisoli; assembly: GCF_042652785.1. NCBI lineage: Bacteria > Pseudomonadati > Pseudomonadota > Gammaproteobacteria > Lysobacterales > Rhodanobacteraceae > Dokdonella > Dokdonella ginsengisoli. Next base: position 223,619 of record NZ_JBHSHD010000006.1, on the reverse strand, counting down.
CAGCACCAGCGGACCGAGCCAGTGCAGGCGCGTCAGCAGTCGGAGAACGGCCTCGCAGCCGCGGGCGATCGGGTCGAGCATCGGAAGGCTCCCTGGCAGGAATCGCTGAAGGAAAACGTGCGCCGGGCGACGCAACCGCGACGGTTTTGGCGACCGTTGCAACCGGTTCACGTTCGGCGTGTACAAAGACCAGCGCCGGCCGGGAGTTCTTTCACGCAGGTGTTCGCGCTTCGCTGCATTGCGGCAAGCGGACGTTGAAAGGACTCGCGCACAATGCCGTTCCTTTCCCCGCCGGCCGGTGAGCGGGAACCGCGACGGGACGGCGACCCAGCAACACACAACCACTCGAACCCACTACGGAGTACGTCATGGAAACGAATGTTTCGAAGCTGACCGGAATCGCGCTCGCCACCGCCGTCGCCGGCCTGTTCACGCTGGTCAGCGCCGCGCCGGCCTACGCCGCCGACGAGGCCAAGGTGAAGTGCGAACACTCCTCTTCCTGCAAGGGCCAGGGCGCCTGCGCGACGGCGAAGAACTCGTGCAAGGGCGAGAACGCGTGCAAGGGCGAAGGCATGACCATGCAGAAGGACGATGCGGCCTGCAAGGCGGCGCAGGAAGCGGCCAAGAAGAAGGAAGCCAAGTAAGACCGGACGGCTCCGGCCGCGCCCGTCCGCACGGACGGTGCGCGGCTCCGCCGGCGACCGCTGATGTCCAGCCACGATCCGCGCCACCCGCCGCTCGGCTATGGCCTCGGCCTGCGCGTCGAGCACTACGAGGAAATCTTCGCCGGCGATCCGCGCGTCGACTGGTTCGAGGCGCTGAGCGAGAACTACATGGTCGACGGCGGCCGCCCGCTGGAGAACCTCGCGCGCGTGCGCGAGCGCTGGCCGGTCGTGCTGCACGGCGTGTCGCTGTCGATCGGCAGCGTCGATCCGCTGGACCGCGACTACCTGCACCGCCTGCGGCAGCTCGCCGACGCGGTGCAGCCGGCCTGGGTCTCCGACCACCTGTGCTGGACCGGCGTCGACGGCGCCAATCTGCACGACCTGATGCCGCTGCCCTACACCGAGGAAGCGCTCGGGCACGTCGTCGCGCGCGTGCGCCAGGTGCAGGACTTCCTCGGCCGCCGCATCCTGCTCGAGAACGTGTCGAGCTACGTCGCGTTCCACGCCTCGCAACTGTCCGAATCGCGGTTCCTGGCCGAAATCGCGCGACGCGCCGACTGCCTGATCCTGCTCGACGTCAACAACGTCCACGTCAGCAGCCACAACCACGGTTTCGACGCGCGCGCCTGGCTGGAGGAAATTCCGGTCGAGCGCGTGCAGCAGTTCCATCTCGCCGGCCACGAGCACGACGGCGCGCTGATCGTCGACACGCACGACGCCGCGATCGTCGATCCGGTGTGGGATCTGTACGCGCACGCCGTGCGCCGCTTCGGCCCGGTGTCGACGATGATCGAGCGCGACGACCACATTCCGCCGCTGGCCGAGCTGATCGCCGAACTCGACCGCGCGCGCGAGATCGCCGCGCCGATCCTGCAGCAGGCCGCGGCGTGACGACGCTGGCCGGGCTGCAACGCCAGATGCAGGCGCACGTGCTGCGCGAGGACTCGTCCGCGCTCGACGCGGTGGTGGCGAGCGCCGACGCGGATGCCGGCCGGCGCCTGGGTATCTACACGCATGCCTACCGCGCGCGCCTGCTCGGCGTGCTGCGCAACGATTTTCCCGGCCTGCGCGCTCTCGCCGGCGAAGACGAATTCGAGCGGCTCGCCCGGGCCTACGTCGAGGCGGCGCCTTCGACGCACGCCAACGTGCGCTGGTACGGTGCGCGCCTCGCCGCATTCGCGCGCGAACGCGCGCCGTGGTCCACGCGCGCGGAGCTGGCCGAAATGGCCGGGCTGGAATGGAAGCTCGGCCTCGCCTTCGACGCGGCCGACCAGGCGAGCGTGGAGTTCGCAGCGCTCGCCGCGTTGCCGCCGGCCGACTGGCCGACCCTGCGCCTGACTCTGCACGCGTCGCTGCAGCGCGCGCGGCTGACGCGCAACGTCGATGCAATCCGCCGCGCCGTCGACCGCGAGGAGGCCGTTCCCGCGCTCGAACCGTTCGCATCGCCGCAGGGCTGGGTCACGTGGCGCAGGGATTCGATCGTGCGCCACCGCCGCCTCGACGACGACGAAGCCGCCGCGCTCGACGCGGTCGCGCAGGGAGCGACGTTCGCCGACCTGTGCACGCACCTGTGCCGCTGGCACGCGCCGGAAGCCGTCGCCGCGCGCGCGGCGACGCTGCTGCGCCGCTGGGTCGAGGACGGCTGGATCGCTGGATACGCGCCGGCAGGCGAGTGAGTCCGCGGAACATCCGGGGCCCGAAGAGCATCTCTCGCAGAGCCGCAGAGAGCGCGGAAAAGAGAAAAAAACGAACTGCCGGCACATCGAAAACTTCGAGTGCCGTCATTTCCGCGAACGCGGGAATCCATCTGGCTTCCGGGTTGCAGAAAAATCAACGTGGATTCCCGCATTCGCGGGAATGACGCCGCTCGCTTGGCGCCTTTCGCCCCCTTCGCGCCCTTCTCCGCGCCCTCTGCGTCTTTGCGAGAAATCTTTCCCGCAATCCGCAGGCTTGCGCTCACCCGTACGGCGAACGGAAGCTCAATTCGCCACGTTCACCAGGGCCAGAAGATCGCCAGCGCCAGCGCGCCGAGCAGGCCGAACTTCAGCGTGTAGTACAGCTTCTTGCGCGTCTTGCGCAGCCGCTTGGCGCGTTCGCGCACGCGGTAGAACGAGGCGAACGCACGATTGAGTCCGCCGGTGGCGTCGCCGTCCATGTTCGGCGAGGCGGCGGCGGCGACGAACTTGCGCGCCACGAAGCGGTTCAGCGCGGCCGCCCAGCGGTATTTCATCGGCCGCTCGACGTCGCAGAACAGGATGATGCGATCGCGCTCGGTGGCGTTCTCGGCGCGATGGATGTAGGTCTCGTCGAACATCACGCTCTCGCCGTCGCGCCAGCTGTAGCGCTCGCCGTCGACCTCGATGTAGCAGCGGTCGTCGCCCGGCGTGACCAGGCCGAGGTGGTAGCGCAGCGAACCGGCGTACGGATCGCGGTGCTTGCGCAGCTCGCTGCCCGGCGGCAGTTCGGCGAACATCGCCGCCTTCACGCTCGGGATCGAGCGCAGCAGCTCGGTCGTGCGCGGGCACAGCGTCGCCGCGGACGGATGCGCGTCGTCGTACCACTTCAGGTAGAAGCGCTTCCAGCCGCGGCGGAAGAACGAATTGAAGCCGACGTCGTTGTACTTGTCCGAGGCCTTGATCTGCTGCGCCGCGCGCAGCGCCAGCGCCTCCTCGCGGATCTCCTGCCAGCGCTCGCGCAGCGGCGCGAGCTCGGGGAACTCGTCCACCGCGATGTAGCGGGTCGCCGGCACGCGCGAGCAGGCGTACATCAGCACGTTCAGCGGCGCCATGAAGGTCGAGTGATCGGTGATCTGGCGCGACAGACGCAGGCGCACGCGGCCGCGCAGATGGATGTACGCGGCACAGCCCACGAAGATTGCGAGGATCAACCACTTCATCGGAAGGACATCGGGTTTTCGGCGCCGCGTAGTCTATCGCCTGGGCATGACCGGCCGCGGTGGCGCGCGATACGGCTGTACCGCGGGGATCGCGAACTGTTCCGTTCCGGCGACAGGGCGCGGGCAATGTGTCATGAAAAACTCACGGCGACGCGGGCGACGCGCCGGGCACGGCCGCGAGAATCGATCGTGCGTCGCAGCATTCTCCTGCCGCGAGCGGCCAATTGGCAAGCATTTGGCAAGCATCCGGCCCTGCCTCGCCGCAGCAAGACGAGCGGTGGCACGCAACCTGCTGATACGGGGCGCTGCTGCAGCGGAGGAGGACGACATGCACGCGTTTTCAGCGAGGTCGAATGCCGCGCGGATGGTCCGCGCGGAGGCTAACCGCAATCTGCCGCGGGCGAGGCCGCGGCGCTTCGTCGCGCTCCTGCGCTGGAGCGTGCTCGGCATCGCCGCCTGTGCGGCGGACGCCGGTGCCGTCTCGATCCAGGGCGGCGACTGGGAACTGGACGTCGGCGGCATCGTCAACGCCTACTACACGGCGACGAGCTGCTCGGGCGATGCGGTTGGTGGCCTGGCGCTGGCCGGCCGTGCGCTCGGCTGCTCGGGCGAGAGCCACAAGACCAGCATCGGCAACGGTCTGCTGCCGAGCGGCCTGATCACCAAGTTCAAGACCACCCAGGACGGCATCGACATCGGCGGCACCGTCGGCATCATGGTGCACGCGGCCACGTCCTCGGGCGTGGACACCAACACCAACGTCGACGTGCGCCAGGCGTTCTTCACGGTCGGCACGGCCGAGGCCGGCACGGTGAAGATCGGCCGCGACTACGGCATCTTCGGCGCCAACGCGATCCTCACCGACATGACTTTGCTCGGTGCGGGTGCGCCGACGCAGGCCACGCAGCGCGGCCGCGTCACGCTCGGCCACATCGGTGCCGGCTACACGTATCTGGACAACTACGGCCAGATTTCCTACAGCTCGCCGACCTTCGGCGGCGGCTTCACCTTCACCGGCGGCGTGTTCAGCCCGGTCGACGCGAGCACGCTGTACGTGTCCAAGGCGTATCCGCAGGTGCAGGCGCAGCTCGCCTACAAGACCGAGGGCGTCAAGGTGTGGGCCGGCGTGAAGTCGCAGAAGTTCTACGGCGCCAGCGGCAGCACGGCCGAGGGCGACAACTTCACCGAAGTGGCCGGCGAGGTCGGCGCCTCGCTCAGCGCCGGCGCGTTCGGCCTGCTCGCCAACGTCCAGTACGGCAAGGGCATCGGCATCCTGTCCGACGGCGACCAGGGCGACGTGAAGGGCCTGAACTACCTGCTGCAGGGCACCTGGAACTTCACCGACAAGCTGAAGTTCGGCCTGAACTACGGCAAGAGCGAGAACCGCGACGACGACGTCTACAACGACGCGCTCAACGCGAGCTTCAAGTCGAACGAGAACATCACCGGCGGCCTGTACTACAAGCTGACGCAGAGCGTGACGCTGGCCGGCGAACTCGGGGTGACGCGCTCGAAAGACTACCTCGGCCAGGAGGCCAAGCAATACGGCGGGTCGCTCGGCGGCATCGTGTTCTTCTGAACCGGACGCCGGCGCTCCGCGACGACGCGTTTGCGCCCGAACCGACCCGCGCGCCGGCCTGCGTCGGCGCGCGGGTTCGGTATGCCCGCTCGCCGACGGCGCGATCGTCTATGATCGCGAAGGTCCCCCGCGTCCGCGACTGCGCATGTCCGCCAACGATCTGCTGCGCCGCATCCTGACCGCGCGCGTCTACGACGTCGCGCGCGAGAGCGAGCTGGATTTCGCGCCGAACCTGTCCGCGCGCCTGCGCAACCGCGTGTTCCTCAAGCGCGAGGACAACCAGCCGGTGTTCTCGTTCAAGCTGCGCGGCGCGTACAACAAGATGGCCGGCCTCTCCGGCGAGCAGCGCGCGCGCGGCGTATTCGCCGCCTCGGCCGGCAACCACGCGCAGGGCGTGGCGCTGGCGGCGCGCCGGCTCGGCGTGCGCGCGGCGATCGTGATGCCGGTGACCACGCCGGCGGTGAAGATCGACGCGGTGCGCGCGCACGGCGGCGACGCGGTCGAAGTCGTGCTCGCCGGCGAGTCCTACAGCGACGCCTACCGCACCGCGCTCGAACTCGGCCGCGAGCGCGGGCTGACCCTGATCCATCCGTTCGACGACGACGATGTGATCGCCGGCCAGGGCACGGTGGCGATGGAGATCCTGCGCCAGCACCAGGCGCCGATCCACGCGATCTTCGTGCCGGTCGGCGGCGGCGGACTGGCCGCCGGCGTCGCCGCCTACGTCAAGGCGGTGCGGCCGGAGATCCGCGTCATCGGCGTGCAGACCGAGGACTCCGACGCGATGGCGCGCTCACTCGAAGCCGGCCGGCGCGTCGAACTCGCCGAAGTGGGCCTGTTCTCCGACGGCACCGCGGTCAAGCTGGCCGGCGAGCGGACCTTCGCGCTGTGCCGCGACCACCTCGACGAAATCCTGCGCGTGGACACCGATGCGCTGTGCGCGGCGATCAAGGACGTCTTCGCCGACACGCGCAGCCTGCTCGAGCCGGCCGGCGCGCTCGCCGTCGCCGGCGCCAAGCGCTACGCCGAACGCGAGGACCTGGCCGGACAGACGCTGGTCGCGGTGTGCAGCGGCGCCAATCTCAACTTCGACCGCCTGCGCTTCGTCGCCGAGCGCGCCGAGGTCGGCGAGGCGCGCGAGGCGCTGTTCGCGGTGACGATCCCGGAGGAACGCGGCAGCTTCCGCCGCTTCTGCGCCCTGCTCGGCGAACGCAGCATCACCGAGTTCAACTACCGCATCGGCGATCCGCGCCGGGCGCGCCTGTTCGTCGGCGTGCAGACGAGGAACGCCGGCGAGAACGCCGCCATCGCCGCCGATTTCGCGCGCGGCGGCTTCGACGTGCTCGACCTCACGCACGACGAGCTGGCCAAGCTGCACCTGCGCCACATGGTCGGCGGGCGTTCGGAGCTGGCCGTCGACGAGCTGCTCTACCGCTTCGACTTCCCCGAGCGCCCCGGCGCCCTGGCGCGCTTCCTCGCCGCGCTCGACCCGGCCTGGAACATCAGCCTGTTCCACTACCGCAACCACGGCGCCGACTACGGCCGCATCCTGGTCGGCATCCAGGTGCCCGAATCCGACCGCGCCGCCCTCGCCGGCTTCCTCGAACGACTCGGCTACGCGCACCGCGACGAGAGCGCCAATCCGGCCTACCGCCTGCTGCTGCGCGCGTGAGCCTCAGGCCGAGATCGCCAGCCGCTCGCTGCCGTAGATGCGCGCGGTGATCAGGTAGAACACCAGCGCCGCGACGGCGGTGCAGGCGAAGCACAGGCCGAGCTGCTGCGGCGTGACGACGTCGCCGCGCAGGAAGCGCATGATCGCGACCTGCTGGCCCATCAGCGGCACCGCGTACATCCAGGTCTGCGTCTTGAGCGGGAACACCGACAGCATCAGGGTCGGGATCACCGGCACGAACATCAGCAGCGAGAGATACGTCTGCGCCTCGCGGAAGCTCTTGGCGAACGCCGCCGCGAGCGTCTGCAGGGTCGCCAGCAGCAGCACCAGCGGCAGCATCACGAACAGCGTCAGCGCGGCGAAGCGCACGCCGATGTCGAGCGACATGCCGAGCTTCTCGGTCGGCAGGAACTGCCCGGCGATCGAGAACGCGACGATGCTCAGCAGCACCGTGACGAAGGCGAACAGGCTGGTCGCGCCGAGCTTGCCGGCGAGGATGCGGCCGCGCGCGACCGGATTGACCAGCAGCGGCTCCAGCGACTGCCGCTCGCGCTCGCCGGCGGTGGTGTCGATGGCCAGCGCCATGCCGCCGATGAAGCCGCCGAGGATGAAGAAGTACGGCAGCATGCCGAACAGCGCGCTGCTGCGGTTCTGCGCGGTGGACTGGTCGCGCGAGGCGACGGCCAGCGGGCGGATCAGGTCCGGGGTCAGCCCGCGCGCGATCAGGCGCAACGCGCCGGCGCGCTGGCCGTAGCCTTCCAGCGCGCGCTGCAGGCGCGACACCGAACCCTGCGCGTCGCGCTGCGAGGCGTCGAAGATCAGCTCGACCTGGGCCGATTCGCCCTTGCGCCACGCGTCGCCGTAGTCGGGCGGAATGCGCAGCACCAGGTCGGCGTCCTGCTCGCGCACGGCGCGCTCCGGATCGGCCGGCGCGTCCTTGATGCGGAAGTTCTGCTGCTTCAGCGCGGCGATCAGGTTCGGCGCGTGCTCGGCGCCGACCACCGGCACGTCCAGCGGCAGCTCGGCCTTGTCCAGTTCGCGCGTCACCGCCGCGTTGATGATCAGCACGAACACCAGCGGCGCGAACAGCGGCCCGGTCAGCAGCGTGTTCATGACGGTGCGCCGGTCGCGAAGGTTCTCGCGGATTTCCTTCCAGAAGACGGTCAGTACGGATTTCATGTCGAAAACCATCCTTTCGGAAAAAGCCGAGTCGGTGTGCAGGCGTCATGCCCGCGAAAGCCGGCGATTGCCTTGCGTGACGCCACGGGAACGCGAGGGATGCCCGCGTTCGCGGGCATGACGTCGCGGCGAAATCGGAGGGGAGCGCTCATGCGGCCAGTCCCTCTTCGGAGCCGATGATCTGGACGAAGGCGTCCTCCAGGCTCGTCTGTCCGGTCTGTGCGAGCAGCTGTGCCGGCGACTCGTCGGCGACGACGCGCCCGTGCGCGATCACCACGATGCGGTCGCACAGCGCGCCGACCTCCTGCATGATGTGGCTGGAGAACAGCACGCAGCGGCCCTCCTCCTTCAGACGGCGCATGAAGGTGCGCATCGCGCGCGTGGCCATCACGTCCAGACCGTTGGTCGGCTCGTCGAGGATCACGTTGCGCGGATCGTGGATCAGCGCGCGCGCGATCGCCGTCTTCACGCGCTGGCCCTGCGAGAAGCCCTCGGTGCGGCGCTCGGCGATGTCGGCCATGTCCAGCGCGGCGATCAGCTCGTCGGCGCGGCGGCGGCGGGTGGCCGCGTCCAGCCCCTGCAGGCGGCCGAAGTAGTCGATGTTCTCGCGTGCGCTCAGGCGCTTGTACAGGCCGCGCGCGTCGGGCAGCACGCCCAGGCACCGGCGCACGGCGAGCGGATCGGCGGCCGCGTCGATGCCGTCCACGCGCACTGCGCCGCGGTCGGGCCGCATCAGCGTGTAGAGCATGCGCAGCGTGGTGGTCTTGCCGGCGCCGTTCGGGCCGAGCAGGCCGGTGATCTCGCCGTCGCGCGCGGCGAAGGACACGCCGTCGACGGCCTTCACCGCGCCGAAGGCCTTGTGCAGGTCGTTCACTTCGATCATGGACCGGCTCCGTTGAAGTCGATGAAGGCCGGGGTCGGACCGAAGTCGGCGATGCAACCGGCGTCGAGGTTCTTCGCGTCGAGGTCTTCGACGAAACGCGCGACGAGCTTGGGCAGACAGCCGCGGCCCATCACGCTGTGGCCCTGCCCGGCGGCGACCAGCTGGCGCCCGTTCGACAGCCCCTTCACGATCGCCTCGCCGTAGCGCGGCGGCGTGACCGGGTCGAACTCGCCGGACAGGATCAGCACCGGCTTGTCGCTCTTGGCCGGCGCGTGGAAGTCGGCCGGCCGGCTGCCGCGCGGCCAGACTGCGCACTGTTCGCGCAGCACGCGCACGAACGCGTCGCCAAGCAGGAGGCCGGCGTCCTGCGGCCGCTCGACGAGGCCCTCGGCGTCCTCGGCACAGATCACCGACAGCTGCATGGCGTTGCCGGTGAGATCGGACATCTCCTGGGCGATGAACTCGGACTGGCCGACCATCGGCGCGAAGTCGCCCTTCAGCGCACGATCGATCACCAGCGGCAGCAGGGCGCTGGTTTCCGGCGCGTAGGCGAACAGGCGTACCAGCCCGGCCAGGCGCAGCGCGCCGAGCGGCTTCTTATCGGTCGCGTAGGTGCGCGGATCGCGCAGGCTCACCTCCTCGGGCCGGGCGGCGAGCTGGTCGCGCAGGCGGTACAGGCTCGCGTACGGGTCGCCGAAGGCTTTCGCGCAAGCCGGCGTCTTGCCGCAGGCGGCGAACTGCGCCTTCAGCGAGGCGTCGAGGTTGGCGGCGAACTGCGAGCCGAGCATCTCCTCGTTCGGCACCGGGCTGTCGAGCACGATGCTGCGCACGCCGTCGGGATGACGCATCAGGTATTGCTGCGCGACGCGCGTACCGTAGGAAACCCCGACCAGGTCGAACTGCGGTGCGCCGAGCGCCTGGCGCAGGGCCTCCAGGTCGCGTACCGCGGCGCTGGTGGTGTACTGCGCCGGATCGGACGTCGCGGAGAGCTGCTCCAGACAGGCCTGCGTGTCGGCGCGCATCCTGGCCAGGTCCAGCGCCTGCGCCGACGGCGCCTCTTCGTCCAGATCCTGCTTGCACTCCAGCGGATGCGAGGCGCCGGTGCCGCGCTGGTCCATCAGCACGAGGTTGCGATGACGCAGGATCGGCGCGAACGCGCCGGCCACGCGCGGATACGACTCGGTCGCCGCCTGGCCGGGTCCGCCGGCGAGCAGCACCGCCAGGTCGCGCGCCGGCGCCGGCGCCTCGCTGCGGATCAGCGCCAGGTGCAGGTCGATCTTGCGGCCGTCGGGGCGATCCCAGTTCTCCGGTACCTGGAACGGCGCGCAGAACGCGGCCGTGGTCGCGGCCGTGTTGCGCTGGGCCAGCTCGCACGGCTCGAACGCGAGCGAGCCGAGGCGAAAGCCGCGCTCGCCCTTCTTCTGCACGATCGCCGGTCCCTGCGCCGCGGCCGGCGTGCGGCCGGACTCGCGCGACTTGCTCCATTCGCGCGCGCCGACCACGGCCAGGAACGCCACCGCGACCGCGATTTGCAACAGGTTGCGTCTGTTCATTGCTCTGGTTCTCCCGGATCGAAGATCGCCTCGATCGATGTGCGGAAAAGCTTCGCGATGCGGAACGCCAGCGGCAGGCTCGGGTCGTACTTGCCGGTCTCGATCGCGTTCACGGTCTGCCGGGAAACGCCGAGCTGCTCGCCCAGTTCGCCCTGCGACCAGCCTCGCGCCTCGCGCAGTTCGCGCAGGTGGTTGTTCATCCTCGGCCTTCCCTGCCGTAGTACCGCGACAGGCTCCATCGCGTGAGGCCGTAGATCGCGCACAGACCCGGAAACACCCAGATCAGCGCGTCTTCGCCCGGCGCGACCACACCGCCGGCGGCGAGAAAGCCGACGATCAGGCTCAGCGAGGCGACCGTGCCGCTGGCGACGCTGAGCGCGATCAGGTGTACGCGCTGCTCGAGTTCGTCGCTGTGGACGACGCGCCAGGTCATCAGCCAGACCACGCCGACCACCGGCAGCGCCGGCGCGACCGCGAGCACCGCCTTGGCCAGCACGCCTTGCGCGTCGCGCACGTGCGGCGACAGCAGGAGGATCGCGGCGAAGTAGATCGCCATCAGGACCAGCACGGCGGTCTGGTAGCGCTTGCGGCTGTATTTCATGCGCAGTGCCTGCAGCAGTCGGAGAAGCCCATCGTGGCGTTCTACTGGTAGTGCCGGTGCGCCCAGACCTGCGCGGCGATGTAGACCACGCACATCACCGGCGCGGCCAGCAGCAGCGGCAGCTTCACCACGCCGGCGCCGTCGAGCAGGCCCAGCGCCATCACGATCAGGATCGAGGCGACCAGGCCGAGCAGACCGGCCTCCAGCTCCATGCGCTGCCGCAGCTCGTCGGTACGGCGGATGCGCAGGTATTCGAGGTAGACCGCCGCCAGCAGGAACGGCATCGGCGACAGCGCCGCGACCGCGCGCAGCAGCGGCGACTGGATCGAATGCATCTTCGCCATCGCGAAGACGAAGGTCGGAATGTAGGCGGCCATCAGCCCGGTCATCGCCCACCAGTACCTGCGCGTCGTGCCGGAACACCACAGTTCCCTGAACATGCCTCACCCCTGTCAAGCTTCCTTGACAAGAGGCTATCCGCGGCCGGGAGGACTGTCAAGCGTCCTTTACAGCCTGCCGCCGCATCCCGCAGGGAAGCGGCAGGCGGACGGCGGCCCCGTCACAAGCAGGCATTTTTCGACAGGAACTACGGCCAGAAAGTCAATTGGAGAACTGTTTCCAAGTACATAAATGACTAATTTGTCATTTTTGAGGCTGGCACGACTTCTGCGTAGCGGTGCGTACCGACACTTCGTCGACTACCCAGTGGAGACGTCATGCAAGCCAGAATCCTCGCCGCCGTCCTTGCGGCCCTCGCCGCCGGCACGGCTTCCGCCGCCACCGACACCACGACCTTCAACGTGAAGATCGTCATCACCAGCTCCTGCGACATCCACACCGTGGCGGCCACCGACGTCGACTTCGGCAACCAGCCGTCGACCTCGACCAACATCGACAACCAGGGCGCGCTCAACCTGAGCTGCACGCCCGGCACCGCCTACACCGTCGCGCTGGACAACGGCCAGAACGGCACCGACGTCAACTCGCGCAAGATGGCCAACGGCGCGAACCTGGTGCCGTACCAGCTGTACCGCGCCGCCGCGCGCGGCGCCGGCGACGTCTGGGGCAGCACCATCGGCGCCGGCGGCAACGTGCTGGCCGGCAGCGGCACCGGCTCCACCGTGAGCATCCCGGTCTACGGCCGCGTGCCGAGCGCGAACTTCCCGGCCGGCAGCTACAACGACGTGATCACCGCGACCGTCACCTACTGAGGCCGCCGATGTCCCTGCGTCGGCTCGCGCTCGCCTGCGCCGTGGCCTGGCTCTGCGGCGCCGGACCGCAGGCGCGCGCCAGCGGCCTGCAGGTCACGCCGACCTCGCTGACGCTGGCGCCGGGTCGCAATGCCGACGGCCTGTGGCTGGGCAATACCGGCGGCCAGACGCTGCACGCGCAGGTGCGCGTGCTGCACTGGACGCAGCAGGGCGGCGAGGAACAGCTGGCGCCTTCGCACGGCCTGGTCGCCAGTCCGCCGATGATCGAGCTGGCGCCCGGCGCGCGCCAGCTGGTGCGCGTGATCCGCACGGCGCCGGCCGACGGCGCGCGCGAGGACGCCTACCGCGTGCTGGTCGACGAACTGCCGCTGGCGCCGGCATCCGCGCCGCCGCCGGCGCAGGATGCGGACGCACAGCGCGGACTGCGTTTCGTGCTGCGCTACTCGGTGCCGGTGTTCCTGCCGCCCGCGGGCGACGCGCCGGCCGCGCCGCAGCTGCAGGGCCGCCTGCTCGAGGACGGCGGAAAGCGCGTGCTGGAAGTGGCCAATCGCGGCGCCGCGCACGCGCAGCTCGGCAATCTCGTCCGCGTGGACGTGCAGGGCCGCCGCACCGAACTGGTCCCCGGCCTGGTCGGCTACGTGCTGCCCGGCAGCGCGATGCGCTGGCCGCTGGCGGCGGACGCGCCGGCGCTCTCGGCCGGCGATCGCCTGGCATCGAGAATCAACGGTGCACCCGACGAACAGACCCTCGCCGTCGTCGGCGCCTCGCCGTAGCGCGGCGATGCGCCTGCGGCTGGCCTGCGGCGCCGCGCTGATGCTGGCGGCGTCCACCGCCGCAGCCGACACCGCGCCCGGGCTGATCGCCGACGGCGAGGACTGGACGCGCGGCACCAGCCTGTACCTGGAGGTACGCGTGAACGGCCGCGACACCGGGCAGATCGCGCACTTCGACGAACGCGCCGGCAAGCTCTACGCGCGCACGGCGACGCTGCGCCAGCTCGGCTTCGTGCTGCTGGACGACGCGGTCGATCCGCTCGCGCCGGCCGACCTGGACGGCGTCGAAGTCCAGTACGAGGCCACGCACCAGCGCATCGCCATCCAGGCGCCGTCGCGCTGGCTCGCCTACGAAACGACCCGGCTGAACGCACCGGACGCACACGTGCCGCGCGCCGACGGCGCCACCGGCCTGCTGCTGAACTACGACGTGCGCGGCGCGCGCGACGGCGATGCGACGCAGCTGGACGCGAGCACCGAGCTGCGCGCGTTCGCCGGCCGCGCCGGCGTCTTCAGCACCACCCAGATCCACCGGTTCGGCGACGGTTCCGGCGCCGGCTGGAACGGCGAGACGGTGCGCCTGGACAGCAGCTGGCAGCTCGCGTTTCCCGACTCGATGCTGCGCCTGACCGTCGGCGACACCACCACCGGCGCGCTCGACTGGACGCGCCCGACCTACATCGGCGGCGTGCAGATCGGCCGCGATTTCGGCCTGCAGCCCGATCGCGTGACCGCGCCGCTGCCGGCCTTCTTCGGCGAGGCGACGGTGCCGTCGACGGTCGATCTCTACATCGGCGGCATGCGCCAGTACAGCGGCAGCGTGCCGCCCGGCCCTTTCCAGCTGACCACGATCCCGACCGTCAACGGCGCCGGCATCGCGCGCGTCGTGCTGACCGACGCACTCGGCCGCAGCCGCAGCTACGAACTGCCGTTCTACGGCTCGCGCCAGCTGCTGCAGGCCGGACTCTCCGACTGGTCGGCGAGCCTGGGCTTCGTGCGCCAGCGCTACGGCCTGGCCTCGTGGGACTACGCCGGCGAACCGATGGCCAGCGCCAACCTGCGCTACGGCTGGAGCGACCGCCTCACGCTCGAGGCGCACGCCGAAGGCAGTGCCGACGTGTTCGCCGCCGGCGGCGGCGGATCGCTGCAGCTGGGCAGCGCCGGCATCCTCGGCGCGGCGGTCGCGCACAGCGTCGGCGACGGCCGCTCCGGCTCGCTGCTGCACCTCGCCTACGACTGGACCGACGGCCGTTTCGCCATCGGCCTGGACAGCACGCGCACGTTCGGCGACTACCGCGACGTCGCCACGCGCTACGGCCCGCCGCCGGCCCGCGCCAGCGAGCGCGCCGTGTTCGGATTCAACAGCGCGGCGGCCGGCAGCTTCTCGGTCGGCTACGTGCACCTGCGCTATCCGGGCACCGACGATTCGCGCTACGCCAGCGCGTACTGGTCGCGCACCTTCGGCGGCCGCGTGTCGCTGAACCTCGGCGTCAACCGCAATCTCGACGACGCCGGCGACCGCTCGGCGTTCGCCACCCTGGTGCTCGCGCTCGAGCGCAGCCGCAGCGTCAACGCCGGCGTGCAGCACTCGCGCGGGCGCACGTCCGCCACCGTCGACGCCGGCCGCCCGGTACCGGCCGACGGTGGCTTCGGCTGGCGCGTGCAGGCGCGCAGCGGCGACGCGCACGGCGGCCTGGCCGAAGCCGGCTGGCTCGGCGAGAACGGCCAGTGGACCGGCGGCGTCGGAAGCTTCGGCGGCGACGGCTACGCCTACGCCGAGGCGAGCGGTTCGCTGATCCGCATGGGCGACCACACCTTCGCCGCGCGGCGCGTGGAAGACGCGTTCGCCGTCGTCTCCACCGACGGCGTCGCGCAGGTGCCGGTGCGGCTGGAGAACCGCCCGATCGGCCGCACCGACGACGACGGCATGCTGCTGGTGACGCGCCTGCAGGCGTACCAGCGCAACCAGCTGTCGATCGACCCGATGGAGCTGCCGGCGGCGATGCGCATCGAACGCGTGGACGCGATCGCCGTGCCGCGCGATCGCGCCGGCACCCTGGTGCGGTTCGCGATGAAGCCGGTGCGCTCGGCCGAACTGGTCCTGCACGATGCGCACGGCGCTCCACTCGCGCTCGGCAGCCGCGTGCAGGTCGAGGGGCGCGCGAGCGAGGCGCCGGTCGGCTACGACGGCGTGGTCTACCTCGACGACCTCGACGAACACGTGCGGCTCGCCGTGCGCACGCCGGAAGGCCGCCTCTGCCACGTGCGGCTGGACCTGCCGCACGCAGCCGGGGCCGCGCTGCGCCTCGGCCCGCTGCCGTGCCGCGAGGAGGATTTCCGATGAGACGGCGCCTCCTTGCGCTGGTCGCACTGCTCGCTTTCGCCCTCGGCGCCACGGCGGCGCACGCGACGACGACGTGCTCGGCGACGCTGACCGATCTCGCCTTCGGCGACGTCGCGCCCGGCGGCGCGCTGGTCAACGCCGGCGCCACGCTGAACTACCGCTGCACCTACAACGGCGGCCTGCTCGGCGGGCTGTACGGCGTGTACGTGCGCATGTGCTTCAGCATCGGCACCGGCGCGCAGAGCGCGGGCTACAACCCGCGCCAGATGACCAGCACCCCTGGCGACACGATGGCGTTCCAGATCTACCGCAACTCGGCGCGCACGCAGATCTGGGGCTCGGTCGACAACGCCAGCTACCTGCCGTTCCAGCAGGACCTGTCGTTCACGATCCTCGCCAACGGCGAGACGCGCACCGGCTCGATTCCGGTCTACGGCCAAGTGCCGGCCGCCCAGGCGGGCCTGGGCGTCGGCGCCTACAGCGACGTCTTCAACGCCGCGCACACCAAGCTCTCGTACAACTACAACGAGGTGCTGCTGAGCCTGGGCACGTATCCGGCGACCTGCGGCAACGCCAGCCTCGGCAGCTTCCCGTTCACTGCCAGCGCCAACGTGGTGCCGTTCTGCCGGCTGACGCTGGCCAGCGATCTCGACTTCGGCACCACCTCGACCCTCGCCGCGCCGATCGACAAGGTCTCCACCATCGGCATGAACTGCACCGCGCGCACCGCCTGGCAGCTCGGGCTCGGCGCCGGCCAGCATGCGCTCGGCGGCACGCGGCGCATGCTCGGCGGCGGCGGCGCGGCGATCGCCTACGGGCTCTACCGCGACACGGCGCGCAGCCTGCCGTGGGGAAGCACGCTCAACACCGACACCCTGGTCGGCACCGGCAGCGGGTCGGCACAGTCGTTCGACGTCTACGGCCGCGTGCCGGCACAGGCGCCGGTGCCGAGCGGCGCCTACGCCGACGTGGTGCTGGTCACCGTCACGTACTGAGCGCCGCAGCCAGCGACTCGAAGCGCGGCGCGCTGCCGCGCGGCAGCGCCGCCGTGCCGCTGCGTGCGAACTCGACCGGCGGCGAGACACGTGTGAGCTCGGCGAGAAACTCGTCCACCTCGGCGCCGCTGCCGGCGTACTCGACCGTGCGCACGCCGGCGACGATCTCCACCACATAGGCGCGCGGATGCCGGCGCAGGCAGGCGACGAATCCGGCCAGCGCCGCGTCCGCCACGTGCACCCGCACGATCAGCAGTTCCGACTCGATCGCACTGCCGCCGGTGAGGTCTTCGATCTCGATCACGTCGACGAGCTTGCGCGACTGCTTGACGATCTGGTCGATCACCGCGTCGTCGCCGACCGTGACCAGGGTCAGCCGCGACACCGCGGCGTCGTGCGTGGCGGCGACCGTCAGCGAGTCGATGTTGTAGCCGCGCGCGGCGAACAGACCGGCCACGCGGGCCAGCGCGCCGGCTTCGTTCTGCAGCAGGATGGAGATGAGTCGGCGCATGGGTTGGGGAGCCGGGATTGGGGAATAGGGAATCGGAATCGGGAAAAGCCTGCGTCTTCGTCATTCCCGCGAAAGCGGGAGGCGCTCCATCAACAGCCGAAGGGCTGGTCATCCATCTCGCACTCGCACAGCTGAAGTGGATTCCCGCTTTCGCGGGAATGACGAGCAAGAAAAACACAAGGAATCAGAACATCTCCGCCGGCCCCACTTCCTGCTCCGTCGGCTTGCGCCGCGACGCGATGAAGTCGCCGGTGATCATCTCCGAGTACGCCATGCCCGGCCCGACCATCGGGTACACGCCGGCGTCGGGATCGATGATGACTTCGAGGAAGGCCGGGCCGTCGAACGCGACGAAGTCGGCGACCACGCGCGCGAGGTCCTCGCGCCGGTCCAGGCGCCGCGCCCACTCGAAGCCATCGGCCTGCGCCGCCTTGACGAAGTCCTTGCGGTGCAGGCTCTTGTCGCTGCCGGAGAAGCGTCCCTTGAAGAACAGCTTCTGCCACTGGCGCACCATGCCGTCGCCGAAGTTGTTGAGCACGACGATCTTGATCGGCAGCCCGTAGGTCGTCACCGTCTCCAGCTCGCCCAGGTTCATGCGGATGCTGGCGTCGCCGTCGACGTCGATCACGACGAGGTCGCGCCGCGCGAACTGCGCGCCGATCGCCGCCGGCAGACCGAAACCCATCGTGCCCATCGAGCCGGAGGTCAGCCACAACCGCGGCGCGCGGAAGTCGAAGTACTGCGCCGCCCACATCTGGTGCTGGCCGACGCCGGTGGTGATGATCGCGCGGCCGTCGGTATGCCGGTTGATCTCCTCGATGACCGCATACGGCTGGATCCGCTCCGCCTCGCGGTCGTAGTTCATCGCGTGGACCTTCTTCAGCTCGGCGACGTGCGCGTGCCAGGCCGCGTAGGCGCCACTCTGGCGCGGACGGAAGCCGAGCGCGACGCCGTAGGCGTGCAGCCGCGCGAGCGCCCGCGTGAGGTCACCGAGGTGGTGCCAGTCCACGCGCTTGACCTTGTTGATCTCGGCCGGATCGACGTCCAGGTGCGCGACGAAGCGCGCCTGCGGCGCGAACTTCGCCGGCACGCCGGCGACGCGATCGTCGAAGCGCGCGCCCACCGCGAGCAGCAGATCGCAATCCTCCACCGCGTAGTTGGCGAAGGCGGTGCCGTGCATGCCGAGCATGTGCAGCGACAGCGGCTCGGTCGTGTCGCAGGCGCCCAGCCCCATCAGCGTGGTCGTGACGGGGATGCCGAACTCGTGCGCGAACGCGCGCAGCGCCGGCGCCGCCTCCGCCGCGACGACGCCGCCGCCGGCGTAGATCAGCGGCCGCTCGGCGCGCGCCAGCGCCTCGAACAGCTGCCGGCACTGCGCATCGGAGAGCGCGGCCTCGTCGAGCGCGCGCAGCCGCGCGCGATAGCCCGGCAGCGCCAGCGTGCCGCGTCCGGCGAAGACGAGGTTCGCGTTCTGCACGTCCTTGGGAATGTCCACCACCACCGACCCCGGCCGGCCGGTGCGCGCGATCTCGAACGCGCTGCGCAGGGTCGCCTCGAGCTTGCCGGCCTCGGTGACGAGGAACACGTGCTTGGCACAGCCGCCCATGATGTTGCTGACCGGCGCCTCCTGGAACGCGTCCGAGCCGATCGCCGCGGTGGGCACCTGGCCGCAGATCACCACGATCGGCACCGAATCGGCCATCGCGTCGCGCACCGGCGTGACCGTATTGGTCGCGCCCGGCCCGGAGGTGACCAGCGCCACGCCGACCCTGCCGGAGGCGCGCGCGTAGCCCTGCGCCATGAAGCCGGCGCCCTGCTCGTTCGCCGGCACGATCAGCGGCAGCGGCTCGCCGCCGTCGGCGCGCGCGTGCTCGCGGTTGTAGCGGAACACCGCGTCGTACACCGGCAGGATCGCGCCGCCCGAATAGCCGAACACGACCTCGACGCCTTCGTCGGCGAGTACCTGCACGACGATGTCGGCACCGGACATCGCGCGACCGGCGAGGGGGTGCGAATCGACGGGCACATCGGACTGCAGCACTGCGTTCATCGGTCGGTCCTCATTGCGGGATCCCTTCTCCCGCAAGCGGGAGAAGGGAAAACCTCAAGCCTCGTTGAGCCACACCATCTTCGCGCGCAGCTGCGCGCCGACCTTCTCGATCGGATGCTCGAGGTCGGCCTGCTTCATGCGCCGGTAGTTCGGCAGACCGGCCTTGTATTCCTCGCTCCAGTTGCGCGCGAAGGTGCCGTCCTGGATCTCCTTCAGCACCGCTTTCATGCGCTCCTTTGTCGCCGCGTCGACGATGCGCGGACCGCTGACGTAGTCGCCGTACTGCGCGGTCTCGGAGATGAAGTTCAGCATCTTGGTGATGCCGCCCTGGTAGAGCAGGTCGACGATCAGCTTCAGCTCGTGCAGCACTTCGTAGTAGGCGATCTCCGGCCGGTAGCCGGCCTCGACGAGGGTCTCGAAGCCCTTCTGCACCAGCTCGCTGGCGCCGCCGCAGAGCACGGCCTGCTCGCCGAACAGGTCGGTCTCGGTTTCTTCCTTGAAGTCGGTCTCGATCAGCAGCGCGCGCGCGCCGCCCAGACCCGCCGCGTACGCCATCGCCTTGTCCTTGGCGTGGCCGGACACGTCCTGGTAGACCGCGTACAGGCACGGCACGCCGCGGCCGATCTCGTACTCCGTGCGCACCAGATGACCCGGCCCCTTCGGTGCGACCAGGATCACGTCAATGTCCGCGCGCGGCGCGATCGCCTTGAAGTGCACGTTGAAGCCGTGCGCGAACAGCAGCGCCGCGCCCGGCCGCAGGATCGGCGCGATCGCCTCCTCGTACAGCTTGGGCTGCACCATGTCCGGCGTCAGCACGGCGACCAGATCGGCGCCCTTGACCGCCTCGGCGGGCGTGGCGACCGCGAAACCGTCGGCGGCCGCCTTCGCTGCGGTCGGTCCGCCGGCGCGCAGGCCGACGACGACGTCGAGTCCGGAATCGCGCAGGTTCAGCGCGTGCGCGCGGCCCTGGCTGCCGTAGCCGAGGATGGCGATGCGCGAGTCTTGCAGGGCTTGCGTGGTAACGGTCATTTCGATCTCCGGGGCATGAATGGACGTGCTTCTCCTTCTCCCGATGCGGGAGAAGGTGGCGCGTAGCGCCGGATGAGGGGAACGGAGCGAAAGACCCCACTCCGATTTCCCTCACCCCAACCCTCTCCCGCAAGCGGGAGAGGGGGAACCGCAAAAAGATCACGAACTGGTCACGGCGCCTTTCGCCGCCGAACCGACCAGCTTGGCGTACTTCGCCAGCACGCCGTGCAGCACCTTCGGTGCCGGTGCCTGCCACGCCGTTCTGCGCGCCTCCAGGTCGGCATCGGTTTCGATCACTCGGCGCGCGGCGTCGATGACGATGCGGTCGCCGTCGCGCAGCAGCGCGATCGCTCCGCCGCGGGCGGCTTCTGGCGCGACGTGGCCGACCATGAAGCCGTGCGTGGCGCCGCTGAAGCGGCCGTCGGTGATCAGCGCGACGTCGTCACCAAGGCCGCGCCCGACCAGCGCCGCGGTGACGGCGAGCATCTCGCGCATGCCGGGGCCGCCGACCGGCCCTTCGTTGCGGATCACCACGACGTCGCCGGCCTGGATCGCGCCGGCCTGCACCGCGCGGAACGTGTCCTCCTCGCTCTCGAACACGCGTGCGCGTCCTTCGAAGTGCAGGCGGCCCTTGCCGGCCAGCTTGAGCACGCAGCCCTCCGGTGCGAGGTTGCCGTACAGGATCGAATAGCCGCCACGCGGCTTGAACGCGCGCGCCACCGGCACGACGACGGCCTGGTCGGCCGGCGCCGGCGGCGCGGCGTCGAGTTCGGCGAACAGGCTGCGGCCGGTCGTGGTCGGCACGTCGGCCACCAGCCCCGCCGCGCGCAGCTCGCGCAGCACCTGGGCGAGGCCGCCGGCCGCGCTCATCTCGATCGCGGTGTAGCGCCCGCCCGGCATCAGGTCGGCGATGACCGGCGTCGACACCGAGGCGTCCTCGAAGTCTTCCAGCGTCAGCGCCACGCCGGCCTCGGCGGCGATCGCCAGCAGGTGCAGCACGGCGTTGGTCGAACCGGCGGTCGCCGCGGCGACGCGCGCGGCGTTGCGGAACGCGGCCGGCGTCATCACGTCGCGCGGGCGGCGCTGCGCGCGCAGCGCGTCGAGCGCGAGCGTGCCGCAGCGGCGCGCGGCGTCGAGCTTGGCTGCGTCGGTGGCAGGAATGTCGTTGAAGCCGAGCGGTGACAGGCCCAGCGCGGTCAGCACCATCGCCATCGTGTTGGCGGTGAACTGGCCGCCGCAGGCACCGGCGCCGGGACAGGCCTTGCGTTCGACGTCGGCCAGGCGCGCGTCGTCGATGGTTCCCGCGCCGTGCGCGCCGACCGCCTCGAACACCTGCTGCACGGTGATGGAACGGCCGTCCAGACGTCCGTGCGCGATGCTGCCGCCGTACAGCGCCACGCCGGGGATGTTCAGCCGCGCCAATGCCATCGCCGCGGCCGGAATGGTCTTGTCGCAGCCGCACAGCACGACCATCGCATCGAGCGAATGGCCGTCGACGGCGAGTTCGATCGAATCGGTGATGACCTCGCGGCTGACCAGCGAGGCGCGCATGCCCGGCGTGCCCATCGCGATGCCGTCAGTGACGGCGATGGTGTTGAACTCGATCGGCGTGCCGCCGGCCGCGCGCACGCCCTCGGCTGCGGCCTCGGCGAGGTCGCGCAGGTTGAGGTTGCACGGCGAGATGTTCGACCACGTGTGCACGATCGCGACCAGCGGCTTGGCGATCGCCTCGGCGTCGAGGCCGGTCGCGTACAGCATCGCGCGCGCCGGTGCGCGATCGGGGCCGGATTTCATGACGTCGCTGCGCAGCGGCACCGAAACGACCGCCTCGATCCGCTTCGCGCCGGGTTTCGGCTCGCTCATGCGGCTTCCCGCCTTTGTGCGGCCAGCGCGGCCCGCACCGATCCGGCGAGATCGCTCGTGCCAGCCTTGCCGCCGAGGTCGCGCGTCAGTTCGCCGCTGGCGAGCGCGCTCTCGACTGCGGCCTCGACCGCCGCCGCTTCGGCGTCCAGGTGCAGCGAGTGGCGCAGCAGCAGCGCCGCACTGAGGATCGCGCCGAGCGGATTGGCCAGCCCCTGCCCGGCGATGTCCGGCGCCGAACCGTGGATCGGCTCGTACAGGCCGACGCGGCCTTCACCGAGCGAGGCCGACGGCAGCAGGCCGAGCGAGCCGGCCAGCGCGGCGGCCTCGTCGGTGAGGATGTCGCCGAACAGGTTCTCGGTCACGACCACGTCGTAGGACGCCGGCCGCGTCAGCAGCAGCATCGCCATCGAATCGACCAGCTGGTGCTCCAGCTGCACGTCTGGGTAGTCCGAAGCGATGCGCGTGATGGTCTCGCGCCACAGGCGCGAGGTTTCCATCACGTTCGCCTTGTCGACCGAGGTGACGTGGCGGCGGCGGCCGCGCGCCAGCTCGAACGCGCGGCGCGCGACGCGCTCGATCTCGGCGACGGTGTACCTCGTCTCGTCGGTGGCCGTGTCGGCGCTGCGCGTCTTCGCGCCGAAGTAGGCACCGCCGGTCAGCTCGCGCACGAACAGCACGTCGACGCCGGCGAGCTTCTCGTTCTTCAGCGGCGACAGCCCGGCCAGGCGCGGATGCACGCTGACCGGGCGCAGGTTGGCGTACACGCCCAGTCCGGCGCGCAGCGCCAGCAGGCCCTGCTCGGGCCGCACCGGCGCCTTCGGGTCGGACCACTTCGGTCCGCCGACCGCGCCGAGCAGCACCGCGTCGGCGGCCTTGCACGCCGCCAGCGTCGCCGCCGGCAGCGGCTCGCCGTGCGTGTCGATGGCGATGCCGCCGATCGCGTGTTCTGCGAAGGCGAACTCGTGACCGTGGCGGCGCGCGACGTCGGCGAGGACGTCGACCGCGGCGGCGATGACTTCGGGGCCGATGCCGTCGCCGGGGAGGATTGCGATGTTGGCTTTCATGTTCTTCTCAGGTTGCGTCGATCGTGGATTTCGCTTTTCCGGCCATACGCTTTTTTTTTCACGCGAGTGAAAGAGCTCTCTCGCAGACGCGCAGGGAACGCGGAGAAATACGTCTCCTCTGCGTTCTCCGCGCCTCTGAGAGGATTCCTTCTTGTATGCGCCGGGTCCTCATGCAGCAGTCGACTACGCCGCTTCGCGCGCACGCTCGAACGCCGCGATCGCGTCCGCGTGCTTGAGCAGGAAGCCGAGCTGGTCGACGCCTTCGATCAGGCAGTGCCGCGCGAACGCGTCGAGCTCGAAGCCGAAGCGGCCGCCGTCGGGCAGTTCGATCGTTCCGGCGGCGACGTCGATCGCCAGCTCGATGCCCGGATGGTCGAGCAGCCAGCGGTGCTCCGCCTCGCTCAGCACGATCGCGAGCACGCCGTTCTTCAGCGCGTTGCTGCGGAAGATGTCGGCGATCTCGCTGGACAGCACCGCGCGGATGCCGTAGTCGGCCAGCGCCCACGGTGCGTGTTCGCGCGAGGAGCCGCAGCCGAAATTGCGGCCGGCGACGAGGATCTGCGCGCCGCTGGCCTCCGGCCGGTTCAGCGCGAAATCCGGGTTCTCGCTGCCGTCCTCGCGATAGCGCCAGTCGTTGAACAGCACGCGCCCGAGGCCGGAGCGCTGGGTGGTGGTGAGGAAGCGCGCCGGCACGATGCGGTCGGTGTCGATGTTCTCGAACGGCAGCACGACGGTGCGCGAACGCAGGGTGGCCAACGGTGTCATGCAACCTCCGGACGCATGTTGATTCCTCGCGCAAGCACGGACGGATCCGACGTCATTCCCGCGCAGGCGGAATTCCATTGCGCCGCTCCTGCGCCGCTCAGGATCAAAAGGGATTCCCGCGTTCGCGGGAATGACGAAGGCAGGAGACGAAGCAGCGCGGGTTTCATGCAGCCTCCTGCGCGGCGTAGTCGCGCGGGTCGGCGATGCAGCCGGCCAGCGCGGTCGCGGCGGCGACCAGGGGGCTGGCCAGCACCGTGCGCACGCCCGGCCCCTGCCGGCCCTCGAAGTTGCGGTTGCTGGTACTGACGATCAGCTGCCCCGGCCGGCCGATGTCGCCGTTCATGCCCAGGCACATCGAGCAGCCCGGCTCGCGCCATTCGGCGCCGGCGGCGCGGAACACCTCGTGCAGGCCTTCGCGCTCGGCGTCGAGCTTGACCTGCTCGGAGCCCGGCACGACCAGCATGCGCAGGCCGTCGGCGATGCGGCGGCCGCGCAGCAGCGAGGCGGCCTCGCGCAGGTCCGGAAGGCGCGAGTTCGTGCAGCTGCCGACGAAGACGACGTCGACCGGCGTGCCGGCGAGCGCCTGGCCGGGCTCAAGCCGCATGTAGTCGAGTGCACGGCGCTCCTGCGCACCGGCAGGCGCCGGCACACGCGCGCCGATCGGAGCGACCATGCCCGGATGCGTGCCGTAGGTGATCGAAGGCTCGATCGCCGCGGCGTCGATGCGCACTTGCGCGTCGTAGCGCGCGCCTTCGTCGCTGCGCAAGGTGCGCCAGTAGGCCACGGCACGGTCCCAGTCGGCGCCTTGCGGTGCGCGTTCGCGTCCTTTCAGCCAGGCGAACGTGGTCTCGTCCGGCGCGATCAGGCCGGCGCGCGCGCCGGCTTCGATCGACATGTTGCACACCGTCATGCGCTCTTCCATCGACAGCGCCTGGATCGTGTCGCCGCGATATTCGACGACGCAGCCGGTGCCGCCGTTGACGCCGATGCGGCCGATCACGTGCAGGATCAGGTCCTTCGCGCCGACGCCGGGACGCAGCCGGCCCTCGACGTGAATCGCCAGCGTCTTCGGCTTTCTCTGCAGCAGGCACTGCGTCGCCAGCACGTGGCCGACCTCGGTGGTGCCAATGCCGAACGCGAGCGCGCCGAACGCGCCGTGCGTGGACGTGTGGCTGTCGCCGCAGACGATCGTCATGCCCGGCCGGGTCGCGCCGAGCTCGGGACCGATCACGTGCACGATGCCGCGGTGCGCGCTGCCCCAGCCGTGCAGCTCGATGCCGAACTCGCGCGCGTTGCGCTCCAGCGCGGCGACCTGCTGCTCGGCTTCGGCGGTCGCATACGGCCGCCGGCCGGCCGCGTCCGGCGGCAGGGTCGGCGTGGAATGGTCGAGCGTGGCGAGCACGCGATCGGGCCGGCGCACCTTCAGGCCGCGCGCGCGCAGCTCGTCGAACGCCTGCGGCGAGGTGACCTCGTGGAGCAGCTGGAGGTCGACGTAGAGGACCGCCGGCGCGGAAGCCGACTCCGGCGCGACGAGGTGCGCGTCCCAGATCTTTTCGAACAGCGTGCGGGGTGTGGTCATGAGCGAATGCGTGTGTGAGATGGATGGCGTATCGGGTAAATCGTCGTCTGCCGGACGTTCCCTCTCCCGCTTGCGGGAGAGAGCAGGGTGAGGGTTGTCGGAGCGGAGTGCTTCACTCCGGCTTCCCCCCATCCGCGTGACTCGCGCCATCCATGGCGCTCGCCCTTCGGGCCAGCTTCGCTGTTCGCAGGCGCTCCTGCGCCCGCGGTCGGCACCTTCCCCCGCCTCGCGGGGGAAGGAAAAGGGTTCAGGCCGCGGCCCTCGCCAGCGCCTCGTCGTGCACCGGCGTCAGCCAGCCGCGCCGGTCCGGCGTGCGTCCCTCGAACAGGCCGAAGAAGGTGTCCTGCAGCGCGCGCGTGATCGGGCCGGGCTTGCCGTCGGCGACCGGCTTGCGGTCGACCGAGCGCACCGGCGTGATCTCGGCCGCCGTTCCGGTCATGAAGATCTCGTCCGCGGCGTACAGCGCCTCGCGCGGCAGGTCGCGTTCCTCCACGGCGATGCCGAGGTCGCCGGCCAGCGCGATCACGCTGTCGCGCGTGATGCCGGAGAGGATTCCGGCGCTGGTCGGCGGCGTCAGCAGCCGGCCCTTGCGCAACACGAACAGGTTCTCGCCGGCGCCTTCGCTGAGCAGGCCGTTGGTGCCGAGCGCAATGCCCTCGGCGTAGCCGCCGCGCCGCGCCTCGAAGGCGATCAGCTGGCTCGACAGGTAGTTGCCGCCGGCCTTGGCCCAGCTCGGGAAGGTGTTCGGCGCCGGGCGGTTCCACGAGGACACGCACACGTCGGCGCCGTGCTCGCGCGCCTCGCCGTGGTAGGCGCCCCAGTTCAGCGCGAGGATCGACACGTCCACCGGCGAGCCCTCCGCCGGCAGCACGCCGAGCCCGCCGGCGCCGCGGAACACGATTGGCCGCACGTAGGCGCTGTCCAGGCCGTTGGCGCGGATCAGCTCCAGGCAGGCCGCGTTGATCTCGTCCTCGCCGTAGCCGATGTCGATCTCGTACATGCGCGCGGACTCGAACAGGCGCCGCGTGTGGTCCTCGAGCCGGAAGTAGCACGGCCCGCGCGGCGTCGAGTAGACGCGCTCGCCCTCGAACACCGAGGAGCCGTAGTGCAGCGCGTGCGCGCTGACGTGCACGGTCGCCTCCGCCCAGGGCTTGAGCCTTCCGTTGTGCCAGATCAGCGGTGCGTGGTTCATGACGTCGACCCTTCGTGGTTGTCGTTCGGTTGCGTGACGGATGTCGATCAGACGGATGTTGATCAGACCGATGTCGATCAGTGGTTGGCGGCCAGTGCGGTGGCGACGCGCTGCGTGGAGTGTTCGATGCGGTTGACGATCTCGAGCACGGCCAGCGCGGCCGCCTCGACGATGTCGGTGGAGACGCCGCGACCGGTGAGATTGCGGTTTTCGTGGCGCGCGCTCAGCGTGGCCTGGCCCTGCGCGTCGCCGCCCTCGCCGAGTGCGCGGATGCTGAATTCGTGCAGGGCGAGGTCGCAGCCGACCGCGCGTGCGACCGAGCGCAGCACCGCGTCGACCGGGCCGTCGCCGATCGCCGCCTCGCTGACGCGGCGGCCGTCTTCGTGGAGCAGGCGCACCGAGGCGGACGCGCTGCCGCCGAGATGGCTGGCCGCGTGCAGGTGCTCGAGCGTCCACGGACCGGCCGCCTCGGGATCGCGGCCGACCGCGAGCGCCTCGAGATCGCCGTCGTGGACCTCCTTCTTGCGGTCGCACAGTGCCTTGAAGCGCGCGAAGACGTCCTCGAACGCGGCCTCGTCGAGCGTGTAGCCGAGCGTCTTCAGGCGATCGCGCAGCGCGTGGCGGCCGGAGTGCTTGCCGAGCACGAGCGAGGAGCGCGCGCAGCCGACGTCCTCGGGCCGCATGATCTCGTAGGTCGCGCGATGCTTGAGCACGCCGTGCTGGTGGATGCCCGATTCGTGCGCGAACGCGTTCTCGCCGACGATCGCCTTGTTGCGCGGGATCGTCGCGCCGACCAGGTTGGCGAGCAGGCGCGCGGTCGGCTGCAGCCGCTCGGTGCGGATGCCGGTGCGCGCGCGGTAGAGGTCGTGGCGCGTGCGCAGCGCCATCACGATCTCCTCCAGCGAGGCGTTGCCGGCGCGTTCGCCGATGCCGAGCAGGGTGCATTCGGCCTGGCCGGCACCGGCGGCGATCGCCGCCAGGCTGTTGGCCACCGACATGCCGAGGTCGTCGTGGCAGTGCACCGACAGCACCACCTGCTCCACGCCGCGCACGTGGCGGCGCAGGTAGGCGATGCGCTCGTACATCTCGGCCGGCGTGGTGTAGCCGACGGTGTCGGGCGTGTTGAGCGTGCGCGCACCCGCCTGGATCGCGGCGCTGAACACCTCGGCGAGATAGTCCGGCTCGGTGCGGATCGCGTCCTCGGCGGAGAACTCGACGTCGTCGCACAGCTCGCACGCGCGGCGGATCGCGCTGGCCGCCGTGTCGACGACCTGCTGCTTGCTCATGCCGAGCTTGTGCTCGCGGTGCAGCGGGCTGGTCGCCAGGAAGATGTGGATGCGCGCGTGCGCGGCCGGCTGCAGCGCGCGCGCAGCGGTCTCGATGTCGTTGACCTGCGCGCGCGCCAGGCCGCAGATGCGCGCATGGCGGACTTCGGTGGCGATCGCGCGCACCGATTCGAAGTCGCCGTCCGAGGCGATCGGGAAGCCCGCCTCGATGACGTCGACGCCCAGCTCCTCCAGCGCGTGCGCCATGCGCAGCTTCTGCGCGCGGCTCATCGAGAAGCCGGGCGACTGCTCGCCGTCGCGCAGGGTCGTGTCGAAGACCAGGACGCGCCGTTCGGCTACGTCGGCTTCGCTGTCGGTCGTGGTGTTTTCAGCGTTCATCTGGGTCCCGAACTTGGTGAGAAAGGCGACCGGGGCGGCCGCCGAGGGGTCTTGCGAAGCCGGAGCTTCCTGGTGTCCTTGCGGCCTTGCGGGCCGCGCGATCCCGGACGGACCGCAAAAAAGTTCATAAAAAAACCCCGCATCCGTCGCCGGGTGCGGGGTTTTCGGGTGTCTTCGGCCTGTTTCGCCTTCGACGCGTGCCCTAACCCGCACCTCCGCTGGTAATAAGGAGTACGAGTACAAGGACGAGCGCGCCGCGCTGCACGAGCAGGGCACGAACGAGCACCGCCGCCGCGAGGCGGTTGGCGATCGGACGGTGGCTGCTGCGATGCGACATGGAGCCGACCCTAAACGAGTCGAAAACGGTATGTCAAGCGTTGCGCATTGCCGAATGTTGGCACGTTTCTTGGCGGGAATTGCGCGGCGCGAATTTCCGTCTGGACGTCCAGACGGCCGTGCCAACGAAACCGCGCCGCCTCAGCGCGAGGAGACGTACTTCTCGCGCCGGATGTGCGGCACCGGCAGGCCGGCCTCCTTCAGCATGGCGAACGTCTCGTCGACCATGTTCGGATTGCCGCACAGATAGGCGATGTCGTGTTCGGCGTTCGGGCCGAGCTCGCCCAGCGCGACCTGGGCGCGTCCGCTGCGGTCGTGCGGCCGCGGCACCGCACGCGGCGTGCGGCTGAAGCACGGATGGAAGGAGAAACCCGGCACCTCGCGCGCGAACGCCTCGAACTCGTCGCCGTAGAGCAGCTCCTGTTCGTTGCGCGCGCCGTAGACCAGCGCGAACGTGCAGCCGCGCGAGGCGGTCAGCGCACGGATCTGCGGCAGCATCGCGCGGTACGGCGTGACGCCGGTGCCGGTGGCGACGAGCAGATAGCGGCGGTTGGTGTCCGCATCCATCAGGCAGAAGCGGCCGAAGGGGCCGCTGGCGTCGATCGTGTCGCCCTCGTCCAGCTGCGACAGCAGCGCCGTGGCCGCGCCGCCCTCGACGTAGGAAACCGCGATCTCGACGCGCTGCACCGTGCCGCTGCCGTCGCCGACCGTGCCGACCGAATAGCTGCGCTTGGTCGCCTTGCCGTCGGCGTAGTGGAAGTGCACCTGGATGAACTGCCCCGGCACGAAGGCGAACGGCTGGCCGTCGTCGCGCTCGAAGGCGAGATGGCGGACGGACGGGGCCAGCATGTGGCTCGCGGCGAGGCGGAGCTTGAAATGTTCCATCGAGGCGGCAACTGGGGGCAACGGACAGCCCGGTATACTAGCAGGCGGCCGCGTTTCTCCCCCGTGCGCCCTCTCCGGAACCCATGACGAACATCCCCGCACTCGACGTCGTCGAGCTGAAGAAGACCTATCCGAACGGCGTGCAGGCGCTCAAGGGCGTCTCGCTGAGCGTGCAGCCCGGCGACTTCTTCGCCCTGCTCGGCCCGAACGGCGCCGGCAAGTCGACCCTGATCGGCATCCTTTCCTCACTGGTCAACGCCACCGGCGGCGACGCGCGCGTGTTCGGCGTGTCGGTGCTGCGGCAGCGCAGCGCGGCGATGCGCCTGATCGGCCTGGTGCCGCAGGAGCTCAACTTCAACCTGTTCGAGAAGCCGTTCGACATCTGCGTCAATTCGGCCGGCTTCTACGGCATCCCGCGCCGCGTCGCCGCCGAACGCGCCGAGAAGTATCTCAAGCAGCTGGCGCTGTGGGACAAGGCCTTCGACGCCGCGCGCGCGATGTCCGGCGGCATGAAGCGCCGGCTGATGATCGCGCGGGCGATGATGAGCGAGCCGAAGCTGCTGATCCTCGACGAGCCGACCGCCGGCGTGGACATCGAGATCCGCCGCTCGATGTGGAAGTTCATCAGCGGCATCAACGCCGCCGGCACCACGGTGATCCTGACCACGCACTATCTCGAGGAAGCCGAACAGCTCTGCCGCAACATCGCCATCATCGACCACGGCCGCATCATCGAGAACACGTCGATGAAGCAGCTGCTGGGCAAGCTCGACGTGGAGACCTTCGTGCTCGACCTGGTCGAGCCGGTCGCCGCCCTGCCGGAAGTCGCCGGCGTGAGGCTGACGCGCGTGGACGAGGTCACGCTCGAAGCGGAGATGTCGCGCGAGCACGACCTGAACTCGCTGTTCGCCGCGCTCTCCGCGCACGGCGTGACGGTGCGCTCGATGCGCAACAAGGCCAACCGCCTGGAGGAGCTGTTCGTGCGCCTCGTCGAGAGCGGCAAGACCGCCTCGGACACGGTCGAACGCGGCCCGCAGGCCGCGTGAGGGAACGCGAAGTGCCGAACGGCGGCCGCTCCACCGACGAACCTCCGCGGGTCCTGCGCGAACTTCCCGAATCCGGAAAACCAGAAATGTCCTCTTCCCCGAACCTGATCGCCTTCTTCACGATCACGCGCCGCGAGGTGGTGCGCATCCTGCGCATCTGGATGCAGACCCTGCTGCCGTCGGCGATCACGATGACGCTGTACTTCGTCATCTTCGGCCGCCTGGTCGGCAGCCGCATCGGCGAGATCGCGCCCGGCATCCAGTACATCGACTACATCGTGCCGGGCCTGATCATGATGGCGGTGATCACCAACAGCTACGGCAACATCTCGTCCTCGTTCTTCGGCGCGAAGTTCGGCCGCCACGTCGAGGAAATGCTCGCCTCGCCGATGCCGCCGTGGGTGATCCTCGCCGGCTACGTCTGCGGCGCCGTGCTGCGCGGCCTGCTGGTCGCGGCGATCGTGCTGGCGATCTCGCTGTTCTTCACGCGCATCCACCTGTACCACCCGTGGATCACGCTGTCGACGATCCTGCTGACCTCGATCGTGTTCTCGCTGGCCGGTTTCGCCAACGCGGTGTGGGCGAAGAAGTTCGACGACATCGCGCTGGTGCCGACCTTCGTGCTGGCGCCGCTGACGTACCTGGGCGGCGTGTTCTACTCGGTCGACCAGCTCGGCAGCCCGTGGCGCGAGATCAGCTACGTCAATCCGATCCTCTACATGGTCAATGCGTTCCGCTACGGCCTGCTCGGCATCAGCGACGTGCCGCTCGGCGTCTCGTTCGCGGTCATGCTCGGCTTCGCCGTCGCGCTCGGCGTGCTCGGCATGGTCCTGCTCCAGCGCGGCGTCGGTCTGCGCAGCTGACGCGTGCGCAGGCCGCCCCGGCTCTCGACCTGAGCCGATCGCCCTCCTGCTCGTGGCTGCGGCTGCCACCGAAGTCACTCTCCCAACGTATGATAGCCGCCGACGCGGAGAGTCGGGGATCGGGCGAATGGCACGGATGAGCGCGGACTTCCTACGCTGCTGCGCCAAATTCCTGCTGGTGCTGGCGACGTCGCCCGCCATCGCGCAATCGCCGACGCCTCTGCCCGTGCCGAACGTGCCCGTGGGGCTTCAGGGAACGATTTCCGCGATCGCACGCCAGCCCGATGGCGGCCTCATCCTCGGCGGCTCGTTCACGATGATCGACGGTATACCCCGCCGGAATCTCGCGCGGCTCCAGCCAGACGGCACGCTAGACCCGGACTGGAATCCCTCGGCCGACAGCGAAGTCGTCGCGCTTGCGGTGGACGCGGCCGGCGACGTCTACGCCGGCGGATCCTTCAAGGTCGTCGACGGACACCCTCGCGCCTTCGCCGCGAAATTGTCGGGAACGGGACGCGGTTCGCTGGACGCGTACTGGAACCCCGGTTTCGGCACGGAAGACGTCCCGGATGGGGCCGTCCTGTCTCTTGTCGTCGACACGCACGGCAACGTGTTTGCCGGAGGGAACTTCCATTCCGTCGGCGGACTGCAGCGGGACTTTCTCGCCAAACTGGATGGGGACGGCACGGGAGCCGTCGACCCCCAATGGGCCCCGTCGGTCGAAACCGCCGTCAATGCGCTGGCGATAGGGCCCACGGAAAGCCTGTACGTCGCGCGAATCCCGCCGGACAACTCTCCCGGCTTTCCGACGGAAAACCTATGCGACGTGCTCTGCATCCAGAAGATTTCGACTTACGGTGCCGGCGCGGCGGCTGCCGACTGGAATCCTCGATTCATCACCGGTGCCGCTTCTGCGCTGCTGATCGATGCCGAAGGCTCACTGTATGCCAGCGGGTCGTTCGGGACTGCGGCCGGAGCATTCCTCACCCTGGTTCGGTTCCCGGACGGAAGCGATGGGGAAATCGATGACGGCTGGACCTCACCGATAACAGGGTCGACGGCCGCCCTGGTTGCCGACGGTGCCGGCGGGCTGTACGTCGGTCACGAGCAGGGCGTCAGCCGCCTATCCACGATGTCGTCCGGCGCGGTCGTCGTGGACTGGACATCGCACACCGGGAAGTACCCCGCCGCCCTGGCGATCGGCATGAACGGAGACCTGTATTCAGGCGGAAATTTTCAGCCAATCGGGAATCCGCCGACATTTGGCCTTGATCGCCTGTCGCCCGTGGACGGCAGCCCGAAGGCCACCGTCGAGGCCCAGTCGCCGGGATGGGTCGAAGCCATTGCCCATCAGCCGAACGGCGGAACGATCGTGGGAGGCTTGTTCTCACGCGCCGGCACGTTCGCACGCCAGAACATCTTTCGCATTGCGCCGGACGGAAATGTCGATCCGGATTGGATACCCTCGCTTCCGGAGCGAGCAATGGCGCTCGCCGTGGATGCGGACAATGCCGTCTATGCCGGCACCGCAGCGAGAGCGGGAGCGACCGGCGCCGTGATCAAGTTCGCCGGCTCCGGCTCGGGCCAGCGCGATCCGCTTTGGAGCAATCCCATCCCCGAAGGCAGCGTCGGCACCATCGCGCTGGACCCGCGCGGAAGCACGCTTGTCGTCGGCGGACTGTTCTCCCGGGTTGACGGAGTCTCGCGACGGAACATCGCCCGGCTTTCGATGTCCGACGGCTCGCTGGACACGACCTGGAACGCCTTCGTGGACTACTGGGTGCAGGCCGTCGCCTTGGACCGTTCCCTCACAGCCTACTATGTCGGCGGCGCAGCCCTCGCCGATCCTCTGAACCATCATGGGCTGACGAAGTTCTCGGCGTCTTCCGGCGCGGTCGACGCGTCCTGGCAGCCGCCGATCGTCTCGAACGAAGTCTCCGCCATCGCCGTGGCACCGGACGACACGATTTACATCGGAGGTGGCCGATACGCCTCTACGTGGGAGGGCTACTCGTCTCGCTGGTCCGTCGAGAAAATATCGCCGGCAGGCCTGGTGCTCGATCGCTGGGACGGGCCCGAAAACGCCGACGACGAGCCCAGCTACGCGTACGCATTGATCGTCGGCCCGGGCGGCGCGGTCTACGCGGGCGGATGGTCCTCGTCCAGCGGAGCCCACCTGACGAGATACTCCGGCACTGCAGACCCCTCATCGGGCACGCAGTGGAGTCCTGCCATCGACGGCGGGGCGATCAATGCCCTGGAATTGGATGGAAAGGGCCACCTCTACGTCGGTGGCCAGTTCCAGACCATCGGCGCACAGCCGCGCATCGGCTTGGCCGCCTTGCCGATCCCCTCCGACCCGGTTCAACCGCGGCCGCACAGACAGCGTCCGCTGCCGCCGATCGTCCGCGAACGCCCCCCACGCGCGGACAATTTCCTGCCACCGGTTGGCGCACGCGAGCGCTAGCCGAGCCCGAAGAAAGCCACCGCATTGGCCGTCGTCCGCGCCGCGGTTTCCGCGACATCCTCGCCGCGCGCCGCGGCGACCGCGGTGCAGATGTGCGCCAGATACATCGGCTCGTTGCGCCGGTGCGAGGGCTTGGGGTGCAGGTCGCGCGGCAGGAGGTACGGCGCGTCGGTCTCGATCATCAGGCGGTCGGCGGGAATGTGCTTCACCAGCTCGCGCAGGTGCAGGCCGCGGCGCTCGTCGCAGATCCAGCCGGTGATGCCGATGTACCAGCCGCGGTCGAGGTAGGCGGTCAACTCCTCGCGCTCGCCGGTGAAGCAGTGCACGACGACGCGGCCGATGCGGTCGCGCACCGGGTCCAGGCAGGCGAGGAAATCCGCGTGCGCGTCGCGCTGGTGCAGGAACAGCGGCTTGCCGCTGTCGACGGCGATGGCGAGCTGGCGCTCGAACGCGGCGATCTGCGCCGCGTGCGGCGAGTAGTTGCGGTAGTAGTCCAGCCCGGTCTCGCCGACCGCCTTCACCTCCGGCGCGGCGGCCAGCTCGCGCAGCAGCGCGTCGGTGGCGTCGTCGTACTCGTGCGCGTGATGCGGATGCACGCCGGCGGTGGCGTACAGCAGGCCCGGATGCGCGCGCGCCAGCTCGCGCGCGGCGCGGCTGCCGCCGGCGCTGGCGCCGGTCACGACGAGGCGTTCGACGCCGTGCGCGCGGGCGCGCTCGAGCACCGCGTCGAAGTCGGCGCGGAAGGATTCGTGAGTCAGGTTCGCACCGATGTCGACCAGCCGCATGCGCACTTCACTCCACCGTTCAAACGCGCGATTATGCGGCGAAGGTGCGCCGGCGCCTACGCACGCCGGCCGAAACGGATCCATGAAACCCAGCGAAGGGGACTTGCGATGAACCCATTTTCTTCACTCACGCTCGCGATCGCCGCCGCCACGGCGGCCGGAGCGGCGTTCGCCGCGGGCGGTGTTTCCGTCCAGCAGGTTCCGGCGGCGAGCCGGCAGCAGCGGCTGGAAACCGCGGCCGCCGCCCAGGTGCGGCAGGCGCAGGCGAAGACCGCCGGCCTGAAGGCGATGGGCATCTCTCTCACGCCGGGCACGCCGCAGGCCAACCCCTATCGCGCCTACCCGCCCAGCTGCGCGGCCGATCCGCTGCCCGACGCCAGCGGCAGCAACGGCGTGGTCCTGAGCCAGGACCTGCCGCTGTACACCAAGGACGCCAACGGCCGCACCACGCCCGAAACGGTCAAGGTCACGCTGTGGCGCATCGCCTGCAGCAGCGGGAATTCGAAGACGCCGTACAACGCGACCGGGCAGGGATCGAACTCGATGACCCTGCTGCGCTTCGACCGCAGCGCCGCCAACGAGGGTGCCACTGACCGCATCCCGACGATGCCCCTGGTGCAGACCCAGCAGGCCGGCATCGGCTACGACGACGCGGCGAGCCTGGTGCGCGTCGCGGCGGAACCGAACACGGTGATCTCCGAGGCGCCGTTCGACAGCCCGATCATCTACAGCACCACCTACGTGCTGGAGAACTTCCCGTTCGGCGAGGACTACAACCACCAGTTCAACCAGGCGTTCAAGCTGCTGGTCGACCCGCAGGACACCGACGTCGCCAACTACCCGACCGCGGAATTCGACGTGCCGGCCTACGCGCCGACGCAGGGCACCTACCCGGACGCGAACGGCCCGCTGTTCCTCGACGGCTACGCCGCGGCGCAGTGGATCAACCTCGACACCGACGACGGCCTGCTCGTGCAGATCGCCGAGCAGTACGACGGCGGCGGCGCGATGACGCGCCAGCTCGTGTTCGACCTGCTCGTGCGCGACCTGGACGGCAATCCGTTCTGGCTGGTCGGCAACGCGGTGTTCCCGCTCGGCGCCAAGGAAATCGAGGTCGGCGCGTACTACCTCGGCAACGGCGAGGACAAGCCGGCCTGGGGCAAGGCGACGTTCCGCCTGCACAACTGCAACCGCCTCGACGTCACCTTCGCGCCGAACGCCGGCCTGGTCGCGCCGGTGCCGAGCTTCGAGGGCACGCGCCCCTACACGCGCCTGTTTAGCGCCAACGGCATGCTCTGCGAATAGCGCGGCGGCGCACTGCGGACGACGCTCCGCGCGGCCTGCGACGACCGGACGCCGAGCCACGTCTGGAGGCTCGGCGTACGCCTTTCCGCGCAAATCCGCGTACAGTCCGCGTGTTCACTTTGCAAGGGGTTTCATGATGAAGAAGTGGTTGAGCCTGACCTTCGCTTTCGCCTGCAGCGCCGTGTCGGCGCCGGGTTTCGCCGCCGACGGCCAGACGCTGTCGGCCGACGTGGTCGCCGCGTACAGGGCCGACATGGAGCAGTGGCAGCGTTCGCGTTTGGCGAACACGAAGGTGACGGGCAACAACGAACGACCCGGCACGCCGCAGGCCAACAAACTGCGCGCCTATCCGCCGAGCTGCGCCGCGAACGCGCTGCCGGACAAGCCGAGCGGCCCCGTCTACAGCAAGGACGTGACCCTGCTCGCCGCCAATGAAACCCAATACGTCACCGAAACCGTCAAGGTCACGGTCTGGCGCCTCTCGTGCAGCAGCAGCGGCCTTCCGACGCGCTACAGCCCGAATGGAACGCCCAACTCGATGACCCTGCTGCGCATCGACCGCACCGCCGATCTCGCCAACCAGGTCGTATCGCTGCCCTTGGTGAGCATCGCGCAGGGCTCGATCGCGTTCGACACCCCGGCCAGCTATCCGCGCCTGACCAGCGAGCCGAACACGCTGTCGGCGGAAATCCTGCCCGGCACGTTCTTCGCCAATAGCGAGACGTACGTGCTGGAGAATTCGCCGGTCCCCAACGCCGGGTACTACTTCCTCAACAACGCGTTCAAGCTGCGCGTCAACCCGCGCTACAACGGCGCGCAGGTCGTCGACTTCGACATCCCGGCCTACACGCCGACGGCGGACACCTACCCGACAGTGCCGATGCCGCTGGACGGCTACGCGGCCGCGCAGTGGACCAGCCTGGATCCGAACCACGGCCTGCTCGTGCAGGTCGCCGAGCAGTACAACGCCGACGGCGCGATGACGCGCCAGCTCGTCTACGACCTGCTGCTGAAGGATCTCGACGGCAATCCGTTCTGGCTGGTCGGCAATGCGCCGTTCGCAGTCGGCACGACCAGCCTCACGCTCGATGCGTACTACCTGGACGCCGACCTCGCCACCCGTCCGTGGGGCAAGGCCACGTTCCAGATGAAGAACTGCAACCTGCTCGAAGTGACCTACACGCCCAATGCGGACCTCGCCGCGCCGGTACCGAGCTTCGAAGGCGTCATCGCCTACGACCGCCTGTTCAGCGCGAACGGCATGCTCTGCGAATAAATCGCGGCGCCCGAGGAAACGCGGCGCGGCCGTTCGCACGGCCGCGCCGTTTCCTTTTGCGGAGCCCGCTACGATAGCGCGATGACTCCGCCCGCTTTCCCGATCGACGCCCTGCTGCCGCGCCTGCTGGCTACGCTGCGCGAACACGCCCGGCTCGTGCTGGAGGCGCCGCCCGGCGCCGGCAAGACCACGCGCGTGCCGCCGGCCCTGCTCGGCGAGGACTGGCTGGGCGGACGCCGGATCCTGATGCTCGAGCCGCGCCGCATCGCCGCTCGCGCCGCCGCCGAGTTCATGGCGGCGCAGCGCGGCGAGCGCGTCGGCGAGACGGTCGGCTA
Organism: Dokdonella ginsengisoli; assembly: GCF_042652785.1. Taxonomy (NCBI): domain Bacteria; kingdom Pseudomonadati; phylum Pseudomonadota; class Gammaproteobacteria; order Lysobacterales; family Rhodanobacteraceae; genus Dokdonella; species Dokdonella ginsengisoli. The sequence continues at coordinate 186,253 of NZ_JBHSHD010000006.1, read as the reverse complement.
CCGCATCCGCTTCGAATCCCGCGTATCGGCCGCGACGCGCATCGAGGTCGTCACCGAGGGCATCCTCACGCGGCTGATCCAGGACGACCCGGAGCTGGCCGGCATCGGCGCGATCCTGTTCGACGAATTCCACGAGCGCCACCTGCACGGCGACCTCGGCGCCGCGCTCGCGCTCGACGTGCAGGCGAACCTGCGGCCGGACCTGCGCCTGGTCGTGATGTCGGCGACGCTCGACGGCGAGCGCGTCGCGCGCTGGTTCGACGCGCCGCAGCTGGCCAGCGAGGGACGCAGCTTCCCGGTGCGCCTGGCGCATCCGCCCGCGCGCGCCGGCGAGGCGTTTCCCGAACGCGGCTGGCCGTTCCACCTGCGTCGCGCGGTCGCGCAGGCGCTGGCCGAGAGCGAAGGAGACGTGCTCGCGTTCCTGCCGGGCCGGCGCGAGATCGAGCAGGCGCGCGCGGCAATCGCCGCCGGCGACGACCTTGGCGCGGTGCACGCCGCCGTCGATCTCGTCACGCTGCACGGCGAGCTGTCGCTGGCCGAGCAGCACGCCGCGCTCGCCCCGGCGAGTGCGGGCCGGCGCCGCGTCGTGCTCGCCACGAACGTCGCCGAATCGAGCCTGACCCTGCCCGGCGTGCGCGCGGTCGTCGACCTCGGCCTCGCACGCGAACCGCGCTTCGATCCGAACTCGGGCTTCACGCGGCTCGACACGGTCGCCGTCTCGCAGGCGTCCGCCGACCAGCGCGCCGGCCGTGCCGGCCGCCTCGGCCCCGGCGCCTGCTACCGGCTGTGGCCGCAGAGCCGGCGCCTGGAGCCGGCGCGCACGCCGGAAATCGCCCAGGTGGAACTGTCGCAGCTCGCCCTCGAACTCGCCGCCTGGGGTTCGGATGCGCTGCGCTGGCTCGATGCGCCGCCGCCCGGCGCGCTGGCGCAGGCGCGCGACCTGCTGCGCGCGCTCGGCGCGCTCGACGACGACGGACGCCTGGGCGACTTCGGCCGCCGCGTACTCACGCTCGGCGCGCAGCCGCGCCTGGCTGCCGCCGTGCTGCGCGCCGAGCCGCCGATGCAGCCACTCGCCTGCGAGCTGGTCGCGCTGATCGAGGCGCGCAATCCGCTGCGCGGCGAGTCGATGCGCAGCGACGATTTCCGCCTGCGCGTGCAGGCATTGCATGCCTGGCGCGAACGCGACACCGCCGGCGCGCGCGCGCTCGGCGCCGAACCCGCCGCGCTGGCGGCGATCGGCCAGGCGGCCGATGCCTGGCGACGCCGCCTCGCCGGCCGCACGCCCGCGACCGACCGCGACACTCGACGCGGCGGCGACCCGGCGCACCGCGAGAGCACGGCGGTGGGCGACCTGCTGATGCACGCCTTTCCCGATCGCCTCGCGCGCCAGGACGCGAACGATCCGCGCCGCTATCAGCTCGCCAACGGCCGCGGCGCGCGGCTCGGCGACGCCAGCGCCCTGTACGGCGAGCCGTGGCTGGTCGTCGTCGACCTGCGCCACGAAGCGCGCGACAGCCTGATCTACGCCGCCGCGCCGTTCGATCCGCAGCGGCTCGCGCGCGATTTCCCGCAGCGCCACCGGCGCGAGCGCCGCGTGCGCTGGAATCGCGACACGCGCGCGGTGGAGGCCTTCGAGGAACTGCGCTTCGACGCCATCGTGCTCGAACGCCGTGTCGTGCCGGCCGCGCCGGAAGACGCACTGCCGGCGCTGCTCGCGGCGATCCGCGAACTCGGCCTGGACGTGCTGCCGTGGACCGAGCACGCGCGCGAACTGCGGCTGCGCGTGCAGTCGCTGCGCGGCTGGTCACCGGAGCTGGAGCTGCCGGACTTTTCCGATGCCGCGCTGCTGCGCGACCTGGAGCACTGGCTGGCGCCGTACCTCAACGGCAAGCGGCGCCTGGACGCCGTGCAGGCCGCGGAGGTTTCCGAGGCGCTGTCCTCGCGGCTCGACTACGAGCAGCGCCGCGCGCTCGACGCGCAGGCACCGGTCGCGATCGGCGTGCCGAGCGGACTCGAGCGGCGCATCGCCTACGCGGCCGACGCGCCGCCGGTGCTGGCGGTCAAGCTGCAGGAACTGTTCGGTCTCGCCGACACGCCGCGCATCGCCGACGGCCGCGTGCCGCTGACCCTGCACCTGCTGTCGCCCGGCGGCAAGCCGGTGCAGGTGACGCAGGACCTGCGCAGCTTCTGGGAACGCACCTATCCGGAGGTGAAGAAGGAGCTGAAGGGGCGCTATCCGAAGCATCCGTGGCCCGACGATCCGTGGACCGCGACGCCGACGCATCGGGCCAAGCCGCGGCGGTGATCGAAGCCTCGCGTCCGCTTGCCCCCACCCTGCCCTCTCCCGCAAGCGGGAGCGGGAGATACCGCTGCGCCTCTACGTCAGCACCAGGTTCCACCGCGTGGCGCCTTCGTCCGAATCCGTGCTCATCGCCACGTCGCGGGTCCAGCTGGCCACGTAGTTCCAGTCGGAATCCTCCTGCCAGGCGAGCGTGTCGAAGCTGGTCGCGCGCAGGCGGATCTGCCGCACGTACAGGTCGACGTTGTCCTTGATCCACATGTCGTCGCCGCGGATGTGCAGCTGCAGCGTCAGATGGCCGTTCATGCCGTGGGAGAACTCGAAACCGTAGCCGGGATACGGCATCGGGTTCTGGCCGATGCCCGGCGGCAGTTCCGGCGTGCGGTCGTTGCGGCGCGGCAGCCGCGTCGGGCCGGAGTAGTCGTAGTTGCGGATCGCGCCGCGTTCGAGATCGTCCTCGCTCGGATAGTCCAGGTTGAGCACCCGCAGCTCGTCGCCGTTCCTGAGCACGCGCGCCTGGACCAGACTGTCAGTCCCGGCGTCGCGCGCGTCCTTGGTGTGCACTGTCAGTCGAATCGCACCTATCCACATTGCCGTTTCCTCCTCGGGTGGGCGCCGCGGCGGGCGTCCTTCGCAGAGAGACGCGGCTCGCCGCAGCTTCATGTTCGACAGGAAATACGCCGAACGCCGAAGACAGCTGACACGTGCGCGTGGGAACCTAACCGCCCGGCAACCGGTCGCAACCCTGTTGCATCTCACGTCGCAGACCCCTCGAAAAGGCTTTTCCGCATGAGCAACCCGCAACGCGTACTTCCCTGGATGCTCGCCTTCCTGTTCGCGGTCGCCGTGCTCGCCGCGCTGCTGGCGACACGGCTCGGCGCGATCTTCGCCGCCAATCCGTTCTTCAACGGCGTGATCCTCGCCGTGCTCGCCGCCGGCGTCGTGGTGAACCTGCGCCAGATCTTCGTGCTCTCGCGCGAGGTCGCCTGGATCGAGGCGTTCAAGCGCTCCAACCCCGACCAGCGCGCGCCGGGCAAGCCGCGCCTGCTGGCGCCGATGGCGCGCATGCTCGACGGGCGCGACCGCGGCCGCGCCGCGCTGTCGGCGCCGTCGATGCGCACCATCCTCGACAGCGTGCAGTTGCGGCTGGAGGAATCGCGCGACCTGTCGCGCTACCTGATCGGCCTTGCGATCTTCCTCGGCCTGCTCGGCACGTTCTGGGGACTGCTCGTCACGATCCGCTCGGTGTCCGACATCATCGGCACGCTGAACGTCGGCAACGACGCGGTGACCATGTTCGGCGCGCTGAAGGACAACCTGAAGGAACCGCTCGGCGGCATGTCGACGAGCTTCTCGACCTCGCTGTTCGGCCTGGCCAGCTCGCTGGTGATCGGCTTCCTCGACCTGCAGGCCGGACACGCGCAGAACCGCTTCTACAACGAGCTGGAGGAATGGCTGTCGGGCATGACGCGGCTGTCGTCCGGTTCGAGCTTCGAGGGCGACGCCTCCGTGCCGGCCTACGTGCAGGCGCTGCTGGAGCAGACCGCCGACGGCCTCGACCGCATGCAGCGCGCGGTGGTCGAGTCGGAGCGCGAGCGCCACGGCACCAACCAGCAGCTGGGCGAACTCGGTGCGCAGCTCGGCCGCCTCGCCGACCTGCTCGGCCGCGATGCGCGCGAGCGCCACGCCGCCGCGGAAACGCAGGACGAGCTGAAGAACGTGCTGCGCCAGCTGGCCGCGCAGAACCAGTCTCCGGCCCAGCTTTCCGACGAACTGCGCGCCGAGCTGCGCCTGCTCTCGCGCACGATCGCCGCCGCGCTGGACGGCCAGCGCGCGCGTGCGGCGCCCGCCGCCGGCGAACGCATGGTCGCCGAGCGCGAGCCGCGCCGATGAGCAGCTTCGTGCGGCGGCGCCGCGCATTCGACATCTGGCCCGGCTTCGTCGACGCGCTGACCTCGCTGATCATGGTCATGATCTTCGTGCTGCTGATCTTCGCGATCGGCCAGTTCGCGCTGAGCGACACGCTGGCCGGCAAGAACCGCGCGCTCGACGCGCTGAACGCGAAGGTCGCCGAGCTGGCGAAGACGCTGTCGCTGTCGGAGGAACAAAAACTCGCGCTCGACGCGCGCGCGAAGGAACTGGCCGCCTCGCTCGGCACGATCAGCGGCGAACGCGACGCGGCGAGCGGCGAAGCGGCCAAGCTCAACGCCGACGTCGCCGCGCTGACCGCGCTCAAGCAGCAGCTGGAGGCGCAGATCGCGAGCATGGCCGCGCAGCTGGATTCCTCCAAGGACGACCTCGTCAAGCAGACCGAGCTGACCTCGGCCGCGAGCGCGCAGGTGGAACTGCTCAACCGCCAGCTCGCCGCGCTGAACGAGCAGCTCGGCAAGATCCAGGCCGCGCTCGACATCGCCGACAAGGACGCCAAGGCGAAGGACGCGAAGATCGCCGACCTCGGCAAGCAGCTCAACGTCGCGCTGGCCAACCGCGTCGGCGAACTGGAACGCTACCGTTCGGAATTCTTCGGCAAGCTGCGCGCCGCGCTCGGCGAGCGCAGCGACGTGCGCATCGTCGGCGACCGCTTCGTGCTACCCACCGACATCCTGTTCGACAGCGCTTCGGCCGAACTCGGCCCCGAAGCGCAGGAACGCCTCGCGACGCTGGCGCAGACCGTCAAGGAAGTCGCCGCCGAGATCCCGTCCGGCATCGACTGGGTGCTGCGCATCGACGGCCACACCGACAAGCGCCCGATCCACACCGCGCAGTTCCCGTCGAACTGGGAGCTGTCCAGCGCGCGCGCGGTGGCGATCGTGAAGTACCTCGTCGTGCAGGGCATCCCCGCGCATCGCGTCTCGGCCAACGGCTTCGGCTCGTTCCAGCCGATCGACAACGCGGACACGCCGGAGGCGTACGCGAAGAACCGGCGCATCGAGATCCAGCTGACCAATCGCTAGGACGAATGCTGCGACGAGGACGAATTCCGCCTACCATTGCGGAAGGGGTTATTTGGAAGGGAATCATGAAGCATTCGGCTCGTTTGTTCAGGTCATTCGCGCTGGCGGCTGCACTGGCTGTCCGGATCGCTCACGCCGGCGAGCCGGCTGATCGTATCTTTGCCAGCGGCTTCCTTTCGGCACTGGTGATCGAGGGGAGTGCGAACTATCCCGTTCCACTTGCCCACGCGCACGTGGAAGCACATTTCGGCGATACCGTTGCGACGGCGACGACAGCCGCCGACGGCAGCTATCGAGTCGGACTCGAGACCGATCAGATCGATCCTCGGACCATCGTCGAAGTGTTCGCGCGCGGCAGCGGTGCACAGACGAAAGTGGTCTGGGCCAGCCCATTGGGCCCGGCGAGCCGCCTGTTGTCGTTAGCCGGAAGCAGCCTTCGGGTCGGGTTCGAGCAGGAGCCGTTCGTCCACCTAAGCCCGCGCAGCACAGTGGCCGCCGCCGCTGCGCGCGCATTCAACGATTGGCAACCTATTACGGACGAAACGACGTTCTGGCGCGCCGTGCGCAGCAGGCAGAACGTCACGGACCATCTCGTGTTCGCGCTGGCGCTGGTCGCACGGAGCGAACTCGCCTTGCCCGAAGGCTCAACCGATACCTTCGATGCCGTGTCTTCGCTGTCGAAATCCCAAAATCTGTTCGCTGCGTACTACTCCCTCAACACCGTCAACATGTGCAATTGGCCAGCGACATGGGCATTCTGTGACGTTTACCGGAATCTGCCCCGCGACCCTCGGATGTTTCCGCCGGTGGCGTGGGTTCCCGACGAACTGTATTCCCAGGTTACCCCGTTTCGTTCCCTGGTCCGCGAAGTATTCGCATTGCGTCCAAGCGCAACCGGCGCAACGGTATTGCCCTCCAATGGCACGGCCGTACCGGCAACGGTTACCGTCTTGTCCGACGGCGGCTATGAGCTCGCGCCTGCTGAAGGCAGCGATTTTTTTTCCGAAGAAGAATGGGTGAGAGGTGCGGACGGATTCGCCGTACGCTCGATCCGGCACGTGACACGCCTGTATGTGAAATTGACGCGTGGTCCAGGTGGGCAGGTGGAGTTCGGCTGGTCCGGAGATGTGCGGCGAACCTACCCCGACGAGCCGAATACTCCCGAAGACTACATTCCGTATGACCCTACCGTGATGCCTCGGCTGTCTGCCAGCTCTGCACTACCCGGGAAACTGGCGTCCAATGTGCCGACGTTGAATGGGCATCGGTGGGCCCTGACTTCGCCGATCTTCAGGCAACAGGATGCGTCGGTTGATCTCGGCCCCCATGGATATGAGGTGCACGCGTTCGGAGACACCTCCGGACATGCGGAGCGCTCCGGTCAAGCGTTTACGTTCGCTTTGGTATCTCCAACGGCCTTCACGCTCGACACCAATGGACGTCATGCCGAGTTTCTCCTCGTCAACGAGGAAGAGCCCGGCGTATGGCAGATGCGAATGCATGTCACCGCCGATGGATACGAAAACGTCGTGACCGGCCTCCTCGTTCCGGCGGACGCTGGCCTGATGACGCCGGCCGGCGTCGTCGGAACCTGGCGCAGCCGCATCTACGGGGACGTTTGTTCCGGGCCATACGGCGATCTGGGAAGCTGCGATCAGGATCTTCACTTTCAGTTCCAGCCGGATGGAACCGCCACTCGCCTCAACGGGTCGGCCGAAAGTGGGGCGGGCAGCTGGAGTCTGACCGAGGGAGATGACGCCGGACGCCTGTTGTTCGATTTACAGGTCGAATTGGGGCCTGGCTACATCGATGGCCAACGGCGCGGATGGGAACTCGTGCACGAAACCGCCGGCCATCGCTGGGTGCTTGAAACCTTCAACTATGATGATGCTCATATTGGCCTACCTCCTCCCGTCGTCTTCAATCCGACGATGAGACTGATCCGATACGATCGCGAGTAGGGAACCATCGGCAGTATGCCGGCGCACCGCTGAGACTCACCTTGCCTCGCGCTGGCTCACGATCACGCTGCCGAGGATCAGCGCGCCGGCGGTCAGCATCGTCGCGGTCGGCTCCTCGCCGAGCAGCAGCCAGGCCCAGCCGACGCCGAACAGCGGCACCAGATAGGTGTTGGTGGACGCGCGCGAGGCGCTGACGCGCCGGATCAGGTTGAAGAACAGCGCGTACGCGATGCCGGTGCACAACACGCCGAGCGCGGTGGCGGCGAGCCATGACTTCAGCGGCGGCGACGTTTGCGGCCAGGCGAAGAACGCGAACGGCGCCAGCATCACCGCAGCGCAGCTCAAGGTGCCGGCGACCGCGGCCAGCGGCGGAACGCCGGCCAGCCAGTGCTTGGTGAAATTGACCGCGAAGCCGTAGCACAGCGAGGCCAGCGCGCCGGCCAGCGCGGCCGCGCCGACGCTCTCGCCTTCGATCTTGCCGCTGGCCAGCACGACCACGCCGACGAAGCCGGCGACCAGCGCGATCGCGCGGCGCGTGCCGATGCGGTCGCCGTAGACGAAGAACGCAATCAGCGCGGTGAACAGCACGGTGGTGCTGTTGGCGATCGCGCCGATGCCGGCGGGTGCGCGTGCCGCGCCCCAGGCGAACAGCGAGAACGGGATCGCCGAGTTCAGCGCGCCGATCAGCGCGAAACGGCGCCAGTGCGCCGCCGTCAGCAGGCCGCGCGCGCGCCACAGGAACGGCAGCAGGATCAGCGCGCCGAGCACGATGCGCACCTCGACCAGGGCGAACGCGCCGAAGTCCTTGGCGGCGACGCGCATGAACAGGAACGAGCCGCCCCAGATGGCGCCGAGCAGGCCCAGTTCGAGCGGCGTGCGCCAGTCGACGGAAGGGACAGATGCATCGCCGGCAATCGGATCGGCCATCGTGGGTTCGCTCGAAGGAATCGGGACGGGTGCGGCGTTCGGACGTCGGCTCCGGAGGTCCGGCCGAGCGCCCGCCGCCGAACGACATGGTGACGGAAAACCTGCCGCAAAGGGGCGGTGCACGCTTCGTCGTGCGACGAAGCGTGCACCGGTGTGCCGCGCTAGGCTGCACGTATGTCGTCCGGCAGTCCGCTCACCCAGTTCCAGCTGGCCGAAACCGGCGCGCTGTTCGCCGATCCGGCGCGCGCGGCGATCCTGCTCGCCCTGATCGACGGCAGCGCACGGCCGGCGAGCGAACTTGCCGCGCTCGCCGGCGTGTCCGCCCCGACCGCGAGCGAACACCTGCGCCGGCTCGTCGAAGGCGGCCTGCTCGCGGTGCTGGCGCAGGGCCGTCACCGCTACTACCGGCTCGCCGGCGAGGACGTCGCACACCTGCTCGAGACGCTGGTGGTGCTGCGCTCGGCTCCGCGCCAGGCGGTGCGTGTGGCGCAGGCGGAACCGGCGCTGGCCTACGCGCGCACCTGCTACGGCCATCTGGCCGGCCGGCTCGGCGTGGCGCTGTTCGAGCGCCTGCGCGACGCGTGCGACGTGCAGCTCGAGGCCGATTCGCTGAGCCTGACGCGGCAGGGCGCGCAGCGCCTGCACGACGCCGGCCTGCTCGACGCCGGCGAGGACCTGGGCCGGCTGCGCGGGCGCAGCTGCCTGGACTGGACCGAGCGGCGCTTCCACCTCGCCGGCCCGCTCGGCTGCGAGCTGACCCGGCGCCTGCTGGAACGGCGCTGGCTGCGCCGCGTCGAAGGATCGCGTTCGCTCGCGCTGAGCGCGGCCGGCCGCGCCGGACTGCGCGCGTTGCGCATCGAGCTTGCCGCGCGCTGAGCGCGATTCAGACCCGCCCGCAGCGCAGGTAGAAGTCCCAGCGCACGTCGCGCCGGCTCGACGGATCGCCCCAGGCGGCGAGCAGATCGGGCTCGACCAGGGCGACCGGATCGACGCCGTGCGCCTTCGCGTAGGCCTGCGTGCCGGACCAGGAACGCAGGTAGGCGAGGAACTGCGCGGCGTTCCAGTGCGCGCGCATCTCGAACGGCGGAGCGGCGATCTCGTCGAACGGGAACGCCAGATCGCGATAGCCGTTCTCCACGTGCGCGCGCTCGGGCTGCCAGTACGGTCCCGTCAGGTCGACGTAGAGGCGCTGCTTGACCGCGTCGACGGCGGCGTCGATGCGGCAGTCGGCGTAGGTCCAGGCGGCGAATACGCCGCCGGGCCTGGCCACACGGCGCACTTGTGCGTGGAAGCGCGGCAGGTCGAACCAGTGCAGCGCCTGCGCGACGGTGACCAGGTCGGCGCTGCCATCGGCGAGGCTGCAGCGCTCGGCCGGCTCGACGCGATAGTCGATGTTGGGACGGGCATCGGCCTTGGCGATCTGCGTCGCGCTCGGATCGCTGGCGTGCACGCGGGCGAAGCGCGCGGCCAGTGCGACGCTGGCCTGGCCGTTGCCGCAGCCCACATCCCAGGCGAGGTCACGCGCCGGAGCCTGCGCGGCGAGCCAGTCGAACAGCGCCTCGGGATAGGTCGGGCGCGACGCTTGGTAGACGTCGGCATGGCCGGAGAACAGATCCTTGAATTCCATTGCCGTGCGCTCTTTCGTGATCGATCGCCAAGGTCAAAAGCGGCCGCCGGCGGCCGCCTCCGTCACACCACTCTCCACTCGCCGCTGCGCAGGCCGTCCAGTTCGTAGTCGCCGACGCGTTCGCGGATCAGTCGCAAGGTCGGCAGGCCGACCGCGGCGGTCATGCGGCGCACCTGACGGTTGCGCCCTTCGCGGATGGTCAGGCGCAGCCAGTGGTCGGGCACCGTCTTGCGGAAGCGCACCGGCGGATCGCGCGGCCACAGCCAGTCCGGCGTGGCGACCAGCACTTCCGCTTCGGCCGGCCGCGTGAGGCCGTCGGCGAGTTCGACGCCGCGGCGCAGCGCGTCGACGGCGGCGGCCGAAGGCGCACCTTCGACCTGCACCAGATAGGTCTTGGCGAGCTTGTGCCGAGGATCGGTCAGGCGATTCGCCAGCGCGCCGTCGTCGGTCAGCACGAGCAGGCCTTCACTGTCGTAGTCGAGCCGCCCGGCGGCGTAGACGTTCTTCTGCCGGACGAACTCGGCGAGCGTGCGGCGCGGCGGCGCGCTGCGGTCGGTGAACTGGCACAGCACGCCGTACGGCTTGTTCAGCAGGATCAGCATGCAGCGGGGCCGGAGCGCGGCGCGCTCCGGCGGTCGCGCGCGACTACGGCTTCGCGGCGCCTTCCTCCTGCTGGAAGATGCGGTCGCCCTGCGGCTTGACGAACTTCAGCGTCATGCGGTCCGACTCGCCGATCGCCAGGTACTTGTCGCGATCCTGTTCCTTCAGCGCCAGGGTCGGCGGCAGCGTCCACACGCCTTTCTCGTAGTCCTTGGTGTCCTTCGGATTGGCGTTGATCTCGCTCTGGTCGACCAACTTGAAGCCGGCGTCGGTGGCGAGCTTGATGACGTAGTCCTGCGGCAGGTAGCCGGAGTCCTTGATCTTCTCCAGGTCGGCGCCGGCCGCGGCGCGGTGGTCGACCACGCCGAGCGTGCCGCCGGGCTTGAGCGCCTCGAAGAACGCCTTGAACATCGGCGCCACGCTGCCGTCCTCGGTCCAGTTGTGCACGTTGCGGAAGGTCAGCACGACGTCGGCCGAACCCGGCGCTCCGAATACCGGCGCCTTCGGATCGAATTCGAGCAGCTTCACCTCGCCGTACTGCGCCGGCTTCTCCTGCAGCTTGGCACGGTACTTCTCGTTGTTCTTGCGCGTGTAGTCCGAAGCGGAATCCTGCGCGATCGCCGCGTAGTACCTGCCGCCGCCCTTCAGCAGGGGCGCCAGCACTTCGGTGTACCAGCCGCCGCCGCCGGGCGTGATCTCGATCACCGCGTCGCCGGACTTGATGCCGAAGAACTCCAGCGTCTGCTTCGGATGACGGTACTGGTCACGCGCCTTGTTCTCGGGCGAACGCCAGTCGCCGGCGAGCACCTGGTCGAGCTTCGCCGCGGACAGGTCCGACGCGCTCTGCGGCGGCGTCGGCTGTGCCGGCTGGTCGGCCGGTGCGGCCTTCGGCGCGGGCGCGGCCGGCGCGGCGGACTGCTCGGCGCCGCAGGCGGCGAGCGCGACGACCAACGGCAGCAGACAGGCGAACTTGTTCATTGGCACACCCCTTCGTGAACGGATCGCGCGAGCGTAGCACAGCGTCTTGCGCCCTCGCGGCGCGTAACTTGCGCGGTGGCGAAGTCACCGCGGATTCATGCGCGCAGGGGCAAGGTCGATTCAGGGAAGGACGTTGCATTGCCTGGATCGCACCAGCGCAAAGGAGGCTTCGATGCTTCACTACGCCATCGTATTTCTCGTCATCGCCCTCATCGCCGCCGTGCTCGGCTTCGGCGGCATCGCCGGCGCCGCGGCCGGCATCGCGAAGATCCTGTTCCTGGTTTTCCTCGTGTTGTTCATCGCTTCGCTGATCATGGGCCGCAGGCCGCGAGCCTGACGCGCCGCCGCCGCCGGGCATGTCGCCCGGCGGCGGCCCGACCCCGCAGCAATCCGCCACGGCATCTGCCCATCTGCACGCCGCGCCTTGCGTCAATTGGAAAAACGGATGCAGGAAACGTAGTGGCGGACCGTCGCCGACGCGAACGAGGCGTTGTGGATGGTGAAAAACCATTTGCTCGGGTCGGTGCCGGGATAGCTTGCGCGGATCGTCGTGTCGAACGCATTGCCGAGGATCGACGCGAAGATGCCTCCGCCCAGCGCGAGATCGCCGGCGTTGCATTGCGCGCTGTAGGTGCAGTTCATGCTGGAGCCGCAGGAATTCCCGGCCGGCTCGGTCTTGCTGACCATGTACAGGCCGACATCCTTGTAGCTCGAATCGGCGATCGAGAAGATCGAGCCGGGACCTTGCGGACCGGCCGGACCGATCTCGCCTTGCGGCCCGACCGGCCCCATCGGACCGGCTTCGCCCTGCGCACCCGCCAGTCCTTGTGCACCCGCCGGTCCGACGGCGCCCTGCGGACCCGCCGGGCCCATGGCGCCGGCATCTCCCTTGGCACCCGCCGGACCGGTGTCGCCCTTCGGGCCTGCGGGGCCCTGCGTTCCGGCCAGGCCCGTATCGCCCTTCGGACCCGCAGGACCGACCTGGCCCTGCGCACCGGCGGGTCCGGCCGCACCCTGCGGCCCGGCCGGGCCCGCCGCTCCGGCCTCTCCTTTCGGACCCATCACGCCTTGCGGACCGACCGGGCCGACGTCGCCTTTCGGACCGGCCGGGCCGATCGGTCCCGGCGCGCCGGCCGGGCCTGCGACGCCCTGCGGACCGACCGGACCGATCGCTCCGGTTTCGCCCTGGGGACCCGCGGGTCCCGCGGCACCGATGTCTCCTTTCGGGCCCGTCGGGCCGGCCGCTCCTGCCTCGCCCGCGGGGCCCTGCGGTCCGACCGGCCCCGCCTCGCCTTGCGGACCCGTCGGACCCGTCTCGCCCTGCGCACCGGCCGGACCCGGATTGCCGTTCAACGCGTACTGCGCCACCGGCGCCGCCATCACCGGCTGGCGCGGCGTCAGCAGCACGCCGCCGACCTCGATCTCCAGCCACAGCTGCTCGCCGGTGAACGCCTGCGGGAACGACAGGTCCACCATGAACAGTCCGTCGGACACCGGATAGTCGTCCGCCACCACCGGCGCGCCGAGCGCCTGGCCGCCCTCGGCCTGGCCGTACAGGCGGAACACCAGGTCGCGCTCGCCGTTCACCAGCGCGCCCGCCTGCTTGAGCTGTCCCTGATACGTGAACGCCGCCAGCTGCGGCTCCGCGTACGACAGCGTCATGCCGCAAGCCAGGCACGCCGCAGCGACCCACTTCGTCAGTCGATTCCGTGCCATCTCGTTCACCCCTCGAATCCGTTGCAGAAAATGCGCTCGGGGTCGGTCGCGCACGACGCACGGCGCGCCTGCCAGAACCCCGCGGTCAGTTCGTAGTCGCCGCCCCAGCTGCTGCCGACGACCGCCTGGCCGACGCTGCCGCGCAGCTCGTAGCCGCCGCCGGCACTGGCGTTGGCGGCGCCGCCGTTGATCGAATACCAGTCGACGCGAAGGTCCTCGCCGGCACTGGCCGGGACGTTCGCCAGCGCGACGCCGATGGCGACCAGGACGGATCGCAGGATCCGCCGGCGCCTGGAGAGCCCGTTCATTCGCTTACCCCTGTCACACGCGCAGGAAGGCCCGCCGGCGCGATGCGTCGCGGCGGGGTTCGCCTCCAGTACGGGAAGGCGCGCGGTGAGGGATCAGCGCCTGCGCGCTTCGCCGCGTCGGCGTGCGCTCAGTCGGGCAGCCGCGCCGAAGCCGGATACGGCGGCACGTCGACGTGCTCGCCGGCGCGGAAGCGTTGCTGCAGCGACTGCCACCAGCTGGCGTCGAAGATCTCCGGATGCGCGTGCAGCACCGCGTTGCGCAACGCCTCGGGCAGGCCGAGGAAGCGCGGGAACTGCTCCGGGAAGACGTCGTTGTCGGCGATGCTCAGCCAGTCCTCGACCGGACGCGTCTCGTCGCCCTCGCGCGGCTGCGGCAGCTTGCGGAAGCGGCACTGCTCGACCAGGCACAGCTCGTCGTAGTCGTAGAAGATCGCGCGGCCGATGCGCGAGACGCCGAAGTTCTTCAGCAGCAGGTCGCCGGGGAAGATGTTGCTGCGCGCGAGATCCTTGATCGCCTGGCCGTAGTCGAGCACCGCGCGCTCGGCCGCGTCCGGCGACGCCTCGCGCGCGTAGAGATTGAGCGGCCGCAGCCGGCGTTCGATGTAGCAGTGCCTGACCACCAGCTCGTCGCCGTCCAGTTCCACCGTCTCGGCGCATTCGCCCAGCAGCTCGGCCAGCATGTCCTCGTCGAACTGATGCCGCGGAAAGCGCAGGTTGCGGAACTCCTGCGCATCGACCAGTCGGCCGACGCGGTCGTAGCCGAACACCAGGCGGTATTTCTCCTCGACCTGGCGCCGCGCGATGTCCTTCGGATAGGCGAAGCGGTCGCGGATCAGCTTGATCACCACCGGATAGTCGCGCGGCGTGAATACCGCCATCACCATGCCGCGCTCGCCGTCGGCACGCACCAGGCGTTCGTCGGGGTTGGACGACAGATGACGGAACAGATGACGGTAGCGCTCGGTCTTGCCCTGCTTCAGGCGCCCGAGCACGCTGTAGATCTCGCCGACCGGTTTGTGCGGCATCAGCGCTTCGAGGAACACGACGGTGTCGCCGATGGTCGGCAGGTCGGCGTGGAATGCGTTGCGCGCGTAGCCGAACAGCAGCGAGACGTGGTTGAGATTGGTCAGCACCGCGTCCGCGTGCACGCCGGCGGGCGTGCTGGTCAGCGCGACGACCAGCGGCGTGCCGCCTTCACCGTCGTCGATGCGGCCGACCAGATACGCGCGCCGCTCGCGGTAGAAAACCGGCCGCAGCAGCTCGATCGCGCGCAGCGGCACGCCGTTCTCGAACGTGCGCTCGGCGATCTCGTGCGCGATCGCCGCCGCCGCGCGCGCGGGATCGACGTAGCCGGTGGCGAAGGGATAGTCGCCGAGCAGTCGCGCACAGGCGCCGACCAGGTCCTGCGCGACCTCGTAGCGGTTCAGCGCGACGCGCTCGGCGATGCCGACGGTCGGGTCCAGGTCGAGCGCGACGAACTCGATCTCCGCGTCGACGCCGAGCGTGTGGAAGAAGCGCCGCGACAGCGTGTTGAAGAAGGTCTTGGTCAGCTCGCGATCGATCAGACCCTGCACCTGCGACTCGTACGCGCGGCGCATCGCCGCCCACAGCGAGCGCGAACGCACGCGATCGTCGAGCAGGAGTTCGAGCCGCTCCAGCGTCTCGACGACGCACACGTCGTAGAGGTCGATGCGCGCCAGCGCGTCCAGCTGCGCGGCGCGCCAGTCGCGCTGCTCGAAGTGCCGCTTCGCGCGCCGCGTGATGTCGGCGAAGCGTTCGTTGTAGTCAAGGAAGGCGTCGAGGATCAGCGCGGCGGCGCGCGCCGGCACATCGGCGGCGGAGGCGGCGGATCGCGGCGGAGTCGACACCATTGCCGGCAGTCTAGCCGATCCGCCAAAAAACAAGGCCGCCTCGCGGCGGCCTTCGTGCGAGCCGGTCTTGCGTCCGACGGCCCGCACGCGGAGCGCGGCGTCGCATGGTTCCCGGAGGCGCAGCGGCCGACGCGGGTAGTCGGCCCCTGCTAGCATCACTCGCTCAGAGACCAGGGTCGGGGAAGCGTTCGGATGACTTTCTTCTGCGCGCGGCGCTGGCGGCTTCCGGCGTCCATTCTGCTCGTCGCGAGTCTGCCGCTGCATGCCGGGGACACCGTCGTGGAGCTGCAACCGCAATGGATGGCGGTGATGTCTCACGAGCAGCTGGTCTACGACCAGATCGCGACGTCGTCCGAGCCGGCCGCCCTGCGCTTGCCCGATGGCGGCGAGGTGACCGTTACCGCCACGACTCACGAGATCGTGCTGCGCCGCTACGCCGCCGATGGCAACGTGGTGCAGTCCCGGGTGGCAATGATCGAGTACGGCCGCTTCGACGTCGTCCTGCGCGCGACGCCGGCTTACGATGCCTTCTACGTGCTCGCCGGCGGCGCCCAGAGCGAGGCGCAGCTGCTGCGCTTCGATGCCGATCTGACGTCCGAGTGGTCGTTGCGCCTGCCCGATGCGTCGACCTGTCAACGCGAGGGCGCGTGCCTGCGCCTGGAGGTGCTGGACGACGGCTCGGCCGTCGCGACGCGCGCCTCTGTCGCGATGCACGTCGACAGCGAAGGGGAGATTCGCTGGAGCCGTAACGTCGACAGTCGCACCCGTTTCCTGGGCAGTGATCTCGCCGTCACTGCGGACACGATCTGGTTCGCCACCTCCGGCAGCGACGCGTCCGACGAGTCGTCCGCGACGCTGACGCGCCTGGATTTCGACGGCGTGCCGCTGTCGAGCGAGGTTTCTTCCTGCCAAGGCTGCGGTGGCGTGGAATTGAACGATCTCGACGCCTCCGGCGACGGCGGCATGTTCGTGGTCGGCAATCGCGGCGGGCGCGGCTTCCTGCAGCGCTACGACGCCGGCGGCAATCCGCTGTCGTGGTCGGCGAGCGACGAGGCGCACGGCTACTGGCGGTTCGGCCGCGACGGCGATGGCGCGGCCTATGTCCTGGCCGGCGACATGATGCAGGGTTACCTCGTCAAGCGTGTCGATATCGACAGCGGCGCGACGCTGTGGTCGGCGCCGGCCGACGACTTCGTCGCGCGCCAGGCCGGCGTGGCGACGATTCGCAGGACGCCTTCCGGCGTCGTGGCGGCAGCGCTCGATGCGGCCGGCGCGCCGCTGTGGGACCAGCCGCTGACCGTCAGCGATGGCGGCGGCTTTCCGGTGTGGAGCCAGCCCGCCTACATGGCCAACGAGGTCGAGCTGCTGGTGCGCGACCTTGCGTCCTCCGACGACCCTTGCGCGACCTATCCGCGATTCGTGCGCATCGACGATGCCGGCGCGACGACGCGCTTCCCGCTGCCCTGCCGCTCCGTGCCGCAGCCGATCGAGATCGACGGCCTCGATGCGCGCGCCGGCATCGGCGTGCTGGCCAATACGCCGGCGCAGCTGGTGGCGCTCACCCCGGATGGCGATCAGCGCTGGCAGGTCGAAGCCTGCCCCTGGTGCAATGGGTATTGGGGTGCCAGCGTGTGGCTCGCCGCCGCCCTGAGCGCGGATGGCGGTGCCTGGGCGGTGCGCTGGGATGTGCCGTCGTCGCCGCAGCCGGATGGGCGCACGCGAGTCCAGCGCATCGACGCGAGCGGCACGCCCGTCTTCGACATCGCCTCGACCGCCGCGGGCGCGAGCAACGCCCAGTTCCGCGTGTTGCCGGGTGCGGACGACGTCGTGGTCCTGCGCGGCGGCGGTGCGCGGGTGCTGACCTGGCAGCGCATCGGCGAGGACGGCTCCGATCGTGGTTCGCAGCAGCATGCGATTCCCGACGACCATTACCTGCTCCGCGGCGCGCACCGCCTGTCGGACGGCGGCACCAGCGCACTCACCGAGGGATACGGCGACTGCGGCGTGGGCTGTCCGCCGTTCTACACCACCGTGCTGCGGCTGGCGGCGGACGGCGCCCTGCTCTGGCGCTACCAGTTTCCCGAACTCTACGCACCCGAACTCACCGCTGCCCTCGCAGCGGACGGCCGCGCCGCCGCCGTGCTGCCCGCAACACCCTACACCGACGGTGCGCTGCGGTTGCGCACGATCGACGCCGACGGCAACGCCGGCGACGACGTGTCGCTGACCGAAGTCGATCTCTACGTGCGCTCCCTGCATCTGCTGGCCGCACCCGATGGCGGCTGGCTGCTGAGCACGTACGCCGACGACGGTCAGGTGTCCTACTGGCTGCTCGACGGCGGCGGCCATGTCCGGGTCGAACGCCGCAACGGCCCGTTCGCGTATCTGCTGCAGGCCACCGCGGCCGGCTTTCTGGCCAGCGAACCGATCGGCGCCGACAGCCTGGGCGCCGTGCTGCTGGATCCGGCCACGCTCGCCACCAGCGCGCGGCCGTACCGCGGAAGCGGCGACTGGCCCAGTCGCTGGTTCCTGCTCGACGACGGCAGCCTCTACGGCGCGATCTGGCTACCGCAGCGCGGCGGCTATCAGGCCGTCGCGCGCTTTTCCGCGCCGGGCACGGCGCCGTCGGACGTGATCTTCCGCTACGGCATGGATTGAACGGGACGACGAGCAAAAACAAGGCCGCCTCGCGGCGGCCTTGGCGCTCGGGGCAGAGCGAGAGGACCTAGCCGTCGAAGCCGTTGGCGAAGATCGCGTCGATCGGGTTGGACGGCAGCGCCGTGATCATGGCCGAGCCGTACGTCGCCAGGCTCACGCTGATCAGCAGCGAACCGTCGGCGCCGATCCACGAGTCGCCGCCGCGGCTGTACGGCGCGGCGCCGCTGGGCACCTCGTAGCTGCTGACCGCGGCCTGCACGACGCCGGAGGCGGTTGGTACCGACACCGACTGGCCGGCCTTCAGGATGCGCCGCGGCGCGGAGCCGTCGTTCTTCAGCAGCCACAGGGCGTATTCGCTGTCCGGCTGGGTGCGCGCCTGCGCGATGATGTCGCCGTTGGCGAGCACCGCGTTGCCGTAGAACGTATCCCACTGGCGGCCGGCTTCCGGGCCGGTCTCGTTGATGCCGCGGATCGCCACCAGCTGCGGCGTGCCGCCGGCGCGCACGCGCCACAGGCCCCACGGATTGCCGCCGTCGCTGCTGCGCACCTGCGCCTGGAAGGCGGTGTACTCGCCGGCCGAGGTCAGCGAACTGGTGTCGAACGAGTTCCAGGTGGTGCCGCGCCAGTTCGGCCCGTACACGCCGGCGTCGTCGTTCATCGCCAGCGGCTTGCTGCTGGCGCCGTCGTGGTGGAACAGGCCGGTGCGCGAGGTGTCCGACGGGGTCGGGCGGAAGTTGGCGAAGAAGTACAGCGACCCCGGCTGGCCCGGATGCACCGGATTGAAGCCGGTGAACACGGCCGTGCCGATGCCGATGTCCGGACCGCGCGCGCCGGTTTCGTTGTTGACGATCACCGCGCGCGGCGCACCGGAGCACAGCTCCCAGATGCCGACGCGGCTGTTGCTGGCGTCCAGCTCCGCGTAGACGCGGTTGTCCGGCGTCACCGTGATGTCGGAAAAGCCCCAGCTGGTGTCGAAGGTGTCGCCGTCGGTCAGGTTGGGCGCCAGCGCGCGATCGGTGGAATCCTTCATCGCGCACGGCAGCATCGGCTGGCCGGGCACGCTCTTGGCGAGGTAGCGCCGCGTGGCATTGGTCGGCGAGGTGACGAAGGCGTCGATCAGCACCTGGCCGCCGTTCATCGCGCGCGCGCCCTGGAAGCTGGTGCTGGAGTCGTTCTGGAACACCCAGTCATCGCCCAGATGCGGCCCCAGCGGATCGGCATCGGTGGCGCCGCGCGCGATCTCGACGTTCTTGGTCGTGTCCCAGCGCCACAGGCCCCAGGTGGCGGTGTTGGTGTTGTCGGGCGCGCCGGCGCGCGCGATGAAGACGCGCTGGCCGTCGGCACCGGCGCCCGAACCGCCCGAGTTGATCGACAGGAACACGTGCGTGGCGTCCGTGCCGGTGCGGCCCGGTCCCTGCGCACCGGTCACGCCGTACTTGGTGTACTGCGTCCAGCTGCCCTGCTTCATCGCCCAGTAGCCCTGCGCCGAGTCGGGGCTGGTGATGCGCACGCCGACATAACCCTTGCCGAGATCGCCGAGCAGCTCGTCGGTGACGCCGCGGTTGACCGCCGGCAGGCCCGGTACGGTGACGCCGCTGTTGTCGCCGATCACCGCGCGCCAGGGCACGCTCTGCGCGACGGCCGGATTCTGGCCGAGAAGAACCGCCACGGCGGCGGCGAGGAAGGTCTTTTTCATTGCGATTTCCCGAGAGGTTTCAAAAAAGTGTCTGCGCGCACGCGCGGCGCGCGAGCGATGCAGTGTCGCGAGGACGCGGCCGGATGTCGGCACGGAGCGGAAACGGGGAGGTAACGGATCGGAAACGGCGCGCGGAAACGCCGGCTCAGCGCGCGTCAGCGCCTTCGGACGCGCCGCGGCGCGCCGATCGGAACGGAAGGGGAACGTGCCGCCCCGGCACTCCTCGCGGAGCGCCGGGAGCGGCCGGCGATCACATCGCCGCGATCAGGCGGTCGCCGAACTCCGAGCACTTCACCTCGGTGGAGCCTTCCATCAAGCGGGCGAAGTCGTAGGTCACGAACTTGGCACCGATCGCCTTGTCCATCGCCGCGATGATCGCGTCAGCGGCCTCGGTCCAGCCCATGTAGCGCAGCATCATCTCGCCGGACAGGATCACCGAACCCGGATTGACCTTGTCCAGGCCGGCGTACTTCGGCGCCGTACCGTGGGTGGCCTCGAACACGGCGTGGCCGGTCACATAGTTGATGTTGGCGCCCGGCGCGATGCCGATGCCGCCGACTTCGGCGGCCAGCGCGTCGGAGAGGTAGTCGCCGTTGAGGTTCAGCGTGGCGACCACGTCGTACTCGGCCGGACGCAGCAGGATCTGCTGCAGGAACGCATCGGCGATCGCGTCCTTGACGGTGATCGTCTTGCCAGTCTTGGGGTTCTTGAACGTGCACCACGGACCGCCGTCCAGCTCCACCGCGCCGAACTCGCGCTTGGCCAGCTCGTAGCCCCAGTCGCGGAACGCGCCCTCGGTGAACTTCATGATGTTGCCCTTGTGCACCAGGGTCACCGAGCTGCGGTCGTTGTCCACCGCGTACTTCAGCGCCGCGCGCACCAGGCGCTCGGTGCCTTCCTTCGACACCGGCTTGATGCCGAAGCCGGAGGTGGCCGGGAAGCGCACCTTCTTGAAGCGGTCCGGGAAGTGCTCTTGCAGGAGCGCTGCGAACTTCTTCGCGTCGTCCGTGCCTTCCTGGAATTCGATGCCGGCGTAGATGTCCTCGGTGTTCTCGCGGTAGATCGTCATGTCCACCTTCGACGGATCGCGCACCGGCGAGGGCACGCCCTTGAACCAGCGCACCGGACGCACGCAGGCGTACAGGTCGAGCATCTGGCGCAGCGCAACGTTCAGCGAGCGGATGCCACCACCGACCGGCGTGGTCAGCGGCCCCTTGATCGAGACGAGGTAATCGCGGCACGCGGCGACCGTGGCGTCCGGCAGCCAGTTGCCGGTCTGGTTGAACGCCTTCTCGCCGGCCAGCACTTCCATCCAGTGCAGCTTGCGCTTGCCGCCGTAGGTCTTCTCGACCGCGGCATCGAGCACGCGCACCGCTGCGCGCCAGATGTCCGGACCGGTGCCGTCGCCCTCGATGAACGGAACGATCGGGTTGTCCGGCACGTTGAGCACGCCGTCGGCGATGGTGATCTTGGCGCCGCCGGCGGGCGGCGTGGGCGAGGTATCCGTCATGAGTTTCTCCAGCAAGGGCCTGGGAAGCGCGGCCGGGAGCGGCCGGGCGGGAAGACAGTCGCGTATTGTCGCGCGTTCGGGGGTGGTTATGAAGTCGGTGGGGTCCGGGGTGCGTTGTGGCTCGCGCGCGGAACGACGGTCGCGCTGGTCTCGCAGCCGGACCTTACGTTCCGCCGGCCCTCCGTGAGCAATCTGCAATTGATGATCACAGGCTCTATCCCACTGCCTGAAGGAGCATTCGGCTTGCCCAGCATCGCCACCCGCAATCTCGATGACGTATTGACGGAACGTCTGCGCGAGCGCGTGGCCCTGCATGATCGCTCGATGGAGGACGAAGCTCGCGGAATTCTCGCCTCCGCGTTAGCGGGGAAGTCGCTCCAGATCCAATCTTGCCGAAAGCGCGCGCCGCCGCTTCGCGGAAGTCGACCTGCCAATGCCCGTGTACGATCCGCCGCACTTCAGGCCATGACCGTATTCGACAGCTGACGTGTCGGGACAGCGCCGGGCCATGTGGAAGGCCGGATCACAGGACGGCGCGCGAGCAGCTGTGCTTGACCTCGACCCCCAAGCCGGGGTGCTTTGCGATGCTTCCACCGGAAGCGCGTAGAGCTGGAGACGCCATTCTCATAGCTCGGCGGCGACCGGCCGCCGGTCCATAGGCGTACTCGATGGGCAAGTCAAAAAGTGAGGCTACGGCGCCCGCGCGATGCGACGTGCGCTTCCCAATACCCACTGGCAAATCAATCGAGCCCCGGTTCTCGGAGCCGCCCCGACCAGGAGCCGTTACCCGTGACGCAACGCCGGCCCGCTTCTCCGTGCCTTTTTCGCCTTATCCCAACATTTTCTATACTGCAACGAGGACCACGAGCAAGCCAGAGTGAACAGAGATATCGAGCAACTGCAGGCTGACCTACGCCGCTTCGCCGAGGAGCGTGACTGGGGGCAGTTCCACACGCCCAAGAACTTGGCGGCGTCCCTGTCCATAGAGGCCGCCGAAGTGCTGGAACACTTCCAGTGGCTGACCGACGCACAGAGCCATCAACTGAGCGATGAGAAACGCCGAGAGGTCGGTCATGAGATCGCCGACGTACTGCTCTACCTGCTGCAGCTGGCCGACAAGCTGAATATCGATCCACTTGCTGCTGCGCGCGAGAAGCTGGTCATCAATGCTACCAAGTACCCGGTCGAGCAGGCCAAGGGCACCAGCAGGAAATACACCGAGCTTTGAAAGAGCCTCCCAGGGGAAGCCCGTCTGCGTGATTGTTTATCAGGCAACAAAGAGCACCTTCCTGCACGATACCGATCATGCGCAGATCGAAAACGTGATCGAGCGGGAGTTCGTGCAACGTGTCGGGCGTTACGCGTCCCAGTCCGAATTCAAGTCCTGGCGCTATTCGCTCGCCGCCATGGCCCGCGTGCTGCGCGACGGTGAGATTCCGGACGACGTGGGGGTCGGCGTCGAATTCGGCATCCCGCAGTCCTCCAAGCGAATCGACTTCGTCCTTTCCGGCAAAGCGGACGATGACACGCCGCATATCGTCATTGTCGAACTCAAGCAGTGGTCCAACTCCCGCGTCAGCGAGAAGGACGGCATCATCGTCGCCAATCGCGGCGGTCACGCCGAAATTGAAGGCCCGCACCCCAGCTACCAGGCATGGTCTTATGCCGCACTTCTCAACGGCTTCAACGAAGCCATCTACGAGTCCGGCACCGAGCTGCGGCCGTGCGCCTACCTGCACAACTACAAGGACGACGGCGTTATCCGCGACGCCCGCTACGCTGCTTACCTGGACAAGGCGCCGGTCTTTCTTGACGGCGCGGACGAGCTGGCCAAGCTGCGCAAATTCATCAAACAGCACGTCAGGAAAGGCGACAACGGCGAGCTGCTCTACAGCATCGAGAACGGCCGCATCCGGCCCTCCAAGATGCTTACCGACAGCATCGCCAAGATGCTCAAGGGCAACCAGGAGTTCGTATTGGTGGACGACCAGAAGGTCGTCTATGAGACCTGCCTGGCCAAGGCCGCGCAGGCCAGTGACGATCGAAAGCAGGTCGTCATCATCAAAGGCGGCCCCGGCACCGGCAAGTCCGTCGTTGCCATCAACCTGCTGGTCGAGCTGACCAAGCGCGGTCAGGTCACCCAGTACGTCTCCAAGAATGCCGCGCCGCGCGCCGTCTACAAACAGAAATTGGCAGGCCACTTGCGTCAGGCGGAGATCGGCAATCTGTTCGCCGGCTCCGGCAACTTCCACGGCAGCCAGCCCAATGTGTTCGACGCGTTGGTCGTGGACGAAGCCCATCGCCTCAACGAGAAGAGCGGCCTGTACGGCAATCTCGGCCAGAACCAGGTCATGGAGCTGATCCGCAGCGCACGCTGTACGGTCTTCTTTTCCGATGACGACCAGATCGTGACCTTGTCCGACATCGGCCGCATCGCCGAATTGAAGCATTGGGCGCAGGCGATGGGCGCCCATGTGACCGAGCTGGAACTGACCTCGCAGTTTCGTTGCGCCGGGTCGGATGGCTACGTCGCGTGGCTCGACAACTTCCTCGGCATTCGTGAGACCGCCAATACCGACTTCGACCGCGACAGTTTCGACTTCCGCATGGTCGACTCTCCCGTCGAACTGCACGACCTGATCCGCGAGAAGAACGAGCGCGACAACAAGGCCCGCGTCGTAGCCGGCTACTGCTGGGACTGGCAGAGCAAGAAAGACCCGAAGGCTTGGGACATCGAGATTGCCGAGTTCGGCTACAAGGCCCAGTGGAACCTCGACAAGGACGGCAGTCTCTGGATCGTTGCCCCGGACTCCGTCGAACAGGTCGGCTGCATCCACACCTGTCAGGGATTGGAGCTGGACTACGTCGGTGTGATCATCGGCCCGGACCTGCGGTGGATCGATGGCAAGGCGACGGTGTTTCCCGAGTCGCGCTCGGTCATGGACCGGTCGATACGAGGATACAGGAAGCTCCTGAAGGAGGACCCTGACGGTACGCGAAAAAAGCTGGAGGTGATCGTGCGGAATACGTACAGGACTCTGATGAGCCGAGGAATGAAGGGCTGCTACGTACACATCATGAGCAAGTGAACCGAATTCAGCAGATAGTTCTGGCGGCCATGTCGGCTGCTTGAGGCATGGCGAGCAGGTGCGCTCGCACGTGCAACGCGATCAAGTCCGTGTTAGCCGGGCACTGGGCGCCGAAACGACCCAAGCCGACTGAGCGCCGTGACCTCGGGTGCAGCCGCGACGGGATCCGAATGCCCTCCGTCCAGTCGAGACGTCGTCGATTATCAAAAAAGGGGCCGACCGGTTGAGGGGAGGTAGAAGGAAGACGCTAGGTGGCTCAAAGCTGCCCGGCGCGCCGCGTCAACGTTGCAACCCGCTCTGCCGCTCGAGCCGCTCCAACTTCCGCCGCAGCATTTCTTCGCACAGCGCGGCGATCTTGCGTGCCTGCGTGCCGTAGAACTCGACCGAGCCGTAGCCGGTGTGGATGCGCACGCGGCGCTTCATGGCGGGGACGTGGCACGAGAGCGCGTAGCGCAGTTCTGCGATCTCTAGGGCGCGTTCGTCGTATTTGGGGTGCATGGCATTTCTCCTTTTGCCCGCGGCCCGGAGGGGTCGCTGTGGGCGTCCTTTCCCAGCGCCGCGCGCAGGTGCGTCAAGGCCGCGCGCAGCGCGCCCGAAGGGCCTGGCCTTGACGCGCCGAGCACGGCGCTACGCTGGGACGACCATAGCGAGGCCCATTCTCATAACCTGCGTCGGGTGAGCTTGTGGATGCCGCCGGCTCTCGCTGTGGTCGCGAGGTTGCCTATCGCCGGGAAAGGGGCTGATCGGGCGGGAGGAGATCAACATGGATCCCCGCTTTCGCGGGGATGACGGGGCGTTTGTAGCTGAGGTATTTGCGGCTGAAGCGTTTGCGGCCGAGGCGTTTTCAGCGGAGGCTGCCGTGGCGCGGCTCGCGGGATGACGGAGCAGTCGGTTCGCCCGCCGTCAAACCTCCCGAAAAATGGTAATACCATTCCCCCCCGGCCTCCCCTGCGAGCCCCCACCTCCACCCCGTCCGCCCAACCCCCATTCGCTGCGCCGCAAGAACCCATCCCCGCCCCACGGTGGTAGGTTTGCCCCCCAATGCGGCGGACGCGAGGGGGCGCCATGCGCATCGGCATCGTCGTCGACTCGGCCTGCGATCTGCCGGCCGAATTCCTGCAGCGGCACGAGATCACCGTGCTGCCGATCGGCGTGCACCTGGACGGCGAGACGCTGGTCGACGACCGCTCGCCGGAGGTGCGGCAGCGCTTCCTCGATCAGAACCTGGGCGCGCGCGGACACGCGGCGGAGACCGAGCCGTACTCGGCCGAGCAGATCCGCGAGCTGTTCCTCGGCCGCCTCGTGCTCGACTACGACTGCGTGTTCTGCCTGACCATCACCGCCACGCGCAGCCCGATCCACGACAACGCCAGCCGCGCGAGCTTCGCGATCCTCAAGGACTACCGGCCGATCCGGCGCGACGCGGGCGTGCCGGGGCCGTTCCTGATGCGCGTGATCGATACGGAAAACCTGTTTGCCGCGCAGGGCGTGACGGCGGTGGAAGCGGCGCGGCTGCGCGACGCGGGGCAGACCCCGGGGCAGATCCGCGAGCGCCTGGAGCAGATCGCGCGCCACACCTACGGCTACATGCTGCCGCGCGACCTGTACTACCTGCGCGCGCGTGCGCAGAAGAAGGGCGACCGCAGCGTCGGCTGGTTCAGCGCCGCGCTCGGCACGGCACTGGACATCAAGCCGCTGCTGCGCGGCCATCGCGGCGAGACCGGCGCGGTGGCCAAGGCGCGCGGCTTCGAGCACGGTGCACAGATGCTGTTCCAGCACGCGGCGCAGCGCGTGCGCATCGGGCTGATGACGCCGACGCTGTGCGTCAGCTACGGCGGCGATCCTGTGGAACTCGCCGCGCTGCCGGGTTACGCGGAACTGCTGCAGACCTGCGCCGAGCACGCGGTGGAGGTATACGAAAGCCCGATGAGCGTGACCGGCATGATCAACGTCGGCACCGGCGCGGTCACGCTCGGCTTCGCCGCGGAGGACTACGAGTTCTCCGCGCGCGCGGCGGAATGAGCGAAGGGCGCCGGCCGCGGCGCCCTTCGAAAGAACGACGCCTCAGGCGCTCTTGCGAGCAGGCGCCGGTGCGAAGTGGTCGGCGATGGCCGACTTCGGCGCCGCGCGCAGCAGCAGCCACTGCGCGTTGTCGCCGTCGCTGGGGCAGTGCGCGCTGTTGGTGACCAGCTGGTAGCGCCCCTGCGCGGCGAATTCGCGGCGCAGCACGTCCACCAGCGGCGCGCAGGCCTGCGCCACGTCGTCGACGCGGCCGTTGAGCATCACCACCAGGTGTTCGGGCTGCGTGCGCGCGATGATCGCGCCGGGCAGCGCCTGGGCGATGCGCTCGCGCATCCAGGTCATCGTCTCGCCGTTGGGCGTGCGGCCGTTGCGGCCCTCGACGCGGAAGGTGACCAGGGCGAAGCCGTCGGTGCCGCGCGAGCGGATGCGCTCGACGATCAGCTGCGACAGGCGCGCGCGGTTGGGCAGGCCGGTTTCACGGTCGACGAAGGCGAGTTCGCGCACGCGCGTGTCGCGCTCGCGCACCGCGCGCCGTGCGGCGGCGACTTCGCGCGCGTCGATCACGGTGAAGGCGATGCCGAAGCCGAGGATCAGCAAGGTGCCCAGCGTGGTCGGAATCGGCAGCTCGCTGGCCTGCAGCTGGTTGCCGGTGAAGCAGAACGCGCCGTCGGCGAACTCCGCCGCGGCCATGCCGGTGTAGTGCATGCCGGTGACGGCCACGCCCATGATCAGCGCGGCGCCGACGCGCATCGCCACGTCGCGCCAGCTGCGCACTTCCTTCAGGTAGGCGATGATCAGCAGGGCCGCGCCGGAGGCGGCGACGGCGATGCCGGCCGAAGCGGCGAACAGCGCCGGCTGGTAGGCGATGCCCGGGTCCATGCGCATCGCCCACATGCCGCTGTAGTGCATCACGCAGATGCCCGCGCCCATCACCAGCGCGCCGACGGCGAGCGTCCAGTGCCTGAGCTGGCCGTAGCCGACGAGGTACAGCGCGAATGCGGAAACCGCCACCGCCGCCACCCAGGACAGCGCGGTGATGCCGCTGTCGTAGCTGATCGGCACCGGCAGGGAGAAGGCGGTCATGCCGACGAAGTGCATCGACCAGATGCCGGTTCCCATCGCCAGCGCGCCGCCGACCAGCCAGGCGAAACGGTTCGCGCTGCGCGCGCGCATGCGCGAGGCGAATTCGATGGCGACGAAACCCGCCAGCGAAGCGATCAGATACGAAAGCGCGACCAGTTCGAGGTCGTGACTGCCTTGCATGTGCGTGCCCCCTGATGTGATGTAGCGCACACATTTGACGAATCCGCGCCGCAACCCGCCAGTCAAGATTGGTGAACTGGCCGGTTCAGCGCCGTTCGCTCACCAAATGTCACAACGGCGCCGCCGCGCTCGCCACAGCGCTGCGTTCGCGCAAAAAAAAGAAGCGCGGATCGCTCCGCGCTTCTCATGGGGACCACGTGCCGCGGCTGCGGCATCGGGTTTACTTGACGCTGAATTCCTTGGTCGCCGCCGGCTTGCCGTCGAGCGAGATTTCCACCTTGTAGTTGCCGGCCGGCCAGCCGTCGGCCTTGCTGATGTGGAAGGTCGTCACGCTGGAGCCTTCCGGAGCCAGCGGCTGGCTCGACTCGCTGACGGTCTGGCCGTCCTGGTAGCTCCACTTCGCCGCGAGGGTCGCCATCGGCGCGCTGCCGGTCGTCTTGACCGCGGCGTAGATGGTGTCCTTCGGCGTGAAGGTGGTGGTCGGCGTGGTGACCTTGTCGTCGTTGCCGAGGTCGACCGAGGCGACCGCGACGGGTTCGGGCGCCGGCGTCGCTGCGGGCGGCGGCGTGGTCGGAGCCGGAGCGGGCGCCGGGGTGGCGGCCGGCGGCGGGGCGGCCGGAGCCGGTTCTTCCTTCTTGCCGCAGGCGGAGAGCGCGAGCGCGCCGGCCAGTGCGACGACCAGGGTGACTTGGTGGCTGCGTTGGATCTTCATCTCGTAGTCTCCGTTTTCAGGCCTTGGAAGCGGTGTCGGCGGGAAGTTTGAGGACCTGGCCGGGCTGGATCAGGTCGGGGTTGTCGATCTGGTCGCGGTTGGCGTCGAAGATCTCGCGCCAGCGGTTCGCGTTGCCCAGCACCTTCTTGGCGATCTTCGACAGGCTGTCGCCCCTGGCGACCGTGTAGGTCGCGGGAGCGGCCGGCTCGGCCAGCGGCGCGGTCGAGGTGACACCGGACTGCACGTTGTTGAAATCCGCCTTCGGTGGCACCGGAGCGGTCGTCTCCGAGCCGCTCTGCACATTCGAAAAGTTCGGTTTGTTCGGGTCGTTGCCCACGTCCGTCTCCTCTCCGTTACGAACCTGAACATTACACCTCATCCCGCTTAACGGGGGGTGAGTGCAGGCCGCCTTGAAGGATTACAAATCGCAACGCGGCGCAGGTGACAGCGGCGTGAAGGTTGCGCCGGCTACTGGCGGGCACCGCGCGGGTTGGGCGGCTGGCCGGCGTGCGTGGCGCGCCAGGGGTTGATGTCCAGTCCGCCGCGCCGCGTGTAGCGTGCCTGCACTTCGAGCCATCGCGGCGCGCAGCGGCGCATCAGGTCGACGTGGATGCGTTCGACGCATTGCTCGTGGAAGCCGGCGTGCTCGCGGAACGAGATCACGTAGCGCAGCAGGCCGGCGCGGTCGATGCGGCGCCCGGCGTAGCGGATCTGCAGGCTGGCCCAGTCCGGCTGGCCGGTCACCGGGCAGTTGGACTTGAGCAGGTCCGAGGTCAGGCTTTCCTCCACCTCGCCCGCCTCGTCGGCCAGGCGCAGGTGGCCGGCGTTCGGCGGGCCGTAGTCGTCGATCTCCAGCTCGAGCGCGTCGATCGATTCGCCCGCAAGTTCCGCCAGCGCGACGTCCGCGAAGCGCTCGGGCGGCGTGATCGTCACCGCCACCGGCGCGCCGGCCGCCGCGGAAAGATCGCGCACGAGCACTTCGCGCAGCGCCTGCGCGTCGCCGATGCGCTCCTGGTTGAAGCTGTTGAGATACAGCTTGAACGACTTCGATTCGACGATCGCCGGCGACGAGGCCGGCACGCGGAATTCGCCCAGCGCGACGCACGGCTTGCCGCGCGCGTCGAGCCACGACAGCTCGTAGGCGTTCCAGATGTCCACGCCGTGGAACGGCAGCGCCTGGCCGAGGCCGAGTTCGGCGCGGCCCTGCGCGCGCGGGATCGGAAACAGCAGGCCGGCGTCGTAGCGGCTGGCGTAGGCGACGGTCTGCCCGAGCGGGCTGAGGTGCGGCTGGGTCATCGAAACGGCGGTCCGTTCACGGCGCGGGAGGCGCGCCCGGAGGCGTATTCTCCGTCATGCCGGTCCCTTGCGCCTTCCACGCGCAGTCGCCCTCGATTTCCGCCAGCAGCGCGTAGCCGCGCGCATCGCGCAGGCGCCACCATTCCACCTCGTGCACGGTCAGCGCGCGTTCGAGCGCCTCGCGCGCGTCCTCGCGCACGGCGAGCAGGCGGCAGCCCTCCTGCTCGAGCACCTCGGTCGAGAGGTTCTCGGCCTGCGGCGTCGGCGGTTCGTCGGGCAGGTCCAGGCGTTCGATCGTGCTGCCCAGATAAAAGCGCAGCCCGAAGCGCGGCGCGGTTTCGACGAAGGCGATCTCGTCGGGCACCGGCGACAGCTGCGCGGCGATGTCCCGCGCCAGCCGGCGGTCATCCTCGTCGACGTCGAGCCGCGCGGGCAAGGCACGCGCCAGCACCAGCGCCGCGCACCACAGCGCGATCAGCGTGAGGCGGCCGCGCGAGTGCAGGTCCAGCGGCGCGAGCGCCCGCGCCACCAGGATCGCCAGCGGGGCGAACAGCGGCAGCACGTACAGCGGCAGGCGCGAGCGCGCCAGCACGAACACCGCCAGCGGCAGCAGCAGCCAGCATGTGAGCAACCTGGCCTGGTCGTCCGCGCGCCAGCGCGCCAGCGCACCGCGCCGCGACTTCCACGCGGCGGCGAGCAGCAGCGGCAGCCACGGCAGGCTGCCGAGCAGCAGGGTCGGCAGGTAGACCTTGAACGCGCCGTACCACTCGGCGTTGCGGTGCATCTTGTCGCTGGCGACGCGGTTGACCACTTCCTCGACCACGAAATAGCGCAGCACGCCGGGCTCGCGCCAGGCGATCACCGCGTACCAGGCGCCGCCGACCAGCAGGAACACGAGCAGCGCGTCCCAGCCGAACGTGCGGTACAGGCCGCGCCCGCGCTCGCTCCAGAACGCGAAGGCGAAGCAGGCCGCCAGCGCGAGCAGGCCGGGCGGGCCCTTGGTCATGAAGGCCAGGCCGGCGGCGAGGCCAAGCAGCAGGCGCGCGCGCCGTGCGGCCTGCGGCGTCGCCGCGTGCCACAGCTCGACGAAGACGGCCACCTGCGCAATTTCCCACAGCGCCAGCAGCGAATCGGTGGTGACCAGGTTGGCCGCCAGCGATGGAAAGACGAAGCTCGCGTACACCAGCGCCGGCAGCCACGGCTGCCGCGGCACGAAGCGCCGGCCCAGGCGCAGCATCAACACGATCGCGCCGGCGAACGCCAGCGCGCCCGGCAGGCGCGCGGCGAACTCGCTGCGGCCGAACGTGGCGAAGCTCGCGGCGATGCTCCAGTAGGTCAGCGGCGGCTTGGACCAGTGCTCGACTTCCGGATGCAGCATCGGCCGCATCCAGTCGCCGCTGTCGAGCATGCCCAGCGCGACGTTCGTGTAGCGGCCCTCGTCGGGCGAGTACAGCGGGCGCACGCCCTGCAGCAGGCAGGCGTAGGCGATCACGCAGGCGAGCAGCAGCCAGCTGCGCCAGGCGGCACGGGAAACGGGAAGGGAGGGCGGCGACGGCATGGCGGCCGCAGTCTAGCCGCGAAACCTTAAGCCACTCTTGCGCCGGCGCAAGAAAGGCGCGGAAAAGAAAACGGCGCGCGGCCGCGGCCGGAAAGCCGTGGCCGCGCGCCGTGTCGCACAGGTCAGGCCAGCGCCGCCTCGTCCAGGCCGGCGCTGACGTCCTTGGCCTTCTCGGCGTGGTGGTCCTCGGCCAGCAGCATGTAGAACGCCGGCACCACGAACAGCGTGAACAGCGTGCCGATGGTCAGGCCGGTCGAGATGACCAGGCCCATGTTGAAGCGGCCCGCGGCGCCCGCACCGGAGGCGATCACCAGCGGGATCACGCCGAGCACCATCGCCGCGGTGGTCATCAGGATCGGACGCAGGCGCACCGCCGAGGCATGCTCGATCGCCTCGCGCTTGGTCATGCCGGCGCGCCGCATCTCGTTGGCGAACTGCACGATCAGGATGCCGTGCTTGGAGATCAGGCCCATCAGCGTGACCAGTCCGACCTGCGTGTAGATGTTCAGCGAGGTGTTCCAGCCGAAACCGATCGCCTTCATGCCGACCAGCCCGGGCAGGATGTTGATGAACACCAGTGCGCCGAACAGCGCCATCGGCACCGACACCAGGATCACGATCGGGTCGCGCAAGCTGTTGAACTGCGCCGCCAGCGCCAGGAACACGATGATCACCGCGAACAGCAGGGTCAGCGCGAAGCCGCCGGACTCGGTGACGAACTGGCGCGCCTGGCCGGAGTGATCGACCTGGTACGTGCTCGGCGCGGTCTCGCGGATGGTCTGCTCGACGAACGCGATCGCATCGCCCTGCGCCACCATCGGCACGCCCTGGAAGGTGACCGAGTTGAGCTGCTGGAAGCGCGTGAGCGACTGCGGCACGACTTCGTTCCTGATCGTGGCGATGGTCGAGGACGGAATCACCGAGCCGTCCTGCACGCGGATGTAGTTGTCCAGCACCTGGTCGGGATTGAGGCGGTCGGTCTGCAGCACCTGCGGGATCACCTTGTACGAGCGGCCGGCGATCGAGAAGTAGTTGACGTAGCCGCCGCCGAGCGCGGCACCGAGCGAAGCGCCGACGTCCTGCTGCGTGAGGCCGAGCGTGGCGACGAGGTCGCGGTCGATCTCGACGGTGCTCTGCGGCTTGTCGATCTTCAGGTTGGTGTCGACGAAGAAGAACATGCCGCTCTTCTGCAGCTTGTCGAGCACCGCCTGCGAGACCTGGTACAGGTTCTCGAACGGCTCGGTCGTCTTCATCACGACCTCGACCGGCATGCCGGTGGCGCCGGGCAGCGGCGGGAACTGGAACGCCACCGTGTTCGCCGCGGCGATGCCGCCCCACTTGGCCTGCAGTTCCTCCTGCAGCTCGTGCGCGCTGCGCGCGCGCTGGTCCCAGGGCTTGAACACGATGCCGGTCAGCGCGGAGTTCGGGCCGGAGAAGCCGGTGAACTGGAACACGAGGTCGGTTTCCGGCAGCGCCTTGGCCACGTCGTAGGCCTGGTTCATCACCGAGACGGTCTGCGCCGGCGAAGCGTTCGGCGCCGCCAGCGACATGCCGACGACGATGCCCTGGTCTTCTTCCGGCGCCAGCTCCGACTTCGAATTCATGAACAGAAACACCGTGCCGCCGAGCAGCAGCACACCCATCACGACGGGCACGATCCAGGTGTCCAGCGTGCCGTGCAGGCGGCGCTCGTAGGCGCCGTGCAGGCGTTCGAACTGGCGGTCGATGAACTGCACGAAGCGGCCGCTTTCCTGCTCGGCCTTGAAGAAGCGCGAGCACATCATCGGCGACAGCGCCAGCGCGACCACCGCCGACACCGTGACCGAGCCGGCCAGCACGAAGGCGAACTCGGTGAACAGCGCACCGGTCAGGCCGCCCTGGAAGCCGATCGGCACGTACACGGCGATCAGCACGATGGTCATCGCCAGGATCGGGCCGCCGAGTTCGCGCGCGGCGAGCAACGCGGCCTGCATCGGCGTCTTGCCCTCCTCCTTCATGTGGCGGTCGACGTTCTCCACCACGATGATCGCGTCGTCGACGACCAGGCCGATCGCCAACACCAGCGCGAGCAGGGTGATCAGGTTGATCGAGTAGCCGAGCGCGAGCATCACGAAGAACGTGCCGATCAGGGACAGCGGCATCGCCACCACCGGGATGATCACCGCGCGGAAGCTGCCCATGAACAGGAAGATCACGAGGGTGACGATGACCAGCGCCTCGACCAGCGTCTTCACCACTTCCTCGATCGAGGTGTTGATGAAGTCGGTGGCGTCGTAGCCGATGTTCGCGCTGAGGCCGGTCGGCAGCTGCTTCTGGATCTCCGGGAACACCTCGCGCACCTTCGCGGCGACGTCGAGCACGTTCGCGTCCGGCGCCACCTTGATGCCGAGGAACACCGACTGCTGTCCGTTCAGCGCGGTCGCCGAATCGTAGTCCTCGGCGCCGAGCACGACGTTGGCGACGTCCTCCAGGCGCACGATCGCGCCGTCCTTCTGCTTGACCACCAGCCGGCGGAATTCCTCCACCGAGTGCAGGTCGGTGGACGCGGTCAGCGGCACCGTCACCGCGTCGCCCTTGCTGGCGCCGACCGCGGTCAGGTAGTTGTTGGCCGACAGCGCGGTGTAGACGTCGCCGGCGGTGACGCCGTGCGCGGCCAGGCGCGACGGATCCAGCCACGCGCGCAGCGCGAACTGGCGCGCGCCGAGCAGCTCGGCGGTCTGCACGCCGTCGATCGAGTCCAGCTGCGGCTTGACCACGCGCAGCAGGTAGTCGGTGATGTTGTTGGTCGGCAGCGTGGTGCTGTAGAAGCCGAGGTACATTGCGTCGGTAGTCTCGCCGACGGCGACCGAGATCACCGGCTGCTGCGCCTGCGGCGGCAGCTGGTTGCGCACCGAGCTGACCTGGGTCTGGATCTCGGTCAGCGCGCGGTTGGAGTCGTAGTTCAGCTGCAGCGTCGCGGTGATGGTCGACACGCCCGACAGGCTCGACGAGGACAGGTAGTCGATGCCCTGCGCCTGCGCGATGGCCTGTTCCAGCGGCTGCGTGATGAAGCCGGCGATCGTCTGCGCGTCGGCGCCGTAGTAGGTCGTCGACACGGTGACGACCGCGTTCTCGGTCTTGGGGTACTGGCGGATCGTCAGGTCGCTGATCGAGCGCAGGCCGAGCACGAGGATCAGCAGGCTGACGACGATCGCCAGTACCGGTTTCTTGATGAAGATGTCGGTGAAATTCATGGGGGTACCTTTCGCCGCCGACGCAATGGCCGCCGGCGGACAGCGCGGCCGCGGACGGCCGCTTCTCGACTTTCGCGCTCGGTTGAGCGCCGAAAATCAGTGTTCCTGCGGCTTCGGGCTCGTCTGGTCCGGCGGCTGCACGGTGTTGTCGATGATCAGCGGCGTGCCGTTCTTGAGCTTGAGCTGGCCGCTGGTGACGATCTCGGCGCCTTCGTCGATGCCCTTCACGATCGCGACCTGGTCGCCGCGCTTGGCGCCGGTGGTCACGAACGCCTGCTGCGCGATCGGCATCTCCTCCTTGCCCTGCGCGTCCTTCTTGCCCGAGCGCGCGACCAGGAACACCGTTTCGCCGTACGGATTGAACGTGACCGCGCTCTGCGGCAGGGTCAGCAGCGATTCCTGCGAACCGACCGCGACCTCGACGTTGGCGAACATGCCCGGCGTCAGCGCCTGGTCCGGATTGGCGACCAGCACCTCGGCCTGCACGTTGCGCGTGTCGCCGTCGACCTTCGGATTGACCGCGGTCAGCTTGCCCTCGAAGGCGCGGCCGGGGAACGCGTCCAGGCGCAGGGTCGCCGGCTGGCCGACCTTCAGCGCGGCGAGATTGCGCTGCGGCACGAAGAAGTCGACGTAGACCGGATCGAGCTGCTGCAGGGTCACGATCGCCGCGCCGGGATTGACGTAGGCGCCCGGGCTCAAGGTGACGATGCCGGCGCGGCCGGCGAACGGCGCACGCAGCTGCTTCTTGGCGATCACCGCCTGCTGCTGCGCGACCGCGGCCTGCTTGGCCTTGAGGTCGGCGACGGCGGTGTCGTAGTCGGCCTTGCTGATCGCCTGCGAGGCGAGCTGCTGCTTGGCGCGGTTGAAGGTGACCTCGGCCAGCGAAGCGGCCGCCTCGAACTGCTTGAGCTGCGCCTGTTCGTCGGCGTCGAACAGCTGCACCAGCAGGTCGCCCTGCTTGACCTCGTCGCCCGAGCGCACCGCGACCTTGGTCACCAGGCCGGCCACCTCGAAGGCGAGATCGGCGCCGCGCGCCGCGCGCAGGGTGCCGACCGCGGACTGCTGCGGCTGCCACTCCTGCTTGCCGGCCTTGGTCGAGCTGACGGTCTGCGGCGGCGCCGTCATCTTCGACATGGCCTCCTTCATCATCATGCGGCCACCGACGTTCCAGCCGACCAGCAACAGCAGCAGCAGGCCGACCAGCAACAGCATGATGATCATGCGCTTGGTCGTGCTCGGTTTCTTCGTTTCGATACGGGTTTGCATGCGGAGAGCTCTGGCTGTGCGGTGTTGCGGAACGCGAGGATCGTGAAACGCCCGCGGATGACGGTTACTGCGCGGTGGTGTCGGCGGCCGCGATCGACGGGGCGGAGACGCCGTCCCAGCCGCCGCCGAGCGCCGCGTACAGCGCGGCGGTGTCGGCCAGGCGTGCCGCGCGCGCCTGGATCAGGCCGATGCGCGTCTGCTGGTACTGGCGCGTCGCGTCGAGCAGCTGCAGGTAGCTCGCCGCGCCTTCCTTGTACTGGCCGCGCACGAGGTCGAGGCTGCGCGAGGCGGAATTTTCCGCTTCGGCCTGCGCCTTGAGGCTCTCGGCGTCCAGTTCCAGCGCGCGCAGCGCGTCGGAGACGTTCTGGAACGCGCCGAGCAGGGTCAGCTGGTAGTCCGCCGCGGCCTTGTCCAGCCCGGCCTCGGCGGCGCGCTTCTGCGCGCGCAGCGAACCGCCGTGGAACAGCGGCTGCAGCAGGTTGGCACCGATGCCCCAGGCCTTGGTGCCGCTGGAGAAGAGATCGCCGGCGTCGCGCGCCTGCGAGCCGAGGCTGCCGGTCAGTGTGATCTGCGGGTACAGGTTCGCGGTGGCGACGCCGAGGTCGGCGGTGGCGCGATGCAGCTGCGCCTCGGCCGCGCGCACGTCCGGACGCTGGCGCGCCAGCTCGGACGGCAGGCTCACCGGCACTTCGCGCGGCAGGTTCAGCCCGTCCAGTTCCAGCGCGGCAAGCTCCGCTTCGGACGGGAACTGGCCCAGGTACACCGCGAGCTGGTTCTGCGTTTCGCCGAGCTGGCGGCGCAGGTCCGGCAGCAGCGCGCGCGAGGTCGCCGCCTGCGTGCGGATGGCGAGCACGTCGCCGAGCGACTTGGCGCCGATCTCGTGCTGGCGCTCGACCACTTTCAGCTGCTCTTCGTAGAGCTTGATGACTTCCTCGGTCGCCTGGATCTGGCCGCGCAGCGAGGCCTCGCGGAAGCTCGCCGTAGCCACGTTGCCGGCCAGGCTCAGGTAGGTGCCCTGCAGCTGGAACTCCTGGTAGTCGGCCAGCGCGGACTGCGCCTCGACGCCGCGCCGCACGCCGCCGAACAGGTCCAGCGTGTAGCCGACGTCGACGCCGGCGTTGTGCAGGGTGAAGGCGCTGCCGTCGAGCGAATTCTGGTTGCCGCGCGTCACGCCGAGCTTCGCGTCGACGCTGGGGAACAGCGAACCGCGCGAGGCCTTCACGTTTTCCTGCGCCTGGCGCAGCGCTGCCTGCGCCGAGGCGACGCTCGGGCTGTGCGCCAGTGCGCGCTCGACGCGGCGGTCGAGTTCGTCGCTGGCGAACGCGGTCCACCAGCGCTCCGGCACGTCGGCGCCGTCGAGGAAACGCTGCGCGTCGCCGGTCGGCGCATCGGTGGCGACCGTCGCCTGCGGCAGCGCATCGGCGCGGTAGCCCTTGCCTTCGGGCAGGACCGGAGCGCGGAAGTCGGGGCCGGCGGCGCAGCCGGCGAGAACCAGCGCCGTCGCCAGGGCGAGAACGCGCAGCGGCAGGCTCGAAGAGGGCGCGACGCCTGCGCGTGCGCGGTGCAATTCACCAGTCATGGCACACCTTAAAAACTGAACTAATGAGTTCAATAATACCGAGGCCAGGCCGCCTCGATCAAGATGTGCCGGACGTCATGCCGCGATGGACGGCGGGCGCACGCGAACGCTACGGCGTCCGCATGCAAAGTGGACAATGACAAAAGTCATCGCCCGGCACGGATTGCGCACGGCATTGTTCCGCCGTTCAGATTTCCCCGTTCAAGGACTCGTGGGGCCGACGACGCGCGATTTCAAGGGACGACGGCGAGACGCATTTCGTTTCGCCGCGCGCGAAAAAAACGTCGAACGGCGTTTCAGGCGCGATGCTCGCGCGCGAGGTAGTCCTCGCTCTGCATCTCGATCAGGCGCGATTCGGTGCGCGCGAACTCGGCGCGCAGGCGCTCGCCGTCGTACAGCTCGACGATCGGCGCGGCGGCCGACAGCACGAGGTTCACGCCGCGGTCGTAGACCTCGTCGACGAGCTCGATGAAGCGCCGCGCCGCGTCGTCGGTCTGCGGCGTGAACTGCGGGACGTTGGAGACCACGATCGTGTGGTAGGCCCTGGCGATCTCGATGTAGTCGGCCACCGCGCGCGGGCCTTCGCACAGCGCATCGAACTCGAACCAGATCGCGCCGTCGGCCTCGCGCCGCACGGCGACCGGGCGCTCGTTCAGCGTGGTGGTGAAGTCCTGCCGCGCCGTGCCGTGCGCGACGCGGTTGAACGCGGCCAGCAGCGCGCGCTCGGCGGCCGCGTCGGGCGGCGTGTAGTACACCGGCGCCTGTTTCAGCGCGCGCAGGCGGAAATCCTGCATCGAAGCCAGTTCGTGCACCTGGCAATGCTGCTCGATCAGCGCGATCGCCGGCAGGAAGCGCTCGCGCTGCAGGCCGTCCCTGTACAGCTCCGCCGGCGGCGTGTTCGAGGTCGTGACCAGCACCACGCCACGCTCGAACAGCGTGCGCAGCAGGTTGCCGAGGATCATCGCGTCGCCGATGTCGGAGACGAAGAATTCGTCGAGCACCAGCACGCGCACCTCGTCGGCCAGGCGTGCGGCGACCTCGACCAGCGGATCGCTGCGTCCTTCCAGCGCGCGCAGCCCGGCGTGCACGTCCTGCATGAAGCGGTGGAAATGCACGCGGCGCTTCGCCGGAGTCGCCAGCGATTCGTAGAACAGATCGCACAGGAAGGTCTTGCCGCGACCGACGCGCCCCCACAGGTACAGGCCGCGCGGCGCCGGCGGCGCGGCGCCGCGCAGGCGCTGCCACAGCGACGGCGGGCGCTGCGCGTCGAGTTCGGCGCGCAGCCGGTCGAACACGACCAGCGCCTCGCGCTGCGCCGGATCGTCCTGCCATTCGCCGGCCGCGACGCCGGCGCGATAGCGCGCGCTCGGCGTGTCCGCGCCGGCGTCGTAACCGGCCACGCTCATGCCGCGCGCAGCGGCGGCAGGCGGTCGGCGAGCTGCGCCTTCACCGCGTCGCGCAGTTCGAGCAGACGCCGGTGGAAGAAATGGCCGGTGTCCGGCAGGCGCACCACGGTCGGCGCCGGCTGCAGGGTCGCCGCCCAGGCGTAGACGGCGGCCGGATCGACCACCTCGTCGGCCTCGCCCTGCACGATCAGCCACGGACAGCGCGGCGCGGCCAGCCGTGCGAAATCCCAGCGCCCGGCCGGCGGCGCGACCAGGATCATCTGCGCCGGATCGAGCGCCTCCGCACCGCGCATCGCCACGTAGCTGCCGAACGAGAAGCCGGCCAGCCAGAGCGCGTCGCCCGGCCGCTGCTCGCGCGCCCAGCGCGCGATGCGGATCAGGTCGTCGGTCTCGCCGACGCCGTCGTCGTGCACGCCTTCGGAGCGGCCGACGCCGCGGAAATTGAAGCGCACCGTGGCGAGGCCGAGGTCGAGCAGGCTGCGCTCCAGGGTCGTGACGACCTTGTTGGTCATCGAGCCGCCTCCGCCCTGCAGCGGATGCGGATGGCAGATCACCGCGACGCCGGCGCGCGCCAATGCCGGGTCCGGCACGGCGCAGGCGAGTTCGAGCGCACCGGCGTCGCCCTGCAGCAGCAGGGTCGCAGCTTCGGTCGGGAAAGGGGGATTCGTCATGCGCGAATGATACGGGAGCCGCGCGTGTCGTTTTCGCTGCCGCATTCCGTACTGCTTGGCGAACCCCCGCCGAGGAGCCTGCGATGTCATTGCGTAGCGTGTTCGTCTCTTTCCTGTTCGCCGCCGGCCTCGCGCCGGCGTCGGCCGCGGTCTACAACGTCAACAGCGAAGTCGACAATCCCGAGGATTCGCCGGGCGACGGCGTGTGCAATCCCCAGTTCGCGCTGCAGCCGGACCTGTGCACGCTGCGCGCGGCGATCCAGGACGCCAATGCGCATCCCGGCCTGGACATCATCTTCGTGCAGCCGGGAACCTACGCGCTGACCCGCGTCGGCGGCGACGACAACGCGCTGAACGGCGACCTGGACATCACCGACGCGGTGCAGATCCAGGCCCTCGATCCGATCGTGCAGCGGCCGGTGATCGACGCCGGCGCGATCGACAACCGCGCGTTCCACATCCTGTCCGGCGGCGTCAGCCTGATCGGCCTGGACATCACCGGCGGCAGCAGCGTCGATGCCGGCGGCGGCATCCTGGTGCAGGCGCCCGGCGCCACCAACATCGCGCTCAACCTGCTGCGCGTCCACCACAACCGGGCCGACGTCGGCAGCGGCCTGTACAACGCCGCCGCGGACGTTTCCGTCGATGGCAGCAGCTTCTTCTACAACCGCTCGCCCGGCGTCGACGGCTCGGCCACCGCCGGCAGCGCGATCTTCAACACCGGCACCCTGCGGCTGGACCAGAGCAGCGTCTTCTACAACTTCGGCTTCACCGACGACGAGGTGCTGCCGACGCACGCCATCCTCAGCAGCGGCGACCTCGACGTCGTCAACTCCGTCGTGGCCAACAACTACGGCAACGGCATCACCAACACCGCGGGCGGCATCCTGCGGCTGGACAACGCCACCCTCGCCGGCAACCTGTTCCTCGGCGTGCGCTACGACGGCGACGGCGAGTTCCGCATGGGCAACAGCGCCATCGCCAGGAACGGGCTGCGCGATTGCCTGCTCGACGCCGAGGATCCCGGCCTCGACCTCAATCGCTACAACCTGGATTCGGACGACACCTGCGCGCTGTCCGGCGGCAACACGAATTTTCCCGGCACGGAGCCGCTGCTGACGCCGCTCGCCTCGCGCGGCGGCCTCGTCGTGGTCAGCTGGCCGCTGACCAGCAGCCCCCTGCTGGAGAACGGACATCCGGCGAACACGGCCGTGGGCTGCGAGGACGTCGACCAGCAAAACCGGCCGCGTCCGCAGGATTTCGACGGCAACGGCATCGCGCGTTGCGACATCGGTGCGATCGAACTCAGCGACGACCTGATCTTCTTCGATCCGGTCGAGCAGATGGGCCCGTTCTTCCCCCCGCTCCTGTAGCCGCCCGCCGTGGCGGCGCTTGCCCTTGCGCCCCGGCCCGGCGCGATAATCCGGCCTCGATCCGCGCTGCGGCGGATCCGCCGGGTTGTCGCGCCGATGGCCACCAACGACGCCGAGCTTGCCGACCGCCTGGCGCAGGAAGGCTACGGCGACGCGCGCGAACTGCGCGCCCTGCTGCCCGACGTCTACGCCGACCTCAAGCGCATCGCGCATCGCCAGCTGTTCCGCCGCGTGCCGGGCGCGAGCCTTTCCACCACCGTGCTCGTGCACGAGACCTACGCGCGCCTGGCCGAGCGCGGCGCCGGCACGGTGCTGACGCGCGCGCATTTCCTCGCGCTCAGCGCGCGCGTGATGCGGCAGATCGTGGTCGACCACGCGCGTTCGCGCGGCGCGGAAAAGCGCGGCGGGACGCAGGTGCGCATCGAGCTGCCCGAACAGGACGGCGACAGCGCCGCGCCGAACCATGCGCTGGCCGTGCTGGCCGACGCGCTGGATGCGCTCGAGCGCGTCGATCCGCGCCTGGTCCGGCTGATCGAGCAGCACTGGTTCATCGGCCTGGACGCGGACGAGCTGGCGGCGCTGCACGAGGTTTCGCTGCGCACGGTGCAGCGCGAACTCAAGCGCGCGCGCGCCTGGCTGGCCGAACTGCTGGCGCCATGAAAGCCGGCTGGAACCCGCGCCGCTTCGACGAACTGGACACGCTGCTGCGCCGCGCGCTCGATCTCGAAGGCGATGCGCGGGCGGGATTCCTGCGCGAGCTGGCCGCCACGCGTCCGGACCTCGCCGCGGCGCTGCGCGGCATGCTCGCCGCGGCCGACGCGGGCGGCGACGACGCGCTGGCCGCGGCACTGGATGCCGACGTCTGGGCCGCACTGGCCGACGATCCGGCCGCCGGCCAGCGCTTCGGCGCATGGTGCGCGCTGGCCACGCTGGCGCACGGCGGCATGGCGCGCGTGCTGCTGGCCGAGCGCGCCGACGGGGCGTTCCAGCAGCGCGCAGCGATCAAGTGCCTGTGGTCGGGCCTGGCCACGCCCGAGCTGGTCGCGCGCTTCGAGCAGGAGCGGCAGATCCTCGCCCGCCTCGACGACCCGCGCATCGCGCGGCTGCTCGACGGCGGCGTGCGCGCGGACGGCGTGCCGTGGCTGGCGCTGGAGTACGTCGACGGCGAACCGATCGATGCGCATTGCGACACGCGGCGCCTGCCGCTCGACGCGCGCGTGTCGCTCTGGCTCGACGTCGTCGCCGCGGTCGCCGCGGCACACCGCCAGCTGATCGTGCATCGCGACCTGAAGCCGGCGAACGTGCTGGTCGGCGCCGGCGAGTCGGTCAAGCTGCTCGACTTCGGCATCGCCAAGCTGCTCGACGCGCAGGATTTTCCGCACGCCGCGCCGGCGACCCGGCTCGGCAGCCACGCGCTGACGCACGCCTACGCCAGCCCCGAGCAGCGGCGCGGCGAACCGGTCACCACCGCCAGCGACGTCTACCAGCTCGGCCTGCTGCTGTACGAACTGTCGACCGGCGTGCCGCTGCTGCGCGGCGCCGAGCCGTACCGACTGCCGGCGCTGGAGGACGATCCGCCGCCGCCGTCAGTCGCGGCAATGCGCGGCGCCGCCGCCGCCGCCCGTGCGCAGCGGCGCGCGACGCACGCCGTGCGCCTGGCGCGGCGCCTGCGCGGCGACCTCGACGCGATCGTGCTGCGTGCGCTGGCGAAGGATCCGGCGGCGCGCTACGTCTCGGCCGACGCGCTGCGCGAGGACGTGCTGCGCTGGCGCCGCGGCCTGCCGGTGTCGGCGCGTCGCATCGGCGCGCTGCGGCGGGCCGGCAAGTGGCTGCGCCGGAATGCGTGGCTGGCCGCCGCCGCGGCCGTGATCGTCGCCACCAGCGGCTTCTACGCCGCCTCGGTGCTGCACCAGGCGCGCGCGCTCGCGCGCGAAGCGTCGGTCAACCGCGCCACCCGCAACTATCTGGTCGGCTGGTTCCAGACCGCCGATCCCGGCAGCGGAGCCGGCGATCCGCGCGCCAGCGAAATGCTCGCGCGGGCGCTGAGCCAGGCACAGCGCGAACTGCGCGAGCAGCCGGAACTGCAGGCCGAGGTGCTCACCACGCTCGGCGAAGTCCACGTCGCGCGCGGCGAGTACGGCCTGGCCGAACCGATCCTGCGCGAAGCCTACGCGCTGGCGCGTTCGCTGCCCGACGCCGGTCTTCCGCGACGGACCGGAGCGGCCACCCAGCTGGCGACGCTGCTGCACTACACCGGCCGCTATGCGCAAAGCGAAGCGCTGTTCGGCGAAGCGCTGGCCGACGACGGCGGCGCCTCCGGCGACAGCCGCATCCTGCTCGCACGCCAGCACTACGGCGATCTCCTGCACAGCCGCGGGCGCTACGCCGCGGCGATCGGACAGCTCGAACGGGCGCGCGACGACGCGCGCGCCGCCTTCGGCGCGAAAGCTCCGCTGGGCGCCGCCATCGCGCGCCATCTCGGCGACGTCTATCGCGACAGCGGCCGCTACCGCGAAGCCGAAGCGCTGTATCTCGACACCCTGCGCCTGCAGCGCGCCGCGCACGGCCCGACGCACGTGAACACGCTCGCCACGCGCCAGAGCTACGGCCGTCTGCTGCTCGACCTGGGGCGCATCGACGAGGCGGCGGCGGAAATCGGGCCCGCGTTCGAGGACTACCGGCGCCTGATCGGAGCAGCCGCGCCGGGAACGGCGTACTGGGAGCGCTCGCTCGCCGGGCTGGAAGAAGCGCGCGGCGAACTCGACGCGGCGCGCGCGCGGTTGCAGCGCATCGACGAGGCCCAGCGCGTGCGGCTTCCGCCCGAAAACCTCGGATTCGGCTACGTGGCGCTCGACACCGGGTACGTCGAACTCGCGCGCGGAGACCTCGCCGCCGCGCGCGGCGCGTTCGAGCGCGCGATGCAGGTCTTCGACCACGTACAGCCGGACGGGCATCCGCGGCGCGCCGATGCGCTGCTCGGCCTGGCCCTGCTGGCGCGTCTCGACGGCGA
This sequence comes from Dokdonella ginsengisoli, assembly GCF_042652785.1. Lineage (NCBI taxonomy): Bacteria > Pseudomonadati > Pseudomonadota > Gammaproteobacteria > Lysobacterales > Rhodanobacteraceae > Dokdonella > Dokdonella ginsengisoli. The sequence goes on along the minus strand of NZ_JBHSHD010000006.1, from coordinate 142,670 downwards.
CGCCGGGCGCGCGTCCGCACTGCTCGACCGTGCCCAGACCCAAGCGCAGCGCGCGCTGGCGCCGCAGCATGCGCTGTTCGCCGCGATCGCCCAGGCGCGCGGCCACGCCGGCGCCGCGCCGGCGCCCTCGCTGGCGCAGCTGCGCGTGCAGCGGGCATTGGCCCGGATCGACGACAATGCCGGTCGCGCAGCTCCGTCCGCCGTCGAGACCCGATGAATCATCTCGCCCATGCCCTGCTCTCCATGCCGGACGAAGACGTCATGCTCGGCGGCCTGATCGCCGACTTCCTGCGCGGGCGCGTGGACCCGGCGCTGCCGCGCGGCGTGCGCCTGGGCGTGGCCCTGCATCGCGCCGTGGACGTGTACACCGACGCGCATCCGCAGGTGGTCGCGGCGCGCGCGCGGTTCGAGCCGCCGTACCGGCGCTATGCCGGCATCCTGCTCGACATCTGGTTCGACCATCGGCTCGCGCGCGAATGGGCGACGTACGGCACCGGCACCCTGCACGAATTCTCCGCGCGCGTGCGCGAGCTGCTGGTGCGGCGCGACGCGGAACTGCCCGGGAACATGCGCGGCTTCGTCCGCTACCTGCTCGCGCACGACCTGCCCGAACGCTACGGCGAGACGGCGATGATCGGCGAAGTGCTGCGCGGCATGTCCACGCGCCTGTCGCGCGCCAATCCGCTGGCCGAGGCGCTGCCGGTCCTGCAGGGCGACGCCGCCGCGCTCGAGCGCCATTTCGCGGCGTTCTTCCCGCAACTGCAGGCCCATGCCCGCGCGGAACGCGAGCGGCTCGGCGCGAGCCTGCCGGAGTAGGTTCGCCGCTGCCGGCTACGCCCGCGGCGGGATGTTCTGCGCGATGCGCCACATCACGCCGCCCGGATCGAGCAGGGTGAAATCGCGCATCGCCCAGCTGCGGTCCTCGGGCGTGCCGATTTCGATGCCGAAGCGCGCGGCGACGCCGGAAGCGACCACGTGCGCGTGCCAGTCGTCGACGTTCTCGACCAGCAGGTGCATCTGGAAATGCCGCGCGAACGCCGGTGCGTCGAACGCCTGCAGCAGGAAGCTGGTGTCGCCGTGGCGGACGTAGGCGAGGTCGTCCGACGACCACGGCACCTCGAAGCCGAGCGCGAGGTAGAACTGCCGGGATCGCTCGAAATCCAGCGCCGGCAGGAAGGCCTTGATTTCGACGGCCGCGAGGTTCATCGCACGTCTCCCGCACATGCGAACGCCGCCCGGAGGCGGCGTTCGCAGATCACATCCGGCGGACTCTCGTCCCTGCCGCGCGTCACTTCACCTGGCTGAGGATGTACTCGACGACCGCCTTCATCTGCGCGTCGTTCAGCGCCGGGTTGCCGCCCTTCGGCGGCATCACGCCGGCCTTGCCGGTGAAGCCTTCGATGGCGTGCTTGAGCAGGGTGTCTTCACCGGCGGCGACGCGCGCCGCCCACGCCGACTTGTCGCTGATCTTCGGCGCGCCGGCGACGCCGGCGTCGTGACAGGTGTGGCACAGGCTGCCGTAGATCGTCTTGCCGTCGGTGGTGCCGCCGTAGGCGACCTGCGAAGCCGCGGCCTTGGCCGCCGCCTCCTGCGCGGCCTGCATCGCGGCGCGACCGGTATCGCCGGCATAGACGCCGCCGACCGGTGCGATGCGCTGCTCGGTCAGCTTCTGCTTGTCCGGATTCTGCGGCGGCGGATGGCTGCCGTAGATGTGCAGGGCGAGCGCGATCAGCAGCACCGCGACCAGCGCGAGAAAGCCGATCAGCATCGCGAAACGCTTCAAGAAGACCGAATCGGCCTGAGTGACGGGATTGGTCACGGAACCACCTCAGCGGGAACGAGATCGATACCCGGCACGTCGGGCACACCCCAAATAAGCCTGACGAGTATAACGGCCGTATCCGGGTCGGGGAAGGCTCCGGCCGGCGCGCCGCGTGACGCGAGGGGCATTCGCCGCACGGCCGAATGCGGCGTGTTGCCGCAGTTCGGGGGCGGGGAATGTGGCGCGCTCGAGAGGATTCGAACCTCCGACCACCGCCTTCGGAGGGCGGTACTCTATCCAGCTGAGCTACGAGCGCGTGATCCTCATTGTCGCACGAAGCTTCGCGATTTCGCGATCAGCCCTGCGCGAGCTTGCTGTGGCGGATGCCGTAGCCGAAGTAGATCAGCAGGCCCAACGAGACCCAGACCAGGAACACCAGCCAGGTCACCGCGGCCAGTTCCGACAGCAGCCAGATCGAGAAGCCGATGCCGACCAGCGGGATCAGCGGTACCCACGGCGTGCGGAACGCGCGCGGCAGGTCGGGCTTGCGCACGCGCAGAAGGATCACCGAGGCGCAGATCACGATGAAGGCCGACAGCACGCCGATGTTGACCAGCTTGGCCACCTCGCCCAGCGGGAAGAACCCCGCGACCAGCGCGGTGAACACGCCGAGCACGATGGTCGGGCGGTGCGGCGTGCCGTAGGCCGGGTGCACCTTGGCGAACCAGTTCGGCAGCAGGCCGTCGCGCGACAGCGCGAACCAGATGCGCGCGGCGCCGAGCATGAAGGCGAACAGCACACTGATCAGGCCGAACACCGCCGACACCGAGATCGTGACCGCGACCCAGTGCAGGCCGAGGTTCTTGAACGCGTCGGCGACCGGCGCATCGGTGTTCAGGGTCGAGTAGTGCGCGATGCCGGTCAGCACCATCGACACCGCCAGGTACATCGCCATCGAGATGCCGAGCGAGAGCAGCACCGCGCGCGGCAGGTCGCGCTGCGGGTTCTTCGATTCTTCCGCCGCGGTGGTCAGCGTGTCGTAGCCGAACACGGCGAAGAACACCACCGCCGCCGCGGTCACGACGCCCTGGAAACCGAAATGGGCGACGCCATCAGCGCCGATCGCAGGCTCGGGGATGAACGGGTGCCAGTTGGCAGGATCGATGTAGAACACGCCGATGCCGATCACCAGCACCACCGCGGCGACCTTGATCGCGACCACCAGCGTGTTGAAGCGCGCGCCCCATTCGGTGCGGAAGATCAGCAGCGCGGCGATGCCCAGCGTCACCAGCGCCGCGATCACGTTGAACACGCGGCCTTCGCCGGTGCCCATCGCGCCCTGCGCCCAGACCGGCAGCACGATGCCGGCGGCGGCCAGCGCCGACTGCACGTAGCCGGACCAGCCGATCGCGACAACCGCCACGATCAGCGCGTATTCGAGCAGCAGGTCCCAGCCGATCAGCCAGGCGACCAGTTCGCCGAGCGTGGCGTAGCTGTAGGTGTAGGCGCTGCCGGTGACCGGGATCAGCCCGGCGAACTCGGCGTAGCACAGCGCCGCCGCTGCGCTGGCGATGCCGGCGATGACGAAGGCCAGCGCCACCGCCGGCCCGGCGTTGACCGCCGCCTGCTGCCCGGCCAGCACGAACACGCCGACGCCGATGATGCCGCCGATGCCGATCGCGGTGAGCTGCCACAGGCCGAGCACGCGGCGGAATTCGCCGCGCCGGCCGAGTTCGGACTGCAGCTGCTCGACCGACTTGTGCCGCATCAGTTGCGCGATCAGGCTCATCGACGTCCTCCCAAATGACGCCGGATCATAGCCGAGCCCCGCGCGATACCCCTGCTGCGCTGCGCGCATGACCACCGGCGTTTGCGCCGCGCGCGCCGCACGCGCTAGGGTGGCCGGCTTCGCCACGTTTCGGACTGCCGCCGCCGATGGACATCCCGGGTCCGCTCGCCGCCCTGCTCGCCTGGGGCCTGCCCGGCATCGCGGTCATCGCGCTGGCGGAGAAGCTGATTCCGGCCGTGCCCTCGTACGTGCTGTACGTGTTCCTCGGCATGACCGCGGTGAGCGGCGGCGGCGCGCTGGTCACGACGATCCTGGCGGCCACGCTCGGCTCCTCGCTCGGCGCGCTGGCCTGGTACGGCCTCGGCCGCGCGCTCGGCGAGCGCCGCACCGAAGCCGCGGTCGAGCGCTGGGGGCGCTGGGTGTTCCTGCCGCCGCAGCGCTACCGCCATCTCGCCGGCCTGTACCGGCGCAACCACTTCGTCGCCACCCTGCTCGGCCAGATCACGCCGGTGGTGCGCATCTACCTGCCGCTGCCGGCCGGCGTGCTGGGACTCGCGCTCGCGCCGTTCACCCTGGCGATCGTGCTCGGCAACCTCGCCTGGGACGCCGCCCTGCTCGGCATCGGCTACGCGCTGCGCGGCAGCGGCGGCGATCCGCTGAAGGTCGGACTCGCCGTCGTCGGCGGCCTGCTGCTGGCGGAGACGCTGGCGGTGCTGGCGCTGCGCTGGCGGGCGCGGCGCGGGCGGCCTGCATAAGGAAGCACCATGGGCAACGTTGTTGCACTTGGCAGCCGGCAGAGCGAGAATCGCTTTCCATTACCGGGGTAATGAAGCAATGAACGCCACCAGCAAACTCACCGCGCAGGCGCAGGTTTCCGTTCCTGCCGCCATGCGACGCAAGCTCGGTATCGGTCCGGGCTCGACGATCGTCTGGGAGCTGGAGGGCGACCACGTCGTCGTGCGTCGGGTCGGATTGCACACCTCCCAGGCGATCCATTCCATATTGTTCGACGACGCACCGAAGCGGAAAACGCTGGCCGAACTCAAATCCGGTATCGCCAAGCATCTGCGCCAGCGCCATGCGCGCGATTGACACGAACGTCCTCGTCCGTCTCCTCGTACGCGACGATCCGGCGCAAGTCGCCGCTGCCGAAGAATTCGTCGCCCAGGGGGCGTGGGTTCCTTTGCTCGCTCTGGCCGAAACCGTATGGGTGCTCGATGCCGTCTACCAGCGCAAGCCTCAGCAAATCGCGCTGGCCATCGAAATGCTGCTCAATCACCAGCGGCTGGTCGTCGAGCGCAGCGACATCGCGGCCGCCGCCCTTGCGCACTACCGCCAGAGAACCCGGCCAGGTTTCAGCGACTGCCTGATGCTCGAAGTCGCACGCGCAGCGGGACACACACCTTTCGGTACGTTCGACAGGCCTCTCGCGCGGCTGGACGGCACACGGCTGTTGAAGCCGTAGTTCTCCTCAGCGCAACTTCGTCGCCCGCCGCGCGGAAAGCTCGGTCGGCGCCGCGAACGTGTCCGGCCGCGACGCCGCCCAGAAGCGCTGGAACACCGCGTGCTCGGGTACGCCGGCGAGCAGCTCGCCTGGCTCGAGGAAGCGGTACAGCGCGGCCAGCGAGCGCACCTCGTTGCCGGACACGCGGCGGATCAGGTGCTCGGGGCCGAGTTCGGTCGGATGGTTCAGGCCCGAGGCCTGGATCAGGTCCTTCAGCGCCTTGAGCGTGTTCTCGTGGAAGCTCGCCACGCGCGCGGCCTTGTCCGGCACGTCGAGCTTCCGCCAGCGGCCCTTGTCCTGCGTCGCGATGCCGGTCGGGCAGCGGTCGGTGTGGCAGCTCTGTGACTGGATGCAGCCGAGCGCGAACATGAAGCCGCGCGCGGCGTTGCACCAGTCCGCGCCCAGCGCGAGCGTGCGCGCGAGGTCGATCGCGGTGATGACCTTGCCGCTGGCGCCGATGCGGATGCGGTCGCGCAGGCTCAGGCCGACCAGGGTGTTGTGCACCAGCATCAGCGCCTCGCGCAGCGGCGCGCCGACGTGGTCGGTGAACTCCAGCGGCGCCGCGCCGGTGCCGCCCTCGCCGCCGTCGACGACGATGAAGTCGGGCAGGATGCCGGTGGTGGTCATCGCCTTGGCGATGCCGAACCATTCCCACGGATGGCCGACCGCGAGCTTGAAACCGGTCGGCTTGCCGCCGGACAGCTCGCGCAAGGTAGCCACGAAGTGCAGCAGGCCCTCCGGCGTGTCAAAGGCGGAATGGCGCGACGGCGAGATGCAGTCCTCGCCCATCGGCACGCCGCGCGTGAGCGCGATCTCCGCGCTGACCTTCGGCGCCGGCAGCACGCCGCCGTGGCCGGGCTTGGCGCCCTGCGAGAGCTTGATCTCGATCATCTTGACCTGCTCAAGCACGGCCTTCTCGGCGAACCGCTCCGCGCTGAACACGCCGGCGCGCTCGCAGGCGCCGAAATAACCGGAGCCGAGTTCCCACACGATGTCGCCGCCGTTCTGGCGGTGGTACGGCGACAGCGAGCCCTCGCCGGTGTCGTGGTAGAAGCGGCCGCGGCGCGCGCCTTCGTTCAGCGCCAGGATCGCGTTCGGCGACAGCGAGCCGAAGCTCATCGCCGAGATGTTGAACACGCTGGCCGAGTACGGCCTGGCGCACTGCGGGCCGCCGATGTCGATGCGGAAGTCGTGGCTGTCGATCACGCTCGGCGCGAGCGAGTGGTTGATCCACTCGTAGCGCTCGGCGTACATGTCCAGCTCGCTGCCGAACGGGCGCACGTCCAGTTCGTTCTTCGCGCGCTGCTTCACGATCGCGCGCTGCACGTGCGAGAACGGCACCTCCTCGTTGTCCGACTCGACCACGTACTGCCGCAGCATCGGCCGCACGTCCTCGAAGAAGAAGCGGATGTGCGACAGGATCGGGTAGTTGCGCCGCAGGGTCGATTTCTTCTGCGCCAGATCGGCGACACCGATCGCCACCAGCACGCCGGCGACGATCGCCAGCAGCTGGTTCGCCGCGCCGTAGCGCCAGCCGGCGAGCGCCAGCACGAACACCAGCAGGCACAGCACGAACGCGAGATAGCGGGTGGGCAACCACTTGTCCATCGGCGACGACTCCTGAATGCGGCATGCGGCCGAACGGCAGCATAGCCGACGTTTCGCGAACGGCGTTGCCGCTAAACTTCGCGCCATGGAAGACATCGAGCGCCCGAAGACGCCGCGCCGTCGCCGCGCCGCGTCGACGGCCGGCGACGCGACCGCAACCGACGGCGCCGCCCCCGCAAAACCCGCACGACGCCGTGCCGCGCCCAAGGCCGGCGACGCCGCCGCGGACACCGCGCCGAAAGCGCCGCGCGCACCGGCGAAGCCGCGCGTCCCGCGTCCGGCCCGCACGAGCGACGACGGCGCGGACATCGCGCCGCCGGCAGCGGTGCCCACGCGCAGAGCCGCGCCGCGCAGCCGCAAGCCGGCCATCGCCCCGGCCGATGCGGCGCCCGCATCCGTCGAGGTCGCGTCGAACGCGCTGCGCGCGGACGACATCGCGCCGCGCGAAGCGCCGGCGCCAGCGCCGAGCACGCCTCCCATTCCCGCCGCGCCGCCGCGCGAACCTGCCCCCGCACCGGTCGTCGCGGCGAGCCCGCCGCCGTCCGTCGAGCGCCCATCCGTGCGCGAGCCGGCCGCGGACGTCGCCGAGGCGCCGGCGAAGATTCCGTCCTTCGCGCGCAAGCCCGAACCGCCGCGGCCGCTCCCCGCCGCGACGGCGCGCCCGGCCGACACCGCCAAACGGCCCGGCCAGGTGCTGGACTGGCTGCTCGAACGCCTGCCCCCGCGCCATCGCGGCCGCGTGCACGACTACCTCGTGCTGATGCGCATGGACCGCCCGATCGGCGCCCTGCTGCTGCTGTGGCCGACGTGGTGGGCGCTGTGGTTCGCGGCGAACGACTTCCCGCCGATCGGGCCGCTGCTGATCTTCACGCTCGGCGTGTTCGTCATGCGCGCCGCCGGCTGCGTCATCAACGACTACGCCGACCACGGCTGGCTCGACGCCAAGGTCGAGCGCACCGCCGGCCGCCCGATGGCGGCCGGGCGCGTGTCGAAGAAGGAAGCGCTGACGCTGTTCGGCGGCCTGCTCGCGCTGGCCTTCGTGCTGGTGCTGTTCACCAACGCGCTGACCATCCAGCTGTCCTTCGTCGGCGCCGCGCTCGCCGCGATCTATCCGTTCACCAAGCGCGTCACGCACCTCGCCCAGGTCGTGCTCGGCGCCGCGTTCGGCTGGTCGATCCCGATGGCGTTCGCGGCGGTGACCAACTCGCTGCCGCCGCTCGCCTGGCTGCTGTTCCTCGCCAATGTTCTGTTCTCGACCATCTACGACACCGAATACGCGATGGTCGACCGCGACGAGGACATCCGCGCCGGCGCCAAGTCCACCGCGATCCTGTTCGGCGACGCCGACCGCATCATCATCGGCGTGCTGATGGCGACCTTCGTGCTCGCCATGCTGCTGGCCGGCACGCGCGCGAACCTCGCCTGGCCCTACTTCGTCGGCCTCGCCGTCACCGTCGGCCTGTTCGGCTACCAGCAATGGCTGATCCGCGCGCGCGACCGCATGGCGTGCTTTGCCGCGTTCCGCCACAACAACTGGGTCGGGCTGGCGCTGTGGGTGGGGCTGGCGATGGCGCTGGCGGTGCGCTGAACCTGATTGCCCGGCTTGCCTCGGCCATTTGCCGCCTCCATAATGGCATCTGGCAGGAGGTGGCCATGAGTTCCGTTCCCCACATCGCCCAAGTGCTCGCGCTGCCGGACATCCACACCGACGGCGATCTCGTCGAGGCCATCGCCGAAGGCCTGCCGTCCGCCACTGTGCGGCGCCTGGAAGGCTACGGCTTCGCCGCGGCGGAGATCTATTCCGTGGTTGGCCCCGAACGCACCTTGCGCCGGCGCATCGGCGAGAAGTCGCCGCTGACCGCGCGCGAGGCCGACGGCCTGGTGCGCATGGCGCGCATCGCCGCGCTCGCCGACGACGTGTTCGGCGACCGCGAGAAAGCCCTGCGCTGGCTGCGCAAGCCCAAGCAGCACCTGCTGCCCGGCCACCGCGACACGCGCCCGATCGACCTCGTCGCCACCGAGCACGGCGCGCGCCTGGTCGAGAACCGCCTGCGCCAGATCCAGTACGGCATCGTCGCTTGACGTCGCTCTGGCGCCTGTCGGCGTACGACACGCTCGACGGCCTCGGCGGGCTCTACGCGGACGGGCGCTGGCACAACCAGGGCGTACGCATCGTCTACACCGCCGAATCCGCAGCCGGCGCGCTGCTCGAACTGCGCGTGCACCTGGAAGTCGACGAGGAAGACCTGCCCGACCGCTACCAGCTGCTCGAAATCGCGCTGCCGCCGGGCTTCACGATCGAATCGCTCGACCCCGCCACGCTGCCGAAGGACTGGACCCACCGCCCCGACGTGTCCGCCGAGTTCGGCATGACCTGGCTCACCGCGCAGCGCAGTCCCGCGCTGCGCGTGCCGTCGGCGATCCTGCCGGCGACGTGGAACGTGCTGCTGAATCCCGCGCACCCGGCGATGGGCGGGGTGCGCGTGGTGAGGAAGTTGCCATTGGAGTGGGATCGGCGGTTGTTCCGGTGAGGGATTGTCCGAGTCGCGGGTCTCGACGTTGATCCGGCGGGCCAGCCCGGCCCGATCGGCAAGCCCGGCCCAATGCCCCAAACGCGCAGGCCCCATGCCGGTGCCAGGCGCTGCGGGCGACGCGACCGTCCGCGATGTCCGTGCCCCGCGTCCGCGGACACTTCACGGCAGGTCTCTTGCAAAAAAAAACCGCGCGACACCGGGCGAATCGCGCTTGGTACGCTACTTGCTGCCGGCGATCGTCCCGTTCGCTCGAGAGGCCGCCGTGCTTCGTTCCTTCGTACTCGCAACGTCGTTGCTCGGCCTCGTGTCGGCTTCCGCTCTCGCCGACTCGCTCGGCCCGGATCAGATCCGGCGAATAGATGCCGACGTCACAGCGATACTCGATCGCACCAGAGCGCCCAGCGCGGTGGTTGCCGTCGTCCGGAACGATCGGATCGTTTTTCGCAAGGCCTATGGATTTCGTGACAGCGAGCGCCGGCTCGCTGCCGACGTCGGCTCGCTCTATGAAATCGGCTCGATCACCAAGCAGTTCACCGCCGCCGCAATCGTGCAGTTGCGCGACGAAGGCAAGCTCGCTCTCGACGACAAGTTGTCGAACTTCCTGCCCGATGCGCCGCATGCCGACGAAGTGACGCTGCGGCAATTGCTTTCGCACACGAGCGGGCTACCCGAGTATCTCGACGGGCCCGACATCGAAGAAGCCGCGACTCGGCCGGCCACGTTCGCGCAACTGATGGCGCGCATCGCAGGAAAGCCGCTGGTGTTCGCCCCCGGCAGCAAGATGGCCTACAACAACACCGGCTACATCCTTCTGGGCCGTGTCGTCGAGGTCGTTTCGCATCGAAGCTACCGCGACTACGTCCGCACGCATCTGCTCGACCGCGCCGGGATGAAGCGAACCTTCACCGTCGCCGACGAATCGCGGCTCGCCGGCATGGCGATCGGCTACCAGGTCAGGCAGGGAACCCTGCAGCGCGCACCGACGATCCACGACAGTTTCGGCTGGGCGGCGGGAAATCTGGTGTCGACGGTGGACGATCTGGCGAGCTGGAGCACGGCACTGGCGCGCGGGAAGATCGTCAACAAGAAGAGCTACGAGGAAATGACGACGCCGGCGCCGGTTTCCGAAGGAACCAGTGACTACGGTCTCGGACTGTTCGTCGATTCCGTTCGAGACCAGCCACGCATCGGCCATACCGGCGGCTCGTTCGGCTTCACGACGGCGGACGAGTTCTTCCCGAAGCAGAACCTGCGCGTCATCGCCTTCACCAACGGCAGCAGCGATCCCGAGCCGGGGGAAATGATCACGAATGCGATCTTCGACGATCTCTTCCCCGAGATCGCTGCCGCGGCGCGCAAGGCCGCATCCGGCGAAAATCCGGAGATCACCACGCAGACCAGAGCGCTGTTCGAGGAGCTGCAGCGAGGCAGCGGTGACTATTCCACGCTGGGCGGCAAGCTGGCCGCGAAGATGAAAAACGGGTTGGCGGGACGTCTAGCAGACCGGTTTTCCCCGTTCGGATCGCCGACGCGCTTCATCTACAAGGGCGCGCGCTCGGAGGGCAATCTTCACTGGCACGACTATCTGATCGAGTTCGGACCCGGCAGCCAGCTCAAGTTTTCCATCGGTCTCGACGAAGCCGCGAAGATCGCTTCGATTTCCTATGGGTAGGGAGTGACGGAGAACTGCGCTGATGGCGGTGTCCGGGCGCTCTGTACCCGCTGTGCGTAGGAAGACGTCGTGTACCAATGTGGTCGGCTGCAAGGTACCGAGGCCGTTGCGCTCCTCGGACAGGCGGCGCGCGGCCATCGTGCGCAGGTCGGCGTAGACCAGCGGCAACAGCCGATCGAGCGCGCCGGCGTTGCCGGACTGCCGCTGATCCAGTGCGTCACGTCCCTGTTCTCGCCCCCGCGCCGACGTCTCCGCTGCCGAGGGAGGGGCATTCTAGAGCGTTTTCCGGGCAATCCTTTGCAAGCACGCAGGACGTAGCCCGCTTTCACCTCTCCCGCTCGCGGGAGAGGTCGGCGCGCGCAGCGCGGCGGGTGAGGGGTTCGGAGTGAGGTTGTTCACTCCGGCTTTCCCTCATCCGGCCCTTCGGGCCACCTTCTCCCGTTTCCGGGAGAAGGGACGGCGGAGCGGCCCGGCGCCCTTGCCAGCGCCCACACATCGACTCGCGCGACACCCGCTGCACGCAGCGCACGCGCACATTCACGCAGAGTCGCACCAGTCGTCATGACGTCGTCGACCAGCGCCACATGGCCCGGCAACGTCGCGCCAACAGCCACCGCAAACGCCCCCCGCAAATTGCGCCGCCGCGTCTTCGCATCGAGCCCGGTCTGCGGCGGCGTGGCGCGCGTGCGCAGCAGCAGGTCGGCGCGCAGCGGAATGGCGAACGCGCGGGCCAGCGGCCGGGCGAGTTCCAGCGCCTGGTTGTAGCCGCGCTCGCGCAGCCGCGCGGTGTGCAACGGCACCGGGATCAGCAGCGCCGGAAGCGCAGGCGCGTCGATCGCCACACGCTCGATCATCAGCGACGACAGCACGCGGCCGGCGGCGAGGTCCGCATGGAACTTGAAGCGCGCTTCGAGCAGGTCCAGCGGGTGCTCGTAGCGGAATGGCGCCCAGGCGGCCGCGAACGGCGGTTCGCGTTTCAGGCATTGGCCGCACGCCGGGGCCGGCACCGCCAGCGGCAGGGCGCAGCGCGGGCAGCACACCGGGTTCGGTGCGAGGTCGCCCGCGCAGCCGGCGCACAGGTCGCGGCCGTCGGCGCCGGGCGCGGCGCAGAGCAGGCAGCGCGGCGGCAGCACGAGGCGCAAGGCGCGTGCCGCGAGGCCGTCAACTTTTTGCATCGGCTCCAGGTTGACAGCCCTCCGTTGGCCGCCGAGACTCGCCGGGCGCGCGACGCCGCCCGGCGAGCGCCCACTCTACCGAATCGGAAAGCCGCATGACCGCCATCCGCCACGACTGGACGCGCGAGGAAGTCCGCGCCCTGCTCGACCTGCCGTTCGCCGACCTGCTCGCCCGCGCGCATGCCGTGCATCGCGAGCACCACGATCCGAACGCGGTGCAGGTGTCGACCTTGCTCTCGATCAAGACCGGCGGCTGCCCGGAAGACTGCGCCTACTGCCCGCAGGCGGCGCGCTACGCGACCGGCGTCGAGGCCGAAAAGCTGATGAGCCTGGACGCCGTGCTGGCGAAGGCGAAGCAGGCCAAGGCCGCCGGCGCGACGCGCTTCTGCATGGGTGCGGCCTGGCGTTCGCCGAAGGATCGCGACGTGCCGAAGGTGGCCGCGATGATCGGCGCGGTGAAGGCGCTCGGCATGGAAACCTGCGCCACGCTCGGCATGCTCACCGACACGCAGGCGCAGGCGCTCAGGGACGCCGGCCTGGACTACTACAACCACAACCTCGACACCGCGCCGGAGTTCTACGGCGAGATCATCCACACGCGCGAGATGCAGGACCGCCTGGACACGCTCGGCCACGTGCGCGACGCGGGCCTGAAGACCTGCTGCGGCGGCATCGTCGGCATGGGCGAGACGCGCGAGCAGCGCGCCGGCCTGCTGCAGACGCTGGCGACCCTGCCGGCGCATCCCGATTCGGTGCCGATCAACCGCCTGGTGCAGGTCGCGGGCACGCCACTGGCCGGCACGAAGGAACTCGATCCGTTCGAGTTCGTGCGCACGATCGCCGTGGCGCGCCTGCTGATGCCCAGGTCGATGGTGCGCCTGTCGGCCGGCCGCGCCGAGATGAGCGACGAGCTGCAGGCGCTGTGCTTCTTCGCCGGCGCCAACTCGATCTTCTACGGCGAGAAGCTCCTGACCACCGGCAATCCGGACACCGAGCGCGACCTCGCCCTGTTCGACCGCCTGGGCATCCACGCGCTGCAGGTGGAGGTGGAGTCGGGCACGGTGCACGCCGACATCCTCGACCCCGCGCCGAGCTGCGCGGCGGCCTGAGCGCCGCGCTTCGAGGCCGCCCGCGGGCGGCCCGGGGCCGCCGGCCGGCCCGCCCAAGCACGAGGCCGCCTCGATACAATCGCCCGATGGACGCGCCGCCCGACCCGCACGACATCACCCGTCTGCTCGCCGCCTGGCGCGGCGGCGACGGCGAGGCGCGCGAGGCGCTGATGCAGCGCGTCTACGCCAACGTGCGCGCGATCGCCGCGCAGTCGCTGCGCAACATGCCCGGCGCGACCCTGAGCGCCACCGATCTCGCCCACGAAGCGCTGCTGCGCCTGCTCGGCAGCGAGCTGGACTGGGCCGACCGCCGCCACTTCTTCCACGTCGCCGCGCAGGCCACGCGCCAGGTACTGGTCGACGCCGCGCGCCGGCGCCTGGCCGACAAGCGCGGCGGCGACGTGCAGCGCGTCGAACTGGACGAGGCGAAATCGCTGGCCACGCCCGAGAGCGACGCGCAGCTGCTGCGCATCGACGAGGCGCTGCGCGATCTCGCCGCGAACGATTCGCGCCGCGCGCAGACCATCGAACTGATCTATTTCGGCGGCCTCACGCGACCGGAAGTCGCCGCCGCGCTGGACGTCTCCGAAGGCACCGTCGACCGCGACCTGCGGCTCGCGCGCGCCTGGCTGAAGACGGCCCTCACCGCGTGAGCACGCCGTCGCTCGACCGCTACGCCGACGATTTCGAACGCCTGCGCGCCCTGCCGCCGGACGAGCACGAAGCCGCCCTCGCCGCGCTGCCGCTGAGCGAGGACGAACGCGCCACCTTGCGCCGCCTGCTCGAAGCCGACACCGACGCCGACGATCCGCTCGCTCGCGCGCTCGGCGCCGGCGCGGCGCGCCTGGCGTCGCCGCACGGCGACCGCCTCGGTGCGTACCGGCTGATCGGCGAACTCGGCGCCGGCGGCATGGGCACGGTGTTCCTCGCCGAGCGCGTCGACGGCGGCTTCGACCAGCGCGTGGCGATCAAGCTGCTGCGCGGCTTTCCGACCGCCGACGGCCTGCGCCGCCTGCGCCAGGAGCGGCAGATCCTGGCCGGCCTGGACCACCCGCACATCGCGCGCCTGCTCGACGGCGGCGAGACCGCCGAAGGCCAGCCGTGGCTCGCGCTCGAATACGTCGACGGCCTCGACCTGCTCGACTACGCCGCGCACCACGCGCCGCATCTGCACGATCGCCTGAAACTGCTCGACGCGATGCTCGATGCGGTCGGCCACGCGCACCAGCGCCTGGTCGTGCATCGCGACCTGAAGCCGGCCAACGTGCTGGTCAACGCCGCCGGCGAGGTCAAGCTGCTCGACTTCGGCATCGCGCGGCTGGTCGATCTCGACACCGGCGACGCGCGCGAAACCTCCACGCGCGTCTTCAGCGCCGGCTACGCCAGCCCGGAGCAGCGCGAAGGCCGCGCGGTGACCACCGCCAGCGACATCTACAGCCTCGGCGTGCTGCTGCGCGAACTGGTCGGCGGCCGCGCCGATCGCGGGTCGCGCGCGCCGGCGCCGCTGCCGCTCGATGCGGAACTGGCCGGCATCGTCGCCAAGGCCACCGACGAAGATCCCGCGCGGCGCTACGCCAGCGCCGGCGAATTCCGCGACGACCTCGATCGCTACCGCGACGGCCGCCCGGTGCGCGCGGCGCCGATGACCAACACGTACCGCCTGCGCAAGTTCGTCGGCCGGCATCGCGTCGGCGTCGCCGCGGGCGTGCTGGCCGCGCTGGCGCTGGGCCTGTTCGTCTGGCGCCTGGATCGCGAACGCGATCGCGCGCTCGCCGCCGAGGCGGTCGCGCAGCAGGCACGCGTGGCGTCCGAGCGCGACGCCGAGCGCGCACGCGCCGCGCTCGGCTTCCTCACCGACGCCTTCGAGGCCGCCGCGCCGGAGAACGCGCTGAGCACGACCGTCAGCGTGCGCGACCTGCTCGACACGGCACGCGCCAAGCTCGACGCGCAGAAGCTCGATGCGGCGGTGGCGCGGTCCACGCAGCGCCTGCTCGGAAGCCTGTACAACGCGCTGGGCGAGACCGACGCGGCGATCGAGCTGTTCGGCCGCGGCCTCGACGGTGCGCAGGCCGGCGATCGCGCCGAGGCGCTGGCCCTGGCGCAGGACTACGACAAGTACGCCAACCTGCTGGGCACCAACGACCGCATCGAGGATGCGCGCGCGGCGCTCGACGCGGCCGCGGCGCTGCGCCGCAAGCATGCGCCGGACGATCTCGACGAACAGGCGCGCGACCTGATCTCGCTCGGCTTCCTGCATCACAACGCCGGCGAGGACGCGAAGGCCATTCCGATCCTCAAGCAGGTGCTCGCGCGGCCCGCGGGCGCCGCGCCGCTGCCGCTGTCGCTGGCCATGCACACGAGCCAGATGCTGGCTTCGCTGCTGTCGTCGAACGGCGATTGCGAGGCGGCGCTCGGTGTGGTCGAAGACGCTCTCACCCGCGCTGCCGGGCTGGCGCCGAACGCGCCGGACCGGCTGCTGCTGCTGCGCGAGCAGGCGGCGGCGCAACGCAGCTGCGGCCGTCCGGAGCAGGCCGAGCGGATCCTGCGTACGGTAATCGCACAGCAGCGCGAGCTGACCGGCGCCGGCGGCATGGAGATGCTGCAGCTGGACAACGAGCTGGCGCTCACCCTGAAGGATCTCGGCCGCTTCCGCGAGGCGGCCGAAGTGCTGCGACGCTCCACCCGGATCGACAACGAATCGAAGTACAACCGGGCCGTGCTTCTCGGCAACCTGGCGGTGGCGCTCGACGACGCCGGCGACTACGCGCAGGCGTTCGAGATGCACGCGCGCACGCGCGCCGCGCTCGACGGCGGCCAGTTCGACGCCGACAGCGACATCCGCCGGCGCGCGATGCGCAACGAGGCGCGCACGCTGGCGCAGACCGGGCAGCCCGAACGGGCGATCGCGATGCTCGCCGACTTGCGCGAACGGGCGCTGCGCGTCGACGGCGAGGCGTCCTTGGAATACGCGATGGTCACCTGGCAGCTCGCGCTGGCGCAGCGGCGCGCGGCGCACGTCGAACAGGCGGAGGCGCTCACCTCCGAGGCCGAACGGCTCTGGTCGGGGCTGGTGCCGCCGACGCACTCGGTCTTCGCGCACGTACATCGCCAGCGCGCCGCACTCGCCCTGATGCAGAACCGGCTCGACGTGGCCGACCGCGAAATCGCTGCCGCGGTCGCGATCGTCGAGGCGAATGCGGCGTCGCCGGTCGAGCTGGCCACGGTACGCAGCGAGCAGGCCGAAGTGCGCCGGCTGCAGGGGCGCAAGGACGAGGCGCGCACGCTGCTCGCGTCGTCGCTGCCGGTCATGCGCGACGCTTTCCTGCCGACGCAGATCTGGCTCGCCGCGGCCGAACGCACGGCCGCGCAGGTCGGAATGAAATGATCAGCACCGGCCGCCCCTCGCCCGACGTGCGGACTGCCGTGCAGCGCGACGCCGCGAGCGCGCGTCCGGCCCACGCCGGACTGGCGCAGGCGAGGCCCTGCGCGTGAGCACGCCCTCGCTCGACCGCTACGCCGAGGATTTCGAGCGCCTGCGCGCCCTGCCGCCGGGCGAACGCGAAGCCGCCCTCGCTGCCCTTTCGTTGAGCGAGGACGACCGTTCGACGCTGCGCCGCCTGCTCGAAGCCGACACCGACGCCGACGATCCGCTGGCGCGCGCGCTCGGCGCCGGCGCGGCGCGGCTGGCGGCGCCGCGCGACGAGCGCCTCGGCCCGTACCGGCTGATCGGCGAACTCGGCGCCGGCGGCATGGGCACGGTGTTCCTCGCCGAGCGCGTCGACGGCGGCTTCCACCAGCGCGTGGCGATCAAGCTGATCCGCGCCGGCCTCGGCGGCCGCGACGTGGTGCGGCGCTTCCGCATGGAGCGGCAGATTCTCGCCGGGCTGGATCACCCGCACATCGCGCGCCTGCTCGACGGCGGCGAGACCACCGACGGCGTGCCGTATCTGGTCATGGACTACGTCGACGGCGTGCCGATCGACCGCTACTGCCGCGAGCGCGACCTCGGCATGCGTGCACGCCTGGCGCTGTTCTGCGACGTTTGCGCCGCGGTGCAGTTCGCGCACCAGCGCCTGGTCGTGCATCGGGACCTGAAGCCGGGCAACATCCTGGTCGACGCCGGCGGCAGCGTGAAGCTGCTCGATTTCGGCATCGCGCGCCTGATCGAAGCCGGCGACGACGCGGCCGACCCGGCGACGGTGAATGCCTTCACGCCCGAGTACGCCAGCCCGGAACAGGTGCGCGGCGCGCCGATCACCACCGCCAGCGACGTCTACGCGCTCGGCGTGCTGCTCTACCGCATGCTGACCGGACGCAGTCCGTACCAGGCCGACAAGACCCGGCTCGCCGACCTGGTGCAGGAAATCGTCTCGAAGGAACCCGAACGGCCGAGCGTCAACCTCACCTCGCGCGCCGCGACGGGCGACGCGGACGAACCGCGCCCGCTCGACCTCAGGCGCCTGCAGCGCGAGCTGCGCGGCGACCTCGACAACATCGTGCTGATGGCGCTGCGCAAGGAGCCGGAACGGCGCTACGCCAGCGTCGAGCAGCTCGCCGAGGACGTGCGCCGGCACCTCGCCGACCGGCCGGTGCGCGCGCGCGGCGGCGCCTTCGCCTATCGCGCGCGCAAGTTCCTGGCGCGCAACCGCATCGGCGCCGCGCTCGGCGCGCTCGCGGTCGCCGCCCTGATCGGCACCGCGGCCTACGCGCTGCGTCAGGCGCACCTCGCGCGCGACCAGGCCGCGCGCGCCGAAAAGCACTTCGCCAACGTGCGCGCGCTGGCGAACCAGTTCATGGGCACCGTCTACGAGGAAGTGGCCTACGTGCCGGGCACGGCCAAGGCGCAGCAGACCCTGCTCGACACCAGCCTGGAGTACCTGCGCAACCTCGCCGCGGAAGCCGATCGCGATCGCGGACTGCTGCTTGAAGTGGCCACCAGCTACATCAAGCTCGCGCGCATGCAGGAGCGCATCGTCGCGCCGCCGGCGCAGCGCGAAGCCACCGCGGAACTGGCGATCGGCGTGATCGGACGGATCGAAGCGCTCGGCGGACGCGACGTGCATTCGCGCCAGCGCCTGCTGTCCGCCTATGGCCTGCTCGCCGAAAGCGAAGCGGCGCAGCAGAAGTTCGACGACGCTCGCGCGCGATTCGAGGCTGCCGCCGCGCTCGCGCGCGAGGACGTGCGCGCGGACGAGCCGGTGGCGCTGACGCACGCGCGCGCGCACACCCTGCGCACCTACGCCGAAGCGCACGACGTCGGCACCTCGGCCGATCAGCGCGTGGCGATGCTGAGCGACGCAAAGGGCCTCTACGCGGACGTGCGCCGCCGCGTCGAGGAAGGTCCGCTGCACGACGAGGCCGACAATTCCTATTCGGTGAACCTGCAGTCGCTGGCGCGGGCGCTGCTGGACCAGACCTCGAACCCGCAGCGCAAGGAACAGGCGCTCGCCGCGCTGCGCGAGGCGCAGGCCATCCTGGAAGGACTGCTCGCGCGCCGGCCGGACGACCTGCGCGCGCTGATCAACCTCATCGTCGGCCACACGGTCGCGGCCAATATCGCCGCCAAGAGCGGCGACTTCGCCGCCGCGCGCGGCGATTTCGCCAGGGCGCGCGAATACGACGCGCGCATGCTCGCGCTCGATCCCGAGCAGCAGCGCACCGGCCTCAACCGCATCAGCGTGCGCCTGTACGAAGTCGAAGCGGAGGCGCGTGCGCAGACCTCGCCGCGCGCGCAACTGGCGCAGCTGGACGAGATCGAGCGGATGCTGCACGCCCTGCCGCAGGAACTCGCCGGGCAGCCCGAAGGCGTCGGCCTGGGCGCGTGGCTGGACGGCCTGCGCGCCGAGTTCGAGCTGCGGCGCAGCGCGGAAGCCGACGTCTCCGCGACCGAGCGGCGCGCGCTGGCGCAGAAGGCCGCCGAACGGTTCGCCGACGCCAACGCGCGCCTGGCCAAGGCGCCGGGCACGATCGAGGAAGACTCCGTCGCGCTGCTGCAGGACGGCACCGAACGCGCGCGTGCCGCCGCGATCGCGCCGTCCGCCCGCTGAGCGCTGCAGGTCGATGCGCCGAATCGTGCCATGACTTCCCCGCGACCCGATCCCCTGCAGCGCCTCGCCGCCGAACAGGCGCGGCGCGCGCACGCGCAGCTGCGGCGGCGCGTGCGCACCGTTGCCACCGGCGAGGGCGCGCAGATCGTCGTCGACGGCCGCCGCCTGATCAATTTCGCCAGCAACGACTATCTCGGCCTGGCGCGGCATCCGGCCCTGGTCGAGGCACTCGTGCGCGCGGCGCGCGAGGACGGCGTCGGCGCCGGCGCGGCGCACCTGCTCGGCGGCCATCGCGACGAACACGCCCGGCTCGAGGAGGCGCTCGCGCGCTGGACCGGGCGCGAGCGCGCGCTGCTGTTCTCGACCGGCTACATGGCCAATCTTGGCGCGATCACCGCCCTCGCCGGCGCGGGCGAACCCGGCGCACGCGCCGAGCCGCTGCTGTGCGTGCAGGACAAGCTCAATCACGCCAGCCTGCTCGACGGCGCGCGGCTCGCCGGCTGCACGCTGAAGCGCTACGTGCACGCGAACGTCGACAGCGCCGCGCGCCAGCTCGACACGTATCCCGGCGATCCCGCGCTGCTCGCCACCGACGGCGTGTTCAGCATGGATGGCGACGTCGCGCCGCTGGCGCCGCTGGCCGCGCTGTGCCGCGCGCAACGCGCCGTGCTGATGGTCGACGACGCGCACGGCCTGGGCGTGCTCGGGCCGGACGGCGCCGGCAGCGTCGCCGAGGCGAAGCTGTCGCAGGACGAGGTGCCGGTGCTGATGGGCACGCTCGGCAAGGCGCTCGGCGTATCCGGCGCGTTCGTGGCCGGCAGCGCCGTGCTCGTCGACGGCCTGGTGCAGGCCGCGCGCAGCTTCGTCTACACCACCGCGATGCCGCCGGCCCTGGCCGCGGCGACGTGCACGGCGATCGACGCCGCCCGCTTCGAGGGCTGGCGCCGCGACCGGCTAGCGCGCTTGATCGCGCATTTCCGCCACGGCGCGCAGGCGCGCGGCATCGCACTGCTGGAATCGCGCACACCGATCCAGCCGGTGCCGGTGGGCGACAGCACGGCCGCGCTGGCCGCGTCGGCGCGGCTCGAAGCGGCCGGCTTCTACGTGCCGGCGATCCGTCCGCCGACGGTGCCGCCGGGGCAGGCGCGTTTGCGCGTCACGCTGTCGGCGCTGCATGCGGAGGGCGACGTCGAGCGGCTGCTGGATGCGCTGGCGGCGGCATGCGCATGAGCGGGACGGGCGAAGACATGCAGGCACGGCAGGCGGTGTGGTCGGCCCTGTCGGATCTGTATCTGGACAACTCCTATCGTGACTACGTGCGCGTGGCCGCGCGCGAACTCGCGCGCTCGCCGTACACGCCGGCCGAGCTGCGCTCAATCCTGTTCGACGAGGTGCACCCGGTGCTCGCACGCAATCTGTGTGCGATCGTTGGCGTGTGGGACCACTTTGATCAGGCGTGGCTCGCGCAGCGCATCCTCGCCAACCGGCGCCGGGTGCCCTGGCTGCGTCCGCGCGGCCGCTGCCAGCGCCGCTACGCCGCGCTGCTGTGGCGCCTGCTCGAGCCGCGCGTCGCCGGCCTGCGCGCGGCGACGGCGCCGCCGCGCTCGCGCTACGACTTCAACCTCAAGGAATGACGTGTTCATCGACGTTCAAGGCAACGGACCAGACCTGGTCCTGATCCACGGCTGGGCCATGCACGGCGGCATCTTCGCGCCGCTGCTGGAGTGGTTGCTGCCGCGCTTTCGCGTGCATCTGGTCGACCTGCCGGGCCACGGCCACGGCCGCGACGAGCCCGGTTTCGACGTCGCCGACTGCGCGCGGCGCATCGCGGCGCAGACGCCGCGCGCGCCGTGGGTCGGCTGGTCGCTCGGCGGGCTGGTCGCGTTGCACGCGGCGCGCGATTTCGCCGATCGCGTGCGCGGCGTCGTGCTGATCGCGTCGAGTCCGCGCTTCGTCGCCGCGCCGGACTGGCCGTACGGCGTGCCGATGGAGGTGTTCACCGCCTTCGGCACCGACCTGGAAACGCACTACCGCGACGCGATCGAGCGCTTCCTCGCGCTGGAGACGATGGGTTCGCCGAATGCGCAGGCGGAACTGCGCGATCTCAAGCGGCAGGTGTTCGAGCGCGGCGAGCCGTCCATCGCCGCGCTGCAGGACGGCCTGCGCGCGCTGGAGACGGAAGACCTGCGCGAGGACCTCGCACGGCTGTCGATGCCGAGCCTGTGGATCGCCGGACGGCGCGACCGCCTCGTCGCGCCGGGCGCGATGCAGTGGGCCGCACAGCACGCTCCCGGCGGCCGCTACATGGAACTCAACAGCGGCCACGCGCCGTTCATCGGTCACGCCGAGGCGGTCGCCGAAGCGCTGGCGGCATTCGAGGCGGAGCTGCCGGCATGAGCGCGGGCCTGGACCAGGCGCACGTGCGCCACGCGTTCGGCCGCGCGGCCGACAGCTACGAGGAACACGCGGTGCTGCAGGCCGAGGTCGGCACGCGACTGCGCGAACGGCTCGACGGCGAGGACCTCGCGCCGCGACGCGTGCTCGACGTCGGCTGCGGTCCGGGTGCGGGCGCGGCGGCGCTGCACGCGCGCTTCCCCGATGCGCAGATCGTCGCGCTCGATCTGGCCGTGCCGATGCTGCGCGCGGCGGCGCGCCACGCCGGTTCGCCGCCGGCGTTCGTGCGCGTCGCCGGCGATGCGCAGGCGCTGCCGATCGCCGATGCCAGCGTCGACCTGGTGCATTCGAGCCTGTGCCTGCAATGGTGCGAGGATCCGGGCCTGGCGCTGGCCGAGTTCCGCCGCGTGCTGCGGCCGGGCGGCCTGCTGTTGTTTTCCACGTTCGGGCCCGACACCTTGAAGGAACTGCGCGCCGCGTTCGCCGCGGTCGACGGCACGCCGCACGTGAGCCGCTTCGTCGACATGCACGACATCGGCGACGCGCTGCTGGTCGGCGGCTTCCGCGATCCGGTGCTCGAGCGCGACGATTTCGTCCTGACCTACACCGACGCGCGCACGCTGATGCGCGAACTGCGCGCGATCGGCGCGACCAACGCCGATACGCAGCGCACGCGCACGCTGACCGGCAAGGCGCACCTCGCGCGCGTGATCGAGGCGTACGAGCGGTTCCGCCGCGACGGCGTGCTGCCGGCCACCTACGAGGTGGTCTACGCGCAGGCGCGCGCGCCCGAGCCCGGCCAGCCGCGCCGCGAGCGCGGCGCGGACGTGGCGACCTTCCCGATCGAGCGCCTGCGCGGGAGCCGCCGTTGAACGCACCCCGCCACGCGGTCGCCGCGGTGCTGCTGGCGCTCGCCTCGGCGCTGTTCTTCACCGCGACCTACGTGCTGAACCGTGCGATGGCCAGCGACGGCGGTCACTGGGCGTGGTCGGCCGCGCTGCGCTATCTGCTGACCCTACCGATGCTCGCCCTGGTGATGCCGTGGCAGGGCGGCTTCGCGGCGGTGTGGCGCGCGCTGCGCGCGCATCCGTGGGTCTGGCTGGCGTGGAGCGGTATCGGCTTCGCGCTGTTCTGCGTCTGCCTGACCTGGGCCGCCGCGTTCGCGCCGGCCTGGCTGGTCGCCGGCACCTTCCAGCTGACCGTGATCGCCGGCATGCTGCTCGCGCCGCTGCTGTACCGCGACCAGCGCGCGCGCCTGCCGCGGCGTGCGCTCGCGCTCGGCGGCGTCATCGTCGCCGGCGTGGCGATCATGCAGGCCGGGCACTTCGAGGGCCGCCTCGACCGCGACGCCTGGCTCGCGCTGCTTTCGGTGGCCGCGTCGGCGTTCCTGTATCCGCTCGGCAACCGCGCGATCCTGCTGCACCTGGAACGCAGCGGCGAAACGCTCAACGCGACGCAGCGCGTGTTCGGCATGACGCTCGCCAGCCAGCCGTTCTGGTGGCTGGTCGCCGTCTACGCGGGCGCGTCGGCCGGCGCGCCGCCGTGGTCGCAGGTGCTGCTCGCGGCCGGTGTCGCGCTGTTCGCCGGGACGATCGCGACGATCCTGTTCTTCCAGGCGACCGGCATGGTGCGCAACGACCCGGCCGCGCTCGGCGCAGTGGAGGCGATGCAGGCGGCCGAACTGCTGTTTTCGACCCTGCTCGGCGTCGCCTTCCTCGGCGAAGCCGCGCCGAGCGGCTATGCCGCGCTCGGCGCGGTGCTGGTGGTCGCCGGCATCGTCGGCCTGGGTCTGCTGGTCGGCCGCGACGCCGCCGGCGACGCGCGTTCGACGCAGGCGCTGCGCACTGATCGCGGCGCCTGACGCACGCGCGGATCGGCGCGCACGTTCAGATGCGGACCAGGGCGCGGCGCTGCTGGCGCAGCAGGCTGATCGTCAGCACGGTCGCCAGCAGCACGGTGGTGACGCCGAAGATCGTCGCGCCCAGATACTGGCCGCCGATGCCGCCGGCGGTCGCCGCGGCCGCGCTCTCGCGGGTCGGGACGAACGTCGCCGCCGCCATGCCGAGGTAGTGCATGCCGCACACCGCCACGCCCATGATCATCGCGCTGCCGAGCATCTGCGCCACGCCGCGCATGTTGAACGCGAGCCACAGCGCCGCGCACGAGGCGACCACGGCGACCGCCAGCGACGCGGCGACCATGCCGGTGTCGTAGTGCGTGGTGGCCGCCATGCGCATCGCGGCCATGCCGGTGTAGTGCATGCCGCCGACGCCCAGGCCCATGAACAGGCCGGCCAGCCCGAGCTTGGCCCAGGAGAACACGCCACTGCCGGCGATCGCCAGGCCCGCCATGCACGAGAGCATGCCGATGATCGCCGAGATCAGGGTCAGCGGCACGTCGTAGGTGACCTGCACGTCCATCTGGCAGGCCAGCATGGCGATGAAATGCATGGCCCAGATCGCGCCGCCGATGGCCGCGCCGGAAGCGAGGATCGCGTGCGTGCGCTCGCGCGAGCTGTGCGCGGCGGGGATGCCGATCGCCAGCTGCAGCGCGGTGTAGGAACCGAGCACGGCGACCAGGTAGGACAGTGCGACGAGCATCGGGTCGTGAATGCATTGAATGGCGTGGTCGTGCATGGCGAATCCCCTCTCCGGTGGGCAAAGGCGGTCAGGCGGCGAACGTGAAGATGCAGGCGTCGGCGCCGGTGTTGCGGCAGAACGTCTCGACGACGCGCGGACGGCCCAGATGCCCTGGCTCGTTGAGCAGGCCTTCCAGGCAGCCGCGCAGGAAATGGCAGCTGGTGCCGCGATGCAGGCCGACGCCGGTGAACGGGCTGTCCTTGATGCGCAGCGTCTCGCCGTCGAGTTCGGTGCCGCGCAGCAGCTGGCGCATCGCCGGCAGTGCGATGTGGCGGATCGAATCGGCCAGGTTCAGGCGCGCGCCGAGGGTGTAGTCGCGCTTGTAGATCCAGGCGCCCAGGCGCGTGCCGGCGTAGCGCGACGTCGCCTCGCGATGCGCCGACGAGACCTCGTGCTCGAACGCGAGCATGCGGTTGAAGACGTCCGGGTACTCGCGCGCGAGCGCGCCGAGCAGCGCTTCGACGCGGCCGGGATCGGGCGCCGCGCCGGAGGGTTCCGGGCGCGCTTCGGACAGCAGCGTGCGCGGGCGCGCCGGCTCGGGCGCGGGCGGCGCGGCCGCTGCCGCGGCGTCGACGCTGGTCGCCTCGAAGCTCTGCACGATCGGATGACTGCCCAGGCGGTCCTCGAGCGCGAGCAGGTTCTGCTCCGGGCCGCGCACCACCATCGTCAGCACCACGCCTTCGTCGCTGCGCGTCATGCGCTGACGCTGCAGGGTGAATCCGCTGGCGACGATCAGCCGTCCCAGCTCGAGCAACAGACCCTCGCGGCGATCGGAAACGACGCGGAATTCGATATCGGCCATGAGTCCCTCTGGCAACGGTACGCGCAGACGCGCCTGCCGACGGGCGGCGTGGGTCCGCTGGCATCGCCCCGGCGGAGGGGCCGCCTGCGAACGGAAGGCTGCGGCTGGCGTCGGCGGGCCGCAGATGAATTCCACAGTTATCTTTGTGAAATTGGCGTCTGCATCGACCGGTTTTTCGTTCATTTCACGCGGAGTCTTCACGGAACTGCGACGGCAGTCCCATTCTCTTCTCCTCCGCGCGCCGGATCGCCTCGCCGGCAGCGGCACGCTGCAAAGCAGCACGACTTGCTAAGCTGCGCGTTCGTCCCTTCGGAGCCGACCGCGTGCAGGAACGTCGCGATGCCGATTTCCGCCCCCACGAGCAGGGCCTGCGCGACGACGTGCGCCGCCTCGGCCGCCTGGTCGGCGAGCTGCTGGTCGAACAGCAGGGCGAGGCGTTCTACCAGCGCGTCGAGTCGGCGCGCAGCGCCGCGATCCAGCGCCGCCTGAACGACGAGCCGACCACCGCTCTCGCGCGCGAGCTGGCCGGGCTCGACGCCGCCACCGCCGACGCGGTCAGCCGCGCCTTCTCGACCTATTTCCAGGTGGTCAACATCGCCGAGCGCGTGCAGCGCATCCGGCGCCGGCGCGACTACCAGATCGCCGGCGCGCAGCCGCAGCCGGACGGCCTGCACGACGTGCTGCTGCGCCTGAAGGAGGCCGGCGTCGGCGCCGACGAGATCCTGTCCGCGCTGCCGCGCATCGACGTCGAGCCGGTGTTCACCGCGCATCCGACCGAGGCCTCGCGCCGCGCCCTGCTGGAGAAGGAACAGGAGATCGTGCGCGCCCTGGTCGCCGATTTCGCCGGGCCGCGCACCGAGGGCGAGCGCGCGGTCGACTGGGCGCGCCTGCGCATGGCGCTGACCAGCGGCTGGCAGACCGCCGACATCTCGCACGTGCGGCCGTCGGTGCAGGACGAGCTCGATCACGTCGACTTCTATCTGTCCGACCCGATCTACCGCGTGCTGCCGGTGTTCTACGAGGTGCTCGAGGACGCCATGGTGGCGGTCTACGGCACCTGCCCGAAGCTGCCGCGCCTGCTGCGCTTCGCCTCGTGGGTGGGCGGCGACATGGACGGCAATCCGAACGTCGGTGCCGATACCGTCGCCGCAACCTTGCGCACGCAGCGCCGCATCGTGCTCGCGCGCTACCGCCACGAATGCGCCGAACTGGCGCGCCTGCTGACCCAGACCAGCGACCGCGTCGGCGTCGAGCGCGGCGTGCTGGCGCGCCTGGCCGACTACCGCGCCCTGCTGCCGGAGGCGGCGGCGAAGATCCGCCCGCGCCACGCCAACATGCCTTACCGCGGCCTGCTGCAGCTGATCGGTGCACGCCTGGCCGCGACCGCGCACGACGAGCCCTCCGCCTACCGCGAGCCGGCCGAGTTCGCCGCCGATGTCGAGCTGATCGCCGCCTCGCTGCGCGCCAACGGCGGCGCACACGCCGGCTGGTTCGCCGTGCGCCGCCTGCAGCGGCGCATCGCCGCATTCGGCTTCCATCTCGCCCGCCTGGACACGCGCCAGGATTCTCGCGTGCACGCGGCCGCGCTGGCCGAGGCGCTCGGGGAATCGCCGCCGGACCCGGCCCAGCTCGCCGCGCGGCTGGCACCGTACGCGAGCGGCGCGCAGGCACTGCCGATGCCGGCCGCGGCGCCGGCGCTGGAACCGACCGTCGCCGTGTTCGCCGCGCTCGCCGATGCGCGCCGGCGCTACGGCGACGCCGCGCTCGGCGTCTACGTCATCAGCATGGCCGGCAGCGTCGCCGACGTGCTCGCGGTGCTGGCGCTGGCGCGCGCCGGCAAGCTGGTCGAAGGCATCGGCACGGTGCCGCTCGACGTCGCGCCGCTGTTCGAGACGATCGCCGACCTGCGCGCCGCGCCGCAGACGTTCCGCGCGCTGCTGGCCGATCCGGTCTATCGCGCGCACCTGGCCGCGCGCGGCGACCGCCAGACGATCATGCTCGGCTACTCCGACAGCGCCAAGGACGGCGGCCTGCTCGCCGCGCGCTGGTCGCTGCAGCGCGCGCAGGTGGAACTGCTGGAGATCGCGCGCGAGGCCGGCGTCGCGCTGACCTTCTTCCACGGCCGCGGCGGCAGCGTCAGCCGCGGCGGCGGCAAGACCTCGCGCGCGATCATGGCCGCGCCGCGCGGCGCGGTCGACGGCCACTTCCGCGTCACCGAGCAGGGCGAGGTCATCCACCAGAAATACGGCGTGCGCGCGCTCGCGCTGCGCAGCCTGGAGCAGAGCGCCGGCGCCGTGCTGCTGGCCACGCTGCGGCCGCGGCCACCCGAGCCGCGCGAGAACCGCTGGCGCGAGGCGATGCGCCTGCTCGCCGACGACGGCGCCGCGCGCTATCGCGAGCTGGTCGTCGAGACACCGGAGTTCGTCGACTACTTCCGCGCCGCCACGCCGATCGACGTGATCGAGCGCATGACGCTCGGCTCGCGGCCGTCGCGACGCGGCGGCGGCAAGGCCGGCGTGGCCAGCCTGCGCGCGATCCCGTGGGTGTTCGCCTGGACGCAGTGCCGCTCGAACCTGCCCGGCTGGTACGGCGTCGGCAGCGCGTTCGACGCGGCCGCCGCGCGCGGCGACGAGGCGGTGCTGCGCGAGATGGCGCGCGACTGGGCGTTCTTCCGCACGCTGATCGGCGACCTGGAAATGGTGCTGGCCAAGAGCGACCTCGGCATCGCCGAGCGCTTCTCGCATCTGTCGGGGCCGCTGCACGCGGCGTTCTTCCCGCGGCTGGCCGAGGAGTTCCGCCGCACCGTGGACTGGGTGCTGCGGCTCAAGGACGCCGACCGCCTGCTCGCCGACGATCCGCGCCTGGCGCAGTCGATCCGCCTGCGCAATCCGTACGCCGATCCGATGAATCTGATCCAGGCCGACCTGCTGCAGCGCTGGCGTGCGGCCGACTGCCCCGACGACGAGGTGTTCGGCGCGCTGGTGTCGAGCGTGCACGGCGTCGCGCAGGCCCTGCAGAACACCGGCTAGGAACGGTCGCGCCGCACCGGCCGCTCCGTGGCCGGCGCGGCGCCCGTTCCCCAAGCGCGAGCGGCGCTCAGTTGCGCCGGATCGTTCCCTTCATCACGCTCCAGTGGCCGGGGAACGAGCAGAAGAACGCGTAGTCGCCGCCGGCGGCGAGCTTGTCCGCGGCGAAGGTGACCGTAGCGCTCTCGCCGCCGCCGACGACCTTGCTGTGGGCGATCACGCGCGCGTCGTCCGGCTTGACGTAGTCATGGTCGAGGCCGGCGGTGGCGCCGTCGGTGGCCACGCCCTGCAGGTCGGCGGCCTTCGCCACCACGACGTTGTGGCCCATGAGGTTCTTCGCCAGCTTGCCCGAGTGCTTGAGGTGGATGGTGAAGTCCTTGCAGCCGGCGTCGACGACGATCTCCTTCTTGTCGAACTGCATCATGTCGTTGCCGTCGAGTTCGACGGTGCAGCCGGCGGCGGCCGCGGAGGCCGATCCGGCCAGCAGGGCGAGTGCGGCGAGAGTCTTGAGCATGGCGCGGGTTTCCTTCGTGTCTGGATTGGGAGCGGTCGTCACGGCGAGCGCGAGGCGATGCCGGCGGCGGACGCGCGGACGTATTCGTCGAACACGGCGCGGATGTCGGCCGCCGGCACCGTCTCGCCCTTCTCCGCGCGCTCGGCCAGCGCGAAGAACTTCTCGATGCGGGGCTCGCCGTTCGGTTCCGGACTGGTGGTGAAGTTCGGGTGCGCGGCCTCGTAGCGCGCCCACTCCGCGCGCAGGTCGGACCAGAACGCCGTGGTCTTCTTCCAGTACTCGCGGCCGGCGCCGAAGTCGTAGTCGGCGATGCGCGTGTAGCTGTTGATGCCGCGCTCGCGCGCCAGTGCCTGCACGCCGCCGCCGGGCGTCAGCGCGAGCTTGGTGTTGTCCTGCTCGTGCACCCAGCCGCCCGGCGTCAGCGCGTGGCGGTTGATCACTTCCAGCGCCTGGTAATCGCTGCGCTTGGTGTATTCGCGCCGCGGCAGCGGACGCCAGACGCGGGCCGATTCCCACACGTTCTCGCCGTTGGCGTGCACCCAGCGGCCGACGCCGGCGTAGCGCGGCGCGTCGTCGACCTCGTACACGGTCTGCGACCAGGCCCCGCGCGCGTCCGCCTCGGCGACCGGCTGCGTCTGGAAACGGCCCAGGCCGCGGAAGCTCAGGATCTGCCTGGGCTGGTACTGCCAGTCCTGGCGCCAGTGCTTGACCACGGTGTGGTCCTTGCCGAGCACGAGGATGTGCTGCAGCGAGATGCGCTCGCCGGTGTCGGCGATGACCTCGACCAGCTCGGTGCCGCCCGAACGCTGCGCCGCACGCGGCGCGTAGCCGGGCGCGAGCGCGGCGGTCTCGTCGAAGGCGAAGCGCACGCGGAACTCGCCGGCCATCGCGAGGATGCTCTTGCGGTCGCACTCGAACGCGGCTTCCGGCGTCGACGGCGTCGACGCACACGGCGGCGTGTAGTTGGCCGGCGCGGCTTCGGCCAGCGGCCTGGGCGCTTCCTTCGCCGGTTTGGCCGCGTACGAGGCGCAGCCGGAGAGGGCCAGGACGGCTAGCGCGACAAGGGCTGGCAACGAGGGACGCATCACAATCTCCTTCAAGCGGAATGCAGAGGCGAAACGAGCTCGGCGCCTTCGCTGCGCGCGATCGCGCGCGACAGTTCCAGGCCGAGCAGGGAAAGACGCAGCGGCGGTTGCGCGTCGAGCGTGCGCAGCCACGGCAGGCGGCCGAGTTCGAAGCGCAGAACGCGCGCGCGCCAGGCGCTGCCCAGGCGCGCCAGCGCGCCGCGCAGGAAGGCCGCGTGTGCGTGCCAGCGCGTGGGTTCTTCGCAGGCCGGCGCCAGGCGCGTCGCCGCCGCCATCTCGTCCCAGGCCAGGTAGTCGGTATCGGGCAGCAGGAACAGCTTCGCGCGCACTTCGTCGCGGGCGTCGCGGAAGCTGAGCCATTCGCGCGGGCCGTGCGGGGTGACCGCGGTGTGCGCCGTGATCGAGCGGCAGCGGCCGAGCACGGCCAGCGCCGGATGCTCGAGCAGCACGATGCCGCGCGCACCGATCAGCGCGCGCAGCGGCGACGGGCGCCGCTCGCGGCGTTCCAGCCAGAGCACCGCGCCCAGGCGCGGCAGCCATTCGGCCAGGCGCGGCAGGTCGAGCACGACGGGATCGGTCGAGGCGGCCGGCGCGGCCTGCGGCGCGGGCGCTTCGCTCCAGCGGCCGAACGGCTCGTCGACGGGATCGGGCGGCAGCGCATTCCAGTCGTCGTGATGGTCGCTCATGCTCCGCCCTCTTAGGCCGGTGGTCTCGTCAGAAGGTCGCGCGCAGGCCGACACGCACCGCGCGGCCGGGTTCGCTGTAGCGATCGATCGTCGTCGCGCTGAACGGAATCGCGTTGACCATGCTCCAGTTCCAGTAGCGGCGGTCGGTGAGGTTGGTCAGTGCGCCGAACAGCTCGATGCGCTCGTACGGTTTCCAGCGCGCATAGAAGTCGACGGTGGCGTAGCCGGGCGCGGCGAACGGTGCGGATTCGCCTTCGGCCGGCTTCGGCAGGCGGTCCTTGCGCCGGACGAAGCGGCCGAGCAGCTCGGCGCTCCAGTCGGCGCGCTCGTAGGCGAGGCCGACCACCGCGCTGAGCGGATCGACGCTGGCCAGCGGTTCGTTGGCGGTTTCGTCATCGGCGTGCGCGTAGGCGATGTTGCCCTTCAGCGAGAACCCGGCCAGCGCGTCGTCGAAGGCGCCGAAGTCCAGGCCGTAACGCGCCTCGACGCCGCGGATCTTCACGCGGCTGCGGTTGACCGACTGGAACAGCATCAGCCCGGTTTGCGGATCGATGCCGACGAAGGACTGCGATTCGATGAAATCGCGGTAGCGGTTCTCGTAGGCCGACACGCTGGCGTAGCCGTAGCGGCCGTTCGCGCGCAGGCCCACTTCCAGGCCGTTGCTGGTTTCCGGCTTCAGCTTCGGATTGGGCAGCGCGGTGTAGCCGAACTGCAGATTGGTGAAGCCGATGTTGACGTCGTTGTACGGCGGCGCGCGGAAGCCGTGCGCGTATTGCGCGAACGCCGACCAGGTGTCGTCGAAGCGCCAGATCGCGCCGAGCTTCGGCGACCAGCTGGTGTGGTCGACGTCGACCGGGCGGATGCCGGGATTGTCATCGGCAAACACTCCGTCGTGGCGCGGCTCGAGCTTGTAGTAGTCCACGCGCAGCGCCGGGATCAGGCTGAGCCGGCCGTCGGCCAGGCGCATCTCGTCCTGCGCGAACAGCGCGGCCGTGGTGGTGTCGCTGGTCGGGAAGTCGCGCACCGGGAACGTGTCCGGCGAGACGACGTTGGTGACCGCGCCGGTGGTCACGTCGCGCTGCCAGCCGTCGCGCTGTTCCTGCGTGCGCGTGCGCGAAAGATCCACGCCGTAGGTGATCGCATGCTCCACGCCGCCGGCGCTGAAGTCCTTGCGCGCGGTGGCTTCGGCGCCGAGCACGCGCTGCTCGAAGGTGAACCGGCGGTAGCGCTGCTTCGGATTGACCGGGCCGGCGTCGCCGAGCGTCCAGCGGTCCTCGTAGGTGTCCTGCGTGATCTCGCTGCGCTGCAGGTAGACCTTCCAGTCGAGCCGGTCGGCGAGCGCGGAGGCGAGCGGCAGCTCCTGGTCGAACGACAGGCGCAGGCGTTCGCGCTCGTCGCGGCCGTCGAGCGCGGTCGTCAGCGTGTTGGTCATCGCGCTGTAGCCCAGGCTGCTGAGCACGTCGGTGTCGACCTTGCCGCGCTCGCCGTCGAAGGTGAGCCGGTCGACGCGACCGGAATCGGCGTTGTGCACGTACTTGGCAAGCAGCGCGTCGCTGCGCGTGTCCTGCGGATTGGGCCGCGTGCGGCGCGCGCCGGAGCTATCGTCCTCGCCCATCGTGTTCTGCGCGTGGCCGTCGCGGTGCGTGGCCACCACCACCACGCCGTCGCTCGCGCTGCCGCCGGCCCAGGTGCCGCTGACCGCGGACTCGCGGCTGGCGCTGTCGTAGAGCAGCTTGGCCGAGCCGAACTGGCCGCCGTCCTTGCCGAGGTAGTCGGCCGGATCCTTGGTCGTGAACGCGACCACGCCGGCCAGCGCGTCCGAGCCGTACAGCGACGACGCGGCGCCGCGCACGATCTCCACGCGCTTGAGCGCGTCGACGTCGACGACGTCGCGGCCGGCGCTGGAGAAGCTGCCGATGGCGAACGCGTCGGGCGCGGCGATGCCGTCGACCTCGATGCGCACGCGATTGCCGGACAGGCCGCGGATCGCGAAGCCGCCGGTGCCGAAGCGGTTGCCGCCGCTGCTGCTGCCGGTGACCGACACGCCCGGCTCGTAGCGGACCAGGTCGGCGATGTTCTGCGCCTGGCGGCGATCGATCTCGAGCGCATCGATGACGCTGACCTCGCTGGCGACGTCCTTCTGCGCGCGCTCGGTCATCGTCGCGGTGACGACGATGCGTTCGAGTTCGTCGAGGATGCCCAGTTCGGGCTCGGGCGCGGCATTGTCGGCACGCGCGATGCCGGCGAGCGCGGCCAGCACGGCGCCGACGAGAGGTTTGCGGATCATGCGGTCCCTGTTGGACAGTCGTTCGGAACAAC
This sequence comes from Dokdonella ginsengisoli, assembly GCF_042652785.1. Lineage (NCBI taxonomy): Bacteria > Pseudomonadati > Pseudomonadota > Gammaproteobacteria > Lysobacterales > Rhodanobacteraceae > Dokdonella > Dokdonella ginsengisoli. The sequence goes on along the minus strand of NZ_JBHSHD010000006.1, from coordinate 110,005 downwards.
TGGCTGGCGAGAGACCGGGATGGCGACCGGCTCGGAGCTGGCGACGTTGGAGCGGTAACCGGCGCGACGGCCGGGGGCGCGGCGGTGCCGCGCGGTTTACTTGGTGAGGATCAGCTTGTCGTTGCGCGTCAGGCGCAGGCGGTATTCCTGCCCGGCGTGCTCGATGACCAGCTCGTTGCCGCCGCCGAGCAGCTTGCCGCTGGCGATGCGCTGCGGCGCGAGGCTGCTGCGCGGACGAGGGTCAGCGACCGGATTGGCGCGCGTGCCGGAGTCGGAAACGCCCGGCGCAGCATGATGTGGCTCGAACATGGCTCAGCTCCCGCATCGTGGTGTCGGGGTAAATGATAACGATTCTCATTTGAGTGTCAATCGCTTCATGCCGGGGCATATGGAATATCGTGGGAGCCTTGGGCAAACCCGCGGCAATCGGGGTCTGTGCAAACGCGAAAGCCCGCATTGCGCGGGCTTTCCTTATTTCGGCAGTCGCGGAAAGCCGGCGCCGCCTCGTTCCGCCACGTCCGGCGCCTGCTTCCTGCCGCAGGCGCCGGACGTTGCGACGGGTCAGTCTTCGGCGGCGGCCGGGATGACGCTCAGCGGCGCCGCCGACATCAGGCGGTAGGTGGCCGGACGCAGAACCAGCGGCAGGTGCAGTTGCGCGCTTCGGGACTGCAGCTGCGCCGTCCGCTGGATGCCGCTCTCCACATGCTCGCCGTTCGAGGACGATTGCGCGTCGGCGAAGGTCAGGGCGATCTCCTCGCCGACCCGCACCGGCAGCCATGCGCTGGCGTACTCGTTGCCGCCTTCGTCGGAAGCGACCAGTCGCGCCCAGCTTCGCGAGTCGGCATCGAACCGCTCGAGGCGGAATGCCTCGCGCGCCGCGGACCCGCTGCCGGCTTCTCCGGTCAGCACGGTACCAATGAGGTTTCCGTCCGCGGCCGGCCAGGTCATTGTGATCGTCTCAGCGGCCGTCGCCGACTGCGGCGGCGTCGCATTGACGCCATTGCCGTAGGCTTCGAAGCCGCTGCGGAAAAGCACCACATAGGCCGTTGCGCCGGCCGTGTTGTTGGACGGTTCGGTGTCGTGGGCGTCGTGCGCCTGCGCCTGGCTCTCCAGCGCGCCCTCGGCGTCCCAGCGCACCGGTGCGCTGATCAGATAGCTGACGCTGCCGCCGGCCGGAATGGTCAGGCCGCTGTCGCTGATGTCGCCTTGCCCGCTGGCCGTGCAGCCGCTGCTGGCCGGCCCGACGCACAGCCATTGCGCGAAATCCACATCCAGCGCGGCCGACAGGACGCTCGACACGCTCGACGAGGTGGCGGCATCGGGGCCCAGGTTGTTGACGACGACCAGATGGTCCAGGAGCTGGCCGCGCTGCACGTGCTGCTGGCGCGCCTGGATGTCGACGGCCAGGTTCGTCGCCGGATCGGGCGACTCGACGCCGGTGCCGGTCAGCGCGACCGAGGCGGTACCGCCGCTCGTGCTGCCGACGTTCAACGTCGCCTGCACCGGTCCGGCGGCGGTCGGCGCGAACATGACCACGACGTCGCAACGGCCGGCCGGCGGCAGGCGGTCGCCGCATGCACCGGCGTCGATCGTGAAGCCGTTGCCGGGAGCAACGAAGCTCAGGCCGGTCGCTTCGGTACCGCCGCCGTTGATCAGGGTCGCCGACAACGCCTGGCTGGTCGTGCCGACTTCGACTTCGCCGAAGCCGAGCGTGGCCGGATCGAAGGAGAGTGCCGCTTCGGCGAGGAAGGTCGCGGTGACATTTTTGTCGGCGCCCATGCTGATCGAGCATTCGGCGACACCGCTGCAGTCGCCGCCCCAGCCGCCGAAGACGAAACCGGCCGAGGGCGTGGCGGTCAGCGTCGCCGCCGTGTCCTGCGGGTAGCTCTGCTCGCAGTCGCCGGGACAGGCGATGCCGTCGCCGGTCACCGTGCCCTGGCCGCTGCCTTCGATGACGACCGCGAGCGAATGCTCCACAACACCCGGGCATTGCTCGAAAGGCACGCTGGCGCGCTTGCTGCTGCCCGGATTGCCGATCGCACCGCCGGCGGAAGCACGCGATTCCTCGACGTCGCCGACGGTGGACAGCGTCCACTGGTAGACGTCGTCGGCGCCCAGGCCCGCGGCGGACACCCAGCCGCTGGCGCCGCTGGTCACGATGCTGCCGGGGAAGTTGCCGCTGCCGTAGGCCAGGCGATCGACGAGCTGGTTACCGGCGTCGAAGATGTTGATCTGGTCATTGCCGCCGAGGTTGTTGGTGTAGCCGCCGAGAATCTTCACCTCGGCGCACAGGCCCCATTCGGCGCGGAACGCCTCGGCGTCGCTTTCCGTGAAGACCACCGACTGACCCGGCTGCACGATTCCGAAACCGCTCAGGCTGAAGACGCCCGGCGTGGCGCTGTCGTCGTCGTAGCTCCAGCCGGTCAGGTCGACCGCTTCGGCACCGACGTTGGTCAGCTCGACGAACTCGCCGCCCGGACCGCCGTACATCCATTCGGTGATGCGGATGCCGCTTTGGCCGCCGCCCGGAACCGCCGCCAGCGCGAACACCTGCGAATAGGATTTCTGGAACGGCTGCTGCAGGTCCTTGGTGGCACCGGTTCCGTAGAAGTTGCTGTCGCCGCTGTCGGTGATCAGGCGCACCAGCGCGCCTTCCGTCAACGGATGCGGCACCGTGCCGATCGCTTCCCAGGTTCCGCCGGTCAGCGCGTTCTCGGCAGGCAGTTCCTGGTTCAGCGCCGGCGCGTGATCGGGATTGCCGTCCCAGGTGTACAGCGCCCAGGTCCCGTTCTGCGGGGACGGCCCGGCCGAGATCAGATAGTCCCCTTCGGCGTTCGAAGCCATGGCGCGAATGCTGCGCCCGCCCAGGTCCATGAGGATCGGTGCGCCGAACTGCGCCGGGCCGGTACCGGGAGTACCGTTGATGATCGACTCGACGTTGAGCAGCGGAACGACCAGCGCGCGATGGACGCCGGCGACGTTGATCGTCGGCGCGCGGAAGCCGAGGTAGACCGCTTCACCGTCCGGGCTGAACTCGAGGCCTTCGATGTTGAACCCGTCCGGCGCGTTGGGCAGCACGCCCGGCGTGGTCGCCGCGATGAAGCCCAGCGCGTCGGCTCCGAGCCCGTGGCCGTTGTTCTGGTCCCACGAGCGCAGCTCCGACCACAGGTTGTTGTATCTGCCGCGGAAGGTCAGCTCGGTGTCCGCACCGGAGCCGCTGATCGTGGCGGCGACGAAGGTGCGGCGTTCCGGACGGGCCGAGCCGCTGCGGTTGTTGCCGTGCGAACCGGTCAGCAGCACCAGGTCGCCGAATCGCGCGATGCCTTCGAAGTCCACCTCCGAGCCGGTGCCCAGATCGCCCGAACTGAACGACCACGTCTTGACCGGCGGTCCGCTGCGGTCTTCCCGATGCAGGAAGATCGTATTGGTTTCGTCGTTGAGCAGGATCACGTAGCCGTCGCCGACGCCCAGTGCCGCAGAAGCGTCGCTGATCCAGTGGTGGTAGCGGCCGCTCGGATCGGGCGCCTGGTTCGACGAGGCGTACTGCATCGTCACCGACTGACCGTTGCCTTCCGGGTCGGTGACGATGAAGGTCACGTTGGAAACGCCGCGCCCCGTCGGACTGAACGAGACCGTGCGCTCCGCGCCGGTGCCCGCGACCACGACGCCCGAGGCCGGAATCACCGCCGCATTCGACGAAGACACCTCCACCGCCAGGGCGGCGAGGTCCGAATCCGGATCGCCCAGCGTCAGCGTCGTACCCGGATTGGTCGGATCGCCGACCGAACCGGTCACGATCGACTGCGCCACCACGATCGTCGGCGGCAGGCCGATCACCGTCTCGAACGGATCCACCGCCGTCGGCTCGTGCGAAGGATCGGCCGTCAGGGTCGGGCCGTTGCCCAGTTGTCCGTAGTTGTCGCGGCCCCAGCAGTAGAACTTGCCCGCCTGCGTCGCGGCGCAGGTGAGGTTGTTGTCCGCACTCAGTTCGGTGAACACGGTTCCGGCCGGAAGGTTCGCGGTCGACACGGGATGCGGGCTGTAGCGCGAGGTCCCGTCACCGGTGCCCAGGGCGCCCCAGTTGCCGAAGCCCCAGCAATACGCCGCGCCGGTATCGAGAATGCCGCAGGTATTGGTGCCGCCGCCTTCCAGTCGCACGAAATGCGTGCCGGCCGGAATCGTCGACGTCACGACCGGGTTCGGCCGCAGGATGTCCAGGCTTTGCGCACCGTTGCCGGTGGCGCCGTTGATGCCGGCACCCCAGCAATAGGCGACGTGCCCGGTCGACAGCGCGCAGCTGTGGCTGTCGCCCGTGGTGACCTGGTCGAATACCGTTCCGGCCGGCAGGGCCGAGACGTCGACCGCGGTGATCGGATAGCTTCCGCCGGAAACGCCGACGCCGATGACGCCGTTGCCGTTCTGTCCCCAGCAGTACAGGGCGCCGTTCGAGGCCACCGCGCAGGTGTGGTTGAACGCCGCGCTGATCGACGACAGCGTCACGCCTGCGGGCAGCAGGGCCATGTCGACCGGCGAAGGACTGGGCTGGTCGTCGACGATGCCGGCAGGCAGGCCGAGCGCACCGCCGCGGCCCCAGCAATAGCCGGTGCCGCTGTCGGCGACGCCGCAGACGTGCGTCCGGGCCGCCGACAACGAGACGAACCTCGCGCCGTTCAGCGGTGCCATGTCCACCGCGACCGGCACGTACTGGTTGCCGGTGACGCCGGCACCATTGCCGAGCTGGCCGTAGTTGTCCTCGCCCCAGCAATAGGCCGCGCCTTCGGGCGTCAGCGCACAGGCCGACGTGCCGCCTGCCGTGATCGACGCGAAGCGCGTACCGGCCGGCAACGCGCTCATGTCCACCGGGTACGGACTGACCATGTTCGCGGTGACCGTCGCGCCGTTGCCGAGCTGGCCGACCGAGTCCCGGCCCCAGCAATAGGCCGCGCCGGCCGGATCGAGGCCGCAGGCGAATTCCAGGCCGGCCGCGATGGTCGCCGGCTCGATGGTCGGCGTCACGCCGCCCGGATAGGCGATCGGCGTGTTCGGCACCCATTCATCGCCGAGGTCGGGGCCGTTGCCGAGCTGGCCGAAGGGATCGGTGCCCCAGCAGTAGCCGACGTCCGCCGTCGACTGGGCGCACATGTGCGTTCCCGAGGTCGCCACCGCGATGTGATCGAAGCGGGAGCCCGGCGGCAGCGCGGAAAGACTGACGGCGACCGGGCTGATGTTCGTCGAGGAGCCCGGAATGTTTCCCCAGCAGTACGTCGCGCCGCCGAGCGTGACCGCGCAGGTCAGTTCATCGCCGGCTTCGACGAACGACCAGGTCGTTCCGCCCGGCAACCCGGTCAGGTCGAGCGGCAGCGGCCGCGGATTGTAGTTGCCGCTGGCCATGCCGCCGTTGCCGAGCTGGCCCACGTTGTCGCGGCCCCAGCAGTAGACGACTCCCTGCGTGGTCAGGCCGCAGCTGTGGTTGTCGCCGGCGACCACCCAGTCCCACTGCGTTCCGGCAGGCAGGCCCGTCAGGTCGACCGCAACGGGCGAGTACACGTTGGTGTCGAACTGATCGCTGCCGATGCGTCCGTACGTCGTGTTGCCCCAGCAGTAGGCGTCGCCGCCGGTGGTCACGCCGCAGGTGTGGATCGAACCCGCCGACAGACGCTTCCACTTCGTTCCCGCGGGCATCGCCGACATGTCGATGGCGGTCGGCACCCAGACCGTCGCGCCGTTGCCGCCGATGCCCAGCTGGCCCGGTCCGCCCGAGCCCCAGCAATAGCCCGTGCCGTCGGCCGCGACGGCGCAGGTATGTCCTTCGCCGACGGCGACGTCGACGAAGGTCGCGCCCGGCGGCAATGCGGAGATGTCGACGGCGACCGGCGAAACCTGGTCGCCGGTCACGCCCGGACCCGCGCCGAGCGCACCGGAATTGCCGGCGCCCCAGCAGTAGAGCGCCCCTTCCGTGGTCAGTCCGCAGGTGTGCAGGTCGGCCGCATCCACCGCCGCCCATTCGATGCCGGCGGGCAGACCGGACACGTCGACCGGTGTCGGCGACTGCTGATTGCCGGTGAGTCCGGCGCCGTTGCCGAGCTGGCCGCGCGTCTCGATGCCCCAGCAGTAGGCGACGCCGTTGCGGATGCCGCAGGCATGATCGTCGCCGGCCGCCAGCGGTTTTTCGACCAGGGCCGCACCGACGGAGCCGCAGGGATCGTGCGCCACGCCGGCGCGCGCGCTCCTGCCCGGGCTGCCGATCGCGCCGCCGGACGACGCGAACGAACCCTCGGTATCGCCCACGCTCGACTTCGTCCATTCGAGCGCATTGTTCGCGCCCAGTCCCGCCGCGGACACCCAGCCGCTCGCGCCTTGCGTGCGGATGCTGCCGGGGATGTTCTGATCGCCGTACGTCAGGCGATCGACCAGCGCATGGGAGGCGTCGAAGATGTTGATCTGATCGTTGCGACCGAGATTGTTGGTGTAGCCGCCCAGCAGTTTCTGTCCGGCGCACAAGCCCCAGTCCGCGCGGAACGTTTCGGCGTCGCTTTCGGTGAAGACCACCGACTCGCCCGGCTGCACCACGCCCAGACCGCCCAGGTCGAAGACGCCCGGCGTGGCGCTGTCGTCGTCGTAGCTCCAGCCGGTGAGGTCCACCGGCTGGCCGCCGACATTGGTCAGCTCGACGTATTCGCCTCCGGCGCCGTCGTACATCCATTCGGTGATGCGTACCTGTGCTTGAACCGTGCTCGCGACAAGCACGCCAAGCAAGCCGGCAGCGAACCGGCGCGCCCGATCGATCGTCATGGTGACCCCTGCGAAGAGAAGAAGAACGGCCGCCGATGCGGCTCGGCTGCCGAAGTCCTCGTAGCGTGGGCGAGCGATGTAACAGCGCCGTGAAGACGGCGTGTCAGATACGTCTAGACGTCCAAACGCAAAATTTCCTTCGTCGTTCCTTCCGCTCGTCGGCGACGAAACCACCCTGCGCGTCGCGCGCATCGTCCGGTTTCGCGACGCGCGATCGCATCGCGGCACGCCGGCCTCGGGCGGCGCACTACAATGCTTCGATGGGCCCGTGCATCTATCGATTCTTCGACTGCAGCGTCGACGTGGCTGCGCGCGAGCTGCGCCGGTCCGGCGAGCGCGTCGCGCTGTCACCGACGGTGTTCGATTGCCTGGTCTATCTGATCGAGCATCGCGGACGCGCCGTCGGCCACGACGAACTCGTCGCCGCCGTGCTCGGCAAGGTCGACGTCGGCGACACCGTCCTGCGGCAGATGGTGCGCCGCTTGCGGCAGGCGGTCGGCGATGCCGGCAACCAGCAGCGCGTGCTGCGCACGGTGGCGGGTTTCGGTTATCAGTTCATCGCCGAACTGACCGTCGACGGCGGCGCCGAGCCGACGGCAGCCGCGTCACCGGTACTTGCCCCTCCGACACCGGCGGCGCCGGCGCGCCGGATCGGATGGATGGCCAGTGCGCTGGCGCTGCTGACCCTGCTGGCGGGTGCGGCCGCCGTCCTGCATTCCGGTCGCGAGCGGAGGTCCGATCCGCCGCTGCCGCCCGTGCCGGCCGCAGCGACGACGGACGCGGCCGTGCTTCCGGTCGAGACCGCCGCCGCCGAACAGTGGGCCTGGGTCCGGCTGGGCCTGATGGACCTGATCGCGTCACGCCTGCACGCCGGCGGCCTCACCGTGGTGCCGACGGAGAGCATCGTCGCGCTCCCGCGCGACAGGCCGGCCGCGGAGATGGCTTCGGCGGTGCGCAAGCTCTCCCCGACACGCTATCTGATCCTGCCTTCGGCCGAGCACAACGAGCGCGAGTGGATCGTTCGCCTGCGCCTGGACGCCGACGACGGCAATCATCGCGAAGTCGAGGCGCGCGACGCCGATGTGACGCGCGCCGGCCAGCTTGCCGTCGATCAGGTTCTGATCCTGCTCGGCCGTCCGCCGTCCGCGCGGGCGGGCGAGCAGGTGTCGCTCGACGAGCGGACGGCGCGGATCCGGGCGGCCATCCTCACGCAAAACCTCGACACCGCACGCAAGCTGATCGAAGACGCGCCCGTCGAACTGCAGCGGACGCCGGAGCTGCGCTATTCGGCGGCCGCCATCGAATACGGATCCGGACACCTCGACACGGCCTATCGGGCGCTGGAGTCGTTGGCGAAGGACGTCAGCGCCGAGTCCGATCCGGTACTGCGCGGCCGCCTGATGAATGCCATGGCTCTGATCTCCACCGACCTGGGCGAAGCTGCCCGCGCCGTCGACCATGCGGACGAGGCGATCGACCTGCTCGGCGGACAGCGCGAGCCCCTGCTGCTGGGTCGCGCGCACAACACGCGCGGCATCGCGTATTCGTCGATGGGACGCTACGACGAATCCAGCGCCGACTACGCGCAGGCACGCCTGGCGCTGACGATCGCAGGAGACGCGCGCGGGCTGGTCACCGTCGACCTCAACGAAGGCATTCTCGCGGTCCTGCGCAATCAGCCCGCCGCCGCCCTGCCCTTGCTGGAGAGCGCATCCCGGCGGGTCGAACTGCTGACGGATCTGACCGGCCTGGCGCTGGCGGCCAGCTACATGACCGAGGTGCACCTCCTGCTGCTCGACCCGGTGCAGGCGCTGGCGGCATACGATCACGCGACGCTGAAACTGGAAGGCCTGCACGACCCGGTGACGCGCAACAACCTCGACTACGCAGGTGCCGTCGCACTGCAGGCGAACGGCCGGCTCGCCGAAGCGCGCGGCAAGTTCGACGCGCTGGTGCGCAGCGCCGACGTCGCCAACGGCAACGCGCTGAAGCCGCTGGTGCGCTCTCATCAGGCGAAGTTCGAGCTCGGCCTGGGGCGATCGCAGTCGGCCCTGAACTTCGCCCGCGAAGCGATCGACGCGATCCAGTCCCCGTCCGACGGACGGGTGCGGGCGGATGCGTGGCTGACGGCGACACGGGCGCAGCGCGATCTGCACGGCGGCGCCGAGGCCGACGCCGAGGTGAAGCGATTCTCGGCCTGGGCGGACACGCAGAACAATCCGGTGGTCGCGCTGCACGCGCGGCTCGCCGAAGCGGAACGGGCCTGGAGCCGGAACCCTCGCGAAGCGATCCCGATCTACGACGCGGCCTTGCGCCAGGCGCTGCAGCTGGGCATGCCGGCCTACGTCGCGATGGTCGTGAACTCCTACGCCAACGGCTTGCTGGGCGAGGGCGACCTGAATGCGGCGAGCACGGTGATCGGCCAGATCGCCCGCTGGGGCGACCGCGATTTCGATTGCGCCCTGACCCTGGCCCGCTTCTACCTCGCGGCCGGCAAGCAGGACGCCTGGAAGAAGGCGCTGCAGCACGCCCGCGCCCTGGCCGGCGAGCGCCCGATTCCGATCGCCCTGGCGACGCCGCCGGACGACAACCCGCGGCTGGGATCGCGGCAGCCGTAGTCGCGCCGCCCTTCCGCTCGCTCCCGCGTCGGCGGCACGAACCTGCCTTTCCGGCGGAGCGGAACCGCCCGTTCACGGCGTCCCGCCGGCCCTGACACGCGTTCGATACGCGGTTGACACGCGTTCTGCCTGCCTGCGCAGCCGGAGCGGCGTATATCTGCCGATCTGAAGCGCGTCGCTCGGCGGACGCCGCTTCGCGCACATCGGCGGAAGTCTTCACAACAGGGGCGGGGATGTCAGGCAAGCCATTCACCAGGCCGTCCGGCAGGGCGGCGCCGATCGCCCGCGTTCTGCGCCGGCGGCGCCGATCCCGGCGCCGCCTGGACGAAGGCACCGGGCCCGCGCAGCCGATACGTCACATGAACCGCGTCATCGACTCGAGGAAATCGAACATGTCGTACACGTTAGTATTCCGATGGCTGCTGCCGATCGTGCTGTGCATCGCCGCGCTCGGAAAGGCTCCGTCGGCCACGGCGCAGAGCGCCTACGACGGCTTCAATCCGCCGCCGTTGAACAACGGCTTCCCGACCAGCGTCGCGGTGCAGGCGGACGGCAAGGTCCTCATCGCCGGCTACTTCCAGCTCGACAACGGCAGCATCGCCCGCCTGCTTGCGGACGGCTCGCACGATTCGACCTTCAGCGTGCACTCGTTCTCGACCACCAAGGTGCTGGACCTGGCGGTTCGCAGCGACGGCTCCGTGCTGGTCGCGGGCGATCTGACGCCGAGCAGCGTCGACGGCGTCGTCGCCCTGCTCAACGGCGACGGCTCGACCGTTTTCCATCGCCTGGGTCTGGCCAACGGTTCCGTGCGTACCATCGCCGGGCAGCCGGACGGCAAGATCCTGATCGCCGGCGCGTTCACCCGCGTCGACGGCCAGCCGCGGCCGCGCATCGCGCGGCTCAATCCCGACGGTTCGCTGGACGAAAGCTACGCCCCGTCGACGGGTGCGAACGCGCCGATCGCGCGCCTGCTGGTCCAGCCCGACGGCAAGGTGGTGGTGGCGGGCGAATTCACCGAGGTCGGCGGCCAGCCGCGCGTGCGGATCGCGCGCCTGAACTCCGACGGCTCGCTGGACGCCGGCTTCCAGCTGCAGACCGGCACCAATGATGCGATCGCCGCGCTCGCGTTGCAGGCCGACGGAAAGATCCTGATCGCCGGCGCGTTCACGGCCGCAGGTCACGGCGTGCGCCATCGCATCGCGCGTCTGAACACCGATGGCAGCCTCGACGACACATTCCGCCCCGCTCCCGGACCCAATGCCGCGGTGAACGACATCGCGCTGCAGCCCGACGGCAGCGTGCTGATCGCGGGCAACTTCCTCGCCGTCGACGGCCAGCCGCGTACGCGCGTCGCCCGCCTGCGTCCTGACGGCACCCTGGACGAGCGCTTTCCGCCGAACGCAGCGCACGGGCGCGAGGCACCGGCAACGACCGGCGCCAATTCGTCGATCCTCGGCCTGGCCCTGCAGCAGGACGGCAAGGTGGTGATGGTCGGCTCGTTCAACGAGGTCGACGGCAAACCGCGCTCCGGCATCGCGCGCCTGAACACGGACGGTTCGTTCGATGCCGACCTGGAGATCGGACCGCAGATGGCGATCCTGGCCTGGAACGGCGGCAGCGCGAGCGGCAGCCTCAGCGCGACCACGGTCCAGCCGGACGGGAAATACCTGGTCGGCGGGCGGTTCGACGAAAGTCACGGCGTGCCGCGCAAGGGCGTCGTCCGATTCAACGCGGACGGATCGCTCGATCTGGGCTTCGACCCCGGCGCCGGCCCCAGCTATCCCTGGACGGACGGCCAGGATGCCTTCGGCGTCGACGCCGTGGTGCTGCAGCCCGACGGCAAGGTGCTCGTGGGCGGCTCGTTCACCACGTTCGACGGCCTGCCGCAGCCAGGCTTCGTTCGGCTCGACGACGACGGCCGCGTCGATCCCGGTTTCGTCCTGCCGCCACTCCACCCCGAGACATCCCTCACCCTGATTCCAAGGGTCACCCAGATCGCCCTGCAGGCCGACGGCAACGTGTTGATCGCCGGTTCGATCCGGACGGAGGCCGACCGCGGCCATCGCAAGATCCTGCGCGTGCGGCCGGACGGCTCGCTCGATCCCGGCTTCGCGCCCTACGATTTTTCTTCGACGATCCCGTGGGCCAGCTACGTCAATGCGCTCGCGCTGCAGCGCGACGGCAGGATCCTGCTCGGCATCGAGGCGGGCGATTCGAACGGAATCCACCTGCGCGAACTGATCCGGCTGCAACCGGACGGCTCGCTCGACCCGAGCTTCGCTCTCGTCCTCGACCTCGACGTCAACACCGCCGGAATCGAGCAGATCCTGCCGCAGCCGGACGGCAAGATCCTCATCGTCGGCGGATTCGTCGAGATCCACGGACAGCGGCAGACGTCGATCGCCCGCCTCGATCCCGAAGACGGATCGCTCGACGCCGCGTTCGTTTCGGACGTGACCGTTCCCGGCGACCAGCCGCACATCTCTCATGCGGCACTGCAATCGGACGGCTCGATCCTGATCGGCGGAAGTCCGCAGTTCCTCATCGACGGCGCGACGACCGGAAAGGTGGCACGCCTCTTCAACGACGGCCTGCTGGACCGGCGCTTCGATTTCACTCCTCCTGCCGGTCCGTCCGCGGCCGGAGGCGCCGCGCTCCTTTCCCTCGATGCGTCCGGCAAGGCGCTGCTGGCGGGCAGCTTCCAGTGGCTGTATCCGGGAACGCAGTGCTGCGACAGCATCGCCCGCCTGCAGACCCGGGACGCGGCGCGGCATTCGCTGTCGCTCACCGGCGACCTGACGGGCGTGGAATGGCTGCGCAGCGGCGTCGGACCGGAGTTCGCGCGCGTCTCCTTCGAAGGTTCGGTGGACGGCGAACGCTGGGAAACGCTCGGAGAAGGTGCTCCGCTGCCCTGCGAAGGCGGCGATTGCGGACTCGGCTCCTTCGCGCCCGCGCTCGCAGCGGGGCACTCGTCCGCGGCGCCGGCCGGCGTCGCGAATCCGCCGACATTCGCGAGGAACCGCACGACCGGCGGCATGGATCGGGTGGCAATGTTCGACGGACGACCGGCCGCCGCGAGCACGGCCCGATCGGCCGGAACGGAGCGCGGCGGGCCGGGGATCGCCAAGGTCGTCATCCGCCAGGTCTACGGCGGCAGCACCACGTCGTCCCTCATCCGTCGCGACTTCATCGAACTGTTCAACGCCGGGGACGCGCCGCAGGACTTGAACGGATGGTCGGTCCAGTACGCCCTTGCCGGACTGGACAACTGGCAGGCGACGGTCTTGCCCGACGTCACGCTGCAGCCGGGCCAGTACTACCTGATCCAGGAAGGCGGAGCCGGAAGCGACGTCGGCGCGCTGCCGACACCCGATGCGATCGGCAACATCGACCTGGGCACGAACACGGGCAAGGTCGCCCTGGTCAGGAGCACCGCGCTGTTGACGGGCACCTGTCCGACCACGCCGGCCATCGCCAGCCTGGTCGGCTACGGCACCGGCGCGAACTGTTACGAAGGCGCCTCGACCGGCCAGCTCTCGAGCGCCCTGGCCGCCGTTCGCGGCGACGCCGGTTGCACCGACGGCTTCAACAACCAGACCGATTTCGCTCTGACGGCACCGACGCCGCGGAACGGCGCGAGCGCATTCCACGTCTGCAGCGCCGATGGAGTCCAGGCGGCAATCGCCGCCGTCGACGGCGCATCGCAGAGCGCGCCGGCGAACCTGCCGTTCGCCGTTCCGCTGAAGGTCCGGGTCACCGACGCGGGCGGCAATCCCGTTCCCGGCGCAGCGGTCGGCTTCGACGGCCCGGCGGCGGGAGCGAGCGCCGCGCTGTCTCCGGACATGGCGAGGACCAACGCACAGGGCGAAGCCGTCGTCATCGCCACGGCGAGCCCGGCCCTCGGCAGCTACGTCGTGACGGCGAGGGTTGCCGGAGTGGGCACCGTGGCGAGCTTCGCGCTGGCCAATGTCGCGGAGGGATCGCCTGCGTCCATCGTCGTCACCGGCGGAGCGTCGCAGGAGACGCCGGTGAACCAGCCGTTCGCCGCGCCGCTGGCCGTCAGGGTCGTCGACGCCTTCGGAACCCCGGTGGCCAACGCGTCGATTCGCTTCGGTGCGCCGCAGACCGGCGCGCGCGCGCTGCTGGCGTCGACGGATGTCCTGACCGACGGCAATGGCGAGGCGAGCGTCGCGGCGAGGGCCAACCGGATGGTCGGCAACCACGTCGCCACGGCGACGGTGGCGGGGCTCGCCGCGGTCGACTTCCCGTTGACCAATACGCCCGGCCCCGACGGGAGGATCGTGATCAGCCAGGTGTTCATCTCCGGCGCGGCCTACGACAGCCGGTTCATCGAGCTGTTCAACGCCGGCGACGCTCCGCAGGACCTGACGGGATGGTCGGTCCAGTACGCGCGCGCCGACCAGCAGGCCTGGGCGGCGACGGCCCTGACGGGATTCACCCTGCAGCCCGGGCAGTACTATCTGATCCAGCAGAGAAGCAACGGATCCGGCGGCGCGCCGCTGCCGACGCCCGATGCCGTCGGCACCCTCAACATGCTCGACGCCGCCGGAAAGGTGGCGCTGGTCAGGAACACGGCCGCCCTGACCGGCTTCTGTCCCAGCGACGATGCCAACGTCGTCGACTTCGTCGGCTACGGCACGTTCACCCCGTGCGCCGAATACCGCCCCATCGCCGTGAGCACGCTGGCCAACCAGGCCGCGCTGCGTGCCGGTTCCGGCTGCACGGATACCGGCGACAACGGCGCCGATTTCCTGCTCGGCACGCCCTCGCCCCGCACGACGTCGACGCCGGCCAACCCGTGCAGCACGGGAAGCCTGGAAATATCCGGCGGCACTCCGCAGGAGACGACGGTCTACCGGCCGTTCCCCGCGGCACTGGCCGTGCGCGTGATCGACGCGCTCGGCAATCCGGTATCCGGCCGGACGATCCAATTCAACGTACCGGGCAGCGGCGCCAGTGCCGTCCTGTCCGCCTCGAGCGCGGTGACCGACGCGAACGGCATCGGCAGCACGATCGCAACGGCAAACCACGTTGCGGGAAGCTACCTCGTCACGGCGAGCGCATCGGGCATCGACGGCTCGGTCGGCTTCGAACTGTCCAATACGCCAGCCGCCTTGATCGCAGCGAGCGGCACGCCCCAGCGGACCGTCGTCGATCAGGCGTTCCAAGCCCCGCTGGTCGTGCGCCTGACGGGCAGCGACGGTGCGCCGATCCCGAACATCCAGGTGAGCTTCACCGCTCCCGGCAGCGGGGCCAGCGCGCTCCTGTCGTCGGCCACGGCGACGACGGATTCGAACGGAACGGCGAACGTGACGGCGATCGCCAACGACGTCGCCGGAGAGTACGGCATCACGGCCAACGTGATCGGCGCCTCCGCCACGGCCGTGTTCGCCCTCGCCCAGACCGGATTGCCGACCGGATCCTGGCGCGGCTGGGCCATCGCCGACGTGAATCTGCCGCGCAACCGCAACGTGTGGATCCGCGCGCGCGGCTTCACCGCCGACGGCTCGATCCACGAATCGGTGAAGGTCTTCCATCCGGCCGGCGGCTACACGGCGACGCCGGTCGCAGGCGCCCACGGCCGCATCGAACCGGCAATTGCGCAGGGCGGCGAAGCCGGGACGGTGCTCGGGTTCACGATCGTTCCGGACGCCGGTCACGGGATTTCCGAGGTGACCGGATGCGGCGGCTCCCTCAACGGATCGGTCTACCTGACGGCACCGCTGACGATGGACTGCGAAGTGACCGCACGCTTCGGCGCAGACGTGATCACGCACACGGTGAACGCGAGCGCAGGCGCGGGCGGCGCCATCAGCCCGTCGGGTGCCCTGACGGTCACTGAAGGCCAGACGATGAGCTTCGTGTTGCTGCCCGATGCCGGGCAGCGGACCGCGGCCGTGGACGGAACCTGCGGCGGCGCTCTCGTCGAGGACGTCTTCACCACCGCACCCGTCGCGATGGACTGCACGGTGCAAGCGCGCTTCGAACCTGCCGCCGAACCGGATCGCCTGTTCGTCGACGGCTTCGACGGCGCGTCGCCGTAGAGCATACATCCGCCCGCCGCAACTGCTGAGGAACGCCGCCCTCGATCGGGCGGCGTTCCCTGCACCGGCAAACGCGTTCGCGCAACGGCGTCCAGCGCTGCCCGAGCCCGGCTCTGCCGGCTGCCGATCGCCCGAACCGCGCGATACGCTCGCGCGGGCTTCGCAGGCGCGCGCGACGCGGCCGCCCGGCTAGCGCATCGGACCATCGAGAAAGGTGCCCACGCGCGTGCATCGCCGTGCACTATCCTCGCGCCGTGCAGCCGCCGATCTACCGTTTCCGCAACCTTCGCCTGGAGCCCGCCAAACGCGAGCTGTGGCGCGACGGCGTGCGCGTGCCGCTGCCGACGAAATCGTTCGACTGCCTGACCTACCTGATCGAGCATCGCGATCGCGCAGTCGGGCGCGACGAGCTGATCGCCGCCGTGTGGGGGCGCACCGAAGTCAGCGACAAGGTGCTCGGCCAGACGCTGCTGCGCGCGCGCCGCGCGATCGGCGACGCCAGCGCCGGGCATACCGCGATCCGCACCCTGCCGCGCTTCGGCTACCACTGGGAGGAAGCCGTCGAAGTCGACACGCCGGCCGTCACGCCGGCGACAGCGGCCGCCGTCGCGCCGCCAGCGATGCGCCGCGGGATGCCGAAGAAATGGCTCGCCATCGCCGCGGCCGTTCTGGTCGTCCTCGCCGGCGCCGCCGTTCTGCTCGCCGGTCGTACGCCGGCGCCGGCGCCCGCGCCGGTACAGGCGACGGCCGACCGGCACGTCGTGCTGGTGCTGCCGGTCGCCGGACCGCACACGCCGGACGACACCTGGATCCGCCTCGGCGCGATGGACTACCTCGCCGCGCAGCTGCGCGGCGTGCGCGGACTGCAGGTGCTGCCCAGCGAGCAGGCCGTCGCCCTGTACGGCCGCGACGCCGCGGCGGACCCGCTCGGCGAGAACGATCTCTACCGCCTGGAGCAGGTCACCGGCGCGGCCTACATCCTCGCGCCGCGCGCCACGCGCACCGGCGGCACCTGGAACGTCACGCTCGACGTCTACCACGACCGCGGCACGCGCGCGCTCGAGGCGCAGGCGCCGGCCTCGCTCGACGCGATCGCGCAGGTCGCCGACCGCTTCGCCGCCAGCGTCGGCCTCGAGATGCCGGCGCGGCGCGGCCTGCCCGCCACGCCGTCGGAATACCTGCAGCGCATCGACGCCGCCGTGCTGGCCGGCGACATGCCGCTGGCCCGCAGCCTGGCCGACGCCGCACCCGCCGAACTCAAGAGCGAACCCGCCTACCTCGTGCGCGCCGGCCGCATCGCGTATCGCAGCGGCGACGTCGACAGGGCCGAGCGGATCCTGCGTCCGCTGGCGAGCGCGGACGCAGCGCCGGCGCAGGACATCCGCGCGCAGGCAATGCTCGTGCTCGGCTCCACCTCGGTCTACCGGCAGGACTACGACGCCGCGGAGCGCTACTACACCGGGACCATCGCCCTGCTCGACAAGGCCGGCGCGCCGGCCGCGCTCGGCCGGGCCTACCTGGAGCGCGGCATCGTCTACGGCGTCACGCGCCGCGTCGACGCCGCCATGGCCGACTTCGGCCGCGCCCGCGTCGAACTCGAGCGCGCCGGCGACCGGCTCGGCACGGCCAACCTGGACGTCGCCATCGGCCTGGTCGAAGTCTTCCGCAGCCGGCTGGTCGAAGCGGTGGCCGCCTACGACCGCGCCATCGCCACCTTCACCCGCTTCGACGTCAACGACAACCTCGTCATCGCGCTCACCGGCAAGTCGTCCGCGCAGCGCAAGCTGCTCGACCTGGAAGGTGCGCTCGCCACCACCGACCGCCAGATGGCGATCGCCGAGCATCTGCAGAATCCGATGCTCATGCGCCACGTCCTCACCGAACGCGTGCCGGCGCTGATCGACGCCGGCCGCTTCGGCGCGGCCGACGCGCTGATCGACCGCTACCTGCCCGCGACGGCCTCCGCCGCCGACGATCCGGTGTTCGCCGTGCTGCGCGCGCGCCTGCGCACCGTGCAGGGCCGTCCGCAGGACGCGCTGCGCGACGCCGATGCGGTGCTCGATTCGATCGAGCGCGAACCCACGCCGGGCGGCCAGACCTATCTCTCCGCCGCGATCGACACCTACGTCGACGCCGCGCTGCGCGCCGGCCGTCCCGACGAAGCGACGCGGTTCCTCGAACGCCTGCGCGCGTCGCGGGACCTGCCGCAGGACGACGACCGCCCGTTCGTGCTCGAGTTCGGCACCGCCCGCGTGCAGGCCGCGCGCGGCGATCCCGCCGCCGCCGCGGGCTTCCGCGGAGCGCTCGCCCTCGCCAACGGCATGGCGCCGCAGAAGGTGGTCGCCGTCGCCGTGGCGCACGCCGGGTACCTGCTCGCCCGCGACGACCTGCACGATGCGCCCACCCTGCTCGGCCATCTGGTGCCCTACGTCGGCCGCGACTACGAAGCGACACAAACCGCAGCCCGGCTCTACACCGCGCTCGGCGATCGCGACCTGGCCGAACGGGCCGCCGCCGGCCTGCGCCGGCTGGCCGGCGAACGCACGCCCTAGGCCCGCTGCCCGCCCGTGGCGGGCATTTCATGAATTTGTTGAAACCGGTTGGAAGAAAACCGATGCGCGTGTGACCGTTCCGCGCCCCTCGCCGATCGTCCGCGCCACATGATCCGGCGATCACGCAACGTCGCGTGACGCCTGCCGTCCGGCGTCGGTCGCGCTCGCAGCGAGCGCGGTCGGACGGCAGCCTTTCTTCCCTTGGGGGGTAGTCATGAATCGAAGTCAAAACCTCACACGGCATCCGACGGGCGGGCCGGGACCGTTGCCTTGCATCGCTGCTGCCGCGGCTGTCGTCCGCGACGGCATCGGCCGGCGCTCACGCGCCTGGCGGGTGGCGGCGTGCGCGCTGCTGCTGGCACTGCCCGCGGCGGCCGGCGCGGCAACGGCGCCGAAGAGCCGCGCCGCCGTGCTCGCCGATACGCAGGCGCGGGCGCAGATCGACGCCCCCGACCTGGCGGTGCGGACCGTCACCGGGGCGCCGGTGCGGCCCAATCCGCGCCCCGCCGGCGCCGCTGCGCCGGTGCTCGCCGTCGACGAGGGCTTCGACCGCGTCGACCTGCTGACCTCGGACGGCCGCTTCGGCGTTCCCGGCGGCATCTTCGAGGACGGCTGGATCCGCCAGAACAACAGCGACAGCCCCGGCAACGCCTGGTTGTCCAAAGGCGTGGGCGATCCGGTCGACGGTTCGGCCAAGGCCTTCATCTATTCCAACCCCTTCGCCACCCTCACCGACGAGGGCACGGTCAGCTCCTGGCTGCTGACGCCGCCGGTCAACTTCAGCGCGACCACGAAGCTGTCGTTCTACACGCGCAAGTACGCCTACTGGTCGGTGCCCACGCGCATGCAGGTGCGCGTCTGCGCGGCGGCGGACTGCGGCGACGTCGGCACGGCGCCGGAAGACGTCGGCGGATTCCACGACGTCGTGCTCGACATCAATCCGGACGAAACCGACGGCGTCTACCCGGAGGAATGGACGCGCTACGAGCTGACCGCGGCGAACGGCCTGCCGACCTCCGGCAGCGGGCGCCTGGCGTTCCGCCACTACGTGCACCAGGACGACGGCGTTCTGCGCGGCGACACGATCGCGCTCGACCGCGTCGTCGTCGAGGAAGGCGAGGACGCGACCAGCCCCCTGCAGTTCGACGTGACGGTCGGGCCGGTCGACGGTTCCAATCCGGCCGCCTGCGGCACGGCCACCGAGATCGAGGTCGCCGTCGGCGACCAGGTCAACCTCTGCTATCGCATCACCAACGGCAGCGACCAGCCGCTGCGCCACCACTGGCTACGCGACAACGAAACCGGGACGATCCTGAGCGCCAGGGGCGTGCAGGTGCGGCCTGGCTCGAGCTACCAGTACAACCGCATCGTCACGGTCGGCCAGTCGGGTGCGCCGTCGGCGACCTGGATGGCGTCGAAGGATCCGCCGGGCTACCTCGTGGACGACAGCCAGCCGGCGCAGTTCGTCGACCTGGACGGCGCCACCGCGATGGACACGCAGTCCTACGCGTACTCCAGTGAGCTGCCGTTCCCGGCCGACTTCGATTTCCGCCTGTACCGCGAGCGCATCGACACGCTCTGCGTCGGCTACACCTGGGCGGCGATCGAGAACAAGAAATCCGAATTCTGCGGGCTGCTGCCGCACTACGGCGTGCGTGCGCTGCCGGACTCGCAGGTCACCATCTACGGCTCGGCGCTGGCCCTGTACGTCGCGCCGCTGGTGTCGCCGCTGACGCCGCCGTCCGGGATCGTCTACAAGACCGTCGGCGAGGCGCCGAACCGCCGTTTCGTCATCGCCTACGACCGCGTGCCGACCGCCTACGGCTCGACCGATCCGGCGCGCGAGCTGTCGGCGCAGGTCGTGCTCAACGAAGGCAGCGGCGTGATCGAGTTCCAGTACGCCGACGTCTCCTTCGGAATCACCAAGACCTGCGACTACGGCGGCTGCGCCTCGATCGGCATGCAGCACCACATGATCGGGCAGCCGTATTCCTACCTCGAGCAGAGCCTGCGCCTGGTCGACCGCATCGCCTGGATTCCGTCCGATCCGACGGTGCACACGCGCACGCGCCAGGTGCGCATCACCGCGCGCGCGCCCGCGCTGCAGCTCGACACGGAGTCGATCGACGCCTCCGCGGCGGCGGGCGAAACCGTGACGCGGACGATCGCGATCGGCAACGGCGGCGACGGACGCCTGGACTGGTACCTGAGCACCTCCGCCGCCGACAGCCACATGCCGCCCGGTCCGCGCCGGGTGCTGCCGCTGCACGAGCACGATCCGGGCCGGTTCGCCACCCGCCTGCCCGATCCCGCCGCCCTGGCGGGAATGCCGGCGCCGTCGCCATCGCCGGCTCCGCTCGCGCTGCCGGCCGGCAACGGCAGCGGCGACGAGCGGCCGCTGTGGTACTTCGACATCTACGGCGGCTATCTGGTCAACACGAACCTGGACGACTCGCTCAGCAGCATCCGCGGATATCCGGCCGGCCGCACCATCACCGGCGCGGATTTCATCGACGACAACTTCAACCAGCTGCTCGCGCTGGACGGATGGACGGGCGAGCTGCTGGCCTACGCGCCCATCGGTTCGGGCTTCGCGTCGGAGCTGGTGCTCGGCGCGCTCGACATGTCCTACGACGAAACCCTGAGCGGGCTGAAGCAGGACCCGACCACCGGCGTGATCTACCTGGCCAGCTCCAACGGACAGGGCAGCCGGCTGTGGCGCGTCGACCCGGCCACCCTGACCAAGACCCTGGTCGGGCCGATCGACACGGCGCCGGGCATCCTCAGCATGGACTTCGACGACGACGGCCGGCTGTACGGCCTGGACGCCGTGCTCGACGCGCTGTTCGCCATCGACAAGACCAGCGGCGCCGCCACGCCGATCGGTTCGCTCGGCATTTCCACCGGCGGCATGATCCCCTCGCTGGCCTTCGATCCGGGCAGCCGCACCTGGTATCTCGGCGCCATCGTGTCGGGAAATTTCGGACAGCTCTACACGGTCGATCCGCTGACCGGCCAGGCGACGTATCTCTCGACGCTGAGCATCGGCGGCCTCGGCGCGCAGATCGGCGCGATGGCGTTAGCCCATCCGGGCAACCGCTGCATCAGCTGGGACGAGGTGCCGTGGGTCTCGCCCAGCGGCTGGGGCGGCACGATCGAGCCGGGCGCGACGGCGACGGACCTGCAGCTGAGCTTCGACGCCACCGTCGCCGGCCCCGGCACGCACGCCTTCGACCTGTGCGTCTTCAGCAACGATCCGGCCAGGCCGCGCACGGCGGTGCCGATCCGCTTCACGGTCGCACCGGGCGATGCGATCTTCGCCGACGGCTTCGATGCGCCGTCGCCGTAACCGCACAGCGGTCCGGTGCCCCGCGCCGGACCGTCCCTCGGCAGCGTCGTCCGTGCGGGCGGCGCTGCTCCTGGCCGGTGCGCTGCTGGCGATTTCGCCCGCGCGGGCGGACGCGGCCGGGTTCAGTGCGCTCGGAACGCCCGGCGCGCGACTGCTGGCGCTGTCGCGCGACGGACGCGCCGGCGCCGGCGCCCTCAGCGGCGCCGGCAGCGGGGGCTTCCGCTGGTCGGAGGCCGAAGGCGTGCGCACCCTGGCCGGCGCGATCTCGGTGCAGGGCATCTCCTCGTCGGGGCGCTACGTGGCCGGTTCCTCGCTCGACGGCGAGCAGCGCGAAGTGGCGAGCTACTGGAATGCCGACGCAGCGCCGGTCCGCCTCGGCGGCCTGCCCGGCACGGCCTGGCAGGGCGGCCGCGTCAGCATCGCGCTGGCGGTGTCCGACGAGCCGCGCGTGGTCGGCGTCGCGAACGATCCCGCGCAGCGCAGGACGGCGTTCGAATGGCGCGCCGGGGCCGGCATGCGCGCACTGCCGCTGCCGCCGGAAGCCAGAGCCGCGCGCGCCGGCGGCATCAGCGACGACGGCCGCCGCGTGCACGGCTGGATCGAGGGCGCCGCCGGCGCACGGCGCGGCGTGCTGTGGTCCGACGGTGCGCCGCAACTGCTCTCGTCGCCGGAACTCGCCGCGGGCGAAGTGCTCGGCGCCAACCGCGATCTCACGCTGCTGTTCGGCGCCAGCTATCTCTGGCGCGCTGGCCGCGGCGCGCAGCGCCTGCCGCCGCCGGCTCGGCCCGACCCGCTGCTGCAGCTGGCCGCCGGCAGCGACGACGGCCGCCTGCTCGCCGGAAGTCTCGGCGACGGTGCCCTGCGCACGGCGGCGGTATGGACGCGCCAGTCCGGCGCGGTCCCGCTCGACCGCTGGCTCGCCTCGCGCGGCATCGCCGTTCCGCACGGCTGGAGGCTGGTCGCCGTCACCGGCGTGAGTGGCGACGGTCGGCGCATCGGCGGATGGGGCCAGCACGACGGCCAGTTCGATTCGTTCGTCGTCGAGCTGCCGATCGCCGAATGAGCGCGGCGTCGCCGACTGGAGGGCGGTGTCGTTCTCGATCTCGCGGCAGATGCGCGTGATCGGCACGTCGCCGACGCCGCCCTCGTGCGCGCTTCGTCGCCGAAGCGCGCACGTCTCCTGCCGCGTGGATCAGTGCGGACGCTTGGATTGCCCCGCGACGTTCGCGCGCCGCACCGGGCCCGATGACGAGGCCGGCTGCGCCGAGCAGTCGAGCGTCACGTCGTCGAGGAAGTAGCTGCCGTCGCCGGCCGTGCCGGTGTGCGCGAAGGTGAACTTCACCTCGTGGCTGGCACCGTCCGCGTGCGCGCTGACGTCGACCGACTGCACGACGTAGTCCTCGTCCTCCGCCGTCACCGCTTCGCTGTGCACTTCGGTACCGTCGACGGTCACCTTGAACGTGTCGGCGGTCGCGTCGGACGAAATGCGGTCCGCTTTCTTCCAGAAGTTCAGGAAGCGCGCACTGCCGCTCGGGATCGTCACGCTCTGCGAGGCGTAGGCCGTATACGCATCGGTACCGTCGGCGCTCCAGCCGCCGAACCACGAGAACCAGTCGCCCGTGCGCGCGCCGGTGTCGCCGCCACCTTCGATGCAATCTCCGTTGCAGAACACCGACGACTCGTCGTCGTGGCTGTCGATCGACGCCCACGACGGATTCGTACCGAACGCCGCGGTGGTCGCCTCGAAGCTCGGATCCTGCAGCAGCTGCAGCGGCTTGCACGTTTCACCGCCGCCACCTTCGTCGAAGCCGTCGGCGAAGATCACGTCGTCGCCGCCGCCCGTGACCGTCATCGTGACCGGCACCGCGACGACCGGCTGCTCGGTGTCGTTGCTGTTGACGCACACGTTCGCGCTGTAGCTTCCGGCCGCCAGCCCGGTCGAGTCGAACGTCACGGTGACGTCGCTGCTGCCGTCCGCCGCGGTCGTTCCCGATTCCGGTGTCGCGCTCAGCCACGGCACGTCGGCCAGCGCCGTGCACACCGCCGCGCCGCCGCGGACGCCATGGCCGCGCAGGACGAGGTTGGACGCCTCGAAGCCATCGATGCCGAGGTCCTCGGGCTTGCGCAACGCCAGTGCGGCCAAGTCCGGCGGATCGCCGATGGTCGCGTCGAAGTCGGTGCCGAGCCAGCTGCGGCCGACGCCCGGACCGTCGTCGAAGGTCGCCGGGCTGCCGCCGGTGGCGTCGCGCGCGACTACCGCGATCAGCACGTCGCCCGCTCCGTCCACCGCGATGCCGCCCGGCACCGGCACGCTCTGCAGCGCATCCACGACCGAGACTTCCACGTCCTTCACCGAACCGAGCAGGGTAGCGCCGTTGCTCGGATCCTCGTCGTCGTCCTGGTAGACGTAGACATCGAACTTTTCGCCGATCACGGCACCGTCGTCCCCGTTGTCGAGGCGGCCGAGGAACTCCACGTCGACGCGGTCGAGCGTGAACGGCAGGTCCGCCGCTTCCGGCGTGAAGCGGTTCAGGAAGATTACCGGCGTGCCCGAACCGACACCCAGCACGTGGCTGCCTAGGCCGACGTCGACCTGCAGGTTCACCTCGTCGCCGCCGGTCGGCGCGAGCGTCGGCGCGGCAGCCGCACCGGTGCCGGACACGCGATCGCCCAGCGACAGGCTCACGCCGGCCGGCTGTTCGCCGATGCTCCAGGTCAGCGGCGCGTCGCCGGTGTTCCTCACGGCCAGCGTCTGCGTCTTCGTTTCGCCGGGCGCCTGGCTGCTGTCCAGCGCAGCCGGCGCGACGTCGATGCTCGGACCGGTTTGCGCCGCATCCGTCTTGCGCACCGCGACCGGCAGGGTCAGCGCGTCACCCGACTCCGGCGTCAGCGTCACCTCGCCGAACGACCAGCTGTTCGCCGCGGCCGTGCCGACGTCGATCGTGATCGTCACCGACTGCGTCGCGCCCGGTTCGACGCTGAAGCTCGCCGGTGCCACGGTTCCGCTCAGCGCGCCGCCGTTGCTCGGCTGCACGGCGGCGGTGAAGCTCTGCGCCGTCGCGGTCGGGTTGCGGAACACGCGCGTGAAAGTGCAGGTGCCGGCGCAGGCCGCCTTCGAAAGGCTCGGCTCGTTCAGCGCCGACAGATCACCGCCGTCACGCGGATTGGCCGCCTCCATGTTCGCCGCGGTCTCGTTCATGACCAGCGGCGAGGTGGCGGCGCGCGTCAGATCGGTGCGGCCGGCGCCGCTGTCGAACGGGTCGGTCGGATCGGCGGCATTGCGTTTGCGCAGGCCTTGCTTGGCGGTCAGCATCAGCGCCGACTTGATTTCCATCGGCGTCCAGTCCGGATGCAGCGCGCGCAGCAGTGTGCCGGAACCGGTCACGTGGGGCGCGGCCATCGAGGTGCCATTCAGGAATCGGTAAGCACCGGCCTCGCCCGAATATGCGGCCAGGATGCTCACGCCCGGTGCGGTGATGTCCGGCTTGAGCAGGTCGCGCGGCGACTGCGTGCCTCCCGCCGGCCCGAGGTTGCTGAAATCGCCCATGATGTCGGCGAACGCCGCGACGTGATCGAACGTCGGCGGAGTCGTCAGATCCGCCGTGACAGTGGCAGCCGGATTGGCCTGCAGGTGCGCGACCAGTGCCTGGCCGTCCGCCTGCGAGATCATCAGCGCCGGAATCGTCGTGCCGGGCACGTCCATGCCGGCCGGCGCTGTGCCCGTATTGTTGTAGATGACCACCGCGGCCGCCCCGGCGGCCTTGGCATTGTTGATCTTGACCGAGAAGTTGCAGCCGCCGCGCTGGATCAGCGCGATGAAATTCGGCGCTGCCGGCGTCGGCGCGAATGAGGTACAGGCCGCGGGATCGGTGCTCGTGGCGAGTGCGCCGCTGATCGGACCGCTCAGCTGCGGCTGGTCGCCGCCGCCGCCTTTGAAGCCTGCGAGCGAGCCCAGGTCCGGCACTTCGACGTGCGCGTTGGAGTACAGGCGGTCGTGCGTGGAGGCGCCGACCGTGATGGTCCAGGGCTCGAGGTGATCGACCGAGCCCGGCGACGAGCCGCCGGAGGTGTTTCCGGCCGCCGCGGCGACGAAGATGCCCGCCTCGACCGCATTGCGGAACGCGATCGAGGTGTCGTCGGTCCACGGGGAGGAGCCGCCGCTGATCGAGAAGTTGATCGCGTCGACGCCGTCGGCGACGGCTTGATCCGCCGCCGCAGCGGTGGCATCCGTCGCGCACGTGCCATCAGGTTGCGGAAATTCCGCCGGCGGCGGCGCCCAGCAGGTCTTGTACATGATGACGTTCGCGCGCGGCGCCACGCCGGACACCGCCACCGTCGCACCATCCGTCGTGGTCGCCTGGGCACGGCTGCCGCCGGCCGTGCTGGCCGTGTGCGAACCGTGCCCGTCATAGTCAGCGGCACTGGTGGGCACGTCGGGCGATCCTTCCCATGGGTCGTCGGGCTCGACGAAGGTGTAGGCGCCGATCAGCTTGTCGTTGCACTTGCCGACGTCGGTGCCGCCGGCGGCGCAGGTGCCCAGATAACTGCCGGCGCCGTGCGGGTTCACGTGCTGGTAGCCGTCCGCGCTGGTCGCGGCGAACGACGGCGAATCGAAGTTGATGCCGGTGTCGATGATGCCGATCAGCATGCCTTCACCCTGCGTGCCGGCAGCACCGCCGGTGGCGGTGCCCTGCCAGATCGACGGCGCGCCGATCCACGCCGGGCCCGAATCGGTGGCGAGCCGCAGCAGCTCCGATTTCCTGA
Source organism: Dokdonella ginsengisoli (assembly GCF_042652785.1). Taxonomy (NCBI): domain Bacteria; kingdom Pseudomonadati; phylum Pseudomonadota; class Gammaproteobacteria; order Lysobacterales; family Rhodanobacteraceae; genus Dokdonella; species Dokdonella ginsengisoli. Next base: position 83,865 of record NZ_JBHSHD010000006.1, on the reverse strand, counting down.
CCGACACCACGCCCGGCATCTTCGCCAGCTGCGCCGCTTCGTCGGCCGTCAACTCGACCGCCATGCCGTTGAGCGCGTGCGTGTAGGTGAACTTCGCCTGCAGCGGACGTCCCAGCGTGGCGCCGGCCGTGCTCAGGAAGGCGTTCTGTTTGCTGGCGAGGTGGGCGACGTAGGCCAGGCTCTGCGGCGCGCGGGCGTCGAGCTTGGCCGGGCGGCCGGCGATGCTCAGCCGCGGCGCCGCGGCGATGCCGGCCACGCCTCCGCGGTACGTCGCCAGCGGCGCCTCGGCGAAGCGCACGATGTAGGTGCTGGGCGCGGCCTGCCGGGCGGAGAACGAGGTCGTCGACGCCTCGGCGAAGCGCGGCTCGGCGACCAGTCCGGCCGCGGCGATCGCTGCGGCGATGGCGCCTGCCAGCGCGGTGTTGAAAGGGGATGCTTTTCTGGACATCGCAACGTACTCCGAAGGGAACGAGACGACGGGGCGCGCTTCCGGACGACCGGGGCGTCGCGTCGTTTTGCGGGCATTGGGTGAATGCCCGCGCGCACGGATCGGGATTCCTCGCACTGCTCGGCGAGGGAATCGCGCCTCGAGCGGCAGCTGACCGTATCGGGCGGACCGCAGGCCCGGCACTGGGCATTCGCCCGCGTTGCTGCAGCGAACTGGACGGCGACGACGAGACGTCTGGATGACGGAACGAAACGGCGATTTCGTCCGACGACGCGGACGCATCCGGGCGAAGCCACTCATCGAACGGACGATTGCGCCCACGCGCCCAGCGGACTTCGCGACCGGCATCGCGGCGATCAGCCGACTGCCGTGGCGCGAAGGAAATGTCCAATGGTGCCGCACGCGGCACCGGACCTAAGGTGTGATCGGGCGTCGACCGGTTAAGGCTGGTTCCCCGCAGGACCCCGGCGAGTCCCCCCATGCTCGTCGACCGGCCTTTCTCAGGCCCGACGCGACGTCCATTCGAAAGGCCCCGCGAGGGGCCTTTCGTTTGCGTGTGCAGCGGCACGGCATCGGCGGGCGACGGCCGGCGGAACCGCTCGAGGAAAACCGGACGCAGGCATACCCGCCGTGCACAAGCGCGGCGGGCGACGGCGGGCGCGAGCGGACGCGGCTACTCGTGCGACAGCTCGATTTCGCGATCGGAGACGTGCCGCGAACGGATCGACCAGCCGGCGCGCAGCGCCTGCAGCAGCGAGGACTGGTCGCCGGTGCGGAACACGCCGCTGACGACCAGCGAGGAAAGCGCCGGATCGGCGATGCGGATCTTCGTCTCGGAGTAGCGGTTCATCTCGTCGAGCAGATCGCCCAGGCGCCGGTCCTTGAACGTCAGCACGCCGCGCGTCCAGCCGGAAACGACGTCCAGATCCACGCGCGTGGGCCAGCCCAGGTCGCCGCGGTCGCCGATGTGCAACTCCTCGCCGGGTGCGAGCACGCGGTTCTCCTGCGGGCTCGCCGGTTCCGCCAGCGCGACGCTGACCAGGCCGGACAGCAGGGTCACGGTGACGTCGCCGCCGTAGCGCGCGACCTGGAACTGCGTGCCGATGTCGTGCACGACGCCGCGCCCGCTGCGCACCGAGAACGGACGCTTCGCGTCGGCGGCGACCTCGATGTCGATGCGGCCGCGGTCCAGCCTCAGCTCGCGCGAGGACGCGTCGAAACGCACGTCCAGCTGCGTGTCGGTGTCCAGCTGCACGTGCGTGCCGTCGGCCAGTTCGACGCGGCGCTGTTCGCCGACGGTGGTGGCGTAGCGGAAGGACTGCGTTTTCTCGCTGCGCGCGGTCCACAGCACGCCGGCACCGACGGCCAGCACCAGCGCGGCCGCGGCGGCGAATCCGGCCAGCCGCGCCGGACGGCGATGGCGCGTGCGCGCGGACACCGCGTAGCGCGCCGCGCGTGCGCCGGCGCGCATGCGTTCGTCGTTCTTCAGGACGGCCGCATCGGCATGGCACTGCGCGACCGCCGCGAAGGCGTCGGCGTGCGCCTCGCTCTGCGCGCACCAGGCTTCGAAGGCGTCGCGGTCGCGTTCCGTGCAGTCGGGCGAAAGGAGCCGCGCGAACCAGTCCGCGGCCGTTTCGTCGATTCGTTCAGAGGACATCTTCTTGGTTCCTTGTGGTGCCCGCCTCGAGCTGTGCCCGCAGCAACCGCAGCGCGCGCGAGATGTGCTTCTCGACGGCCTTCGAGGAAATTCCGCTGCGGTGGGCGATTTCGGGGTACGTCATTCCTTCGATCCGATGCAGCAGGTACACCTCACGGCAGCGCGCCGGCAACTGGCCGATCGCCGCCTGCATGCGTGCCAGCGCCTCGCGGCCGCTGGCGTGTTGTTCCGGCGACGGCTCCGGCGAAACCGCCTCCGCCGCCGCGGACGGCTCGACCGGCGCCGCGCCCAGCCGCTGTTCCATCCGCGCGTGCCGCGCGCGATCGCGCAGCAGGTTGATCGCGATCCGGTACAGCAACGCCTGCCACGCCTCCGCCGGCTCGCTGGCGCTGTAGCGCAGCAGGCGCGCCAGGCTTTCCTGCGCGATGTCCTGCGCATCGTGTTCCTGCACGTTCATCCGCGACAGGAATCGCAGCAGCGGCAGCCGGCGCTCCCGCACGAAACGGTCGAGACGGCTCCCGCCCCGCTCCGATTCGGGCGGCCGCGTCGAATCTGGCATGTCGCTACCTGCGGTGCATGAGGAAACCCCGATGCCAACGTCGGCTGGAAAGGTCGTGCTTGTCAATGACGGAAGCGCTCCGCGTGCAGTGAAACGGCGCGCGCGACGCGTCCGCCGCCGATCGAGGCGACGCGGCCGGGCGCGTCGGCGTAGCGCTCGGCCGGCGCGTCGACCGCCGAACGCTCGCGCGCTTCCGATCCGGCGTACAGGCCCGGAATGCAGCGGTGCAGCGCCGGCTCGAGCAGGGCCGGGCCGAGCAGCAGCAGCAGCCACTGCAGGGATTGCCGCGTCAGCTCCGGCTCGCCGCACGCGTCCTGCGAACGCACGACCACGCCGCGCACCAGCGCCAGCAGCGAACCGAGCAGGGCCACTCCGTTCGGCGTGCCGTCGACCACGATCATGCGGCGCAGATAGGCGCGCACTTCCGGCCGCGCGCCGAGGATGTCGCCGACGGCGTCGGCGAAGCGCCGCCAGACGGCCTCCCCCGAGCCGCCTTCCGGCCCGACGGCGGCTTCGCGCGCCGCCCGCTCGAAGGTCGCCAGCACCCAGGCGTCCACCGCGTCGCGCAGCTGGTGCTTGCTGCCGAAATGATGGGCGATCAGCGCCAGCGAGACGCCGGCCGTGTGCGCGATCGAGCGCAGCGAGGTCTGCGCGTAGCCCTCGGCGCCGAACAGGTGCAGCGCGGCGTGTCGGATGCGGGCCCGGCCCGTGAGGTCTGCAAGTCGGATGTCGATAGCGTCCACCGGATCTCCTGCGCTGCGCGAGGCGGTCGCCGACCATCGGCGACCCATTCGTTTCCTGGACAGACGCGCGAACGCCCCATCCCCCTACCTGCGGGAATGCGGGCGTCAGAAGCGATAGGTGGCACGGAACGCGTAGTAGCGGCCGACCGGATCGTCGAAGGCGGGGTTGTAGCCGCCGGAAAGCTCCTCGTAGTAGCGCGGCTGGTGGTCCGCGACGTTGTTCACGCTGAGCGTGAACGCCCAGTGCGGGATGCCGGAGTAGGTGACGTTGAGGTTGAGCAGCCCGAACGGCGGCACCGAGCATTTCCCCTGCGCCGCGCGGTAGGCCGCGCACGGCGCGACGTAGTCCGCGTAGGGACGCAGCCGGTACGAACCGACGTAGCGGTAGTTGGCGCCGACGATCCAGTCGCCCAGCGCCCAGCGCGCGGTGGACACGCCGGTCAGCCGCGGCGTGGCGGCGTAGCCGGCGCTGCGCGCGACCGGCACGCCCGGCGCCCCGCGGCGGTCGAGCGCGTCCAGATAGTTCAGCCCGACGTTCAGGCGCAGCTGTCCGGCGCGGCCGAAGTCGACGTCCCAGCGGGCCTCCGCGTCGATGCCGCGCGTGGTCGTGCGGGCGAGATTGACGAGCACGTCGTTGAGCGCGGCGATGCGGCCGTCCTGCGTGCGTACGACGACGTCGGCGAAACGGTCGGCGTGGTCGAGCGTGTACGCCACCGGCACGCCGGCGATCTCGTTCCTGCGCACGCTGCGGTAGACGTCGGCGCTGAGGCTGAAGGAAGGCGACGGCGACCACACCAGGCCCCAGGCCGTAGTGTGCGAGGTTTCCGGCCGCAGCGCCGGATTGCCGCCGCGCGTGACGGAGAGCAGGCAGGCGGCCTGCCCCGTCGTCGAGGCGAGCGTGTCGACGCAGGGGCCGGCCGATTCGGGCACCCAGACGGTCTCCGGATTGCCGATGCTGCGCGGCTGGTAGAGCTCGTGCAGCGTCGGCGCGCGATAGCCCGACGACGACGACGCCCGCAGCAGCAGGCCTTCCGCCGGCCGCCAGTGCAGTCCGAGCGTCGGCGCGCCGTGCGCGGCGAAACGGCCGGTCTTCTCCACGCGCCAGGCCAGATCGGCGCCGAGCGACTCGAGGATCGGCAGATCCAGTTTCACGAACGCCGCCGAGGCCACGCGATGGCGCGACAGCGGGTATTCGCGCGGCTGGTTGAGCAGGTGCCCGCTCTGCAGCGTGAGACCGGGCCGCTGCTCCACGCCCTCGCGCCGCAGCTCCGCGCCGGTCGACAGCGTGGCCGCGCCGGCCGGCAGGTCGAAGGCCGCGCCCGAGGTCGCGAAGGAGGCTTCCTCCAGCGTGCTCGACCCGCGCCGCACCGCGCGCGGCGCCATCAGCGCACGCAGCGCCGCGCTCGGCGGCGTGTCGCCGAAGGTGTAGCGCTCGCCGTCGACGGACAAGCGGAAGGCATCGTCGCGGACCAGGCCGTCGATGGTGTCGACCACGCGGTTGCGCTGCGCGCTGGCGTCCACGCTCCAGGTCCAGCTGCCGATCAGCCCGTCGACGCCGGCGCCGAGGCTGAGCAGGGTCGAGCGCGTCGTCTCGCGCACCGGACCGATGTCGTTGAACGAGTACAGCCACTGGACCGGCTGCGGCTCGGACTCCTCCTGCAGCGAGGCCAGCACCAGCTGCGCCGCGGACGGAGCGGCCTGCTGGCGCTGCACCAGGTCGGTCACGCGCAGGTCCAGGCGCAGGCGCGTGGAGCCGTCCAGCGGAACGTCGAGCCGGCCGAGCAGCGACTTGCCGTTGTTGCCGTTCTGCAGCGTGGTGAACTTGGCGCCGTCGAGCACGCACAGGCCTCGCGCCGTGAGGTTGCGCGGCGCGCATCCCTGCGCCGCCTCGATCGAGCCGTCGTCGTAGATGACGTTGCCCGGAAACGAATACAGGCTGCGCAGGTCGCGCAGCCCCTGACGGCGCTGGTCCAGGCTGTACCAGGAACGCTGGTCGCCGGTCAGCGGCGAGGCGTGCAGGTAGTTGAGGTTCAGCAGCAGGCCGATGCCGCTCGCGGTGCGCGCGCCCCAGGACACCGAAGCCTGCTGCGCGGCAGCGTCGCCGCGGTCGGATGCGCCCGCGTAGACGCTCGCCTCCGCGCCGGCGAAGTCGCGGCGCAGCAGGATGTTGACGACGCCGGCGACGGCGTCCGAGCCGTAGATCGCCGAGGCGCCGTCGCGCAGGATCTCGATGCGCTCGATCATCGCCAGCGGGATCGCGTTGAGGTCGGGCACGGTGCCGGTGCCGTCCGGCGCCAGGCCGTAGCCGGCGATGCGGCGGCCGTCGACCAGGAACAGCGTGCTCTTGCTGCCGAGCCGGCGCAGCGCCACCGCCGCCGCGCCGGAGGCGCCGGTGCGGAAATTCGCGTCGCTCGTCGCGGCCATCGCTTCGGGCTGGTTGGCGACCTGGATGCCCGGCTGCGCCTTGAGCAGGTCGAACAGCGTGGTGTAGCCGCTGCTGTCGATCTGTTCGCGCGTGATCTCGGTCACCGGCATCGTCGGCGACATGGCCAGGCGGGAAATGCCGGCGTCGTTGACCAGAACGCGCGACAGCTCGATCTCGGGCGCCTGCCGCGGAACGACGGGAGTGTCCAGCGCAGGCGGCGGCAGCGTGCTGCGCGTGGCCGGCTTGACCACGAACGTGTCGGCGTTGACCGCGACGGCCTCCAGGCCGCTGCCGCGCAACAGGCGGGTCAGCGCGGCTTCGACCGAATAGGTCCCGTCCAGCCCTTCCGCACGGCGTCCGGCCAGCAGTTCGGCGTCGTAGAGGATCTGGATGCGCCCCTGCGCCGCCAGCGCGTTCAGCAGCGCGGCCAGCTCGCCGCCGGCCAGGCGAAAGGTCTGCGCCGCGGAATCGGCCAGCGCGCCGGAAGCGCACAACGCGAGGGCGAACGCGCAGGCCGCCCACTTGCGCAACCGGCGAGGCGCGGGCCCGGCGCCGGAAGATGCGAGCGCGCGCGAAGGATCGGTCGTCGCCGATGCGTCGAACGATTGCACTGGCGTCCGCTTCAATTCGAAGTCCCGTCCCGCTGCGACTCGGCGCGATGGACCGATCCGCCCCCTTCGATGCGGAATCGCGATCCGATGTCTTGCGCGCTCCGGACCCGCGACCGGACGACGCCCATCCGGCCCATCTTAGCCGCAAAGTTTCCGTGGCATGACCGCGAATTGAATTTTTGAACTCGCTCCGGCGCGACGCCGACGACCGGCGACCAACCCTTCCGCCTGCGGGCGGAGCGCCGGCTTCAGGCCGCGGTCTGTCGCCTGCGCGGACCGGTCCAGCGTTCCCGCGGCAGGCCGAAGCGCAGCGCCGGCCGGCCGTACTGGACGGTCGTCCCCTCCGGCTGGAAACCCAGCCGCTGCAGCAGCGGCGGCACCGAGCGGTTCTCCGGCGTGCACAGGCCGATCAGCGCCGGCAGGCCGAGGTGGGCGAAGGCGTGCTCGCACAGGGCGACGCCACCTTCGAGCGCGTAGCCGCGACCCCAGAAGCGCGGCAGCAGGCGGGTGCCGATCTCGACCGCGCCGACTTCCGTGCTCGGCACCAGCGAGAAGATGCCGATGAACTCGCCGTGCGCGCCGGTCGCGTACCAGATGCCCAGCCCGGGCCGTTCGAGCGCGATGCGCTGCGCGTGCTCGATCAGGCCGACGATCTCGGCCAGGGTGTTCAGCGGCGCATCGAGGATGTGCCGCGCGACGCGGCTCTCCAGGCCCAGGCGCAGCAGGTCGAGGGACTGCCCGTAGGCGAGGTCGACCAGGGTGATCCGCCGCGTCTTCAGGAACGCAGGCGGAGCGGACGACGGCGGCGCGGCGGGGCTGGTGGAATCGGTCTGGGTCATGTCTACTCAATAGGTCAAAGCCGGCCTTGCCGGACCTAGGGCAATCCCGAGGTCGGGCGCGCCCTAGATTGACCCAAAGGGGGGCTCGGACAAATTATCGCCAGCGTCCGCGGTGCGGACGTTCGTGCGGCGAACGCAGCCGCTGTCAACCAGACATCGCTACATAGGAGAACGGTCATGGGTCAAGCAGTAGGCGGTCTCGTCAGCAATCTCATCGGCAGCATCGTCAAGCCGCTGCTCAGCCAGCTCACCGGCATGCTCGGCAACCTGCTCGGCGGCGCCGCCGGCGGCCTGCTGAACAACGTGCTCGGCCAGTCCGGCATGGGCCAGGACTCGCAGCAGTCGTTCCTGAACAATTTCACGCAGGGTTTCTCGCAGGGCTTCGGTCAGGCGATCGGCCAGCACTGAGGTCACCGCGATGAGCAATGCAGGAACCGAAGAAGATCGGCGCGTCTACCTGGCCAGCTTGGCCGAGATGCGCTCGAACGATCTGATCGACGCCGACGACGAGAACGCGCTGGCCCGGTACTACGAGGACCAGAAGGCTTCGCTGGAAGCGGCGTTTCTGCAGTTCCTGCCCGAGTATCAGCGCCGCGTGCGCGAGGACGGCGAAGCCAGCGCCAACGAATGGCTGGCCGAGACCGCACGCGAAATCGGCAAGCGCGAAGGCGAGGCAGCGCGCAAGGTGGTGGACGGACTGTCCGCGACCCGCAACGCGACCCCCGACGCCTGACGTCCGACGCCACCGGCGTTCGATACTCGCAAGACAAGCGACCACGGCGACGTGGTCGTTTTTTTTGTGCCTCCACGACCGGCCCTGCAACCGGACGCCGGCCCGGCGTCTCCCTGGCGCACATCCTGCCGCCCGGAGACTGCCGATGAGAACCCTCCTGTGGATCGCCCTGTTGCTGGTCGCGTTCGGCGTGCCGGCGCGCGCGGCCGACGTGGACGCCTTCGTCCGCGACTACGCGCAGCAGCACGGCTTCAGCGGCTCGATCCGCATCGTGCGCCCCGGCAAGCCGGACTACGTGCGCAGCTTCGGCCTGGCCAACCTTGCGTTCGAGGTGCCGAACCGGACGCACACGAAGTACAGGATCGCCTCGATCACCAAGCTGTTCACCGCGACGCTGATCCTGCAGCTGCGCGACCGCGGCCGGCTCGATCTCGATCGCCCGATCCGCGCCTACCTGCCCGACTACGCCGGCCGCGGCGGCGACACGATCACCGTGCAACAGCTGCTCAACCACACCTCGGGCCTGCCCAACTTCGACCAGGTCGCCGAGGCGACCGACGCGATCCGCGACGGCCTGCCGACCTACCAGAAGCCCTACACCAGCGACCAGCTGCTGGCGAAGTTCTGCAGCGGCGATCCGCTGCACGCGCCCGGCACCACGTTCGACTACAACAACGGCGACTACGTCGTGCTCGGCAAGATCGTCGAGCGCCTGTACGGCCAGCCGTACGAGCATGTGCTGCGCGAGCGCATCCTCGATCCGCTGCGCATGAAGGACAGCGGTTTCCTGCATCAGGCCGACGTCGTCGCCGGACTGGCCGACACCTATTTCCGCCACGACGACCGCAAGACGCTGTCGCCGGACCTGCCGGTGTACCCGGAAAACTGGTACGCGGCCGGCGCGCTCTATTCGACCACCGCCGACCTCGCGACCTTCTCGCGCGCGCTGTTCGACGGCCGGCTGGTCGGGCGCGATTCGCTCGAGCGCATGTTCCGGCCCGGGCTGGACGACTACGGCTACGGCCTGTGGTCGTACCAGACCCGGCTCGGCGGCGCCGCGCGCCGCGTGGTGAAGCGCCCCGGCCGCATCATGGGCGCCCAAGCCCAGCTGTTCCACGTCTTCGACCCGGACCTCACGATCGTCCTGCTCGCCAACACCGCCTCTGCCGATCTGGACGAATTCGTCGCGCAGATCGCCAGGCGCGCGGTCGATTGACCGCGACTTCACTTTTCTTCATTCGCATTTCCGGCACTTCAGCGGGCGCCGCGCTGAACTGGGCGCTCCTTTTTCGACGGAGTGCGTCATGTCACGACGGTTTCTCGGCCCGCTGCTCGGCCTTCTTCTGGTTTCCGCCAACGCCGGCGCCGCGCCGGCCGCCCTTCCGGCCCCGGAGGCGACCTCCGACGGCTGGCCCGTCGCCGACCCCGCCCGGCTCGGCTGGGACACGGCCAAACTGGAAGAGATTGCCGCGCGCATCGCCGCGCGCGACCTGAAAGGCGTCACCAGCGTGCTGGTCGCCGACCACGGCCGGCTGGTCTACGAGCACTACTTCAACGGCGGCGCGCGTGACACGCTCAACGACATGCGTTCGGCGACCAAGACGCTCACCGCCGTGCTCGTCGGCGCGGCGATCGACCGCGGCAGGATCCCCGACGTGTCGGCCAGGGTCTATCCGTACTTCCGCGACCTGGCGCCGCTGCGCAACGCCGACCCGCGCAAGGACGCCTTCACGCTCGAAGACCTGCTGACGATGAGTTCGCTGTGGGAATGCGACGACGAGAATCCGTTCTCCAGCGGCAACGAGGAACGCATGTACGTGACCGAGCACTGGCTGCGCTTCGCGCTGGAGCTGCCGATCAAGGGCTTCGCGCCGTGGATGGCCAAGCCCGCCGACAGCCCCTACGGCCGCGCGTTCTCCTACTGCACGGCTGCCTCCTTCGTCGCCGGCGCGGTGGTCGAACGCGCGACGCGCCAGCCGCTCGACGCGTTCGCGGCCCAGGTGCTGGAGAAGCCGCTGGGCATTGCGAGATCGCAGTGGAGCCGTTCGCCCGACGGGGTCGCGATGGGCGGCGGCGGCGCGCGCTACAGCAGCCGCGACATTGCGCGGATCGGCGCGATGCTCGCCGACGGCGGCCGCTGGCAGGGCAAGCCGGTGATCTCGCAGCGCTGGGTCGAGGCGATGCTGACGCCGCGCGCGCAGGCGCGCGACGACGCCGACTACGGCTATCAGATCTGGCGCTTCCGCTACGCGCAGGACGGCAGGGAGCAGGCGGTCTGGGCGATGAGCGGCAACGGCGGCAACTACGTCTTCGTGCTGCCCGAGCGCGGCCTCGTCGCGGTCGTCACCAGCCGCGCCTACAACCAGCGCGATTCGCACCCGCAGTCGCAGGCGCTGTTCCGCGAGCTCATCCTGGCGGCGGCGCCGGCAGCGGCGCAGGTACCGGCGCCGCGCTGACCAGGTCGGGCGGGAACCACACCGCGGCCAGCGCCTTCGCGCGCTCGGCCGTGCGTGCGCGGCTGATCGCGTCGACGACCTCGGCGAAGCCGGGCTCGTCGGCGAGCGGGCGGAACAGCGGCGAGGCCTGCAGCCAGGCCTGGTCGCGGAAGCCTCCGGCCACCGCGCGGCGCAGCGCGTCGATCGCCGCGGCGCGATCGGCGTCGCGGCGCAGCAGCGCGACCTCGAGCCAGTCCTCCGGCGCGCCGTGTCCGGCCTCGCGCGCACGCGCCTGCGCACGCGCATCGAGCGCGGCGGCGTCGACCGGCGGCTCGGCGTACAGGTCGGTCAAGGTGCGCGGCAGGCTCTGGTGCGGACGCAGGGCCATCGCCTTGCCGAACATCTGCGCGGCGCGTACGCGATCGCCGCGCAGCAGCGCCAGTTCGCCGGCGAGCAGGAACAGCTGCGGATGCTGCGGCCGGCCCATCGCCTCGGCCAGCGCGCTCTCCGCCTCGCTGTAGCGGCCCTGCGCGAACAGGAAGCGCGGCCACGCCGCGTTGCCGAAGACGTTGTCCGGATACAGACGGAAGATCCTCGCGTAGCGCCGTTCGGCCGCCTCGGCGTAACCGAACAGGTCGAGGTTGCGCGCGATCTGCAGGTCGAGGAAGCGCAGCTTCGCGCCGGCGCGTTCGGCGGCGAGGTTGTTCTCCAGCGCATCGGCGAGGCGGCCTTCGGCGACGTAGAGATTGGCCACCGACGCCCGGCTGTCCAGCCGCGCGGGTGGATCGAGCGCGATCGCGCGCTCGTATTCGCCGATCGCCGCGTCGATCTCGCCGCGGCAGTCGTGCGCGTAGGCCAGCGCGTCGTGCGCCGCGCTGTCGCGCGGGCTGCGCGCGACGACCGCTTCGGCCAGCGCCTGCGCGCGCACGGTCGAATCGGGACTGCCGTTGTACAGGCACATGCGCGCGCTGAGCGCACGGCTGAGTCCGACGCTGGCCGCGTCGTCGAGCGGATTGGCGCGCAGCGCCTCCTCGTACAGCGCGACGGCGCGCTCGTTGTTCTCGCTCTGGCCGATGCCGGCGTAGTAGCGCGCGCGCTGGCGCAGCTCCTCCTGCGCCGTCGCCGGCGGCGGCGCCGCCTGCCGGGCGCCCGAACACGCCGCCAGCGCGGCGAACGCGGCGCGCGCCGCGGCGAGTCCGCCGAGCACGAGCCGTCGCCGACGCCCGCCCGGCGGCGCCGCCGCCGGTTCCGCCGCGGCCGGCTGCGGCGCGCTGCACAACTGGTATCCGCGCCCGCGCACCGAGCGGATGTAGCGCGGGTTGCGGCCGTCGTCCTCGAGCGCCTGGCGCAGCAGCTTGACGCGCTGGGTGACGGTCTCCTCATTGACCACGGCCGGCGCCCACACGTGCTCGATCAGCTCGTCGAAGCCGACCACGCGATCGCCCTGCTCGACCAGGTGGTGCAGCAGCTTGAAGCTGAGGCCGGACACGTCGAGCACGCGCCCGCCGCGCGTCACGCGCTGCCGCGCGAGATCGATGCGGAGGTCGTCGAGCACGACGGTGGGCGGGCGGGCCTGGCTCATCGGCCGGCATCGTATGCCAAGCGCGGTGCCGGTTGCCGACCCGCGGCGCCGCCCTTACACTGCGCGCGCTCCATTGGGGAGTAGCCGGTCGCGGCGAACCGCCGCGGCAAGCGCGTCAACACACTTGGCGAACACGCCATGGCGCGCAGCGATTCTCGCGGATCGCCCGGCAAGACCTTTGGTTCTCGCGTACCGGACCCGGGCCGGGGCGGTGCGCGCGGAATCATTGCGTCCACCTTCCCCAGCCCGCCGGAGCCTTCATGCAGACCCTGCTCGTTTCGACCGCCGCGGTGGCCATCGCCGAGATCGGCGACAAGACCCAGCTGCTGTCCCTGATCCTCGCCGCGAAATACCGGCGGCCGTGGCCGATCTGCATCGGCATCTTCGTCGCGACCCTGGTCAACCACGCGATCGCCGGCTCGGTCGGCGCGCTGGTCGCGCAGTGGCTGTCGCCCGATACGCTGAAGTGGATCGTCGCGCTGAGCTTCTTCGCGGTCGCCACCTGGACCCTGATCCCCGACAAGGCCGACGAGGAAGGCGCGGCGCGCGGCGCCGGCCGCGGCGTGCTGATCGCCACCCTGATCGCGTTCTTCCTCGCCGAGATGGGCGACAAGACGCAGGTCGCCACCGTCGTGCTCGCCGCGCAGTACCAGCCGCTGTGGCAGGTCGTCGCCGGCACCACGATCGGCATGCTGCTGGCGAACGTGCCGGTGGTGTGGCTCGGTGCGCGCTTCGCGCAGAAGCTGCCGCTGAAGGCGGCGCGCATCGGCGCGGCCCTGCTGTTCGCCGTGCTGGGTGCGTGGATCCTGCTGCGCTAGGCACCTGCGCCGGGGAAACGGAACGACGCTCCCGCCTTCACGAATCACCAATCCCGGCTCTACAGCGCATCCGCATCGAGTTCGCCGGTGCGGATGCGGATCACGCGGTCGAGCCGCCACGCGAAGATCTTGCCGTCGCCGATCTTGCCGGTGTTGGCGGTCTGCGCGACGGTTTCGATCACGCGCTCGAGCTGGTCGTCGCTGACCGCGACCTCGATCTTGATCTTCGGCAGGAAGTCGACGACGTATTCGGCGCCGCGGTACAGCTCGGTGTGGCCCTTCTGGCGGCCGAAGCCCTTGATCTCGGTGACCGTGATGCCCTGCACGCCGACCTCGGCGAGCGCTTCGCGCACCTCGTCGAGCTTGAACGGCTTGATGATCGCCATGACCATGTGCATCGGTCGCTTCCTGTCGCGGACGTCGCCGCGACTATAGCCGGATCGATCCGTGTAGGAAATTTCCTACAAACAAATCCGAATCCGCCGGCTGGCGCGCGCATCCGCCACGGCTAGACTGTCGTGCATGGGGAGCGGCGCCGACGGACCGGCGCGGCACGGAAGCTCCCGGCCGGTGGCGGGTCCGCCCGCCGCCGGTCGAACCCCAAGGACGCACGCACACCGCCGCAGCAACCGGCACAGGTCGCGCGGCAGCCTTCCGATCCATCCGAATCATGCCCAGAAAGGGGTGAGCCATGATCGAGCTTCGATCCATCGACGACCTCGCGCAGCGACTCGCCGCGCTGGTCCCGCCCGGTCTCGCGCAGGCGCGCGAAGACCTCACCGAGAATTTCCGCGGCGCCCTGCAGTCGGGCCTGCGCCAGCTCGATCTCGTCACGCGCGAGGAGTTCGACGTGCAGCGCTGCGTGCTGCTGCGCACGCGCGAGAAGATCGAGGAGCTCGAGCAGCAGATCCTCGCGCTCGAACGCCTGGTTGGCGCCACGGCCGCGCAGCCCAGGCACTAGCCGACCCGCCGGCTCCCGCTTCCTCGACACGAGCGCCGCTGCCATGCGGCGCCGCCGGGGAGTCGCGTGCCCGCGATCGCCGCCATGACTTCGCACCGACACCGATTCGACGATTTCCCGGGAAGCCCGCTGCCCTGCGCAGCTCACCCCCTGGCGGGGGCGGCGGGCGTTTTTCCCGGCGGCCGCACATGAGCCTCGCCGTCGTCTACACGCGTGCCCAGGCCGGCGTCGTCGCGCCGCTGGTCGCCTGCGAGGTGCACCTGTCCGGCGGACTGCCCGGCACCTCGATCGTCGGCCTGCCCGAAGCTGCGGTGAAGGAGGCACGCGACCGCGTGCGCGCGGCGATCCTCAACGCCCAGCTCGAATACCCGCAGCGCAAGGTGACGGTGAACCTGGCGCCGGCCGACCTGCCCAAGGACGGTGGCCGCTTCGACCTGCCGATCGCGCTCGGCATCCTCGCCGCCAACGGCGGACTGCCGCGCGAGGCGCTCGCCGGCCACGAATTCGTCGGCGAACTCGCGCTCTCCGGCGAGCTGCGCCCGGTGCAGGGCGTGCTGCCGGCGGTGCTGCACGCGACCCGCGTCGGCCGGCGCGTGATCGTGCCGCGCGGCAACGCCGCCGAGGCCGCGCTGGTTTCCGGCGCGGACGTGCGCGTGGCCGATTCGCTGCTGGAGGTCTGCGCGCATCTTGCCGGCCGTGCCGAGCTCGCCGAGGCGGCGACGGTTCCGGCATCCACGACCGCGCCGGCCACGGAGGTCGCCGACCTGGCCGAGGTGCGCGGCCAGTCGCAGGCACGCCGCGCGCTCGAGATCGCCGCGGCCGGCGGTCACAACCTGCTGCTCTGCGGCGTGCCCGGCACCGGCAAGACCATGCTGGCCAGCCGCCTGCCCGGCATCCTGCCGCCGCTGGAGGAACACGAGGCGCTGGAGCTGGCCGCGATCCGCTCGATCGCCGGCCAGGACAACGACGTCGCCTCGTGGAAGCGGCGCGCCTTCCGCCATCCGCATCACACCGCTTCGGCGGTCGCGCTGGTCGGCGGCGGATCGATGCCTCGGCCCGGCGAGATCTCGCTGGCGCACCACGGGGTGCTGTTTCTCGACGAACTGCCCGAGTTCGACCGCCATGTGCTCGAAGTGCTGCGCGAACCGCTCGAATCGGGCCGCATCTCGATCTCGCGCGCTGCGCGCCAGGTCGAATTCCCGGCGCGCTTCCAGCTGGTCGCCGCGATGAACCCCTGCCCCTGCGGCTATGCCGGCGATCCGGGCGGACGCTGCCGCTGCACGCCGGACGCGATCGCCCGCTATCGCTCGCGCATTTCCGGCCCGCTGCTCGACCGCATCGACCTGCGGCTGGACATGGCGCGCGTGCCGCACGCCGAACTGCGCGACGCCGCCGGCGGCGAACCCAGCGCGGTCGTGCGCGAGCGCGTCGCCGCCGCGCACATGCGCCAGCTCGAACGCGCGGGCAAATCGAACGCGTGGCTGAGCAATCGCGAAGTCGAGCGCGACTGCGACCTGTCGCCCGCCGAACACGCCCTGCTCGACCGTGCGGTCGAGCGGCTCGGCCTGTCCGCACGCGCCTACCACCGCGTGCTGCGCGTGGCGCGCACCATCGCCGACCTCGCCGGCACCGCGCGCATCGACGCCAGCCACCTGTCCGAGGCGATCCAGTACCGCCGCTTCGCCGAATGAGCCGCCGGCGGCGGCGTCGAAACCGGACGCCGGCCCGGTCGTGGACGCGGGCGGCGACGCTATGATCGGCGCATGACCATCATCCAGCACATCTACTGGGTCTTCGCCGCCGCCTCCGCACTGGTCCTGGTCGGCATCGCGTCGAGCGTGATCGCGCGGCGCTTCGGCGCGCCGCTGCTGCTGGTGTTCCTGGTCATCGGCATGCTCGCCGGCGCCGACGGCCCCGGCGGCATCGCCTTCGACGACTACAGCGGCGCCTACGAGCTCGGCTCGCTGGCGCTGGCGATCATCCTGTTCGACGGCGGCCTGCGCACGCGCTTCGCCACCGTGCGCCGTGTGCTGGCGCCGACGATGCTGCTGGCGACGGTCGGCGTGCTGCTGAGCGCGATCCTCACCGGCTTCGCCGCGAGCTGGCTGCTGCAGCTCGATTCGATGACCGGCTTCCTGGTCGGCGCCGTGGTCGCCTCGACCGACGCCGCCGCCGTGCTGTTCCTGCTGCGTGCCGGCGGCCTGCAGCTGCGCGAGCGCGTCGGCGCGACGCTGGAGATCGAATCGAGCGCGAACGATCCGGCCGCAATCCTGCTGACGATGCTGCTGGTCCAGTACGTCACCTCCCCCGCCGGCCTGTCGCCGCTGGCGCTGGTGCAGGAGTTCGTGGTCGAGTTCGGCATCGGCGGCATCGCCGGCGTGATCGGCGGCGGCGCGATCGCGCGCGGCCTGAACCGCCTGCAGCTCGACCACGCGCTGTCGGCGCTGTTCGCGCTGGCCGCCGCGGTGCTGGTGTTTGGCATCACCGGCCAGTTGCACGGCAGCGGCTTCCTCGCCGTCTACGTCGCCGGGCTGATGGTCGGCAACCGCGTCAGCGGCGGACTGACCAACCTGCTCGGCACGCTCGACGCGGCCACCTGGCTGTGCCAGATCGCGATGTTCCTCGTGCTCGGCCTGCTCGCCTCGCCGCGCCTGCTGCTGGAGTCGCTGCTGCCGGCGCTCGGCGTGGCGGCGTTCTTGATGTTCGTCGGCCGGCCGCTGGCGGTGGTGGCCTGCCTCGCACCGCTGCGGCGCTACGGCAAGCGCGAGATCGCCTTCATCTCGTGGATCGGCCTGCGCGGCGCGGTCGGCATCTTCCTCGCTTCGATCCCGATGCTGGCGCAGCTGCCGCACGCGCAGCTGGTCTTCAACGTCGCCTTCGTCGTCGTGCTGGTCTCGCTGCTGGTGCAGGGCTGGACGCTCGGCCTCGCCGCGCGCCTGTTCGACGTCGCGCTGCCGCATCGCGAACGCGCGGTGCGCCGCGTCGAGCTCGACCTGCCCGGTTCGCTCGAACGCGAGCTGGTCGGCTATCCGGTCGCGGCCGAGGCGCGCATCCTCGGCGGCGCGTCGCTGCCGGGCTGGGCGCAGCTGACCATGGTCGTGCGCGGCGGCGAGATCCTGACGACCGCCGAGGCCGACAGCCTGATGCCGGGCGACTACGCCTACCTGCTCGCGCCGCCCGGCCGCGTCTACCGGCTCGACTGGCTGTTCGCACCGCCCGAGGAAGCCAGCGAAGCCGAGCGCGAGCTGTTCGGCGAGTTCAGCCTGGACGCCGACGTGCGCCTGGGCGACGTCGCCGATTTCTACGGCCTGCCGGTCCGCCCCAAGGACGCGCCGCTGACCCTGGCCGAACATTTCGCACGCCGCTTCGAGCACACGATCGAGGTCGGCGACCGCGTCCGCCTCGGCCCGGTCACGCTGGTCGCGCGCGAACTGTCCGACGAGGGCGTGGCCAAGGTCGGATTCAAGATCGAAAGCTTCGGCAAGGCGCTGGCGCGGCCGGCGCGGCTGGTCGACGGCGTGGCCCGGCTGCTCGGAAGGCGTTGAATCCGCGTCCGGGCGCCTTCATGCAAGCGCTTCGCTTCTTCGTCCGCACCCGATCGCCACGATGACCTCCTTTCCTCCCGACCTTTCGCACGCCGCGACCGCCTTTGCGCTCGGCGGCACGCGCGCCGTCGTCGAAGGCGCGCGCGTGCTCGCCGCGCGCGGCGAAGCGGGCGTGCTGGCGGTCGTCGTCGAGACCGCCGGCTCGACCTATCGCAAGCCCGGCGCCCTGATCCTGCTCGACGCCGCCGGCGTGCACGTCGGCGCGCTTTCCGGCGGCTGCCTGGAAGGCGAGCTGGAAGCCGCCGCGCGCGACGTGCTGGCCCGCGGCGTCGGCGCCGACGTGCGCTTCGACACCAGCGGCGACGAGGACCGCGTGTTCGGTTCCGGCACCGGCTGCGGCGGTTCCACACGCGTTCGGCTGCTGCCGCTGCCGGCACGGGCGGCGCCGTTGCGCGAGGCGCTGATCGACGCCGACCAGCGCGGCACCGCGCTGGAACTGCGGCTCGCCGGCGCGGCCGAGCACATCGGCGCAGGCGAGGCGCGCGTCGTCGGTGCGAACGGCGAGACGCGCCGCTACCGTTTCGACGCGCGCGGCGGCGTGCGCGACGACGACGACGTGCCGCCCGATCCGATCGCGCTGACCGTACGTCCCGCGCCGCGCCTGCTGCTGCTCGGTGCCGGGCCGGAGACGCGGCCGCTGCTGCGGCTGACGCGCATGCTCGGCTGGCGCGTCGAACTGGCCGAGCACCGCGGGCGCTGGGCGCGCTTCGCGCAGGATTGCGGCATCGACCGCACCCACGACGGCGGCCCGGATGCGCTGCCCGCCCTGTTCGCGAGCACGCGCTTCGACGCCGCGCTGGTGATGAATCACAACTACCTGCTCGACGCGCGCTGCCTGACGCAGCTGGCCGCGACCGGCATCAGCTACGTCGGCCTGCTCGGCCCGGCGTCGCGGCGCGACGACCTGCTGGCGGAGATTGGCACCGACGCCACCGCCCGGCTGCAGCCCCATCTGCACGCGCCGGTCGGGTTGACGCTCGGCGGCGAAGGCGCCGAGGCGATCGCGCTGGCGATCGCCGCCCAGCTGCAGATCGCGTTCTCGCGGCGCGTGCCGGCATGAACGGCGATCGCGCCGCGGTGCACGGCGCGATCCTGCTCGCCGCCGGCGCGTCGCGGCGGCTCGGCCACGCCAAGCAGCTGATCGAGTTCGACGGCGAGCCGCTGCTGCGCCGGGCCGCGCGCGCGCTGCTCGCGACGCAGCCGCTGGAATGCGTCGTCGTGCTCGGCCACGACGCCGCGCGCATGCGCGCGGCGCTGGCCGGATTGCCGGTCCGCGAGGTGCTCGCCGCCGATCACGAGGAAGGCCTGTCGGCCTCGCTGCGCGCCGGCGTCGCCGCGCTCGATGCGCGCTGCGCCGGCGCGCTGGTCGCGCTGACCGACCAGCCGGCGCTGCAGGTCGATCACCTGCTGGCCCTGTGCGACGCGTGGCGCGCGCAGCCGCAATGCGCGGTCGCCAGCGCCTACGCCGACGTGCTCGGCGTGCCGGCCCTGCTGCCGCGGAGCTGGTTCGCCGACGTCGCGTGCCTGCGCGGCGACGTCGGTGCGCGCGAGCTGCTGCGCCGCCGCGGCGCCGTGCCGCTCGCCGCGCCGGCGCTCGCGCACGATGTCGACACGCCCGCCGACCGGGAACGGCTGCGCGGCGAAGAATCGGCGTAAAGCTTTCATGAACCCTCTGGTACGGAAAAAGGACCCGGTGTACGCTTTCGTCAGGTTCTGAATACGTCTCTTCTGGTCATCCGGCGATCCGCCGCACCGATCGGAATCGAGCCAGCCGATCGCGGCGTTCGCCGACGACGGCCATGTCCGGACCGTTTCCTACCTCTCCCCCAAGCCAGCTCGGAGTACGACCATGAAACTCGTCGTCAACGGCCAGCCGCACGAAGTCGATGCGCCGGCCGACATGCCTTTGTTGTGGGTGCTGCGCGATCTCGTCGGCCTGACCGGCACGAAGTTCGGCTGCGGCATGGCGCAATGCGGCGCCTGCACCGTGCATCTGGACGGCGCGCCGATCCGTTCCTGCATCACGCCGGCATCGGCCGCCGCGGACAAGTCGATCACCACCATCGAAGGCCTGTCCAAGGACGGCGCGCACCCGGTGCAGCGCGCCTGGCAGGAAGTGGACGTCGTGCAATGCGGCTACTGCCAGTCCGGCCAGATCATGGTCGCGGCCGCGCTGCTGAAGACCACGCCGCAGCCGACCGACGCCGAGATCGACGCGGCGATGTCCGGCAACCTGTGCCGCTGCGGCACCTACCAGCGCATCCGCACGGCGGTGCATCGCGCGGCGGAGCTGACCAAGGAGAGCGGCCATGTGGCGTGAGAACCGCGATTCGAACGGGGATCTGCGCGAAGCGGCGCCCGCGCTCGCCGGACGCCGCGCGTTCCTGAAGACGGCTGCGACCGCATCGGCCGGCCTGGTGATCGGCTTCTTCCTGCCGGCCGCCGTGCGCCAGGCGCTGGCGCAGGAGGGCGCGCCCGCCGCCAGGCCGCCGGTGGCGCCGAACGCGTTCATCCGCGTCGCGCCGGACGACACCGTCACCGTGCTGCTCAAGCACTCGGAAATGGGCCAGGGCATCTGGACGTCGATTCCGATGGTGGTCGCCGAGGAACTGGGCTGCGACTGGAACCAGGTGCGCGTCGAACACGCGCCGGCGGCGCCGGAGTACGCGCATACCGCCTTCGGCATGCAGATGACCGGCGGTTCCACCAGCACCTGGGAATCGTTCGACCAGCTGCGCACGGCCGGCGCGATGGCGCGCGAGATGCTGGTCGCCGCGGCGGCGGCCAAGCTCGGCGTGAAGGCGTCGGACTGCCGCGTCGCCGACGGCGTGGTGCTGAGCGGCACCAAGAAGCTGCGCTTCGGCGAGGTCGCGCAGGCGGCGGCGAAGCTGCCAGCGCCGGCCAAGGTCACGCTGAAGGAGGCCAAGGACTGGACGCTCATCGGCAAGCCCACGCGCCGCCTCGACAGCCTGGCCAAGACCACCGGCAAGGCCGAGTTCGGCCTCGACGTGAAGCGGCCGGACATGGCGATTGTGCTGGTCGCGCGCGCGCCGTCGTTCGGTGCCAGGCTGAAGAAGTTCGACGCGACGAAGGCGAAGGCCGTGCCCGGTGTTCTCGACGTCGTCGAGGTGCCGAGCGGCGTGGCCGTGCTGGCCAGGCACTTCTGGGCCGCCACGCAGGGCCGCAACGCGCTCGTGCTGGAATGGGACGAGAGCGCCGGTGCGAACGTGTCCACGCCGCAGCTGCGCGAGTCGTACAAGAAGCTGGCTGCCACGCCCGGCGCGCCGGCGAAGGTCGCCGGCGACGTCGACGCCGCGCTGAAAGGTGCGCCGAACGCGATCGAGGCCGACTACGAGGTGCCGTTCCTCGCCCATGCGGCGATGGAGCCGCTGAACTGCACGGTCGAATACAACCCCGCCAAGGCGGCGAAGGACGGCTGCGACATCTGGACCGGCACGCAGTTCCAGACCGTGGACCAGATGGCCGCAGCGAAGATTCTCGGACTCAAGCCCGAGCAGGTGCGCATCCACACCACCTTCCTCGGCGGCGGTTTCGGCCGTCGCGCGACGCCAAGTTCGGACTTCGTCGCCGAAGCGGTGCAGGTCGCCAAGGCGTCCGGGCGCACGGTCAAGGTCGTGTGGACGCGCGAGGACGACATGCACGGCGGCTACTACCGGCCGATGTGGCTGTCGCGGTTCCGCGGTGCGCTCGGCGAGGACGGCAGGCCGCGTGCGTGGTCGCACACGATCGTCGGCCAGTCGATCATCGCCGGCACGCCGTTCGCGTCGGCGATGATCAAGGACGGCATCGACGGCACGTCGGTCGAGGGCGCGGCCGATTCGCCGTACCTCGCCTCGATTCCGGCGCATCGCGTCGACCTGCATTCGCCGACCAGCCCGGTCACCGTGCTGTGGTGGCGCTCGGTCGGGCATTCGCACACCGCCTTCGCGGTGGAATGCTTCCTCGACGAACTCGCCCACGCGGCCGGACAGGATCCGCTCGCCTACCGCCGCGCGCTGTTGCCGAAGGATTCGCGCGAGCGCCGCGCGCTCGATCTGGCGGCCGAGAAGTTCGGCTGGGGCAAGCCGCTGGCGCCGGGCCGCGCGGCCGGGCTCGCCGTGCACCAGTCGTTCGGCAGCTACGTCGCGCAGGTCGCGGAAGTGTCGCTGGAGGACGGCAAGCCGCGCGTGCATCGCGTCGTCTGCGCGATCGACTGCGGCCCGGTGGTGAACCCGCTGACGGTGGAAGCACAGATGCAATCCGGCATCGTCTACGGCCTGTCGGCCGCGCTGCACGGCGAGCTCACGCTGAAGGACGGCAAGGTCCAGCAGAGCAACTTCCACGACTATCCGGCGCTGCGCCTGACCGAGATGCCGAAGATCGAGGTGCACATCGTGCCGAGCACGGACAAGATGGGCGGCTGCGGCGAGCCCGGCACGCCGCCGATCGCGCCGGCGGTCGGCAACGCGCTGTTCGCACTGACCGGCAAGCGCCTGCGCAGCCTGCCGTTCCGGCTCGCCTGACGAACGTTCGCCCGAGGGAAAGCGGTGTGGCCGGTGTCAGTCCAGCCACACCGCGTGCAGCGGATCGAACTCCACTTCCTTGCGTTCCGCCGCGCGAATGCCGAAGCCGCAGACCGCGAGCGGCCCCTCCTCGAGCGGATCGAGGCCGAACGCCTGCTCGATGTCGACCTCGTTGATCGCCGCCGTGATGAACGCGGCCAGGCCGAGTTCGGTCGCCGACAGGTAGATCGTGTGCGAGAGGTAGCCGACGTCGAGCGTCAGTGCGCGGTACGCCTTGGCGTGGTTGCGGTACTTCCAGAAGTTGCGGCGGAAACGGCTGGTCGGGATCACCATCACGTGCGCGTCGACGAAATAGGCCTGCGCGGCGACGAAGCGCCGGGCGAGTTCGCTCGCCTCCTCCGCCGACAGCGAGCGGATCGGCTCCAGCGCGTGATCGATCGGATGGTAGTGGTACAGGCCCGGCGCGACGCCTTCGACGCGCTGTACGAGCAGATAGGCTTCGGTCGGATGCAGCCCGCCCGCCGACGGCACGCCCTTCTTCAGCAGGCGCACGCCGGGCGCGGTTTCCACCACTGCGCGCGCACCGAAGGTGCGGAACAGCACCGACGAGAATTCGGCGAGGCCCAGTTCGCGCGAGCGGTCGTAGTTGCGGCAGGTGACGCGCTTGAGCAGGAGGGCGTCGAAGGGGGTGGGGGCGGCGGGGGGCAATCGAAAGCGTTGGGCAGGTTCCACACGCTCTCTTACAGGAACGGGCGGCGGACCGAGATAGTCGAGGACTTTGCGCGCGGCATGCTCCTTGAACTCCCGATCCCGCTGTTCGATGTCGATACCCTGCCAACGAGAGGCATAGTGCGCAACAGCCGAAGTACGGTGCCAATGGCTGTCTCGGGAAGACTGGTCCGCTTCGTCCGCAGAACTCCCCTGCACGATCAACAGTCGCTTCTCCACAAGCGACCTGAGAACTGCTTCGTCATGGATTGCGATCAGATCTTCCCAATCCGCCCATTCCGATGAAGGCAGCTCCCCGATGAGGCGCAGTTCCTCGATACTGACCGTCGTTTCCACCCTCAGATGTGGGGCGCGAGCAACCCACTCGAGCACGATGTGCAGGCCACTCTCGCTTTCTCCCAGGCGTTCCAGGTCGAATGCAATGCGCTCTCTCGGTTCGGTTGCAACGATGTGGCAGCGCCTCACCTTCGTGGCAGTAAATTCGTCGCTCTTCATGGGTTATAGTGCCGTCCGCGCCCACGGCGGACTCGAGCGCTTTCTCCATCGACTGGAAAAAGTTCTTGCTGTACCGGTCGATGGGCTTTGCCGGATCCTCCGAACGTGCGATTGTGGAGAAATATATGAGTGATGCTGCGCTTACTCTCGAAGAGAGCCGTCGATTGATTCATGAATTGGCTACGAATGATGCTTTTCGGGAAAGATTCGAAGAGAAACCTGCTGCAGCCTTGGTCGAGCTCGGGATTCCTTTTCACGTCGTCGTGAATCTGAAGGCGACGTGCCTCTCGCCCAGAAAGCTGGCTTCCAAGAAAGTCTTTGAAGATGCCAATCGAAGCATGGACGACGACATTGCCCAAAGATGCGCCGGCTTTTTTGTTCCGTCGGTCGCAATCAAGCGTGACTAGGACCCTAGTTGAGCTTCGATCCGCTTGATTTTTTCTGACAGAAAACTTTTGTCGACAGCAGCGCTCCAGTTTCTCTTGAATTCACTTAATGCAGCAGCTGCTTTCGACTTTTCTCCAATGGCAATTGAGAATTCAGCCGTACGTAAAAGAGCCAGATTGGATTGCGCAACATTGAAGGGGCGAGCCACCCAGTCGGAATTGGCCTCCGTATAGGCACGCCCTCGGTGCTGCGTCAGCCACTGCGCATGCACCAGCGCTTCCCTGTAGTCCTTTTGGTCCGCGTACGCATTCATGAGCGCCACACGCGTGAGATACAGCTCACTTCCGTCCAGAGCTTGCTGCCGCAGAAGTCGAACGGATTGCTCCGGGTTACCCTTTGCGCGAAAGATTTCCGCCTGAGCGGCAGCACGAACACGATTCAGAACCGGATATTTTTCCTCGTTGACGTCCATGCCGGCGGTCGAAATCATCGACTCC
Organism: Dokdonella ginsengisoli; assembly: GCF_042652785.1. Classification (NCBI taxonomy): domain Bacteria; kingdom Pseudomonadati; phylum Pseudomonadota; class Gammaproteobacteria; order Lysobacterales; family Rhodanobacteraceae; genus Dokdonella; species Dokdonella ginsengisoli. The sequence continues at coordinate 59,818 of NZ_JBHSHD010000006.1, read as the reverse complement.
GCGGTTTTTACGTCTCCTGCGAAAGCGGAGAGATAAATGGCGAATAGTTGATGAAAAGTGGCATCGTACTTGTCCGCTGAATTCTGCTCACTGCCCGGCGAAGGCGATTGCGAGAGAAAGGTCTTTGCGATGTCGCGCTGGTTGCTTTCGGTTGAAGCGAGCGTGCGCAGGCTCAGCTCCATGACTTTCAATTTCCGCCGAGCCATTCTCTCCTCGGCCCCAAGACCGGAGAGGTCGTTGTCCAGAAGGGTCCAAACACCGTCCCATTGACCGCGATCGACCTTGAGGGCGATCGAGAAGTTGAGTGCGCCGGTATCCGTTTTCCCCACCTTGGAAGGTTGGTTTTCCTTCAACAGCGCTTCGGCCTTGTCGAAATTGCGTTGCGCAGCTTCGATTTCTGCATCGAGCTGGGGAAATACGAACCCCAGATTTCTGGCCTTCCGAATTCTCTCCCGCGCCTGTTCGTAGTTTTCTTGGCCAAGATAAAGAATGGCCATGGTGGCCTCTCGACTTCCCGAAAACGGGCTCTGTGGGGAATCCAGGCCTTGATATGAGCGGATCGCCTCGTCGTATCGATTGGCGAAAACGTAAGCGTTGTATCCGTACAATCCGAGCGCTACCTGGAAATCCGGATACAGCTGGGAGAGGGCCTTCCATTTGCCCAGGGCGTGGCCGGGAGCGTCAAGCGACGTCTTCCATGCATCGACGTACAAGCTGTCCCTCGCGGAAAGGCGATCGCGCAGTGCGACGGCCTGATCGATTTCGCGCTGGGCCGAGGCGTTGTCACCGGCGTTGATGTGGATTGCCGCAGTCAGCGTGCGGGCGAGCGCGAAACTGGGATCGAGCTTCGTCGCCTGTTGAACCAATCCCAAGGCTTCCTTCTGCTTGTTCGAGTTGTACGCCCGTTGAGCCAGCGAGTACGCGCGTAACGCTTCCAGATTTTTCGTGGCTGCTTTCTCCAGCGGAGTCGACTCGTTCGACACCGTCGCCAACGCCTCGCCCAGCCGCACGCGCAGCTGCTGGTTGACCTTGTCCAGCGAAGGCAGCACCGACTGTTCGCCGACGCCGTCGGCGGATTCGGAATAGACCGTGGTCTGCGTATTCGGATCGACCACCTCGGCGGTCACGCGCACGCGGCCGCCGATCTCGGCGACGGTCGGCAGGATCAGCGCGCGCGCGCCGTCGCGGATCGCGATCTCCGAACCGACCCCGCGGTCGACCGGCGTCTTTTCCGGATCGCGCTGCATCAGCTTGATCGTCTCGCGCGTCTTCAGGTCGGACAGCACGTTGACGTGACGCGACTGCTCCAGGCCGATGCGGAAGGCGGTCTGCAGGGATTCGTCGAACTTCGCTTCGCCGGTCAGGTTCTTGAGGTCGCCGACGACGACCCAGTCGCGGTTGGCGAAGGCGATCGCGGGCGCGGGCTTGAACAGGTACCAGGCCGGAACGGCGATCACGGCGAACAGCAGGGCGAGTTCGATGGCGAGGGTGGCCGGCCGGCGCCAGAACGGGATTTCGCGGTGCGCCTTGCCGGACCACGGCGGCGGCTTCAGCGGCGCGTGGCCTTCCTCGCCGACCTCGAACACCGGAATCGGATCGGGAATGCCCTTGAACTGGTAGCGGCCGTGCGTGCGCCAGCGCACCGTGGCGAGCCGCTCGCCGAGTTCGCCCTGCGCACGATGCGCAAGCGAGTAGGCGACGCCGGAAAGCAGGGTCTGCCCCGGCAGCGCGAGCTGCGCGAGGCGCGAGACGATCGGCTTGACCAGGCCTTCGACCTCGGTCGCCTTGGCGCCCTTGGCGACGTCGTCGGGCGAGTTGTCCCAGGTCAGCACGTCGCCGACGTGCACGCCGACGCGCGCGGTCAGCGTGCAGCCCTCGTCCTCGCCGAGCTGCTTGAGCTGGCGCTGGTAGTCGAGCGCGAACGCGACCGCCTGGATCGGGCGCTCGAACATGGTGAGGAAGCCGTCGGTCTTGTCGATCTCGCGGCCGCCGTGTTCCTGCAGCAGCGCGCGCACGACGCGGTCGTGCTTGCGGAACAGCTCCGCCGCGCGCTGGTCGCCCAGACGCCCGACCAGGGCCGTCGAGTCGACGAGGTCGCTGAGCACCAGCGTGCGCAGCAGCGGCACGGCGAACGGCGTAGCGGACGGTGCGGATTGTGCAAGCGCGTTCATGGCTCGAATGCTCGTTCCCCCGCGTCCGGCAATCGACGCGTTGCGATCTTGCGCGCCCGGCGGCGCGCGTACCAGTGCTCGCGTCCGTGCGGCCCCTTCGGTTACGTCGAAACACGGCCCGATGCGACACGCCTGCCGTCCGTGCCGGACGGAGCGGCCGGGTTCAGGCCGGATCCGGCACGCCGGCGGCGAAATCCCCGGCCCGGCTCACCTCGTAGCCGTCGCCGCCGCGCCCCTTGGCCTCGTACAGCGCCGCGTCCGCGTCGCTGTACCAGACCGCCCAATCGACACCGTCCACGCACAGGCTGCCGCCGATGCTGACCGAAACGACCAGCCCGTCGCCGACGCCGGGAAAGCGCAGCGCACGCACCGCGGCGATGATCTGCGTGGCGCGGGCGCGCAGTTCCTCCTCGCCGGTGATCTGCATCAGCAGCGCGAACTCGTCGCCGCCCAGGCGGCACGGCACGTCGGTGGAGCTGGCCGCGCTCTGCACTTCCTCGGCGATCGCGCGCAGGACCTGATCGCCGATCAGGTGACCGCAGCGGTCGTTGATCTGCTTGAAGCGGTCCAGGTCGACCAGCAGCAGGCCAAGCACGGTTTCCGGCAGGCGCTGCTCGTGCAGCCGCTCCAGATACATGTAGAGGCCGCGCCGGTTGCACAGGCCGGTCAGCTCGTCGGTCTGCACCAGGCGCTCGGCCGTGGTCAGCTGCGTGCGCGTCTGGCGCAGCGAATCGAGCGTGACCATCAGATCCTCGTTGCGGCGCTTGAGGCCCTGGATCAGCTGCTGCTCGCTGGCGACGAGGTAGGAGAACGAGCGGCGCATGAACTGCGCGACGAGGCGCGGCTCGGTGTCGAGCAGGCGCTCGAACGCATCGTGCTCGACGATGCGCAGGCCGGTGTGGCCGAGCGCGACGGCGTTGGCCACGCGCGTGTGGCTGCCGATGAACAGCACCAGCTCGCCGAAGAACTCGCGCGGACCGATCAGCTTGTCGGGAAGGCCGTCGCCGAACTCGAGCTGCACCTGCCCCGATTCGACGATGAACATGCTGCGGCCGAGTTCGCCGCGGCGGAAGATGATCTCGCCGGGCGCGACGTCGCGGCGCTGGCCGGTGCGCGCGAACAGCGAATGCTCCTCGTCGGAAAGCTGGCGCGGCTGTGCGCGCGGACGCGACGCCGCTGCCGGCACGGCAGTGACGTTTCCGACCGGAAGTTCTTCCTTGACGCTGGCCACCGAACCTCCGCACGCGGCTCGCTGAGTACACAATGGTAACCGATGTCCTTCCGGGGCTCACGCCCCGGCCCGGGCAGGCCGCGGCGGGCCCGGACTGCGGCTTGCTCGAGCGCCCTCGACGCACCGCTGCGACGGTCCGGCGCACCGCTCCGTCTGAGGCTGCGCAGCCCCGGCATCGGAACAGTTGAACCCGACGGCGAACCCCGGCCGTCGGGTCCATCCTCTCCCCCCCGCTCGTTCCGGTGCCGGCGGCCTGCGCTCCCGGGGACGCAGGCCGCGACCGTCTTCAGGCGGCCTGCGACTTGCTGCCGTGGAACTGCTCTTCCTCGGTCGAACCCTTCAGCGCGGTCGTCGACGACTGGCCCTGCTGGATGGTCTGCGTGACCGCGTCGAAATAGCCGGTGCCGACCTCGCGCTGATGCTTGACCGCGGTGAAGCCGCGCTCGGCCGCGGCGAACTCGGCCTCCTGCAGTTCGACGAAGGCACTCATCTGGCGGCGCGCGTAGCCGTGCGCCAGATTGAACATCGAATAGTTCAGCGCGTGGAAGCCGGCCAGCGTGATGAACTGGAACTTGTAACCGTAGCTGGCGATTTCCTTCTGGAATTTCGCGATCGTCGCGTCGTCGAGATTCTTCTTCCAGTTGAACGACGGCGAGCAGTTGTAGGCGAGCAGCTTGCCCGGGAACTTGGCGTGGATCGCTTCGGCGAACGCCTTGGCGAACTTCAGGTCCGGCTTGCCCGTCTCGCACCAGACCAGGTCCGCGTACGGCGCGTAGGCGAGGCCGCGGCTGATCGCCTGGTCGAGACCGTTCTTGGTCTTGTAGAAGCCTTCGACGGTGCGCTCGCCGGTGGTGAACGGCTGGTCGTTGGCGTCGACGTCGCTGGTGAGCAGGTCGGCCGCTTCGGCGTCGGTGCGCGCGACCAGGATTGTCGGCACGCCGAGCACGTCCGCCGCCAGACGCGCGGCGTTGAGCTTCTCGACCGCCTCGCGCGTGGGCACCAGCACCTTGCCGCCCATGTGGCCGCACTTCTTGACCGAGGCAAGCTGGTCCTCGAAGTGCACGCCGGCGGCGCCGGCCTCGATCATCGCCTTCATCAGCTCGAACGCGTTGAGCACGCCGCCGAAGCCGGCCTCCGCGTCGGCGACGATCGGCTGCAGGAAGTCGACGCTGTCGTCGCCCTCGGCGTGATGGAGCTGGTCCGCGCGCAGCAGCGCGTTGTTGATGCGCCGGACCACCGCCGGCACCGAATCGGCCGGGTACAGCGACTGGTCGGGATACATCTGCCCGGCGAGGTTCGCATCCGCCGCGACCTGCCAGCCGGAAAGGTAGATCGCCTTCAGGCCGGCCTTGACCTGCTGCATCGCCTGGTTGCCGGTCAGCGCGCCGAGCGCATTGACGAAGTCCTCGCTGTGCAGCGATTTCCACAGCTTCTCCGCCCCGAGCCGCGCCAGCGAATGCTCCACGTGCACCGTGCCGCGCAGGCGCACGACGTCCTCGGCCGTGTAGTTGCGCTTGATGCCGGCCCAGCGCGGGTTGTTGGTCCAGTCGAGCTTGATCTGTTCGGCCGTGGGCAGCGTGTTCTTCATGACAGGACCTCGTCGCGGTGTGAGTGGAAGGTGGATCGGGTCGGTGAAGGATCGGATCGAAGGCGACCGGCGGGCATGCCGCTCACGGCAGCCTTCCGTACGCCGTCAGCGTCAGGAAATCGGCCAGCGCATCGGCGCGCGTGAGTTCGTCGAGCAGATCGGCCGCCTCGCCGACGCGCGACTGTCCAGGCATCGCCGTCGCGCCGAGGCGCTCGCGCGCTTGCGCAAGGTCTGCGGCGAACGCGTCGAAGCCGATCGCGCTGCCGTCGTCGAAGCGAACGCCGGGCTGGTGCAGCCACTGCCACAGCTGTGCGCGCGAGATCTCGGCGGTCGCCGCGTCCTCCATCAGGTGATGGATCGGCACGCAGCCCTGGCCGTCGATCCACGCGGCGAGATAGCGCAGGCAGATCTCCACGTTCGCGGCGAAACCCGCGCGCGTGATCGTGCCGGCGCTCGGCGCAAGCAGCGTGTCGCGGTCGGCGACGACGTCCTTGCGCATGACGTGCAGCTGGTTCGGCGTCGGCATGTGCTCGTCGAACACCTCGCGCGCCACCGCCACCAGCGCCGGATGCGCGACCCAGGTGCCGTCGTGGCCGGCCTTGACCTCGCGCAGCTTGTCGGCGCGCACCTTGGCCAGCGCGGCCTCGTTCGCGGCCGGGTCGTGGCCGATCGGGATCTGCGCGGCCATGCCGCCCATCGCGAACGCGCCGCGGCGGTGGCAGGTCCTGATCAGCAGTTCCGAATAGCTCTTCAGGAACGGCACCGTCATCGCGACCTGGCCGCGCTCGGGCAGCACGCGGTCGCGCTGCGCGCGCAGCGTCTTGATGTAGGAAAAGATGTAGTCCCAGCGGCCGCAGTTGAGCCCGGTGATGCGCGAGCGCAGCGCGTGCAGGATCTCGTCCATCTCGAACACGGCCGGCAGCGTCTCGATCAGCACGGTGACCTTCATCGCGCCGCGCGGCAGGCCGAGCGCGTCCTCGGCGTGCTCCATCACCGCGTTCCACAGCGCCGCCTCGCGATGGCTCTCCATCTTCGGCAGGTAGAAGTACGGGCCACGATCGGCCGCGTGCAGCACCTTGGCGTTGTGGAACGCGAACAGGCCGAAGTCGAACAGCGAACCGGACATCGGCTCGCCGTCCACTTCGACGTGCCGCTCGGGCAGATGCCAGCCGCGCGGACGCACCATCAGCACGGCCGGGTCCGCCTTGACGGCGTAGTGCTTGCCCTCCGGCGAGGTGTACTCGATGCCCCCGGCGACCGCGTCGCGCAGGTTGAGCTGGCCGTCGAGCAGGTTGGCGAAGGTCGGCGCGGTCGAGTCCTCGAAGTCGGCCATGAACACCTTCGCGCCGGAGTTCAGCGCGTTGATGATCATCTTGCGGTCGACCGGGCCGGTGATCTCGACGCGGCGGTCCTGCAGCACCGCCGGAATCGGCGCGACCTTCCAGTCGCCGTCGCGCACCGTCTTCGTCTCGGGCAGGAAATCGGGCAGTTCGCCGGCATCCAAGCGCACCTGGCGCGCCCGGCGCGCGGCCAGCAGTTCACGGCGGCGCGCATCGAAGCGGCGGTGCAGATCGGCCAGGAACGCCAGCGCCTCCGCCGTGAGCACGACGGCCTGCGCCGGAACGGCGGGGGAAGCCAGAACGACCGGCGATGCACCGTGCATCGCTGTTTGCGGAACCGACATCGACGGACCCTTGCTTGATGCTGTGCAGCAAGCCTGGGGGAATTCCCGTCTTTTGACAAAAGATATGTTTCAATGCACTACATTATCTTTGTCAATACAATCGCAAGCTTCGGTTTTGCATGGCAAATACGGCCCGCAACGGGATGAATCGACGCCGAAAGGCGGCTCCGGACCGCTCCGGCGAGGCGCCGGCGGCGACGCGCTTCTACTACAAGGGCAGCCGCCTCAAGCAGCTGCGCGCGTTCTGCACGATCGCCAAGCTCGGCACGCTGTCGCGCGCGGCCGAGGCGCTGTTCCTGTCGCAGCCTTCGGTCAGCCTGCAGCTGCGCGCGCTGGAGGAGGAGCTGGGCGCACGTCTGATCGAGCGCCGCCGCCGCCGCGTCGTGCTGACCCGCGAAGGCGAAGCGCTGTACGAACTGGCGCAGCCGCTGGTCGACGGCTTCGACGCGCTCGACGAGGCCTTCCGCTCGCGCACGCGCGGCCTGGGTCACGCCGCGCTCGACATCGCCTGCGGCAACTCGACCATCCAGTACCTGCTGCCGGACATGGTGAAGGCGTTCCGCGCGCGCCATCCGGACGTGCCGCTGAACCTGCGCAACGTGACCGGCACCGACGGCCTCGCCCTGCTGCGCTCGGACCAGGTCGACTTCGCCGTCGGCTCCATGCTCGACGTGCCGCACGACCTGTCCTACGAGCCGCTGTACCACTTCGATCCGATGCTGATCACGCCGCTCGGCCACCCGCTGGCGCGCAAGGCCGAGATCACGCTGGAGGACATCTCCCCGCACGGGCTGATCCTGCCGCCCAAGCGCCTCACCACCTACCGCCTGGTCGACCTGATCTTCCAGAGGAGCAAGGTGCCCTACCACGTGGCGATCGAGGTCGGCGGCTGGGAGGTCATCAAGCAGTACGTCGCGATGGGACTGGGCATCTCGATCGTCACCGGCATCTGCATCGGCGCCGACGACCACGCGCGGCTGGCCGCGCGCAACCTCGCCGCGTACTTTCCGCAGCGCAGCTACGGCGTGGTCGTGCGCAAGGGCAAGTACCTCAGCACCGAGGCACGCGCCTTCATCGACCTGATCCGCCCAGGCCTGTTCACGCGGCAGGACTACTGGGAAGCGGGCCACTCCGAGCGCTGAGCGAATTCGCGCGAGCAGCGGAAAGCGGCGGCGCGAACCCGCACGCGGACCGGCGCCCGCCCCGCGTGCGTCGCGCGACGGCGCCGTACTTTCCGGGCGCGCCGCTACAATCGCCCCGTCTGCGCCAGGGGAACGCAACGTGGCCGAATCCGACGCCATCACCTCGCTGCTGCAACGGCTGTCGCACGGAGAGTCGCGCGCGGAAGCCGAGCTGCTGCCGCTGGTGTACGCCGAACTGCGCGCGATCGCGGCGCGCCACCTGCGCGGCGAGCGCGCCGGACACACGCTGTCGCCGACCGCGCTGGTGCACGAGGCGTGGATGCGGCTCGACGGCGACGACACGCTGGCGCCGGCCGACCGCCGCCAGTTCTTCGCGATCGCGGCGCGGCGCATGCGCCAGGTGCTGATCGATCACGCGCGCCAGCGCGACGCGGCCAAGCGCGGCGGTCCCGCGCGCGAAGCGGTGACGCTGTCATCGCTGACGACCGGGGAGGAAAACGGCGTCGACCTGCTCGCGCTCGAGCAGGCGCTGCAGCAACTGCAGGCGCTCGACGCGCGCAAGGTGCAGGTGGTCGAACTGCGCTACTTCGGCGGCCTGGACATGAGCGACATCGCGCAAGTGCTGGGCATCTCGCGCGCGACCGCGCAGCGCGACTGGGAGGTCGCGCGCACGTTCCTGTATCAGGCGCTGGCCTGAGTATTCAATTCGTCGGCGACGCGCCGCCGCGCTCGACGCCTCACGGTTCCGGCGTCATCTCGTACACGTAGCCGTTGAGGTCGCGCACGAAGTAGCGGCCGCTGGCGTCGCGCTGGTAGACGTAGCCGTTGGGGTCGGTGTACGGCACGTTTTCGCCGAGGTACGGCAGCGAGACGCGATGACCGTCGTTCGGATCGACCCAGGTGCGCTCGCCGCCGAGCGTCTGGCGGAACGCCGCCTGGTTGTCGGAAAAGTGCGCGTTGCCGTCGGCGATCGCGTTGGAGAGGTTCTGCTCGGCCTGGCGCACGCCGGCGTAGGTGGCCCTCTCGCGGCGCTGGTTGTCCGCTTCGGTGGCACGGTAGCGCGCGATGCCCGGCCCGCTGAAATGCCCGGTCGCCAGATACTGGTAGGCGAAGTCCGGGAACGACAGCCCGCCGCCGGCCGCCCGATGCTGCTGGTACATGGCCTGGCATTGCGCATCCTGCATCGCCTGCGCGACCAGGGCCTGCGTCTGCTGCTGCATCTGCGCATTCATCGCCTGCTGCTGTTGCTGCACCTGGCCGATCATCGCGCCGTAGTCGGGTCCGAGGTTGTAGCCGCCGTAGTAGACCTGGGCGGACGCGGCGGAGGCGAACAGGCTGGCCAGCAGGAGTGCGGCGGTGCGGAACATGTCGGTGTCCTCTCGGAAGGCCTCGCACGCGGAGGCGTCCTCGTTCGTGGCGCGAAACGGCACGCGCGTGTCGCACGCGTCGCGCTAGCCGCTCCAGCCACTGCGCAGGTTCGCTGCCGGCACGGCCGCGCCCGGCGCGCCGGGTGCCTGCGGCGGGCGCTGCGTCGGCTGGCCGGCCGCCTGCCAGGCTTCGAGGCCGCCGCGGTACCACAGCACGTTGGTGTAGCCGAGCCGGATCGCGCGCAGGGCGGCGTTGTAGGACATCCAGCAGTGTGACGAGGCGCAATAGAACACCAGCGGCAGGTCGCGGCGGCCTTGCGTGGTCTGCTGCAGGAACTGGCCGAACTGCTGCTGCGTCGGGTCCTGGAAATTGCCGGGCTGGCTCGCCGGCACCGCCGCGAGCGCACCCGGCAAGGTCTCCGGCCCACCGAGCACGTCGAACACGCGCGCGCCGAGCGAGCGGTCGCCGAGCAGGGCGATCAGGCCCGGCGTGGTGACGACCTGGCCGCCCGGAATCGAGGCCGGCGTCGGCCCGTGCATCGCGCCGGCGTGCAGTTCGGCGGTCGGCGGCACGCCGAAGTCCTGCCGCTCGACCTGCGTGCGCGGATCCTGACTCGCCGGTGCGGTGCCGTAGCGCGGATTGTCCGGCTGGCCGACCGGAAAGGATGCCGGCGGCGGCGGTCCCGGCGCCGCGGACGGAGCGGAGAACGGCGACGGTGCGCCGTATCCCGGCGGCGCCGAAGGCGCCGGATAGCCGCCCGACGCCGCGGACGGAACGCGCGGAGTCAGCGGGAACGCACGCGGCGGCGATGGCTCGCCGTCGCGCAGGAACCATTGCAGGGCCGCGGTCGAGGCGGCGACCGCGAGGACGAACAGGACCACGGTGTGCGAGGTGCGCATGAGCTTTCTCGTCGGGGAGGGAACGCGCGTTTCCGCCCGGCCGCAAAGAGCGGATGCGGAACTCGCGGCGTCGAACGCACAGGCGCAGAATCGCCACCGCCTGTCGCACGCGGCGATCGGAAGGGGACCATGACGTCAGCAGCGAACGACCCCGTCGTCGCCCTGCGGCTGTTCGAAGCGGCGCTGGAGCAGCCCGCGGCGCAGCGGCGCGCCTGGATCGAGGCCGCGCCTGCCACCGATGGCGCGCGCGCGAATGCGCTGCGCCTGCTCGACGCGCACGAAGCCAGCACGGGATTCCTCGAGCCCGAACCGGCCACGGCGCCGCGACAGCTCGGGCCGTACCACCTGATCGAGCCGCTCGGCCGCGGCGGCATGGGCCAGGTGTGGCTGGCCGAGCGCCGCGACGGCGCGTTCGAACAGCGCGTTGCGATCAAGGTGCTGGCCAGCGTGCTCGGCGATCCGGAATCGGTGCGCCGCGCCGAGAGCGAGCGCCAGTTCCTCGCCTGGCTGGATCATCCGCACGTCGCGCGCGTGCTCGACGGCGGCACCACGCCGCAGGGCCAGCCCTACGTCGTCATGGAATACGTCGCCGGCGTGCGCATCGACGACTGGTGCCGGAACCATGCGCTCGACGTGCGCGCGCGCGTCGAGCTGTTCCTGCAGGTGCTGGCCGCGGTCGACGCCGCGCATCGCGCGCTGATCATCCACCGCGACATCAAGCCGGCGAACGTCCTCGTCGACGCGCAGGGCCAGGCCAAGCTGCTCGACTTCGGCATCGCCAAGTCGCTCGACGGCCGCCTCGCCGGCACCACGCGCACCGGCCTGCTGCCGCTGACGCCCGAATACGCCAGCCCCGAGCAGCTGCTCGGCCGGCCGCTGACGACTGCCTGCGACGTCTACGCGCTCGGCCTGCTGCTCGACGAACTGCTGACCGGCCGCCGCCTGCACGCCGGACTCGCGCCGACCGAGCTGGCGCGGCGCATCGAGACGCAGATGCCGACCCGGCCGAGCGGCCGCGTCGACGCGCAGGCGCTGGCGCTGCCGCCGCGCACGGCGGCCGACTGGCGCAAGCGCGTGGGCGGCGATCTCGACCGCGTGGTGCTGAAGGCACTCGAAGCCGAGCCCGCGCGCCGCTACGAATCGGCGCGCGCGTTCGCCGACGATCTCGAACGCTGGCTGGCGCACCGGCCGGTGCGCGCGCGCGCCGGCGGCTTCGGCTACCGCGCGGCGAAGTTCGCGCGGCGCAACCGCTGGGCAGTGGCCGGCGCCGGCGCGGCGCTCGGCGCGCTGCTGCTCGGCGGCGCCATGGCGCTGCACCAGGCGCAGCGCGCGCGCGTTGCCGCGGATCGGGCCGAACGCGCGAACGAATTCCTGACCAGCATCATCGGCTACTCCGATCCGCGCGTGAGCAACCAGTCGGTGCGCCTGGTCGACGCGCTGGACTACGCGGCGCGGCAGATCCCGGTCCGGCTCGCCGGCCAGCCGGAGCTGGAGGCGAGCGTGCGCAAGATCCTCGGCGAGGCCTACACCAACCTCGAGCGTCTCGACGAGGCGGAACAGCAGCTGGCCCGCGCGGCGGCGCTGTTCGCCCCCGCCGGCGGCACCGAATACGCCTCCACGCTCGACCTGCAGGGCATGCTGGCGTGGCGGCGCAACGACGCGGCGGAGGCCGAGCGCCTCGTGCGGCAGGCGCTGGAGGTGTGCCGACGCGATCCGTGCGAGGTGCAGCAGCGCGCGACGAACCTCAGCGACTACAGCGTCGTGCTCGGCGGCACCGGACGGCAGGCCGAGGCGCTGCCCTTCGTCGAGCAGGCACTGCGTCTGCAGGAAGGCGCCGGCGGCATCGATCCGTCGAACCTCGCCACCACCTGGTCCAACCTCGGCGCGATCCGCGTCGGGCTCGGCCGCTTCGACGCCGCGCAGGACGCGTTCGCGCGCTCAACGCGCCTGTTCGAAACCGTGGTGCCGATGCCGGACCTGCCGATCTCGGTCAACCTCAACAACCAGGCGCGCCTGCTGCAGAAGCTCGGCCGCAGCGCCGAGGCGGTGCCGCTGCAGGAGCGCGCGATCGCGCTCAAGCGCAAGGTCATGGGCGAGGACTGGCCGCAGCTGACACGCCCGCTGGCGAGCCTGGCCGAGTACTACGCCGCGGTCGGCCGCCACGCCGACGCCGGCGCCGCGATGCGCGAAGCGCTGCACCTGGCGCCGGGCCTGTTCGGCGACGACGTCGCCGGCCTGGGCGAACTGCACGAACGCGCCGCCGCGATCTTCCTCGCCGGCGGCGACGCGGAGGCGGCCGCCGCGCAGGCCCACGCTGCGCTGGCGATCGACGCGCGTGCCGGATCGCCCGATGCGGCGCGCCGCGCAGCGATGCAGGCCGTGCTCGACGCGGCGAGCCGGCACGAGGCGTCCGGCCGCGTGCCCTGAGCACCGCAGCGCCGGTGGCGCATCGGCACCGACGCTGCGGCCCTGCCTACTGCGGCGGGACGCCGAAGTCGAAGCCGCCGTAGAAGATGCCGTCCTGCGGCGTCGACACCTGCACCGTCACGGTGTCCTGGTTGGCGATGTACTGCGCATTGCCCGAATAGCGAGCGGTGATCGGGAAGCTGCCGCCGGGGAAGACGGTCGTGTACGAGGCGGCGCCGCCGGCGATCGGCCGGTCGGCGAGCTCGTTGTCGCCGAGCGCGAACGTGACGTAGCCGTCGTCCAGCGGCGCGGCGCCCGCAAGCCGGGCTCCGCCGGCGGCGACGATGCTCGCGGTGAGCGTGACCGGCTGGCCCTGCATCGCGTTCGGCGAGGTCATCAGCACCGAGATTACGGTGGGATCGGTCGGATCGCCGTTGACGACGGCGACGGTCTGCGGCGGCGAACAGCCCGGCGGGTTGAAGCCGTCGCCCGAGTACTGCGCGACGACCTGGTAGATGCCCGGCGCCAGCGTGTGCCGGCAGGAGGCGCTCACGTCGCTCATGGCGGTGCTGCACGCGATCGACGCGCCCGAGCCGGCGTCGGCGAGGAAGGTCATCGTGCCGGTGAACGGGTAGTGGATGCTCGCGCGCGCCGAGAAGAAGATCGGCTGGTTCATCCCGGCGGTCAGCGGCAGGATGCCGGTGGACACCGTCGTCGGCCCGCAGGTGGCGGTGTCGCCGACGGTGAGCAGGGTCAGATGCGATCGCGTCGCGCTGCCGCCGGCCGGAACGGCGACGTTCCAGCTGATGCCCATGCCGTTGTCGACTTCCTGCGTGCAGCCCGGACAGGTGTTGTTGAACGGCTGGTGCGTGCCGATCGCTTCCCAGACCTGCGAATAGTGCGCCTCGTAGTAGCTGGCGCTGCCGCTCAGCGGCACGAACTGCTGGATGCGGTCGGGCGCGCCGCTGGTGGGATTGGCCTTGCAGGCGATCTTGTTGCCGTCGACGCGGCCGTAGCCGGCGTCGCTGCCGCCGAGGTAGCAGTCCATCGCGCGGTAGAGGATCGCCGAGACGGTGCTGGTGCCGGTGTTGCGGATCGTGACGTCGGTGCGGTACGACTCGTAGGCGTGCACGTAGGTGTCGACCTGGGTCAGCTCCAGGCCGGTGTTGCCGGCGCGCACCACGGTGACGACCTTGTACGGGTCCAGCTCCGAGCCGGTGCCGGTGACCGCGCTCTGGCTCTGCGGCGTGAACGGCGTGTACGGCCCGATGTTCCCCGTCGCGGTCTGGCCGTGGCCGGCGAAGTCCGGCGCGTACAGCTGGTCGCCGACGACCAGGAAGGTGCCGAAATCGCCCGGCGCCACGCCGGGCGGATAGGTCTGGTAGGAAATGTCGCCGATGTGCGCGATCTGCGCGCTCAGTTCGTTGCCCAGATGGATCTGCCACAGCGGGCCGTCCGGCGTGGAGATGACCTGGGTCGGCGTCGCCGCCGGCGCGTCCGGCAGCGCCGCGGTGAGCACGCCCTTGGCCGTCGCGGCGGCGGCGCAGCCGCAGGCGAGCAGCGAGAATGCCGCGCGCGCGACTGCGCGCGCCGGCGTGGAGGAAGCGGAAAGTTTCATCGAAGTCCCCTTGGCTGATGTGGACGAATCGGCGCCGGTGTCGCCGCGCCTCGTCCGCCATGGGCGTAAGCCGGTCGCGAAATGCCTCATCCGGCGTCGCGCCGGCGGCGAATAGAATGCGTTCGTCCAAGCCCCACGGGAGTACCGCGCATGCCTGCCACGACCGATCTGTGCGACGCGCATCCGGACCTGCAGGTCTGCGCGCCGGTGTTCGACGACTTCGGCGGCGCGACCGCGTTCCATGGCCCGATCGCGACGCTGAAGGTGTTCGAGGACAACGCGCTGGTGCGCTCGACCTTGGAGCGTCCCGGCGAAGGCCGCGTGCTGGTCGTCGACGGCGGGGGTTCGCTGCGCTGCGCGCTGGTCGGCGGCCAGCTCGGGGAACTGGCCGTGCGCAACGGCTGGGCCGGCCTTCTCGTCAATGGCTGCGTGCGCGACCGCGCCGAACTCGCCGCGCTGGCGCTCGGCGTCAAGGCGTTGGCGGCGCACCCGCGCCGCAGCGAGAAGGGCCTGCATTCGGGCCAGGCTGACCGTGTCGTCGAATTCGCCGGCGTGCGTTTCGCGCCGGGCGCGTGGCTCTACGCCGACCGCGACGGCGTCGTCGTCGCCGCACGCGCCGTGCACTGACGGCACGCAGACCGCGCTAGCGCGGCGTCGGGCTCGGCAGCGCGGCGGTGTCGCGGCCGTTGAGGAAGCGCAGCACGCGCGCGAGGAAGCGGAACAGCTTCGGCAGGCACCACACCAGCACGAGCAGGAACACCGCGAGCGCCACGAGCAGGATCAGCGGATGCTGCACGGCGAGGAACAGCACGCCCAGCGCCAGTCCGTCCTCGCCCGCGCTGGCGGTCCAGTTCGTGAAGGGCTCGGGCGAGGTGTTGATCGCCGCGCGGCCGCCGCTCTTGGCCAGATGCGTGCCGCTGGTGATCAGGCCGCCGACGATGCCGGCCGCCATCTGCATGGCCGGCGTCGAATCGCCCATCGCGCCCCAGGCGAGGAATGCGCCGGCGGGAATGCGGATGAACGTGTGCAGCGCGTCCCAGACCGAGTCGAAGCCCGGCAGCTTGTCGGCGAGGAATTCGCCGGTCGCCATGATGCCGGCCGCGGCCAGCACCCAGGTGTGCTGCAGCACCAGCAGCGGCTCGGGCAGGTGCAGGTAGCCGTAGCGGCCGAGCAGACCGACGATGAAGATCGTCACGTACAGGCGGATGCCGCTGGCCCAGGCCAGGCCACCGGCGAGCGCGAGTTGCGACAGTGCGTCCATTGGGGGGGGTCCTCCGCGACAGGCGATCCTACGACGGACGAGCTTAACGATCCGTTGCAGCGACCGGCGCAATCGGGCCGATCGGCGGCGCCGGGCCGGGCGGGGTTTCTGCTAGCGTGGCGCCTCCGCCACGAACCGCCCCCGCCCCATGTTCCGCTGGATCGTGCTCGTCCTGGCCGTGCTCGGCCTTGCGCTCGTGTTCACGACGAAGTCGCCGGCCGTGCTCGGCCTCGCCCTGCTGTCGAGCCTGGTCGGGGTAGTCGGCTTCATCTTCTCGCTGGCGGCCGACCGCATCGCCTCGAACGCGCGGCCGGACACGGCGATGGCCTCGGTCGACGAACTGGCCGCGCTCGGGAAGCGCTACGGCGCCGCGCGGAAGCCGGCCTCGGGCGGCGTCACCAAAGTTTTCGCCGAGGGCGCCGACGACGCCGGGCGCTGATTGCGCCGGCGCGGCCCGGATGCGGCCCGCGAGGCGACGATCGGAAGCCGTCCCTCGCGGCGCCGCACCATGCGCCCGTCATTGGACTACGGCACAATCCATGCGGTCGCATGGCGCGACATCATAGAGGGAGGTTGGCGTGGGCATCGAATCGATTCTCGTCTTCCTGATCGTGGGTGCGGTGGCGGGCTGGCTCGCGGGGCAGATCGTCAAGGGGCATGGTTTCGGACTGGTCGGCAACATCGTCGTCGGCATCGTCGGTGCGTTCATCGCCGGCTGGCTGCTGCCGCAGGTGGGCCTCAACATCGGCGGCGGCTTCGTCGCCGCGATCATCAACGCGCTGATCGGCGCCGTGATCCTGCTGTTCCTGATCGGGTTGTTCAAACGCGCGACCTGAGTTTTCGGCGTTGCACATGAAAAAGGGCCGGATCCGATCCGGCCCTTTTTCTTTGCGCGATCGCCTCGCGCGAACTACTTCGTGATGTCGACGTCCTTGGTCTCGGGCAGGAACAGCAGGCCGATGACGAAGGTCATCGCGGCGACGATCACCGGATACCACAGGCCGCTGTAGATGTTGCCGGTGGCGGCGACGATGGCGAACGCGGTGAACGGCAGGAAGCCGCCGAACCAGCCGTTGCCGATGTGGTACGGCAGGCTCATCGAGGTGTAGCGGATGCGCGTGGGGAACAGTTCGACCAGCCACGCGGCGATCGGTCCGTACACCATCGTGACCAGCAGCACGAGGTAGGTCAGCAGCAGGACCGTCATCGTCGCGTTGATCTGCGCCGGATTGGCTGCGGACGGATAGCCCGCATTCTTCAACGCATCGGAGAGCTGCTTGCCGAACGCGTCGGACTGCGTCTTGAATTCCTCCTTCGACAGCGCGGCGCCCTCGAAGCTGTTCAGCGTGGCGCCGCCGATGGCGACCGTGGCGACACTGCCGGCCGCTCCCGGCGCGTTGACGTACGGAATGCCCTTCTTCGCCAGCGCCGACTTGATGATGTCGCAGGACTGCTTGAAGGTGGCCTTGCCGACCGGGTCGAACTGGAATGCGCAGCGCGCGGGGTCCGCGGTGACGGTGACCGGCGCCGCCGCCACCGCGGCTTCGAGCGCCGGGTTGACGTGGTGCGTGAGTCCCTTGAACACCGGGAAGTAGGTGACCACCGCGAGCAGGCAGCCGCCGAGCACGATGACCTTGCGGCCGATCCGGTCCGACAGCCAGCCGAAGAAGATGAACCCGGCCGTGGCGAGCGCCAGCGCGATCGCGATGAAGATGTCGGCCTGGTTCGGATCCATGCCCAGCGTCTTGGTCAGGAAGAACAGCGAGTAGAACTGGCCGCCGTACCAGACCACCGCCTGGCCGGCGGTCGCGCCGAGCAGCGCGAGCAGCGCGATCTTGCCGTTCTTGGAGAAGAAGCTCTCGGTGATCGGCGCCTTCGACTGCTTGCCCTCGGCCTTCATCTGCTGGAACAGGGGCGATTCGTTGAGCTGCATGCGGATCCACACCGACACGCCGAGCAGGGCCACCGAAACCCAGAACGGAATGCGCCAGCCCCAGTCCTCGAACGCGTCCTTGCCGAGGTAGTTGCGGCAGCCCCAGATCACCAGCAGCGACAGGAACAGGCCGAGCGTGGCGGTGGTCTGGATGAAGCTGGTGTACAGGCCGCGCTTGCCGTTCGGCGCGTGTTCGGCGACGTAGGTCGCCGCGCCCCCGTACTCGCCGCCGAGCGCCAAGCCCTGCAGCAGGCGCAGCGTGATCAGGATTACCGGCGCGGCGATGCCGATCGTCGCGTAGCTGGGCAGCACGCCGACGAGGAAGGTCGACAGGCCCATGATCACGATCGTGATCAGGAAGGTGTACTTGCGCCCGATCATGTCGCCCAGTCGCCCGAACACCAGCGCGCCGAACGGCCGCACGGCGAAGCCGGCGGCGAACGCGAGCAGGGCGAAGATGAACTGGCTGGTGTCGTTCAACCCGCCGAAGAACTGCTTGCCGATGATCGCGGCGAGCGAGCCGTAGAGGTAGAAGTCGTACCACTCGAACACCGTGCCGAGGCTGGAGGCGACGATGACGCGCCGGTGGCTGGTGCCCAGCCCGCCGCCGGACGGGATCGAAGATGCAACGGTGGCCATGCTGTGTTTCCCCCTCGGTGGGCGACTGGATCGCCGTTGATCAGAACGTGTACAGCGCGCTCAGGCTGAGCTGGTTGCCGCTGGTGGTCTTGCGCGCGATGCCGTCGCTGGTCGAATCGACCTTGTCGTACAGCCATTCGACGCCGAGCTGGTACGGACCGCTCGCGTACTGCACGCCGAGCGCGGCCTGGCGGTTCTTGAGCAGGCCGGTCGAGCCGTTGCCGAGCCAGCGGATCACGTCGTCCTCGTCGGACTTCTGGTAGGCGTAGAACGCGTTCGCGCTCCAGTGCTTGGTGAAGCTGTAGCCGACCTGGGCGAAGCCGCCGACCTCGCCGATGTCGCCGAACTGCGACAGGTTGCCGAAGATCTGGCCCATGCCCTTGCCGGCGTAGACCAGCGCCTTGAAGTTCCACGGCCCCGGCTTCCACATGCCGCCGATCTCGCCGCCGGTACTCTTCAGGCTCGACTTGACCGGCACCGGCGCGTTGCCGTCGACACCGCGCAGGTCGACCTTGCTGTAGTGGCCGGCGGCGTAGGCGAGCCAGGTGTCGCCCTGCGCGCGCAGGCGCGCCTCGACCTGCGGCTGGAAGTCGGCGTTGCCGCCGGAGAGGTAGTTCAGGTTGTCGCCCGGACCGTTCCAGGAACCGTCGAACGCGCCGACGTCGACGCGCCACTTGGTGCCTTCCGAGCCATGGTTGAGGTCCTGCATCCAGACCACGCCGGGGAAGCGCCAGCCGACGAAGCCGGCGCCGAAGCCGAGCGGAAAGGCCAGGTGCGACAGCGAGGTCGGCACGTTGTCGATCGGGAACATCAGGTCCCACTGCTGGCCGATGCGCACCTTGCTGCCGCTGGAGGGATTGTCCAGATCGATGTAGGCCTGGCGCAGGCGCGGCACCGGCTGCTGGCGGCTGTAGGCGCCGGTGCCGTTGAAGCCGCCGAAGAAGTCCATCTCGATGCGACCGCCGCCGCTCCAGTTCTCGTCGAACTTGGCGCCGGTGATGTCGAGCCAGAAACGCGTGTTGCGGATGTCGAAGCCGCTGGTGCGGCCGTCCGAACCGGGGACGGGTGTCTCGGCGTTCTGGCCGTTGCCGAAGCGGAAGCTGCGGTCCTGGGTGAACGCAGTCGCGCTGACGAAGCCGTGGAAGGCGACCGAAAGACCGGGCGCCGTGGTGAAGGTCGGCGGCGCTTCCTTCGCCGGTGCGGGCGGCGCCGGGGGTGGCGGGGGTGGCGGCGCCTGCACGATCTGCGGCGGCGCGTTGCGCTGCGCCTTCACCTCGGTCAACAGTTCCTGCAGCTGGCGCTCGAGGTCGCTCACGCGTTTCTCGAGTGCCGCCTCGCGTTTCGAATCGGCCAGCGCCACGCTCGGCAAGGCCAGGCAACAGGCCAGCGCGAGTGCGGTCTTCTTGAGGCCGGAGCATGCGGTCATCGCCATCCCTCCCGATCAGCCAAGCAACGCCGTCGAGCTTGCGCGGCCGGCCGCGGTGCGACCATTCGCCATTGGTCGCGCCCACGACCAAAGTCGAATCCCGCCGCTACCCCGCCGCACGCGGAGCCCGTGGCAAACTGGCCGTCCGTGCTGAACTGCAAACATCCGTCCGGCTCGCATCGAACCTCCCTGTCGAGTCGTCTGCGCTTTCCTTCTCCCGCTCGCGGGAGAAGGTGCCCCGAAAGGGGCGGATGAGGGGAAGAGCGCGGAACGTTTCGCGATGCACCCCTCACCCGCACCTGCGGCGCGGCCTCTCCCGCAAGCGGGAGAGGCGAACTGAAATGTCGTTGCGATAGGAAGATCAGGAGAAGAACCCATGTCGACCCTGCACCCCGTCTCGCCCGAATTCGCCGCACGAGCGCGCGTCGACAAGGCCGCCTACGAGCGCGACTACGCCGAATCGGTGCGCGACCCGGAGGGGTTCTGGCGCCGCATCGGCCAGCGGCTGGACTGGACCCGGCCGTACACGAAGGTCAAGGACGTCTCCTTCGACGTCGACGACTTCCGCATCCGCTGGTACGAGGACGGACAGCTCAACCTCGCCGCGAACTGCCTGGACCGTCACCTCGCCGCGCGCGGCGACAAGACCGCGATCGTGTGGGAAGGCGACGATCCGAACGAATCGCGCCGCATCAGCTACCGCGAGCTGCACGCCGAGGTGTGCAAGGCGGCCAACCTGCTGACTAACCTCGGCGTGAAGAAGGGCGATCGCGTCGCGATCTACCTGCCGATGATTCCCGAGGCGGCCGTGGCGATGCTCGCCTGCGCGCGCATCGGCGCCGTGCACACGGTGGTGTTCGGCGGCTTCTCGCCGGATTCCCTGGCCGGCCGCATCGCCGATTCGCAGTGCAAGCTCGTCATCACCGCCGACGAAGGCCTGCGCGGCGGCAAGAAGGTCGCGCTGAAGATCAACGTCGACGAGGCGCTGCAGCGTCCCGGCACCAACAGCGTCGAGACGGTGCTGGTGGTGAAGCGCACCGGCGGTGCGGTGGCGATGCAGGCGCCGCGCGACCGCTGGTGGTCGGCGCTGATGGACGGCCAGAAGGCCGAACACGAACCGGTCGCGGTCGGCGCCGAGGATCCATTGTTCATCCTCTACACGTCCGGCTCGACCGGCAAGCCGAAAGGCGTGCTGCACAGCACCGGCGGCTACCTGGTCTACGCCAGCTACACGCACGAATGCGTGTTCGACCTGCGCGAGGACGACGTCTACTGGTGCACCGCCGACGTCGGCTGGGTCACCGGCCACAGCTACCTGCTGTACGGGCCGCTCGCCAACGGCGCGACCACGCTGATGTTCGAAGGCGTGCCGAACTATCCGGACTCCTCACGCTTCTGGCAGGTCGTCGACAAGCACCAGGTGACGCTGTTCTACACTGCGCCGACGGCGATCCGCGCGCTGATGCGCGAAGGCGAGGCGCCGGTGAAGAAGGCCTCGCGCGCGAGCTTGCGCCTGCTCGGCTCAGTCGGCGAGCCGATCAACCCGGAAGCCTGGGAGTGGTACTGGCGCGTGGTCGGCGACGGCCGCTGCCCGATCGTCGACACCTGGTGGCAGACCGAGACCGGCGGCATCCTGATCACGCCGCTGCCCGGCGCGATCGACCAGAAGCCCGGCTCGGCCACGCTGCCGTTCTTCGGCGTGAAGCCGGCGATCGTGGACGCCGCGGGCGCGATCCTCGACGGCGCCACCGAGGGCAACCTGGTCATCACCGATTCGTGGCCGGGACAGATGCGCACGGTGTACGGCGACCACCAGCGCTTCATCGACACCTACTTCAAGACCTATCCGGGCATGTACTTCACCGGCGACGGCGCAAGACGCGACGCGGACGGCTACTACTGGATCACCGGCCGCGTCGACGACGTCATCAACGTCTCCGGCCATCGCCTGGGCACGGCCGAGGTCGAGAGCGCCCTGGTCGCGCACCCGAAGGTCGCCGAGGCGGCGGTGGTCGGCTGTCCGCACGACATCAAGGGCCAGGGCATCTACGCCTACGTCACGCTGAAGGCCGGCGAGACGCCGAGCGAGGAACTGCGCAAGGAACTCGTCGCCTGGGTGCGCAAGGAGATCGGGCCGATCGCCTCGCCGGATTTCCTGCAGTGGGCATCAGGGCTGCCGAAGACGCGCTCGGGCAAGATCATGCGCCGCATCCTGCGCAAGATCGCCGAGAACGCGCCGGACCAGCTCGGCGACACCTCGACCCTGGCCGATCCGGGCGTGGTGCAGAACCTCGTCGACGAACGCCTGGCGCGCTGAGGCGCGCCACGGAGACGGTTGCGGCCGCCTGACCGAAAGTCGAATTGCCTCGCAGGGCCGCAGCCGGCAAGCTGCGGTCCTGCCGTCATGGAGGGCGAACGCGTCGATGCGCGAAATCCTGATCGCCGACGACCATCCCCTGTTCCGCGATGCGCTCAAGCGCGCCGTGCTGCAAGCCCTGCCCGGCGCCGTGCTGCACGAAGTCGACGGCGTCGCCGCCCTGCACGCGGCGATCGAGGCGCACGCGGACGTCGAACTGCTGCTGCTCGACCTGCACATGCCCGGCGCGAGCGGATTCTCGGCGCTGGTGCACACGCGCGCGCAGCATCCGGGCCTGCCGATCGTGGTCGTGTCCGCGCACGAGGAGGCGCAGGTGATCCGCCGCGCGATCGCGCACGGCGCCTCCGGCTACATCCCCAAATCAGCGTCGGTGGAGACCATCGTCGAAGCCGTGCGCAAGGTGCTCGGCGGCGATCTGTGGGTGCCGGCGGCGGTGCGCGGCGGCGGCACGGCGCTGAAGCCGGCCGAAGCCGACGTCGCCGCGCAGGTCGCGCAGCTGACGCCGCAGCAGTTCCGCGTGCTGAACATGATCGCCGAAGGCCTGCTCAACAAGCAGATCGCCTACGAACTGGGCGTTTCCGAGGCGACGGTGAAGGCACACATGACCGCGATCATGCGCAAGCTCGGCGTTTCCAACCGCACCCAGGTCGCCCTGCTCGCCAGCCATCTCGCGGTCGACGCGGATGCGCTGGCCGGCGGCGACGCGATGCTCACCAACGGGCCGCACTGAACTCGGCGCGCGCGGCGCTATCGTAGTCGGGCGTCCGCCGAGGAATGTCCGATGCCCTCTCCCTCGCTCCAGACCGCGCCGGCGCCGGCGCTGCGGCTGCAGGCTCGACTGCTGGCGAATGCGCGACGCCGGTACTGGCTGCGGCACAAGCCGCTGCTCGCGCTGGCCGGCGTGCTGGCCGTCGCGGTGGCGTGGGTCGCGTGGCGCCGCCTGCAGGCCGATGGCGGCGCCCTGCTCGCCCTGCTGCACGACCAGCCGCTCGCGGTCGGCGTCGCCGGTTTCGCGCTCGCCTGGAGCCTGACGCGCAACGCGCGCCGGCGCACGCAGCAGACGTTGGCGAAATCGTGGCTGGCGACGGCGCCGATCGACGCACGCGAGACGCACGCCGCGACGCGTCGTGCGGTGGCCTGGCGCGTGGTGCCGCCGCTCGTCGCGATCCCCGCCGTACTGCTCGCCGCGATGGCCGCCAGCGGCGCCGACGCTTCGCAGACCCTCGCGCTGGCCGGTGCCGGCCTCGCCCTCGGCACGCTGGCCGGATGGCGTTCCGGTGCACGCGCGGACGCCGTCGCGACCGTCGCCCTGCCACGCCTGTCGGCGCGACGCAGGGCGGCATCGAACGCGGCCGGCCTCGGCGCGCTCGCGCGCTGGCCGTTCGCGCGCCTGCTGGCCGACGCGAACCCGCGCCAGCACGCGCAGCTGGTCGCCGGCGTGCTGCTGATGCTGCCGATGGGCATACCGCCGTTCGTCGCCGTGCTGATCGTGCTGCTGGCGGCGAGCCTGATCGCGGCGCATTCCCTGCTGCTGGCGCTGCTCGCGACGATTCCCGCCGCCGCCGCATGGACGCGTGCGACACCGTTGCCGCTCGGCACGTTCGCGCGATCGCTGTGCCTGCGCAGCGGCATCGCGCTGGCGGCGGCGATTGCGATCGCCACCTTGCTGCTGGCGCTGCTCGGCGCTTCGCCGATCGCCGCCCTCGCCTTCGCCGGTGTCGCCTCGGCCTGGTGCGTCACCGCGATCGGCCACGCGCTGGCCTCGCGCCATCGACCCGAACGTGCGCGCGGCGAGCGCATCGCGATCGCGCTGGCCATGCTCGCCCTGCTCGGCAGCGCGTGGTGGCTGCTGCCGGTGGCGCTGCCGCTGCTGTGGTGGCGCGACGTGCAGCGCGCGAGGCGCGCATGAGCGACGCCGTGCTGGAAATCTCGGCCCTGCGCGCCGGCTACGGCGAGCGCGTCGTGCTGCGCGACGTCGACCTTCGCGTCGCACGCGGCGAATGGCTGGCCCTGCTCGGCGCGAACGGCAGCGGCAAGAGCACCCTGCTCGACGTCTGCGTCGGCCGGCTGGCTCCCACATCCGGGACGGTGCGCGTCGGCGGGCATTCGATCGTCACCGAAGCCGTCGCGGCGAAGACGAAGCTCGGCTACGCGGTCGCGCCGGAACGGCTGCCGCCGCTGCTGAGCGCGCGCGAATGCCTGGCCGTGCAGGCCGCAGCGAAGCGTCTGGCGTCGATCGATGCGGAAGTGCTCGAACTCGCCGAGGCACTGCGCCTGGCGCCGTGGCTCGACGATGCCGTCGCGCTGATGTCCTACGGCACGCGGCAGAAGCTCGGCGTGCTGCTCGCCCTGCTCGGCGAGCCCGAGCTGATCGTGCTCGACGAAACCTTCAACGGCCTCGACCCGGCCAGCGGCCTGCTGCTCAAGCGCCACCTGCGCGCCCGCGTCGACGCCGGCCGCTGCGGCGTGCTGCTGGCCACGCATGCGCTCGACATCGCCGAGCACTGGGCCGACCGCGTGTCGCTGTTGCACGAAGGCCGGCTCGTGCACGAGTGGTCGCGCGCGGAGCTGGAACGGCTGCGCGTCAGCCGCGACGGCGGTCTCGAGGCGGCGCTGGCGGAACAGCTGGTCACGGGAAAGTCCGCGAACTGAAGCTGCAGTACGGCACGTCCTTGTGCCGTACTCCGGTAGAACGTCGGATCAATAACTCTTGAGGATGCGGTTGGGCGTGCCGGCCGGTGTCGCCGGAATGTCGGTAACCCGGCCCTGAATTGCGTGCCCGTTCATTTCCGAAATGATTGACGTCACCGCTACGTAAGGAAAGTCTTGACGGAGTTGGGCTGCGATGCCTGCCGCGACCGGTGCGGCATATGATGTTCCTATACCAGTGACATAGCTGTTGTCGGAGCCTGGCCCGGCCCCAATCACGATAACTCTCGCGTAGGCTGAAATGCAGGGCCCGGTGGGTGAGCCTCCATTGGTAGGAAATTGGAAATTCCAGCTTTCGTCGGCATCCGTAATTCCGGCCACGGTATAAACTCCGCTAGCACCTCCTATTGGACTTGCGCATGCGTCCCCTACCCCTCCGTTCCCCGCTGCCGCCGCCACGAATATTCCCGTGCTCACAAGATTTTCCAAGGCCGATTTAATGGCCGCTCCCTGATGTGGTGGAAATATGAAACTGACATTGGCCACAGCGGGGCGGATTGCATTCTGGGCAACCCAATCTATTCCTCCAAGCAACCATGCGTCACTACTGGTACTGTCAGTTGGATTGCTGATAACTACCCCGTGTATCCGGACGCTCTTGGCGACTCCACTGGTCACTCCACCCAGAACAGACGCGATCAGCGTGCCATGTCTTCCCGGCGCGAACCCCTGCCCGCGGATATCGACATCATTGGTGGCGCGGCTCGGCCCCGTCGGATTTCCGTAAGGCCGGAAGTCGTTGTGCGTGGTTCGGATGGCGGTATCGAGAACGTAGGCGTGAACACCGGTTCCACCCGGGCCAAAGACGAACTTTCCGTCGGTCGGCAGATCGTATTGGTCGATCCGGTCCAGCTGGGGCGGCGCGTTCAGCTGAGTGGTGCTCGGATAGACGACCGCATTCTGCTCCACCGACTCGACACCTTCGGTGGCGGCGATTTCCCTGGCCGTGGCCTCGTCGACGTTGGAGATCGCCATTCCGTGCAGCGCGGTTTCCCACCGCTGATCGATCTTGATCACGTTCCTTTCGGCCAGCGCAAGAATGGCGGCTTCAGCCGCCGCGGCCTTTTCGAGGCTGGATTCGAAAACGACGATGTACTCCCCTTCGCGAACCGGATGACCTTCGTACGTGAGGAAATTTCCGGCAAACGAGGCGGTCGGCATCGCGAGCGCCGCCAGTACTGCAAGCGTCAACTTCTTCATGAACTTCTCCTTGGAGTAATCCCCTACCCGCTGCCCTGCATCGATTTTCCCCTGGGGCCTTTCCTGTTCATCGCGTCAAAGACTTCCCGGCCGGGCAATGTCGCCCAGTGGCTGCTCGTCGTGCGTGATTCATTTCGCATCCTGCTTCGTCGAGATGTCGACCCTGTGACCCGTCGACAGGACGGCGCGGTGCCTTCGCCAATCGCCGGGAACGGCAAAGCCTGCGACTACGCGGTTCTTCTCTCGGTGCTGCGCCCGAGCTGCATGATCAACGCCCGCAGCGCCGCCGGCTTGACCGGCTTGC
This sequence comes from Dokdonella ginsengisoli, assembly GCF_042652785.1. Classification (NCBI taxonomy): domain Bacteria; kingdom Pseudomonadati; phylum Pseudomonadota; class Gammaproteobacteria; order Lysobacterales; family Rhodanobacteraceae; genus Dokdonella; species Dokdonella ginsengisoli. Next base: position 33,862 of record NZ_JBHSHD010000006.1, on the reverse strand, counting down.
GCAGCAGCGCGTAGCCGAGCGCACGGGCGCGCACAGCCAGTTCCGCACTGGTGTCGGCAGTGATCAGCGCACCGGGCGGCGGCGGATTGCAGGCGTTGCGCAGGGCGCCGAGCGCTTCGAGTCCGTCCTGCGCGGCGTCGAGGTGGAAGTCGACCAGCAGCAGGTCCGGGCGGCGGCGGCGCGCGGCCGCGAGCGCCTCGTCGAGCGTGGCGGCGAGGTCGCAGGAGATCTCCCAGCGCGTCAGCAACGCCGACATGCCGTCGAGGATCGCCGGATCGTTGTCGAGGCACAGCGCGTGCAGGCTGCCGTCGAGCGCGGTCGGCTCGTCGGCGGCCGGACGGTCCTGCGGTGCACCGGCCTGCGCCGCGGCGCGCGGCACCTCGACGAAGAACACGCTGCCGCGTCCCTGCACGGACCGCACGCCGATGCTCGCACCGAGCAGGCGCGCCATGCGCTCGCAGATCGCCAGGCCCAGTCCGATGCCCTTCTCGCCCCACGGCGACACGTGGCTGCCGCGGCGGAATTCGTCGAACACGTGGCCGAGCTGGTCGTCGGCGATGCCGGGACCGCTGTCCCAGACCTCGATGCGCAGGTTCGCACCGTGACGGCGCACGCCGCAGACCACGCCGCCGCTGCGCGTGTAGCGCAGCGCGTTGGCGAGGAAGTTCTGCAGGATGCGGCGCAGCAGCTGCGCATCGCTGCGCGCCCATGCGTGCGTGGCGACGAAGCGCAGCTTCAGTCCGCGCGTGGCGGCGAGCACGCCGAACTGCTGCTGCAGCGATTCGATCAACCCGCCGAGCGCGAAGTCGGAAACGTCGACCTGGTACTTGCCCGCCTCGAGCCTGGAGGCTTCCAGCAGCGCGTCGAGCAGGTCCTCGGCCGCCTTGAACGCGGTGTCGATGCGTTCGGCGAGGCGTCCGCTTTCGTCGTCGAGCGGCTGGTGCCGCAGGGCGGAGGTGAACAGGCGCGCGGCATTCAGCGGCTGCAGCAGATCGTGGCTGGCGGCGGCGAGGAAGCGCGTGCGCGACTGGTTCGCCGACTCCGCCTGGCGCACCGCGCGCTGCTCGGCGAGCAGGGCGTGCTCGAGTTCGCCGGTGCGCTGCGCGACGCGCTGCTCGAGCGTCTCGTTCGCCTCGCGCAACGCGTTCTCGACGTGCTTGTACGAGGTGATGTCGCTGAAGGTGGTCAGGTAGCCGCCGCCCGGCAGCGGCTCGCCGCGCGTCTCGATCACGCGACCGTCGGGGCGCTCGCGCACGAACACGTGCGGCGTGCCGGCGCGCAGGTGCGCGAGTCGGCGCTCGATCTGCGTCTCGATGTCGCCGTCGCCGAGCAGGCGCCGCGAGGCGTTGTGGCGGATCAGGTCGGCGACCGGGCGGCCGACGTAGACGAAGCCGTCCGGGTAGTCGAACAGGTCGAGGTAGCGCCGGTTCCAGGCGACGATGCGCAGCTCGCGATCGACCACGCTGATTCCCTGCAGCATGTTGTCGAACGTGACCGCCAGCAGCTCGCGGTTGAAGCGCAGCTCCTGCGAGGTCTCGTCGAGCAGGGTCGCCGCTTCGGACAGGTCCAGGCCGGTGCCGCGCAGCGCGCTGGTCAGCATGCGCCGCGCCGAGGCGGCGCCGATCGCGCCGGCGAGCACGCGCTCGGTGTGCTGCACCAACGCGCGCTCGGCCGAGGCTTCCGGTGCGAGCGGCTTGCCGGTCGCCTCGGCGTATTCGCCGAACGCGCGCGCGGCGAGCTTCTCGCCGACGATGCGTTCGGCGATCGCGGCGAGATCGGCGACGCGCACGCGGCCCTGCCATTCGCCGATGCCGACGGCGCGCGTTGCATAAGGATCGAGGAAGGCGGCCGCGCGCAGGCGTTCCTCGACGCCGGGGCGGAAACGCAGCGAGACGAACACGCAGCAGCCGACGTTGGCGAGCAGCGACCAGAACGCGCCGTGCGTGACCGGCTCCCAGCCGCTGAGCAGGAACAGCGCGTGCGGCTTCAGCCAGGCGACGCCGTACGGGCCGTGCTCGACCCAGGCGATCGGCAGCCAGCCGGCGACGGCGAGCGAGGGCAGCAGCAGGGTGTAGGCCCAGACGGCGAAGCCGGCGAGCAGGCCGCTGATCACGCCGAGCCGGCTCGCGCCGCGCCAGTACAGGCCGCAGACGATCGCCGGCGCGAACTGCGCCACCGCCGCGAACGAGAGCAGGCCGATCGCGGCGAGGTTCTGCGCCTGCGTGCTGAAGCGGTAGTAGAGAAAGGCGAGCAGGCCGAGTGCGACGATCGTCACCCGGCGCACGCCGAGCACGATCGAGGACAGATCGGTGCGCTGCTCGAGCTTGAGCGCGCGCACGCGCAGCAGGGCCGGCATGACCAGGTCGTTGCTGACCATCGTCGACAGCGCGACCGAGGCGACGATGACCATGCCGGTGGCGGCGGAGAAGCCGCCGATGTAGGCGAAGATCGCCAGCCACGGATTGTCGTGCGCTAGCGGCAGCCACAGCACGTAGGCGTCGGCGGCGACCTTGCTGCCCTGCGCCGCCTGCATGCCGGCGGTGGCGATCGGCAGCACCAGCGCGGAGACGATCACGAGGTAGAGCGGGAACATCCAGCGCGCGCGGCGCAGGTCGCCGGCGTGTTCGCATTCGACCACCGCGACCTGGAACTGCCGCGGCAGGCAGAACATCGCCGTGAACGCGAGCACGCTCTGCGCGATGAAGCCGGGCGGCAGTCCGTCGTCGGCGATGCGCGCCAGCGGCGCGGCGATCGTCTCGAAGCGGCCGCCGACGTACAGCGCGTAGACGCCGACCGCGACGAAGGCGAGCAGCTTGATCACCGACTCCGCCGCGATGGCGAGCATCATGCCGTGGTGGTGCTCGGTCGCGTCGATGCCGCGCGTGCCGAACAGGATCGCGAAGATCGCCAGCAGCAGGGCCACGTACAGCGCGCTGTCGCCGAACAACGGAGGCGTCGCCGCGCTCGGCGCACCGGAGAGCACGTCGAAGCTCAGCGCGACCGCCTTCAGCTGCAGCGCGAGATACGGGATCACCGCGGTCACCGCGATGATCGTGACCAGCGCCGCCAGCGCGTGCGACTTGCCGAAGCGCGAGGCGATGAAGTCCGCGATCGAGGTGACGTTGCGTTCCTTCGCCACCAGCACCAGGCGCTCGAGCAGGCCGAAGCCGAACACGAACAGCAGGATCGGGCCGACGTAGATCGGCAGGTACGACAGCCCGCCGCGAGCGGCGGTGCCGACCGCACCGTAGAACGTCCACGACGAGCAGTACACCGCCAGCGCCAGGCTGTAGACGATCGGCCGCAGCCACGCGCGCGCCGGATACAGCGGCCGGCGGTCGCCGTAGTACGCGATCGCGAACAGCGCGGCCACGTACGAGACGGAAACCAGCATCAGCAGCCAAGCGGCGATCATGCGCACCTCCGGAGCGACGGGGCATTCTAAGCCGAGCGGCGCGCGGTTCCGCTTGACGCGCGCGGCCGCGCCGCCAAGCATGGCGCGATGCAGACCCTGACCGCCGACGCCTTCGTCCGCCGCGACCGACCGCCGCCGCTCGGTGCGGACGAGATCCACCTCTGCTCGATGGAATTCGCCCCGGGGACGATGCCGCGCGCGGTCGCCGACGCCGCGCGCGCCACGCTCGACCGGCTGCTGCGCGACTACGCCGGCACGGACCGCACGCTCGAGATCGCGCGCGGCGCGCACGGCAAGCCGTACGCGCCGGCGGACACGGGACTGGATTTCAACCTCAGCCACGCCGGCCACCACGTGCTGCTGGCCTTCGCGCGCGGGCAGGAGCTGGGGGTCGACCTCGAGCGCGACGAGCGGCGCCTTTCCCTGCTCGAGATCGCGCGCCGCTTCTTCGCCGCGGACGAGGCCGACGCCCTGGAACGCCTGCCGGCGCACGCGCGCCTGCCCTGCTTCCTGCAGCTGTGGACGCGCAAGGAAGCCGTACTGAAGGCGCTTGGCCAAGGCCTGAACTTCGGTCTCGACCGGCTGGCGTTCGCGGTCGGGGCCGACGGCGAGGTCGGCGCGCTGCAGCGGATCGCGGACGAAGCCGGGCCGGTGGCGCAGTGGCGCCTGTGCCCACTGCAGCCGGCGCCCGGCCTGGTCGGGGCGCTGGCCTGGCGCGGCGCGGCGCGTTCCTTACAGTCCTTTACATTGGCCGCATGAACGCGCCGATTGCAACGGTGGCAGGCTTTGGGCCGTCCTGGGGAGCGAAATGGCCGATGGACAGCCCAGCTCTGTGAGCGAGATTCGTGCACCTTCCGGCTTCGGACTCGAGCTGGACCGGGTCACGCTGGAACGCGCCCGAAGAGGGGAGATGGCAGCGTTCGCGGCCATCTACGACCGTTTCGGCGGCGCCTGCTACAACCTGGCGCTGCGCGTTCTGGGGGAGCCGGCTGCGGCGGAGGACATCGTGCAGGAAATCTTCCTCAAGCTGATGGTCAGCCTGCGCGGGTTCCGCGGCGACGCGCCGTTCGGCGCCTGGCTCAAGCGCATGACGGCGAACGCGACGATCGACGCGCTGCGCTCGCACCAGCGCTTCCGCGACGACGATCCGGACACGCTGTTCGAGTCGATGCCGGCGCGGGCGACGGATGCGGAGGACCGCGCCGACGCGTGGGCGATCCTGATGCGGCTGCCGCCGCGCGCACGCGCGGTGGTCATCCTGCACGAGGTCGAAGGCTATACGCATCGGGAAATGGCGGAGCTGTTCGGTCAGAGCGAGAGTTATTCGAAATCGATCCTGGCGCGCGCGCTGAAGCGGCTCAACGACGCCGTGGCGGACCCGGGATCGGCGGAGGCGATGGACCATGCATGAGACTGCTTTCCCCAAGCCGAAGCTGGACCTGCGCCAGCTGCCGGTGTTCGAGCCGGACCCGGCGCTGTGGTCGCGCATCGCGGCCGCGCACGTGCGGCGGCGACGCGTCCGGCAGTGGAGCTTCGCGGCCGCGGCGACCGTCCTGCTCGGCATCGCGGCTGCACTGCTGGTGCGGCCGGCGCCGCCGGCGGGTCCGAGCTGGGCCGACGCGCAGCGCGAGTCGCAGGCACTGGAAGCGCAGTGGCGGCAGCTGGCCGACGGTGGCCGGCCGGTCGCAGTCGGCCTGACGCGGCTGCGCTCGATCGACACGGCGCTGCAGGCCGCCTACGACCGCGGCGCCGAGGCGACGGAACTCGAACCGCTGTGGAAACAACGCAATGACGCTCTGCGCGGATTGATCGCGCGGTTCCAGGACGCGAGTGCGTACGACGCGACGCGAGTCACGCGCATTTGACGAGACGAGGTGACGAGATGGCGATGAGGATCGACGAAGCTGGAATGCGCAAGCGGGTGCCGTGTCTGGCGCTGGCGATGCTGTTCGCGCTCGTCGGCGGCGCGAATGCCGAGGACGGCGCGCGGACGGCCGCCTCGTCGGAGGCGACGCGCGGCTCGAACCCCGCCGTCGAGCAGCGCCTGCGCGAGGAGCTGCGCGCCCTGGTGGCCGAGCTGGTCGAGAGCGGCGCGTTCGGCGACCGCTCCGCGCAGGAGATTTCCCTGGCCATCGATGCCCCGGCGCAGCGCGTCAGCAATCTCGGCCTGCTGGTCGACAGCGCGCACGCCGCAGACGACGGATTGCACGTGCTGGCGGTGACGCCGGGCGGCAGCGCCGAGCGCATGGGCCTGCGCGCGGGCGACGTGCTGCTGGCACTGAACGGCACGCGCCTGGCCGGGGTCGCCGGCGCCGCGGCGATCCTGCGCCGCAGCGTCGACGAACTGCCCAACGGCAGCCCGCTCGTCTTCGAAGCCAGGCGCGACGGCCGCACGCAGACCTTCTCCGGCAAGCTGTCCAGCGTCGAGCTGCCGGCGATGCATCTGTCCATCGGCGGCGGCGCGAAGCCGGCGGCGAGCACCGGCTCGCCGGCAGCGGTGCCGCCGATCGCCGCGGCCCAGGGTTGCGGCCGCCTCAGCGACTTCGACGTCGCGCCGCGCCAGCAGCAGCTGCACGCCGCGAAGATCCTCAGCATCGACGGCGCCGTGCCCGGGCCGGGAGGCTCGAAGTCGTACGAGGTGCCGGCCGGACATCACGTGCTGAAGATCGCCGAGCGCATCGAGTCGCGCTACCTCGCCTTCAACGACCGCCTGCGCAACAGCGGCCCCGATTCGCGTCACAAGACGCTCGAGGTCGACGTCGAGCCGAACACGACCCTGTTCGTCGCCGCGCGCCTGGACGACGCCAAGCGCAACGAGTGGCGCGACGGCGCGTACTGGGAGCCGGTGGTATGGCGGACGTCGCCGGAAAGCTGCGACTAGCGTTCCGCGACAGCGGCGAACGTCGCCGCCGATATACTGCGCGTCCTCTCCGCTTGCGACCTGCGATGACCGCGCTCAGCGTCAACGTCAACAAGATCGCCGTGCTGCGCAACTCGCGCGGACACGCCCTGCCCGATCCGGTGATCGCCGCGCGTGTGGCGATGCAGGCCGGATGCCACGGCATCACCGTGCATCCGCGTCCGGACCAGCGGCACATCCGCGCCGACGACGTTCCACGCATCGCCGCCGAGCTGGCTTCGTCGAACGCCGCCGCCTCGCGGGCCGGCGCGAGCCTTGTGGAATACAACATCGAGGGCAACCCGTTCGCGCCCGCGCGCGGCAGCTATCCCGGCTACGTCGAACTCGTGCGCGCGGCGCGGCCGGCACAGGCGACGCTGGTGCCCGACGGCGATGCGCAGCTGACCTCCGACCACGGCTTCGATCTGGCACGCGACGCCGAACGCCTGCGTCCGCTGGTGCGCGAGCTGAAGTCGATCGGCTGCCGCGTCAGCCTGTTCGTCGACGCCGGCGTCGACGACGTCGAGCGTGCGGCCGAGATCGGCGCGGACCGCATCGAGATCTACACCGAGCCGTACGCGAACGCGTTCGCCGACGGCGACTTCGCGCGCGCGCTGGACGACTGCGTGCGCACGGCCGAGCGGGCGCGCGCCGCCGGACTCGGCGTCAACGCGGGTCACGACCTCGATCAGCGCAACCTCGGCGCGCTGGTGCGCGCGATTCCGTTTCTGGCCGAAGTCTCGATCGGCCATGCGCTGATCGGCGAGGCGATCTACGACGGACTGGCGGCGACCGTGCGCAACTACCTCGCGATCCTCGCGCAGGCCACCGCCGCGCGGTAGACGATCAGTCCGCCGTCGCCGCGCGCGTGCCCTCGATGCGGATCGCCGGCAGGCCGCTGCGCTTGGCCAGGGCGAGCACGGCGGCGACCTCGTCGTAGCGTGTGGTCGCTTCGGGGCGGATCTCCAGCACGGGCGGCGACGCGCTGGCCGCCGCGCCCGCCAGGGCCGCGGACAGCTGCGCACGGCTGACCGCGCTGCCGTCGAGGTAGAGCTCGCCGGTGGTCTTCACCGACAGGCCGAGGATCTTCGGCTCGGCGCCGCCGGCGTTCGCGCCGAGCGGGAGCGGGATGCGGTGCATCGCCAGCGGCGCGGTCACCATCAGGATCAGCACCAGGGCGAGCAGGACGTCGATCAGGGACGTGACGTTGATCTCGGCGCGCACCGGGGCCGGGGCATAGCTCTGCAGCGAACGGACGCTCATCGCGCAATCTCCTCGGGTTGGGAAACGGCGAGGACAGGCTACGCCTCGGCGGCCGCGGTGCGCCTCAGGAAATTCTTGAGATCGCCGAGCCGGTGGCGTGCGGGTCTTGCGCGAGCGCGGCGAGCGGCGCCCGCGAACGGACTCCACCCCGCGGCGCCTCGATCGCGGCGCCGGGGGACGAACGTCGTCGCAAAAAAAAAGGGCGCCGCGTTTGCGCGGCGCCCTTCGCATCGATTCCGGCAGCAGGTATTACTGGTCGCCGCCGGTGGTCAGGAAGCCGATCTTGACCATGCCCGCGCGCTTGGCGGCGGCCATGACCTCGGCGACCTTCTGGTACTGCGTGGTCTTCTCGGCGCGGATCTGCAGTTCCGGCTGCGGGTTCTTCTGCGCCGCGACGCGCAGCTGCGCTTCGAGGATCGCCGAAGTGACCGGCTCGTCGTTCATGTACAGATCGCCGTTTTCCTTCACCGCGAGATCGATCGGCTCCGGTGGATTGGTGTCGATCGTGTTCGGGTTGGCCTGCGGCAAGTTGATCTGGATCTTGTGCGACATCAGCGGCGCCGTGATCATGAAGATGATCAGCAGCACCAGCATCACGTCGACGAGCGGCGTGACGTTGATTTCCGCCATCGGGCCGCCGCCGCTACCGCCTGTGCTCATCGCCATGGCTTACTTCCTCGCGGCAACCGGCGCGACGCCGCCTTCGACTCGCGAACCGGTCGCGAAGAAATCGTGCAGGTCATGCGCGAACTCGTCGAACTTCGCGTAGATCACGCGGTTCTGGCGCACGAAGAAGTTGTACGCGAGCACCGCCGGGATGGCGACGAACAGACCGAACGCGGTCATGATCAGCGCCTCGCCGACCGGACCGGCCACCGCTTCCATCGAGGCGTTGCCCGACGCGGCGATCTTGATCAGCGCGTGGTAGATGCCCCACACCGTGCCGAGCAGACCGACGAACGGGGCGGACGAGCCGACCGTCGCGAGCACCGTCATGCCGCCTTCCAGACGCAGGCTTTCGCGGGCGACGGCCTGACGCAGGGCGCGATCGATGAACTCCGATCGGTTCAGCGCCTCGACCAGGCGGCTGCCCTCGTTGCGCTGGTGGTGGGCCGCGGCCGAAGCGCTGTCGAGAGCGATCTTCGAGAACGGTTCGCCCTTGGGCTGTTCTTCGAGGAAGCGCACGGCGTCCTGCGCCGAGGGCGTTTCCCAGAACGTGTTGATGACGCGATCCATGCGGCCGCGAATCATCGCGTTCCGCAGGAAGTTCGCCACGATGAAGTAGATCGACATGATCGACATCAGGCAGAGCGTGATGAACACGATCCAACCCAGAGCGTCGAAGTTGTGGATCAGATCGCTGAAGCCCATCTGGCTCATGGCAGCGGCATTGCCGCCGCCACCGGGGATGGCAGCCGGTTGGGCCGCTGGGGTCTGGGACGGATCTTGCTGCATGGCGCTACCCTTACTCACTCAGATTGAATTCAATGGGAACCAAGGCATACCCGCGACTGGGCTGCCCACCCTTCGAACCCGGATTGAATTTCCAGGTCTTCACTGCGTCGATCGCGGCCTGATCCAGCAAACGCGAACCGCTGGACTTTTCGACCGTGACTTCTTCCGGCGTGCCATCGAGGCCGACCAGCACCTTCAGCATGACCTTGCCCTGCTGCCGCTGACGCACCGCCTGGGGCGGATACTTCGGCGGACGCATCTTACGGTAGCTGATGTTCTCGCTCGGCGCGATATCCGCGGGCGGAGCCGGCGGCGCGGGCGGAGCCGGCGGCGGGGCCGGAGTGGACATCGGCGAGGCTTCCTCGACGACGACCGGAGCCGGCGGCGGCGGCGGCGCCTTCGGCGGCGGCTGCACCTTTTCGACCACCTTCGGCGGCGGCTTCTTCGGCGGCTCCGGCGGCGGCGGCGGCGGCGGCGGGGGTGGCGGCGGCGGTTCGATGAACTCCACCATCACCTTCTTGTCCAGGGATTTCTCTTTCGGCGGCGGCGGCGCGACCGGAGTCAGCATCACCGCGAAAGCGAACAGATGCAGCGCGAATGCGCAGGTAAAAGCCGTGACACGCCGCCAGCTGAAAGAAGAGTCGCCGCGCGATTGAGAATTGTCTGCCATCAGTGTTTGACCAGGTAAGTCTTTAGCGGCTGCTCGACGACGTTTCTGCTTTCGTTTCACCCCCCGGACCGCATGGGTCCAGTCGAGGGAGCGGAGCACGGTACAACACCCGATGCCCCTACGACAAGCGCATGGCGATCGTCGAATAGCACATGATCATTGCGTTGTGTTTCGTCACGCGACGGCATTGCCGTTGCGCTTTTTGCGCATCGGCACGATGCCTCCCGAACCGGCATTCCCCGAGAATTTCGGGGACCGTCGCACGACGGTCCCTTGAGCTTTCAGGAAGGCCCCTTCCGTGAACGCCGACGCCTGCGGGGCGATGGTATTCCGGAACGACTTCAGTAAATCGACGCTATTGTTTCTTCTTCGGCGCGCGCTGGATTTTCACGCCGCCCTTGGCCGCCTTGATGCGCTGCTCGGCCATGGTCTTGGTGCTCGGAAACCCGGCCGCCTTCTGCCAGTCGGCCATCGCGGCGGCGCTCTGGTTCAGATCGTTCTGCGCGTCGCCGCGCAGCAGGTAGGCCTCGCCTTCCTGGCGCAGGCTGCCGCGCGAGATCGCCTTGGTCAGCGAGTCGACGGCGTCCTTGGACTTGTCCGAGTAGTAGTAGAGGTAGCCGAGCTGGAAGTCGACGTTGCCGTCCTTGGCCATCGGCGAGGCCTTGGAGTAGCCGTCGACGGCGCAGTCGTCCTGCTCGGACTGCGTGCACACGTCGCCGAGCAGCTTGTAGGCGTCGTAGGAGGGCTGCACGATGTTCTTGGCGAAGCCTTCCTTGAGCGTGTCGGCGGCTTCCTTGGGCTTGTCGGCCGAGGCGTACAGCTTGGTCAGCTGCAGGTAGTCGTCGTTGGTCGTGATCAGGCCCTGGGACTTCGCCTTCGCCATCAGGTCGAGCGCCTGCTGGGTCTTGTCGCCCTGGATGTAGATAGTGGCGAGCTGGTTCAGCAGCTTCTTGTTGGTCGGATCCTTGGCCATCTGCTGCTGCACGATCTGCGCGGCCTGATCGTACTGGTTCAGCTCGAAGTAGCTGGCCATCAGGATCTGCGTCCAGCTGTCGTTCGGCTTGTCCGTCATGGACATCGCCTTCTTCATCGTGTCGATGGCCTGCTGGTACTGCTCGAGGCGGTAGTAGGCGTTGGACTTGACCGCCAGCTCTTCCGGCGTCTGCTTGCCGGTCAGCTTCTCCCACTGGTCCAGCGTCGTGAGGGCTTCCTGATACTTCTCGTCCTGCAGCTGCAGCTGGGCGACGTTGTAGAGGATGGAGAAGTGCTGCGCGTTCGGCAGGCCGTCGATCTCCAGCGCCTTCTTGTACTCGGTCTGCGCCTGGGCGGTCTTGTCCTGGTCGTAGTAGATCTGGCCGAGCAGCTGGTGCGCGAACGAGGACGCGTACTTGCTCGCACGCGCGTTGCCGATGATCTTCTCGACCAGCGGCTGCGCCTCGGCGCCCTTGTCGTCACTGACGAGGTCGGCGGCCTTGCTCAGGTCGCGCTGCTCGCTGGAGGACATGTCCGGCTTGGGTTCCTGACGCGTCGCGTTCGGATAGTCGTTCGGCTTCTTCTCGTCCCGCGCGTAGGCGCCCGTGGTCAGCAGTAGACCGAGCGCGCAGATCGCGACAGGAATCCATTTCGAGTGTTTCATGCGGATCACCTCGAGAGACTACGAAGACCGTCGCAGTTACCGGCCCGACGGAAAGGGCGCAGAGGGTAACGCCCTGACGACGAAATGCACAAGCATGCTTAGCGGCGCCTGAATGCTGCACAGCAGCATTCATTGCCGAAGTATACTTTTGAACTCGGTCGCGTCCGCACGAACGGCCCCGCCGCGGCGGGGCCGGATCACACGTCGAGGTTGGCGACGCGCAGCGCGTTCTGCTCGATGAACTCGCGCCGCGGTTCGACCACGTCGCCCATCAGGGTCGAGAAGATCTGGTCGGCGGCGACCGCATCCTCGATGCTGACCTGCAGCAGACGGCGCGTGTCCGGATTCACCGTGGTCTCCCACAGCTGGTCCGGATTCATCTCGCCCAGGCCCTTGAAGCGCTGGATCGTGCGGCCGCGCTTGGCTTCTTCCATCAGCCAGCCGTAAGCCTGCGCAAAACTCGTCACCGCCTGCGTCTTGCTGCCGCGGCGCACGCTCGCGCCGGGCTGGACCAGGCCGGCCAGCAGCGCCGCCGCGTCGACGATCGGCTTGAACTCCGGCGCGGCGTGGAAACTGGCGGGCAGCGTCTGCGTGTGGCGGATGCCGTGCTGGTCGCGATCGACGACGAGCGCCGCGCCCTGCTCCTCGCCGGCCGGCTGGATGCGCAGCGCGTAGCGAGGCCGGCCGAGGCCGGACGCCGCCAGCGCGCCCTGCAGCTGCGCGGCCCAGGCCTGCAGCGCCGCGGGATCGTTCCACGCTTCCGGCGCCAGCGGCGCGTCGAGCAGGGCGTGCAGCAGGGCTGCATCGAAGCGGAAGCTCAGGCGCTCGATCTGGTCCAGCGCAGTGCGGTAGGCCGCCATCAGCTGTTCCAGGCCGGTGCCGCTGATGCCGGGTGCGTCGGCGCTGTAGACCAGCTCGGCGCCGTCCACGGCGTTGGAGATCAGGTAGGTGTTGAGGGCCGCGTCGTCCTTCAGGTACAGCTCCTGCTTGCCCTGCTTGAGCTTGTACAGCGGCGGCAGGCCGATGTAGACGTGGCCGCGCTCGATCAGCGCCGGCATCTGGCGGTAGAAGAACGTCAGCAGCAGGGTGCGGATGTGCGAGCCGTCGACGTCCGCGTCGGTCATGATGATGATGCGGTGGTAGCGCAGCTTGTCGACGTTGAACTCGTCCTTGCCGATGCCGGTGCCCAGCGCGGTGATCAGCGTGCCGACCTCGGCCGAGCCGAGCATGCGGTCGAAGCGCGCCCGCTCGACGTTGAGGATCTTGCCCTTCAGCGGCAGGATCGCCTGGTTCTTGCGGTTGCGGCCCTGCTTGGCGGAGCCGCCGGCCGAGTCGCCCTCGACGATGAAGAGTTCGGACAGGGCCGGATCCTTCTCCGAGCAGTCGGCCAGCTTTCCGGGCAGGCCGGCGATGTCGAGCGCGCCCTTGCGACGCGTCATCTCGCGCGCCTTGCGCGCCGCCTCGCGCGCACGTGCGGCGTCGACGACCTTGGCGGCGATGGCGCGCGCCTCGTTCGGGTTCTCGAGCAGGAATTCCTCAAGCTTCTGGTTGACGATCGCCTCGACGACGCCCTTGACCTCGCTCGAGACGAGCTTGTCCTTGGTCTGCGAGGAGAACTTCGGATCGGGCACCTTGACCGACAGCACCGCAATCAGGCCCTCGCGCATGTCGTCGCCCGACAGCGCAACCTTGGCCGTCTTCTGCAGGCCCACCGCCTCGATGTAGTTCGACAGCGTGCGCGTCAGCGCGCCGCGGAAGCCGGCCAGATGCGTGCCACCGTCCTTCTGCGGGATGTTGTTGGTGAAGCAGAACACCGTTTCCTGGTAGGCGTCGGTCCACTGCATCGCGACGTCGACGGTGGTGCCCTCGTTCTGCGCGGTGAAGGTGATCACCTTCGGGTGCAGCGGCGTCTTCAATTGCGCCAGGTGCTCGACGAAGGAACGGATGCCGCCCTCGTACTCGAACACGTCGCGCCGGTCGGCGCGCTCGTCGATCAGCTCGATCTTGACGCCGGAATTGAGGAACGACAGCTCGCGCAGGCGCTTGGCCAGGATGTCGTAGTGGAACTCGACGTTCGAGAACGTCGCCGGGCTCGGATGGAAGCGCACGGTGGTGCCGCGCTTCGTCGACGGGCCGACCACCTTCAGCGGATACAGCGGCTCGCCGTTGGCGTATTCCTGCTGATGCTCGAAGCCGTCGCGGTAGATCGTCAGCCACAGATGATCCGACAGCGCGTTGACCACCGACACGCCGACGCCGTGCAGGCCACCGGAAACCTTGTAGCTGTTGTCGTCGAACTTGCCGCCGGCGTGCAGCACGGTCATCACGACCTCGGCCGCCGAACGCCCCTCTTCCTCCTGGATACCGACCGGAATGCCGCGACCGTTGTCGATGACGCTGGCCGAGCCGTCCGCGTGCAGGGTCACCACGACGTGGTCGCAGTAGCCCGCCAGCGCCTCGTCGATCGAGTTGTCGACGACCTCGAACACCATGTGGTGCAGGCCGGTGCCGTCATCGGTGTCGCCGATGTACATGCCGGGCCGCTTGCGCACGGCCTCGAGGCCCTTGAGCACCTTGATCTTGCTTGAGTCGTATTGGTCGTTCATGAGGCTCCGGCGCACGCCGTGGAGCGCGCGAGACGCGCTGGGAAGTCGGAAAGGGACAACCGACGAATTATAGCAGCCTCGTTACACGACCTTGTTCCACGTGGAACCTTCCGATCGGCTGCCCCGCCTGCGCAAGCGCCGGCGACTCCTCGGTCCCCGTCACCAGCACCTGCGCGCCGGTGGCCGCGAGGATGCCGAGCATCCTGTTCTGGTGCGGCAGGTCCACCTCGGCAGCGAGGTCGTCCAGGCCGATGACCGGCCATTCGCCGGTCGTTTCCGCATGCAGCCGCGCCTGCGCCATGACGCAGGTGAACGCACAGAGCTTCTCCTGCCCCCGCGACAGATGCTCGCGGCGCGGCGCGTTCTCGAAGCCAAGGGACCAGTCGGCCCGATGCGGTCCCGCACCCGTGTGGCCGCGCATCCGGTCGCGATCACGCTGGACGGCCAGCACCTCCTCCAGCGACAGCCCGTCGTCGAATCCGGGATGGAACTGCAGGCGCGGAGCGCCCAGTTCCGGCAGCAATTCCCCCGACAACTGCGCCAGGTGCGGCAGCAAGGCCTCGAAATAACGCCGCCGCATGCGCGAGAGCGGCTCCGCCGCCAGCGCCAGCTCGTGATCCCAGGTGTCCAGATCCACAGAACTGCCACCCTCGGTCCTCAGCAGCGCATTGCGCTGGCGCAAGGCGCGCTGGTAGCGGCGCCAGTCGGCCAGGAAGGTCTGTTCCACGTGGAACACACCCCAGTCGAGGAAGCGACGTCGTTCCTCGGAGGGGCCGGCGATCAGCTCATGCGAGCCCGGCTCGAAGCACAGCACGGCGACGTGGCGGACCAATTCCCCGATCGCGACACTCTCGCGATTCAGCCGCGCCTCCAGCCGCCCGGCCGTGCGCGCGATGCCGACCCGCTCCAGCGTAGCGCCGGACTTGAGCAATTCGCCGTAGATCGAGAAGCCGCCCGAGCCGCGTCGCGTCAGGGCGTCGCGCGCGGCGCTGCGGAACGAGCGCCCGTGCGAGAGCAGGAAGGCGGCTTCGAGCAGGCTGGTCTTGCCGGCGCCGTTGGCGCCGAGGAACAGATTCCAGCCGGGAAGGAGATCGAGATCCAGCGCCTGGATCAGGCGCAGGTTCTCGATGCGGAGCTGCTTGAGCTGCACGGGCGGATTCGGCCGAACCCGCAGCCGCGAGCCGCGGAGGGCTGCTGCTCGCCGTCGGTCAGAGGCGCAGCGGCATGATGACGTGGCGCGTGTCTTCCGACTCCGGCTTGCGCATCAGGCAGCTGGACTGGCCGTCGCGCAGGCACAGCAGCACTTCCTCGCCACCGAGCGCGCCGAGCGCGTCGAGCAGGTAGTTCACGTTGAAGCCGACGCTGAGCTCGGCCACGCCGGTCTTGGCCTCGACTTCCTCGACGGCTTCTTCCTGTTCGGGGTTATGCGCCACGATGCGCAGGCGATTCGGCCCGACTTCGAGCTTCACGCCGCGGTACTTCTCGTTGGAGAGAATCGCCGCACGCTGCAGAGCCGAGCGCAGGTCGTCGCGCTGCACGCGCACTTCCTTGTCGGCACCGATCGGAATGACCGCTTCGTAGTCCGGGAAGCGGCCATCGATCAGTTTCGAGGTGAAGGTGACTTCACCACGACGCACGCGCAGGTGATTGCGCGCGAATTCGAGTTCGACCGTGCCCTCGCCCGGCTCGAACAGGCCCTGCAGTTCGATGATGCCCTTGCGCGGCACGATCACCTGCCGCGGCGAGGAGATCTTGGTGTCCACGCGCGTCTCGGCCAGGGCCAGACGGTGGCCGTCGGTAGCCACGCAGCGCAGCACCTGCTCGCGCAGATCCAGCAGCATGCCGTTGAGGTAGTAGCGCACGTCCTGGTGCGCCATCGCAAAGCCGGTGCGGTCCATCAGCTCCTTCAGCGTGGCTTCGGACAGGCTGACGCGTTCCACCAGGTCGATGTTTTCGATGACCGGGAATTCCGTTGCCGGCAGGGTCGCCAGGGTGAAGCGGCTGCGCCCGGCGCTGACCGTGACCCGTTCACCGTTCTGCTCGAGCTTGATGCGGCAACCGTCCGGTAGCGCGCGACAGATGTCGAACAGCTTGCGCGCCGGAATGGTGACTTCGCCGGCGACGAGGTCGTCGGCTTCGGTGCGCGCGACCATCTCCACTTCGAGGTCGGTACCGGTCAGCGAAACGCCGCCGGCATCGACGACCACCAGGAGATTCGCCAGCACGGGCAAGGTCTGTCGACGCTCCACCACGCCGACGACATGCTGCAGCCGTTTCAGGAATGCCTCGCGCTGGATGCTGAATCGCATGGTCTTCCGGTCCCTGTCGTTGATTTCTTTGGTATGTGGAACGTTTGGTTTTGGTTGGTGCTGTGCGCAACTGCGAATCGGCTGAAATTATATTTTATTTCAATCGCTTGCAGAAGAATTTCCAGCTGGAAAACGTGCCCGCTCCGCTGTGGAACGTCTGTGGATAATACTGGGCGCCTTCAATCCGCACAGCTTGTCCACAGGCTGAGCCGCGACTTTCCCACCGCCACTCACTCGGTCAGCATTCTCAACAGCTTTTCCCAGTCCTGGCGCAGCTTGCCGTCGGTCTCGCGCAGATCGCGGATCGTGCGGCAGGCGTGCAGAACGGTGGTGTGGTCCCTTCCGCCGAACGCATCGCCGATTTCCGGCAGGCTGTGTTCGGTCAGTTCCTTCGCCAGCGCCATCGCCATCTGCCGCGGCCGCGCGATCGAGCGGCTGCGCTTGGCCGACAACAGGTCGGTGAGGCGCAACTGATAGTAGTCTGCCACGGTCTTCTGGATGTTGGGGATGGTGATCGCCTGGGCGTGCACGGTGAGCAGATCGCGCAGCGTCTCCTGGGCGAACTCGGGGCTGATGCGGCGCCCCTCGAAGTTCGCGCGCGCCACCAGCGTGTTAAGCGCACCCTCGAGATCGCGCACGTTCGAGCGCATGCGCTTGGCCATCAGCACCGCCACCTCTTCCGGCAGCTCCACGCCCTTGGCCTGTGCCTTGGCCAGCACGATCGCCGCGCGCGTCTCGAAGTCGGGCGGCTCGATCGCCACGCTCAGACCCCAGCCCAGGCGCGACTTCAGCCGCGGCTCGAGGTTGTCCACTTCCTTCGGATAGCGGTCGCAGGTCAGGATGATCTGCTGCTTGCCCTCGAACAGTGCGTTGAAGGTGTGGAAGAACTCCTCCTGCGTGGTGTTCTTGCCGGCGAAGAACTGGATGTCGTCGATCAGCAGCGCGTCGACGCTGCGGAAACGCCGCTTGAAGTCGTCCATGTTCTTCTGCTGCAGCGCGCGCACCATGCCGCTGACGAACTGCTCCGAGCGCAGGTACAGCACCTTCACGTCGGGGCGGTTGGCGCGCATCAGGTTGCCGGCCGCGTGCATCAGATGGGTCTTGCCCAGGCCGGTGCCGCCGTACAGCAGCAGCGGGTTGTAGGCGCGGCCCGGGTTCTGCGCGACCTGCATCGCGGCGGCCTTGCCGAGCTGGTTCGACTTGCCCTCGACGAAGGTTTCGAAGGTGTAGTTCGGGTCGAGGTTGGATTCGACGCCGCGCTCGGGCGTCGCCGGCTTCGTGCTGCGCAGGGCGGGCCGGGCCGCGTCGCGCGCGCTCGGCCGCACGCCGACCTGCAGGTCGACCGCGACCGGCGCGCCGCCGATCAGCTCGAGCACGCGCAGGATCGGATCAAGGAACCGCTCGCGCACGGTTTCCATCGTGTAGGCGTTGGGCGCCCACAGCGTCAGGCCACCCTCGCCTTCGCTGACCTGCAGCGGGGCGAGGTACATTTGGACGTCCTCGACGCTGAATTCCGCCTCCAGGCGGGACAGGCAGCGTCGCCAAAGATCACTCATGAGTCTTGCGGTTCCAGAAAAAGAAAGGCGGGAAGGCGGGAGCGCCGGCGTCCGCGATGCGGCGCGGCGGGCAGAAGCGGAAGTCTAGCAGTGCCGGACCGACCCCGCGGCCGCGCTCGCCGCCGTGACGGCCGCCGTCGTGCGGCGTGCGGCGCGGCCCGGTGGTCGAGCCGGCGCGGTCGCCGCGCTTGACGTGGCGGCTCGCGCAGGCCTATCATCCGCGCCCTTTTTTGCATCCCGGCGTTACAGCGATGGCCACCAAGCGCACCTACCAGCCGAGCAACCTCAAGCGCGTGCGCGACCACGGCTTCCGTGCCCGCATGAAGACCCGTGGTGGCCGCAAGGTCATCAACGCGCGTCGCGCCAAGGGCCGCAAGCGTCTCGCGGTCTGATTCCGCGTTTGAACGCGTGAGCGCGCCGGCTCCGTTTCCGCGCGCCGCGCGTCTGCTGACCCCCAAGGATTTCGCCCGCCTGCGCGGCATCAGCCGCCGGGTGGGCTCGCGTCATTTCAGCGCCGAAGTCGCCGCCAACGATCTCGACGGCGCACGCCTCGGGCTGGCCGTCTCGCGCCGCGTCTCCAAGAAGGCCGTGCGCCGCAACCGCATCAAGCGACTCGCGCGTGAAAGTTTCCGCCGCGCACGCGCCGGCCTTCCCGCGGTGGACGTGCTGGTGATCGCGCGCGGCAGTGCGGACCTCGAAGCGAACGCGGAACTGCGCGCCGAACTCGAACGCCTGTGGCGCCGCATCGCGACGTTGAACGCCACCGACGCCACCGGCACAATGCGCGACTGACTCTTTCGACCTCGCGCGATCCCTGCGCGGGCCATCCACGCCTCCAGCCATCGTTTCGGCCACGCGCCCGGCGCGGAACCGCGCCCTGCAGGCGACCTGCCTTCGCGTCAACAGACCGTGTCATGACAAGCCCGCGCAATTTTCTCCTGATCGCCCTGCTGTTCCTCGGCTACCTGCTCTGGATGCAGTGGCAGGAGGACTACAACAAGCCGCCTGCCGCACCGGTCGCCTCGACGTCCGCCGCTGCCGGCGAAACGCCGGCGGTGCCCTCGGGCGCCGACGTGCCGAACGCGGCCGCGCCGGCCGCCGCCCCCGGCGTGCCGGACACCGCAGCGCCGACCACCACTGCCGCGCCGAACGTGGTGGTGACCACCGACCTGCTGCGCGTGGAGATCAACCCGCGCGGCGGCAGCGTGGTCGTCGCCGACCTGCTCGCCTATCCGCAGCAGCCCAAGGACTTCGCCCATCCGGTGCGTCTGCTCGACGACCGCGCGCCGACCTACTTCGTCGCGCAGAGCGGCCTGGTCAGCGCGAACGCCGCCGCGCCCGACCATCAGGCGACCTTCAGCGCGGAGAAGAACGCCTATTCGCTCGCCGACGGCGCCGACACGCTCGAGGTGCCGCTGACCTGGACCGATCCGTCCGGCCTGCAGGTGCGCAAGGTGTTCGTCTTCAAGCGTGCCAGCTACGTGATCGAGCAGCGCCAGGACATCACCAACGGCACCGCCGCGAACTGGAACGGCAATGCCTACCGTCAGCTGCAGCGCGTGCCGCCGGTGTACGACACCAGCGGCATCAAGGGCTACACCAACACCGAGCACTACAGCTTCGCCGGCGCCGCCTGGTACAGCCCGACGGACAAGTTCCAGAAGCTGAAATTCGATCATTTCGAGAAGGAACCGCTCGACAAGGGCGTGACCGGCGGCTGGGCCGCGATGCTGCAGCACTACTTCTTCGCCGCGTGGATTCCGCCCGCCGCGGAAACCGACCAGTACGCCACCAAGGTGGTGCCGGTCGGCGACGCCAAGCGCTACCTGATCCGCACGCTGTCGCCGCCGATCGCGCTCGCGCCGGGCGAGACCAAATCCGACAGCGCGCGCCTGTACGTCGGTCCGAAGCTGCAGAGCACGCTCGACGAGGTCGCGCCGGGCCTGTCGCTGACGGTCGACTACGGCATCTTCACCGTGATCGCCGAACCGCTGCACTGGATCCTCGCGCAGCTGCACAAGCTGACCGGCAACTGGGGCCTGGCGATCATCCTGCTGGTGCTGCTGATCAAGGCCGCGTTCTTCAAGCTCAGCGAGACGCAGTTCCGCTCGATGGCGAAGATGCGCAAGCTGCAGCCGCGCATCGAGGCGCTGAAGGAACGCTACGGCGACGATCGCCAGAAGCTCAACCAGGCGATGCTCGAGCTGTACCAGAAGGAGAAGGCCAACCCGCTCGCCGGCTGCCTGCCGATGCTGGTGCAGATGCCGGTGTTCTTCGCGCTGTACTGGGTGCTGCTGGAAAGCGTCGAGCTGCGCCAGGCGCCGTTCCTGGGCTGGATCCAGAACCTGTCCGCGCCTGATCCGTACTACGTGCTGCCGGTCCTCAACGGCCTGGTCATGGTCGCCACCTCGTTCCTCAGCCCGACCACCGGCATGGATCCGACCCAGGCCAAGATGATGAAGATCATGCCGGTGATCTTCTCGGTGCTGTTCGCGTTCTTCCCGGCGGGCCTGGTGCTGTACTGGACCGCCAACGGCGGCCTGTCGCTGCTGCAGCAGTGGATCATCACCAAGCGCGTGGAAGCGGGCGAGGCGAAAGCCGCCAAGGCTTGATGGTTCCATGACCGACACCATCGCCGCCGTCGCCAGTGCGTCCGGCATCGGTGGTGTCGGCGTGCTGCGCATCTCCGGCCCGCTGGCACCGGTGATCGCGCAGACCCTGCTCGGGCGCGAGCCGCGCGAGCGCCATGCGCACTACGCGGCCTTCCGCGACGCGGACGACGCACTGATCGACCGTGGCCTGCTGCTGGCGTTCCGCGCACCGCGCTCCTACACCGGCGAACACGTGCTCGAATTGCAGACGCACGGCAGCCCGGTGGTGCTGCGCCTGCTGCTCGCGCGCGTGATCGAACTGGGCGCGCGCCACGCGCGGCCGGGCGAGTTCTCCGAACGCGCCTTCCTCAACGGCAAGCTCGATCTGGCCCAGGCCGAAGCCGTCGCCGACCTCGTCGCCAGCGGTTCGGCCGCGGCCGCGCGCGCGGCGCAGCGCAGCCTCGACGGCGAGTTCTCGCAGCGCGTGCGCGCGCTGGTCGAGGCCGTGGTGCGCCTGCGCGTGTGGATCGAGGCGGCGATCGACTTTCCCGAGGACGAAATCGACTTCCTCGCCGCGCCGCAGCTCGCCGCCGATCTCGCCGCGCTGCGCACGCGGCTCGACGAACTGCTCGCCGCCGCGCGCCGTGGCGTGCGCCTGGCCGACGGCCTGCACGTCGTCATCGTCGGCCGGCCGAACGTCGGCAAGTCGAGCCTGCTGAATGCGCTGGCGGCGAGCGAACGCGCGATCGTCACCGACGTTGCCGGCACCACGCGCGACGTCCTGCGCGAGACGCTCGACCTCGACGGCATCGCGCTGACCCTGGTCGACACCGCCGGCCTGCGCGAGGCCGCCGACGTCGTCGAGCGGGAAGGCATCCGCCGCGCGCGCGCCGAGCTGGAACGCGCGGACCTCGCGATCCTGGTCAGCGACGACACCCACGCGCAGGAGGACCTCGCCCTGCTGTCGGGCCTGCCCGCCGACGCGGCGCGGCTGGTCGTGCACAACAAGATCGACCTCGCCGCCGCGCCGCCGCGCGTGGAACGGCGCGACGGACGCCTGCACCTGTGGCTGTCGGCCACCAGCGGCATCGGTCTCGACGCGCTCGTCGACGAACTCAGGCGCAACGCCGGCGCCGAAGAAGGCGACGGCGCCTTCAGCGCGCGCGCGCGTCACGTCGCCGCGCTCGAACGCGCGCGCGGACATCTCGCGCTGGCCGCCGATGCGCTGCAGCGGCAGCGCGCCGGCGAACTCGCCGCCGAGGAACTGCGCCAGGTGCAGCACGCGCTCGGCGAGATCACCGGCCAATTCAGCAGCGACGATCTGCTCGGCGAGATCTTCGCCTCGTTCTGCATCGGCAAGTAGGATCGGCTCCGGGTGTACTTCGCTCAAACCGGACCGAGCGACCGACTCAGCGGCGAGAAATGCTGCAATGATGGCCCGCCTTTGCGAAGGCTCGGATCGAGGATCGCCTCAAGGGCGTTGGTCGCTTCGGCGAGAGAGACCACGCCGCGTAGCTCGCCTGGGAGAGGATACGAGACATGACCGATTCCCCCGCCCCGCCGACCAGCGAAGTGCTGTTGTACCGCACCGAAGACGGACGCGTGCGTGTGGAATGCCGCTTCGAGGGCGAAACGCTTTGGCTCACCCAGGCGCAAATGGCCGAACTGTTTCAAGTGACTGTGCCGACCATCAACGAGCACCTGAAAGGCATCTACGAGGAAGCTGAGTTGCTACCTGAACGAACTATTCGGAGTTACCGAATGGTTCGTGCGGAAGGCAAGCGCGAAGTGGCACGGGAGATTGCGCACTATGCCCTCGACACCGTGCTCGCCGTGGGCTACCGCGTGCGCTCGCCGCGCGGCACGGCCTTCCGTCAGTGGGCCACGGAACGCTTGCGGGAATATGTCGTCAAGGGTTTTGCACTGGACGATGTGCGCTTGAAGCAAGGTGGCGGCGGGCTGTACTTCGACGAACTGCTCGCGCGCATCCGTGACATCCGCGCTTCGGAAAAGATGTTCTGGCGCAAAGTGCTGGACATCTACGCCACCAGCATCGACTACGATCCTTCCGTCGAAGCTTCGCAGCGTTTCTTCGCCACGGTGCAGAACAAGATGCACTGGGCCGCGCATGGGCATACTGCTGCCGAAGTGGTCTATGCGCGCGCCGATGCCGGCAAGCCGAACATGGGGTTGACCGGCATCGGTGGCTCGCGCCTGACGCGGCAGGATGCGAGCATCGCCAAGAACTACCTCACCGAAACCGAACTGGACGGCTTGAATCGTATCGTCACGGCCTATCTGGATTTCGCCGAGTTGCAGGCCATGCGACGCAGCACCATGACGATGGCAGGCTGGATTGCCAAGCTGGACGACTTTCTACGCCTGTCCGAGCACGACATCCTCACCCATGCCGGACGCATCTCACACGAGGCGGCGTTGAAAAAGGCCGAAGGTGAGTTCGAAAGATTCCAGCGGCAGCAAGCCGCATTGCCCAGTCGTATCGAGCGCGATTTCGAGGCAGCGATCAAGGCATTCCCCACGGCTTCCGGAAAACGGCGTTCGCCGAAGAGGCCGGACGAGGCGTAGCGCTTCCACTACCGTCCGCTGCCGCCGCCGCGTAATTGCCCTGTCGCATCCGGCGGCCATGCTTGACAGGTAACCTACGCAATCGGATCGGCGGTCGTCGCAGGGGTGCGGCGTGCCGGCGGCCGATCGGGTTTTCGTCGTCTTTCTGATCCAGGGGTGAAATCGTGAGTCCGTTCCGTCTTCCGCGCTCGCCGTGGTTGCGAGTGTTTTGCCTGCGCGCGCCGCTGCGCGTCGCAGCCTTGGGTTTCCTGATCGCGCCGCCGGCGTTCGCACAGGTGTCGATGACGGCGCTCGACGTGCCGTACACGCAGAACTTCGACGCGCTGCCGGCGAGCGGCAGCACCACCTGGACCAACAACTCGACCCTGCCCGGCTGGTTCCATGCGCGCAGCGGCAGCGGCACGACGATCGTCGCCGACACGGGCGTCAGCAACAGCGGCAACCTGTACAGCTTCGGCGCCTCCGGTGACGGCGACCGCGCGCTCGGCTCGATCGGCTCGGGCAATGCGGCGGCCGGCGACTTCTACTGGGGCGTGCGGCTGCAGAACCACACCGGCGGCACGATCACCTCGCTCGACGTCACCTACACCGGCGAGCAGTGGCGCAACGGCGGCGCGACCGGAACGGCCGCGCAGCAGACGCTCGCGTTCTCCTATCTGGTCGGCACGCCGACCGTCAGCGGTTCGCTGGCCGAGTTCACCTCGCCCGGCAGCGCGGTCGCCGCGCTGGATTTCGTCAGCCCGATCACTACGGCCACGGCCGGTGCCTTGAACGGCAATCTGGCCGCGAACCGCAGCGTGCGCACGGCGACGATCAGCGGGCTGAACATCCCCGACGGCGCCGAAGTCATGCTGCGCTGGGCCGATCCGAACCACACCGGCAACGACCACGGCCTGTCGGTCGACGACTTCAGCGTCACGCCGCACGGCGACAGCGCGCAGCCTGCGCTGTCGATCGACGACGTCGCGCAGGTCGAAGGCAACTCCGGCACCAGCGTGTTCCGCTTCACCGTGAGCCTGTCCGAACCGGCAGCGGCCGGCGGCGTCACGTTCGACATCGCCACCGCCGATTCCGGCGCGACCGCGCCGTCGGACTACGTCGCGCGCGCGCTGACCGCGCAGACGATCCCGGCCGGCAGCAGCAGCTACACGTTCGACGTGACCGTCAACGGCGACACCCAGCCGGAAGCGGACGAGGCGTTCTCGGTCAACCTGTTCAACGTCGTCGGCGCGCGCGTCGAAGTCGGCACCGGCATCGGCACGATCCTCAATGACGACGGCGGCACCCTGCTCAGCGTCGACGACGTGAGCCACGTCGAAGCCGACAGCGGCACCACCACGTACACGTTCACGGTCAGCCTGTCCGAGCCGGCGCCGTCGGGCGGCGTCACGTTCGACATCGCCACTGCCGACGGCACCGCGACGGTACCCTCGGACTACGTCGCGCGCGCGCTCACCGGCCAGACCATCGCCGCCGGCAGCAGCAGCTACACGTTCGACGTGACCGTCAACGGCGATACTTCGCCCGAGCCGGACGAGACCTTCTTCGTGCGCGTCACCAACCTCGTCGGCGCGATCGCCGGCGACGCCGAAGGCCGCGGCACGATCGTCAACGACGACATCCAGAACGGCGAACGCATCCACGACGTGCAGGGCAACGGTGCGAACTCGCCGATGATCGGCGCGACGGTGTCGGTGGAAGGCGTGGTGACCGCGACCTACCAGGGCACCAACCTGGCCGGCTTCTTCCTGCAGGAGGAAGACGCCGACGCGGACGCCGACCCGGCCACCTCCGAGGCGATCTTCGTGTACTGCAGCGCCTGCCCGGTGACGGTGTCCGAAGGCCAGCGCGTGCGCGCGGCCGGCAGCGTGTCGGAATACTTCGGCATGACGCAGATCACCGCGTCGACGCCGGCGAGCGTGACCGTGACCGACGCCGGCAACCACCTGTCCGAGGTGACGCCGGCGCCGATCGCGCTGCCGATCGTCGGCGACGTGAACGCCTTCTACGAGGCACGCGAAGGCATGCTGGTGACCTACACCGACACGCTGCTGGTGTCGGAATACTTCCAGCTCGCGCGCTTCGGCCAGGTCATCCTGTATCCGGGCCAGCGCCCGCGCCAGTTCACCGAGACCAGCGCGCCGAGCAGCTCGGGCTACAGCGCGCACCTGGCCGACCTGGCGCGCCGCCGCGTGATCCTCGACGACACCAACAACGTCGACAACTGGCCGCTGACCCTGCCCGAAGGCAGCCAGTACATGTACCACCCGCACGCCAACGGCGGCTTCTCAGCCGGCACGCAGGGCGCGGACTTCTTCCGCGGCGGCGACCAGGTCGCCAACCTGACCGGCGTGCTGCACTGGTCCTTCGCCGGCGCCAGCGGCACCGACGCGTGGCGCATCCGTCCGACCGTGGCGCGCCCGGCCACCTTCACCGCGGCCAACCCGCGCCCGGCCTCGGCGCCGACCGTCGGCGGCGCGATCAAGGCGGTCGGCCTGAACGTGCTGAACTACTTCACGACCATCGACACCACCGCCAGCACCTCGTCCGGTCCCTGCGGTCCGTCCGGCGGCATGGACTGCCGCGGCGCCGACAGCGCGGCGGAACTGGCGCGCCAGCGCGAGCGCACCTCGATCGTGGTGTGCGGCCTGAACCCCGACGTCGCCGGCCTGATGGAGATCGAGAACGACGCAGCGCAGAACGCGATCATCGACCTGGTCGCCGCGATCAACACGCGCTGCGGCGGCGCGCATCCGTACGCCCGCGTGAACACCGGCGGCGCGATCGGCACCGATGCGATCCGCGTCGCGCTGATCTATCGCTCCGGCGTGCTGTCGCCGGTCGGTTCGCCGCTGGTGGACACCAACGCGATCAACAACCGTCCGCCGCTCGCGCAGACCTTCGAGGTCGTCGACGCGGCCAATCCGGCGCTCGGCGAGCGCTTCACCGCGATCGCCAACCATCTCAAGTCCAAGAGCTGCTCGGGCGCCGGCGGTGCCGACGCCGACGCCGGCGACGGCCAGTCGTGCTACGCCTCGCGCCGCACGCAGCAGGCCACGCGCCTGCTCAGCTGGATCAACTCGACGGTGATCCCGGCCGCCGGCGACAGCGACGTGTTGCTGCTCGGCGACTTCAACTCGAACGCGAAGGAAACGCCGATCGCCACGCTCGCCGCCGGCGGCTACGAAGACCTGCTCGCCAGCCGCACGCCGGGCGAGTACTCGTACCTGTTCGACGGCCAGCTCGGCCATCTCGACTACGTCTTCGCCAGCGCCAGCCTCGGCAGCAAGGTCGTCGGCGTCGCGCCGTGGCACGTCAACGCCGACGAAGTGCCGGTGTTCGACTACAACGACGACGTCAAGGACGCCGGCGAGGCGGCCTACGAGGAGGAGCCCAACGGTTCGGCGATGACTCCGCCGCGCAACCTGTACGAGCCGGGCACGCCGTTCCGCGCCTCCGACCACGATCCGGTGCTGGTCGGCCTGTTCGCCACCGGCGGCAGCGGCAGCGACCTCTCCGTCAGCATCGTCGATTCGCCCGATCCGGTCGTCGCCGGCGCCAACCTCACCTACGCGATCACGCTGGCCAACGCCGGCCCGACCGCGGCCTCGGCGGCGACGCTGACCGACACCCTGCCGGCCGGCACGAGCTTCGTCTCGCTCGCCTCCGCCGGCGGCTGGAGCTGCACGACGCCGGCCGTCGGCGCGAGCGGCACGGTCAGCTGCAGCAATGCTTCGTTCGCGCCGGGCAATGCGGGCTTCACGCTGGTAGTCAAGGTCGCCGCGGACGTCGCCGGCGGCACGCAGATCGCCAACACGGTCAGCGCCGCCTCGAGCACCAGCGATCCGAATCCGGCCAACGACAGCGCCACGGCGACGACCACCGTGCAGGCGGCGCCGCAGGGCCAGCTCACCATCAAGCCGACCGCGCACGACTTCGGCGAACTGACCGTCGGCACCGGCAGCGCGCCGGTGGTGGTGACGCTGGCCAATAGCGGCGGCGCCACGCTGCAGGTGACGGCGCTGACGGCGCCGACCGCACCGTTCGCGCGCAGCGGCGGCAGCTGCGCCGCGACCGCGCCGATCACGCTCGGTGCCGGCGCGAACTGCACGCTGACCTACACCTTCTCGCCGACCGCGGCGGGCGCGGCCAGCCAGACGCTGACGGTCACCGCCGACGCGCCCGGCAGCGGCACGATTACGCTGTCGGGTACGGGCACCGATGCCGTGGCGCAGGCCGACATCGCCGTGGCGATCACCGACGGGCGCGAGTACGCGCGCGTCGGCGACACGCTGGACGCGGTCATCACGGTCTCCAACATCGCCGGCAAGGCGACCGCCACCGTGCAGGTGCACGACGCGCTGCCGGCCGAACTGGCCGACGGCAGCTGGACCTGCACGCCGAGCGGCGGCGCGAGCTGCGCCGGCGGCAATGGCGACGAACTCGTCGACAGCGCCACGCTGCCGCCGGGTGCGCAGGCGGTGTACACCTACTCGGCCACGGTGCAGGGCGGCGCCGGCGAGGTCATCGTGCACACGGCGACCGCGACGGTCGGCGGCGGCACGGTCGATCCGAACCCGGCCAACAACAGCGCCAGCGACACGCCGGCCACGGTCATCGTGATCTTCCGCGACGGCTTCGACGACGCGGCCGCGACGCAGAAGCTCGACGGCCACGCCGATGCGGACGGCTTTGTCAGCGCGCAGCTGCAGGTCGAGGCGGCGCTGCTCGACCGGCTCGGCCCGATGCCGGTGGTCGTCGCGCGCGGCGACGCCGCCGGCGGACAGGTGCTCGCGGTCGAACTGGCCCGCTTCGGCGCGCAGGCCGTGCTGCGGCTGACGCTGCACGACGCGCACGGTCGCCCGCTGCGCAGCGCGTGGCGCACGGTCGAACTCGCCGCGACTCCGCTCGACCTGGCCTGGCAGCCGGCCG
The DNA here is from genome assembly GCF_042652785.1 of Dokdonella ginsengisoli. Classification (NCBI taxonomy): domain Bacteria; kingdom Pseudomonadati; phylum Pseudomonadota; class Gammaproteobacteria; order Lysobacterales; family Rhodanobacteraceae; genus Dokdonella; species Dokdonella ginsengisoli. The sequence goes on along the minus strand of NZ_JBHSHD010000006.1, from coordinate 5,944 downwards.
CCGCCGGACACGAGGACGGCTACGTGCGTCTGGCGGCCGGTGCGGTGTCGCTGGACGTGACCGAGCGCAGCGAACCGGCCCGCCTGCTGCGCCTGCGCATCACCCAGCTCGACGGCACGCCCTGGCTGACGTTGCTGCCGCAGTGAGGCCATCCCGGCGCGGAGTCCATGCGGGCTCCGCGCCGCGGCGGAACGAAGCGTTCAATCGGGCGACTCCGGCTTCGCGTCCGTCGAGGCAGTCGCCTCGACCGCCGGCGGCGACGCGGTGAAGCGCGGCAGGCTCAGCGTGCCGACGTAGCCCTTCCCGTCCGGCTGTGCGGCCATGCGCAGCGAGGCGTCGCCGGGGGCGCGGTCCGCGCCGAAGCGATAGACGCCGCAGTCCGGATTGCAGACCCAGCTCGAGCCGGTCGGCGCGCCGACGTCGACCGACAGCGGCGACAGGTCGCGCAGATGCCAGCCGAGAAATTCCTGCTGCGCGTTCCACGGTGCGCCGCGGCCGATGCGTGCGTGGTAGTTGCCCATCAGCGCGACCGCGCGCCGGTGCCGCTCGGTGCTCAGCGCGGTGCGCAGGGCCTGCGCCATGCGCGCGTCGCGGTCGCCCGCGCTGCCGTCTTCGGCCACGTCGTCGAAGCACACGACGTGGATGTCGCGGCCGCTGCGGCGCAGCGCGCGGACGGCGTCGATCAGCTGCAGCATCGCTTCGCTGGAGCGGCCGTCCTGCAGCTCGCGCGTCCAGAACGCGCCGCCCGTCAGCGCGGCGCGCGCCCTGGCGCCGCCGTCCGATCGCAGGAACGCCTCGATGCGCTCCTGTTCCTGGCGCGGGATCTCCAGCCCGAGCAGCCACGGCCGGCCGCTGCCCTGGCGCAGCATCGACGCCAGCAGCGCGGGCGTCTCCTGCGTGCCGTGGATTTCGCCGATCAGCAGCGGACGCAGGGCGTCGGCCTGCGCGAGCAGATCACGCGCGGCGGTCTCCACGACGCGGTCGGGCGTGGCCGCCTCCGCCACCACCGGCGAGGCGATCAGCACGGCCAGCAGGAAGGCGCGGGGGCCTCCACCGCCGGGCGGCGCGGTCCACGGGCGCAACCAGGGGTTGTTCATCGGCGGCGACTCGGCAGGGACATCGGTGGATAAAACGCACAATCGCCCCCATTCGGATCATCCCGCCCCAAAAAACCGAGCCAACCCATGATCGACCTGCACTACTGGCCGACGCCGAACGGCCACAAGATCACCCTGTTCCTGGAAGAAGCCGGCCTGCCGTACCGGATCGTGCCGGTCGACATCGGCAAGGGCGACCAGTTCAAGCCCGACTACCTGGCGATCTCGCCGAACAACAAGATGCCGGCGATCGTCGACCACGCGCCGGCCGACGGCGGCGCGCCGGTCAGCGTGTTCGAGTCCGGCGCGATCCTGCTCTACCTCGCCGACAAGACCGGCCGCTTCATTGCGCAGGACCTGCGCGGGCGCAACGTCGTCAACGAGTGGCTGTTCTGGCAGATGGGCGGCCTCGGCCCGATGACCGGGCAGTACGGTCATTTCACCGTCTACGCGCCGGAGAAGATTCCGTACGCGATCGAGCGCTACACCAACGAGGCGCGCCGCCTGCTCGGCGTGCTCGACAAGCGCCTCGCCGGGCGCGCCTTCATCGCCGGCGACGACTACACGATCGCCGACATGGCGGCCTACCCATGGATCAGTCCGTACACGAAGGCGCCGATCGACCTCGCCGACTTCGCGCAGGTGCGCCGCTGGCACGCCGCGATCGCCGAACGGCCGGCGACGCAGCGCGCCTACGCGCGCGCGACGGAAGTGAATCCGTCGGCGGGCCAGCCGCTCAGCGAGGAAGAGAAGAAGATCCTGTTCGGGCAGGGCAGCCGGAAGTCCTGAAGAGTCGCCGGGCGCGGGTGGCTGGCAAGCGCTTCAATGGATGCCCGCGTGCGCGGGCATGACGTGGCGAGTGTGTCGAAGTAAGTGCGTTCGTGTGGGGAATGCGAAAGCCATTTTCTCGCAGAGGCGCGGAGGGCGCAGAGGAAAAATCTCTATCTCGGCGTTCTCTGCGCCTCTGCGAGAAATCGCTCTGCCATAGTTTCCCCCGGCGACCTTCCCATCTGCGTTCGCGGCTCGCGATAATCGGGGCGACTTTCCGGAGAAACGGATGCGCACCCTGCTGTTCGCCGCCGCCTTGGCGGCCAGTGTTCCCGCCATGGCCGAAAAACTGACGATCGACCGCCTCTACTCCGACCCGGACCTCAACGGTCCGAGCCCGCGTTCGCTGAAGATCGCGCCGGACGGCAGCCGCGTGACCTTCCTGCGCGGGCGCGCCGAGGACCAGAACCAGCTCGATCTGTGGCAGTACGAGATCGCCGGCGGCAAGACGCAGCGCCTGGTCGATTCGCTCGCGCTGGAAGAGCGCAAGGAACTGTCCGACGCGGAGAAGGCGCGGCGCGAGCGCGAACGCATCGCGCAGCTCAAGGGCATCGTCGCCTACCGCTGGGCACCGGATTCGAGGAAGCTGCTGTTCACCGTCGGCGAGCGCCTGTGGCTGTACGACTTCGACGCCGAGCCCGGCGCCCAGGCGCGCGCGCTGACGCCGGAAGGCTTCGAGGTCAACGACGCCAAGGTCTCGCCACGCGGCGGCTTCGTCTCCTTCGTCAGCCGGCAGAACCTCTACGCGATCGATCTCGCCAGCGGCAAGACGTACCCGCTCACGCGCGACGGCAAGGGCACGGTCCACAACGGCGAGGCGGAGTTCGTCGCGCAGGAGGAAATGGACCGCGCCACCGGCTACTGGTGGGCGCCGGACGATTCGTCGATCGCCTTCGAGCGCTACGACGAAGCGCCGGTCGACGTGGTCGAGCGCACCGAGGTCTACGCCGAGCGCAGCGAGACGATCGGCCAGCGCTACCCGGCCGCCGGACGGCCGAACGTCAGCGTGCGGATCGGCCTCGTCGCGCCGCGCGGCGGACGTACGCGCTGGATCGACGTGGAGGATCGAGAGCAGGGCGCGGTCGACGTCTACCTCGCGCGCGTGGACTGGAGGCCGGATGCGAAAGGCCTGGTCTACCAGCGCGAGAGCCGCGACCAGCGCCGCCTCGAGCTGATCGCCGTGGACGCCGCTTCGCGGCGGCAGCGCATGCTGCTGACCGAGACCAGCGCGACCTGGATCAACCTGCACGACGACCTGCGCTTCCTGAAGAACGAGGACGCCTTCGTCTGGGCCTCGGAGCGCGACGGCTACAAGCACCTGTACGTGTTCGGCCTCGACGGCAAGCAGCGCCGCCGCCTCACGCAAGGCGCGTGGGACGTCGACAAGCTGCTCGCGCTCGACGAGAAGAACGGCAAGGCGTACTTCGCTGCGAACCGCGACGATCCGCTGCAGCAGCAGGTCTACGCCGCCGCGCTCGACGGCAGCCAGGCCGACGGCGCCACGCGCGTCAGCGAAGACGACGGCTGGCACGAGGCGGTATTCGGCGAGAGCGCCGCGGCGTGGATCGACACCTACTCCGATCCGCGCACGCCGCCGCAGGTGTCGCTGCGCAAGCCCGACGGCAGCCGCATCGCCTGGATCGAGCACAACGAGCTGAAGGAAGGCCATCCGTATTGGCCGTATCGCGACACGCAGATCGTGCCGGAATTCGGGGCGCTCAAGAGCGAAGACGGCCAGGACCTGCACTACCGCGTCTACAAGCCGCTCGGCTTCGACGCGAAGAAAACGTATCCGGTGTTCATGACCTACTACGGCGGTCCCGGCCGCCAGTACGTCAGCAAGGCCTGGGGCGCGCATTTCGAGCAGTACATGGCGCAGCACGGTTACGTCGTGTTCGCGCTCGACAACCGCGGCACGCCGCGGCGCGGGCGCGCGTTCTCCGACGCGATCTTCAAGCGCCTGGGCAAGGCCGAGGTCGCCGACCAGATGGCCGGCGTCGCCTGGCTCGCGCAGCAGCCGTGGGTCGACGCCAAACGCATCGGCCTGTTCGGCTGGAGCTACGGCGGCTACCAGACGCTGATGCTGCTCGCCACGCATCCGGAATCGTTCGCCGCCGGCGTCGCGGTGGCGCCGGTCACCGACTGGCGCCTGTACGACACGCATTACACCGAACGCTATCTCGACACGCCGCAGAACAACGCGGACGGCTACGAGCAGTCCGGCGTGCTGCACTGGCTGGCCGGCATCCGCTCCGGTGCGCTTCTGCTCGTGCACGGCATGGCCGACGACAACGTGCTGTTCGCCAACTCGACCAAACTCATGGCCGCGCTGCAGCAGCGCGGCACGCAGTTCGAGCTGATGACCTATCCGGGCGGCAAGCACGGGCTGTCGACGCCTGCGATGAAGAAGCACGTCTACACGCTGATCGCGGGTTTCTTCGACGCCAAGCTGAAACCGGCCGCGGCCGGAACGCCGAAGTGAGCTAGCCCGATGAGCGCGACGATCGGCGGCCTTGCTCACGTCAACCTGCGCGGGCCGGAAGAACTGATCGAGCGCCTGCGTCGGTTCTACCGCGACGTGATCGGTCTTTCCGAAGGTCCCCGGCCGCCGTTCCGCTCGCGCGGCTACTGGCTGTACGGCAGCGGCCGCGACCTGCTGCATCTGACGATCGACCCCAAGGCCGCTCCGGCGCGCGGCAGCGGCTGCCTCGACCACGTCGCCTTCGCCGTCACCGATCTCGCCGCGACGCTCGAACGCCTGGCCGCGGCCGGCGTCGCCTACGAGCGCGACGAGGTGCCGTCGCTCGGCCAGGTGCAGCTGTTCCTGACCGATCCGGCCGGCGTCGGCATCGAGCTGAACTTCACGGCGCAGGCATTTCGTCGAGGCGTGCATGAATCTGCGTGAGCCATGGCTGATCTACGCACTGGGTTCGGCGTTCTTCGCCGGCCTGACCGCCGTGCTCGGCAAGATCGGCGTGGCCGGCATCAACTCGAATCTGGCGACCTTCATCCGCACCGTCGTGATCCTCGGCGTGACGGCGGCGATCCTCAGCTGGCGCAGTGAATGGCGCGCACCCGCGCAGATCGACGCGAAGACCTGGCTGTTCCTGGTGCTGTCCGGCATCGCCACCGGTCTTTCGTGGCTGTGCTACTACCGTGCCCTGCAGCTCGGGCCGGTCGGCAAGGTCGCACCGATCGACAAGCTCAGCGTGGTGTTCGCGATCGTGCTCGGGCTGCTGTTCGTCGGTGAACGCCTGAGCTGGCCGGTCGCGGTCGGCGGCACGTTGATCCTCGCCGGCGCGATCGTCATCGCTTCGTTCTGAGCGGCGGCGCCACTTCGGCATTTCTCCACAATGCCTCGCCGTCGCCCGGTCCGGGTAGGATGCGGTACGGGGACGGCAGGCGCGTGCCACCGGGACCGAACCGGCGGCCGCGCGTCGCCGCGGAAGGTCTCGAAGGCCGTCGGGCGGCCGCTCGGCACACAAACCGGTCAAGCCGGCTAACCTTGGACGATGGCCCGTCTTCTCTACCGCTTCGGCGACTGCAGCGTCGATCCGGCGGCGCGCGAACTGCGCCGCGCCGGCACGCCGACGACGCTGTCGCCGAAAGTCTTCGACGTGCTCGCCTACTTGATCGACCATCGCGACCGCGCGGTCGGCCGCGACGAGCTGATCGCGGCGGTGTGGGGCCGCCTCGACGTCAGCGACGCGCTGCTCGGCCAGGTCGTGCTGAAGGCGCGCCGCGCGATCGGCGACACCGGCGACGAGCAGAACGCGATCCGCACGATCCCGCGCTTCGGCTATCGCTGGGTCGCCGAAGTCGAGGTCGAGGAGCGCGCCGATGCGCCGCGCGCGGCGGAAGTCGAGGCGCCGCCGCCGCAGGCCGAAGCGCAGGCGCCGGCCGCGGTCGACGTGGCGACGGACGCTCCGCCGAGATCGCGTGCCCGCGTCATCGCCGCCGCCGCGCTGTTCGCGCTGCTGGCGATCGCGGCCGCCGCCTACGTGCTCGGCCGCCGCGCC
>NZ_JBHSHD010000005.1:0-393047 GCF_042652785.1 Dokdonella ginsengisoli | reverse complement strand
CCCTGCGGTGCCCACGGCGTCGTGCTGCCGCCGCGGCGGCCGCCCACGGCCAGGGTGCTCGGCTTGCGCGCCTTCAGCTCCGCCAGCTTCGCCTCACGATCCGGGTTCGATGCGCCCGCCTTGCTCAGACGGTTGCGGTCGATGCGGCTGGTGTGCGGATACAGCACTGCCTTCGCCGCCTCGCGTGCCTCGATCGAGTACGTCAGCGCGCTGCTGCCCGCCGCGTTGGCGATGTTCACCTGCTCCGTCGCCGTCGCGTTCGACGCCACCGTGAAGCTCAGCGATGTCGGGCTCACCGTCGCCGCAGGATCGTTCAGCGGCGTTCCGCCGGTGATCGTGATCGCATTGCCGGCGCTGTCGTAGCAGTAGTCGATCAGCGTCGCCGGGAAGCCGGTGGTGCCGGTCGAGGTCATGTGCGCATAGCCGTAGCAGGTGCCCGCGGCGCAGGTGAACTTGAAGCCGAGGTAGCCGTCGACGCCGGCGCTCCAGTTGGTCGCCACGCCGGTCGCGCTCGAGAAGGTCGAGGACGGTCCGACGACGGCGCCGTTCTGCAGCACCAGCCAGTCGCGCTGGCCGTCCGTCGCCGCCACGCCCGCGTCACCGCCCGACGAGTTCCAGAAGAACGCGAAGGAGCCGCTGCTGCCGTAGGGGTTGAAGTTCCAGCCGCTGAAGGTGTCGTCCGACACCTGGCCGGACACCCAGCCGAAGTAGCTGCCGTCGAGGTCGGTGGCGATCGTGTGGTTGATCGGGTTCGAGCACACCACGCCAGCCGCCGAGGTGACGGTCAGCGTCGCGCTCGCGTCCGCGGCATTGCTGCCGGCGCTGGTCTGCAGCGCACCGGCCGGAATCGTGTTCGTGTAGCTGGCGGCCGCTGCCGACGAGACGTCGACCTTGACCGTGCAGCTGCCCGAAGCCGGAATCGACGAACCGCTGCCCGCCAGCGTGACCGAACCACCGCCGGCCGCCGCCGTGACGGCACCGCCGCACGTGGTCGACGCATTCGGCGCCGTCGCGACGACCAGACCGTTCGGGAAGGTGTCGACCAGATCGCCGCTCAGCGTCAGCGCCGAGGCGTTGTCGTTGGACAGCGTGATCGTCAGCGTGCTCGTGCCGCCTTCCGAAATGCTGGTCGGCGCGAACGCCTTCGCCAGCGTCGGCGGATTCAGGCCGCTCGCGTTGACGGTCAGCGTCGCGGTCGCCTCGGCCGTGCTGTTGCCGGCGTCGGTCTGCAGCGCACCGGCCGCGATCACGTTGTCGTAGCTGCCGTTGACGGTCGAGGTCACCGAGACCGTGACGGTACATGCACCGCTGGCCGGGATCTTCGCTCCGCTGCCGAGGCTGACCGAACCCGCGCCGGCCGTGGCCGTGACGGTGCCGCTCGTGCAGGTGGTGCTGGCCGCAGGAGTCGAGGCCACGACCAGGTTGGCCGGGAACGTGTCGGTCAGCGCGGCGGTCAGCGTCGCTTCGCTCGCCGCCGGGTTGGACAGGTGGATCGTCAGCGTGCTGCTGGCGCCGTTGGAGATCAGCGCCGGCGCGAAGTCCTTCGTCACCGACGGCACGGCGCCGGCGGCGCAGTGCTGGATCGAGGCGTTGACCGCGGCCAGCGCATCGATCTCGCCCCAGCCGGTGGCCTGGTTCGGCACGTTGCCCGGGCCGTCCGACGGACTGCCGGTGGCGACCGGAACCGGATTGGCCGTGCTCATCAGCAGGGTGCCGGTGGTGGCGTAGTCGCCGCGCAGGCACTCGGCCGCGCTCCACATCAGCGCGATCACGCCGGAGGCGGTGGGCGCCGACATCGAGGTGCCGGTTTCGTTGTAGTAGTTCGAGTCGCTGCTGCTGCCCGACGAACGGATGCTCACGCCCGGCGCGACCACGTTCGGCTTCAGGTTCGGGAAGCCGGCCGGATCGGGATAGTTCGGCAGACCCGGATTGGGGTTGTCGGTCGTGCCCTTGTTCGAGTGCGACGCGTACAGGCCGTTGGTGGTGCCGGTCGAGCCGATGCCGAGCACCTTGCCCGAACGCCCCGGATTGCCGACCGTGTTCAGCGGCGGATTGCTCGGATAGCCGCAGTTCGACGCGTTGCCGTTGGAGAACACCGGCACGATGCCGGCCGCGATCCAGCCGTCGATGACGCCTTCGTACCAGTCGTCGTAGCTGCGGCCGCAATCGCCCCAGGAATTGTTGACGATGTCCGGGTGCTTGGTCGGATCCGGCGTACCGCCGCCGGCGGTCGGATACGGCGCCAGCGCCCACTGGCCGCACTCGAGCAGGCCGGCGTCGGTCGCGCCTGCGCCCGACAGGCCGAAGCCGATGCAGGCCACCCATTTCGCGTCCGGCGCGGCGCCGGTCTGCGTGGTCGAAGTGCCGCCGTCACCGACCATCGTGCCCATCGTGTGCGAGCCGTGCGGATCGGAGTAGCGCGGCGCCGCCGAATGGTTGTACGGGTCGTACCAGTTGTAGTTGTGATCGAAGCTGCCGCTGCCGAGATTGCCGCGGTACTTTCCGACCAGCGCCTGGTGCGTGTAGCGCACGCCGGCATCGATGTTGGCGACGACGACGCCGGCGCCCTTGTGCCCCAGCGCCCACACTTCCGGCACCTTGATGTGGGCCAGACTCGATACGGCGTCGTTGAGCTGCCACGGTGCGGTTTCGGTCACCGGCTCCTGCGGCAGCGGAATCTCCTTCTGCACGCGCACCGACTCGACGTTCGGATCGGCTTCGAGCGAGCTCAGCATCGGCGCGGAGAGGCGCGCGATCGCGATGCTGTTGTCGATCCACAGCACGGTGTATTCGTGCGCCGCCTCGCTCAGGCTGTACTGCGAGGCGAGCGTCTGCACGACGCTGGCCTGGCGTGCCGTCGCGAAGTCGCGCAGCGTCTCGTAGACGTAGGTCGCGCGCGCATTGCGCTCGGTCATGCCGAACGCGGAGGACAGATCCGCCTTGCCGCGGAACTTGACCAGTACCGCCGGAGTCTCACCGGCCGTCAGTGCGTTGCGGACCGCCTGTTCGACGGAGACCGCGGCGGCTTGCGTGATGCCTGCCGGTGCCTGCGAAGGCACGGCCGCTGCGGCCGGCCCCGCACCGGCGAGGAACGTCAGCGCTGCGAGCGATGACGCCAGCGAAAGCGTGCGAGGCCATGGCCGGCCCGCGCCGCGTTTTTTCATGTTCGGCATGTAGGTTTTCCCAGGAGATTTGGATCGAACGAACCAAGGGCCGGGCTGCCGTCGAAGCGGCAGGACCGGTCCGGTGGATGCGGAACGCCCGAAACACCCCATGGCGGCCGCATCAGGACCGTTTATCGGATCCGGCCGGACGGCCGCACCTGCCGGAAGTCATGCACGGCGCAGATTCATACGAACGTTCGCGTACATCGACGTTCGTCGATTCCGCCGCCCCAAAAAAAAAGGGCCTCCCCGGAGGGAGGCCCTTGAGTTCACGCATCGATCTTCGAGTTACGGGATCGTGATGGCCTCGCCCACGCTGTTGTAGCCGTAGTCGAGCGCCTGCACCGGGAACCCGCCCGCACTCGTCGTCACGTGCAGGTAGCCGTAGTTCACCGCGCCCGTTCCCTCGTTGTAGAACGCCACGCCGATGTAACCGTCCACGCCCGCTTCGAACGCACTCATGTCCGCGCCCTGCGAGGCCGCCGACACCGGCGAGTCCGGACCGATCGTGTCACCCGACTGCAGCACCTGGAAATCCGTGCCGCCCGGCGTACCCACCACGCCACCGACCACCTCCGCGAACTCCGCCGGCACCATGTCGCCGTACCAGTACACGGCGATCGCCGGCAGGCCCAGCGTGTAGATGTTGATGTCGTCCGCGGTGATGCTGCCGCTGTACGGGTGGAAGTCGCCCAGCGCGAAGTCGAACGCGCTGCCGTCGCCGTCGCCGGTCACCGGCTGGTTGATGTCGCCCGTCACCACGTTCGGATCGCCGGCGCCGTCGAAGCCGTCGGCGAAGATCAGGTCGGCCGGCGAAACCGTCAGCGCGACCGGGATCGAGATCGTCGCCTGCGCCGGATCGTTGGTCGCCAGGCACAGCACCGCCGAGTACGAACCGACCGCGAGCGAGGCGGTGTCGACGGCCGCTTCCACGGACGCGGGCGTGCCGACCGTCACGTCGCCGCTGGTCGGCGAGGCGCTCAGCCAGGCGACGTCGGACGGCGTGCCGCAATCGGTTTCCGCTTCCGTCACCGTGAAGGTCAGGTGGCTGCCCGGACTGCCGGTGTTGCTGACGGTCAGGGTGTCACTGCCGGTTCCGCCGGTTTCGACCGTGAAGTCCAGCGAAGTCGGATCGACCGTGGCCGCCGGAGCGACCTCGCCGACCGCGAACTCGACCGGAACGCCGATGCTGCGATGGGCCGGGTCGTTGCTGCCGACGCACACGTTCGCCGTGTAGTAGCCGTCGACGAGGCCGCTCGGATTGAGCGTCACCGTGGCGACGTCCGCCGCCGCACCGACCTCGACCGTACCGCTGGCCGGCGACACCGACAGCCACGGCACGTCTTCCGGCTGCGCACAGCCGCCGCCCGCGATCGCGATCGCCAGGCCGAACAGCTCGGCGCCGTCGGCGACCGGGGCCACTTCCGTGGCCGCACCGGAGGTCAGGTCGACGGTGTAGATGCTGCTGACGCCGCTGCCCTGATAGCCCGCCCAGTACAGGATGCCGGTCGACGGATCGAAGTCCATGCCCTGCGCGAAGTTCGCGTTGATGCCGGTCGAGCCGATCACCGTCGCGTTGCCGTTGCTCTTGTCGATCGCGATGAGCACGTCGTCGACGATGTCGATGCCGTACATCAGGCCTTCCGGACTGAGCGCGATGTTGACGACGAGCGCGCCGGGATTCAGATCGGGGCCGCTGAGCGGACCGACCAGCGTGGCCGCACCGGTGGTGGTGTTGATCGTGTAGATCGCCGGATCGTCGGCCAGCGCGTACAGGTTGCCGGTGGTGGCGTCCCAACGCATGCTGAGGTACGTGGCGCCCGAGGTTCCGCCGGTGATCGGGCCGATCTCGGTGAGCGCACCCGTGGTCGTGTCGACGGTGCCGAACACGCCGGCGTCGGTGATCACGTACTCCTTGCTGAAGTCGTTGTCGACGAAGCTGGCCGCATAGATCTGGGCCGGAGCCGGGTCGACGATCGAGGTCAGCGTGCCGGGCGCGGCCAGGTCGAGGGACAGATAGTCCTCGTGCGTCCAGCCGGCGAAGCTGTAGGCCGGAACCGTGCCGCCGCCGAGCAGACCCTGCTTCGAACGGCCGGCGAGCTGACGGCGCTTGGCCACCACTTCGGCGTTGGCCGGATCGAGCTTGACGCTGGCCAACGGATCGACCTTGTGCGCGACGCGACGCGGCGTCGACGGGAAGTGCGCGCGCGAATCACCCGGAGCTTCGGCGATCGTCCAGTCGAGGTCGCGGTCGCCGGTGTTGGCGATCGACAGGTCGACGGTGACCGGCGTGCTGCTGCCGGACGGGGCGGTCTCGCTGATCGAGGTCGGCGTCACGCCGATGACCGGCGCTCCGACGTCGAGGCTGGTGCTCGCCGTCGCCGTCAGGATCGTCGCCGTGCCGGAGGTCCAGGCGATCGCCGACGGAGCCGGATGCGACAGCACCGTGTTGAACGAGTACTGGTTCGACAGCGAGCCGTCGGCGTTCTGCAGGCCGATCGTCGCGCTGATGCCGTCGTCGAAGCTGGCGTTGCCGAAGTCGGTCGACTGGTACTGGAACGAGAGCGAGCCACCCTCGTTGAGGATGACTTCCAGGTTCGCGTTCGACGGAGTCGGATCGCCGCCGTCATAGTGCGGGCGATCCCACTGCACGATCACGCGCCGGTTCGGCGAAGTGCCGTCGGCCAGCCAGTAGACGTCGCCGCTGCCTTCGAAGAAGTCGTCCCAGAACGGCATGATCGCCGCGCCGCCGAAGCCGGTCGCCGGCAGCGCCGTGTTGGCGAAGGCGACCGCGCAGGTCGACACGCCGAACACGATGGCGCCGTTGTTGCCGACGCACAGCTGGTCCGACGACGCGCCGTAGAACGAGAACTGGAACGGGATCGTGATGCCGATCTCGTCGTCGTCGCCGAGGCCCAGTGCCGTGCCCGTCGTGCTGATGTCGACGAAGCCCGCCGCCGCGGTGTCGTCGGGCGTGTAGCCGGGCAGGAGGTCCTGCGCCGTCCAGGTGGCGTTGTAGGTGTTGTCGGCGGTCGCCACCACGTTGCGGTGGTAGACGTAGGTGCCGCCGCTGGCCGCGATCGCCGTCGCCTGGTTCGTGAAGATGTTGCCGTCGACGCTGTCGTCCAGCGTGCTGAAGGCCATCGCGGTGGTGGAGTTGTTGGTGACGGTGTAGCAGAAGTCGATCGGGTCGCCGACGTTGGCTACGAGGGAGGTGTCGGTGCCGCAGGTGGAGCCGTCACCGTTGAGGGTCATGCCGACGGTCAGAGCGAGATCGGATCCGGTCGGCTGTTCGGCCTTGGTGGATACCCTGGCCTGCATCTTCTTGTAGGTGGCCCTCTTCGCCGCATCGGCTGCGGGTTGATTGGCCTTGGCCATGGCATCGTTGGCATCGAAGATGACGCCTTGCAGAGCAAGGAATCCTGCGATGCCCAACGCCATTCGAATGTTCGGTTTGAGCAAACGACTCAGGTCTTTCATCCTGTATTCCCCATGAGAATATTTGGATCGAAAAAAACGCGTTTCAGGCACGCGCCAGTGAGTTGTTCAGCGGACGACGTCGCTTTCGTCGCCTGGGGTTCTTCCTCGTAAGTTGAATGGAATGTCGAGCGTTCGACGAATCAGGATTCCTACGTCCGGACCGAACGGGACCGCCCTCTGATTCGTCTGCAGGTGGGGGTGGCGGAACTATAGGCGCGCGAAACGGTCGCGACAACTTCTCGCCACTGACTTCAGGATGCAGCCTGCCAATGCTTGCACGACGCGGCCAGGCAATAGGGAATCGACCTCGCAAATCCGCGGACCACCACACAGATTCGTGTCGAGAGAAGGCTGAATTGCCGAACCGTGAAGTGCGCGTTCAAAAAACGATAAGAAGTCCGTAAGCGGCGCTGGAATTCCCTGAAACGCGCTTTCGGTCACGGATGCATTCGCGGGCCTCGTTCTCATCGAAGGTGCGTGCAACATCAGCATGGCACAAAAGAAAACGGGCGCCGATGGCGCCCGTTTCTCGTTGCCCGATCCTCATTCGACGCAAGGCTCGACGTCAGCCGAAACCTTCGCGTCGGGAACAGGAGAGCTCTTCAGGCCACCTTCTTCCACTGCCCCAGCGCGGCCAGGCCGTTCTGCTTGGCGCGCAGCGCGACGGTCTTCTGCGCCTCGGCGAAGTTCGCCTGCATGTCCTTCGCCCACAGCGTCAGCGCGGCGGACTGCATCGCGCGGCCGTAGGAGAACGACAGCGGCCACGGGTGCGGACCCATCTGGTTCATCGCGTTGAGGTGCGCGGTGGCCTGCTCGTCGGACTGGCCGCCGGACAGGAACACGATGCCCGGCAGCGAGGCCGGCACGGCCGCCTTGAGGCAGCGCACGGTGGCTTCGGCGACGTCCTCGACGTCGACCTGGTCCGGACAGTCCTTGCCCGGAATGACCATGCTGGCCTTCAGGATCGTGCCCTCGAGCAGCACGTTCTGCTCGTACAGCGCGCCGAACAGCGAACGCAGCGTGGCTTCGGTGACTTCGTAGGAAACGTCGAGGTCGTGGACGCCGTCCATCAGCACTTCCGGCTCGACCATCGGCACGATGCCCGCTTCCTGGCACAGCGCCGCGTAGCGCGCCAGCGCGTGCGAGTTGGCCTCGATGCAGGTGCCGCTCGGCGTGTCGTCGCCGATCGTGATGACCGCGCGCCACTTGGCGAACTTGGCACCCAGCTTGGCGTACTCGGCCAGGCGCTCGCGCAGGCCGTCGAGACCTTCGGTGACCAGTTCGCCCGGGAAGCCGGCCAGCGGCTTGGCGCCGAGGTCGACCTTGATACCCGGCAGCACGCCGGCGTCGAGCATGATCTTGGTGAACGGCACGCCGGCCTTGGTCGCCTGGCGGATCGTCTCGTCGTACAGGATCGCGCCGGAGATGTGCTCGCCCAGCCTGGGCGTGGTCAGCAGCATCTCGCGGTAGGCGCGGCGGTTCTCTTCGGTGTTCGGCACGCCGACGGAGTCGAAGCGCTTCTTGATCGTGGCGGTCGACTCGTCGATCGCGATGATGCCCTTGCCGGGCGCGACCATCGCCTGGGCGATGCTTTCAAGTTCTTCGATGCTCATCTAGTGGCGGCTCCGTGGAAAGCGAAAACGCGCCGCGGCCGCCGCTTGCGCCGGCCGGGGTCGGATTTGGGGGGCGGAATTATAGGCCAGTTCCGCACCGGGCGTTCGGCGCGAACCTACGGTGCCTCGGGGCTGCGCCACAGGCCGTTGGGCCCCTGCCAGCGCACGCTCAGCGAGACGGCGAAACGCTCGGCCGAGGTATCCAGCGCGAGCGGCTGGACGCCGGCCGAGGAATCGATCAGTACGGCGCCCTTCTCCGAAGCCAGTTCGTCGGCGTAGTCCTCGAGTACGAACCCTTCGATCAGCCAGCGGAACGCCGCAGCGAAATCCATGCAGCGGCCGTCCTCGTGCCGCAGGGCCTGATCGCCGCCTTCCTGCGAGATCCACTGGTAGAACGGCTGCTCGCCGCAGGCCTGGGTCGGCGCGGGCCGGTAACGCAGGCCGCCGTAGCCGTCGCCGACCTCGGTGAACAGCAAGGTGCTGGCGCGCAGGTTGGCGCGCGCCTTGTCCGAGTACGACTCGCGCATCGCGTCTTCCGGCGTGCCCCAGACCTTGCGCATCTGCGTGTCGGCGTCGGCGACGTCCTCGATCGCCATCAGGCCGTGGTCGCCGATGCGCAAGGCGCCGACGCTGCGCTGGATCGAGACGAACTCCGCCGGCAGCGCGTAGCCGAGCCGCTTTTCCGCCGCGGCGATCGCCGCCGCATCCGCCGGCTTGCCGGCTTCGAGCGAGCGCACGTAGTTGGCGCCGAGCTGCCTGCCGGCGAACGCATTGGCCGCGGCGAGGAAATCGGCCACGCGCTCGCCATAGGACTTGCCGGCCGGCGTCAGCCGGCTGCCGACCGGCGCGAAATCCACCAGCGGCCAGCTCTGCTCGCCCTGGTAGCGGTAGCGCTGGTTGGTCGACCAGCGCACGCCGGTGTATTCGCCGCGCACGCTCAGCCTGGACGCCGATGCCGGCAGCTCGAACCGGCAGGCGGGTTTCTTGTGCACGTCCGCCGCGGCCTTGGCGATCTTGACCGCGCAAACTTCCTTGCCGTCGACGAGCACGACCAGATCGGCGCTGTCGCCTTCGCGCAGGTAGGGGTGAATCTGCAGCGTCGCGGCACGCGAGGCGCCAGCGGCCGCCAGCACGAAGGTGGCGGCCAGAACGAGCGAACCGGGCTTCATCCGTGAACCCTCCCGGTCAATGGTCCTTCCAGTCCAGCGTGTCGACGGCGCAGCGCTGCATGACCGCCGTGCGCGTGGCCGCATCGGCCGGCAGGTTGAACGGGAAGATCAGCCAGCTGAACACGCGGTCGCGGCCGGAATTGGACACGGTCGGTTCGAAACGCAGGTGCGACGCCGCGCTGGCGGCGATCTTGCCCAGATCGCCTTCCGGCGCGACCTTCTGCACCTTGATCGTGCTGGTGCTGCCGTCCTTCTCGACCACGAAGGACACCGTCGCGCAGCCGGGCTGCTGGATGTTCTTGCCGTAGTTCGGCGCGTCGGCCTGCACCGAGGAGGCGTCCATCTGCCAGTAGCCGGCGAGCTTGTCGGCGGGAACCACCTTCGGCGGCAGGGTCGATTGCGCGCAGGCGCCGGCAGCGGCGGCGAGCGCGCACAGCGAGATGACGAGTCGTTTCATGAGGGTTCCTCCCGCGGTCGCCATCCGGAACGTGGCGGCGTCATTGTACGGACAGACGATGAACCTTCGTGCGGCGTCGCACGCCGCGGTCATTCCTTCGCCGGCGGCGTTTCTTCCGGCTCGGCGTCGTATCGCGGCGGCGGCAGGCCGCGCTCGCGCAGGCGATGCAGCAGGCCGACCAGGCCGCGCGCGCCGAGCGTCAGGCCGATGCCGAGCGCCAGCTTCAGCAGCAGCACGAACAGGTCGGCGCCGTTCTGCCACGCGAGCGTCGGAAACGCGACGTCGCCCAAACGGGCGGACACCGCGATGCGGAGCAGGACCGACACGAGGCCGAGCAGGGCGTCGATCGCGAACACGACGCCGAGCACGCAGAACGCGATGAAGTGCAGTTCCTTCGCCGCGATCGGGCTGTCGAACACCTCGCGGCTGGCATTGCCCGCGGCCAGCCGCGCGAGCAGGCCGGGATAGAGCCACAGCACGACCGCCAAGGTCACCAGTGCGCCGCTGAATCCGATCAGCATGCCGCGTGCGCCGCCGTCGCCACCCGATGAGTCCCAGGCCTGCAGCGCCTGCCATGCGCCGGGCAGGGACACCAGGGTCTGCACCAGCAGCATCACCGCGCCCAGCCGCACCACGATGCACAGGATCGAATACAGCGAAGTCCGCATGATCGTTCCTCCCCGACGTTGCTGCGCTACAGGTCGCCCAGTCCCTCGGCCACGCCGCTCTCGCCGACCTTCAGCAGCTTGAGCGTGTTGGTGCCGCCGAGCTGGCCGGTGTGGTCGCCGGTGGTCAGGATCACGCGGTCGTCGACGGCGAGATGGCCGAGCCGGAACAGGTGCAGCACCGCCTCGCGCGCGGCCTGCGTCGGCCCAACGCCGCGCGCGTCGAACTCGACCGGATGCACGTCGCGGTACAGCAGCATGCGCCGGCGCGCGGCCGGGTTGCGCGACAGCGCGTAGATCGGCACGGTCGATCGATAGCGCGACAGCCACTGCGCGGTGCCGCCCGATTCGGTCAGCGCGATCAACGCGCGCACGCCGATCTGGTTGGCCAGGAACATCGCCGCCAGCGCGATCGCCTGGTCGGTGCGGTCCAGTCCGTGCGTGCCGGGGCTGAGGTCTTCCTTCGGCTCGAACTGGCGTTCGGCGCCGAGGCAGACGCGACGCATCGCGGCGACCGCCTTGTCCGGATGCCGGCCGGCCGCGGTCTCCTGCGACAGCATCACCGCGTCGGTGCCGTCGATGACGGCGTTGGCGACGTCGAGCACTTCCGCGCGGGTCGGGATCGGCGATTCGACCATCGACTGCATCATCTGCGTCGCGGTGATCACCACGCGCTTGTGCAGCAGCGCCTCGCGGATGATCTTCTTCTGCAGGCCCGGCAGTTCGGCATCGCCGATTTCGACACCGAGGTCGCCGCGCGCGACCATCACCGCGTCGGACACCTCGACGATGGCGCTCAGGTTCTCGATCGCCTCGGCGCGCTCGATCTTCGCCACCAGGGCCGCATCGCCACCCGCTTCGCGCAGCAGCGCGCGCGCCTGCTCGACGTCGTCGGCGGTCTTGACGAACGACACGGCGAGGAAATCCGCGCCGATCGAGGCCGCCAGCCGGATGTCGGCGCGGTCCTTGTCCGACAGCGCGGCAACGGTCAGGCCGCCGCCGAGCCGGTTGATGCCCTTGCGGTCCGACAGGCGCCCGCCGGCGAGCACGCGGCAGCGCACGGCCTGTTCGAGCACGTCGATCACCTCGAGCGAGATCAGGCCGTCGTCGAGCAGCAGCACGTCGCCGGGCCTCACGTCGCGCCACAGGTCGTGGTAGCTGACGCCGACCCGGCTGGCATCGCCCGGCGGCGCGTCGATGCGGCAGTCGAGCAGGAAATCCTGGCCCGGATCCAGGTGCACCGGCCCGGCCGCGAAGCGCTCGACGCGGATCTTCGGCCCCTGCAGGTCGGCCAGCACGCCGACCTCGTTGCCCAGTTCGGCCGCCGCCGCGCGCACCGCGTCGGCGCGCGCGCGATGGTCCTCGTGCGTGCCGTGCGACAGGTTCAGCCGCACCACGTCCACCCCTTCGGCGAGCAGCCGCTTCAGCGCACCGGGCGCATCCGTCGCCGGACCGAGCGTGGCGATGATCTTGGTTCGACGCAGTTGCGCTTGCACGTGCGAGGTCTCCGGGCGAGGCTGGGCCGTATCCGCCCGATCATACGCGAGGCCCGCGACACCCAAACGCGCCGGCGTGTTGCGATTGGCCGCAGGCGTCACAATGTGCGCGTAGAAGGTTTCCCCATCTGCCACCGAGGAGTGCGACATGAGCGTCAGCAAGATCCTGTACACCGCTACGGCGACCGCGAAGGGCGGCCGCGCCGGCCACATCAAGAGCAGCGACGGCGTGCTCGACTTCGACCTGAAGGTGCCGAAGGAGCTCGGCGGCCCCGGCGGCGTCGGCAGCAATCCGGAACAGCTGTTCGCCGCCGGCTACGCGGCCTGCTTCGAGGGCGCGATGCGCTTCGTCGCCGGCCAGAAGAAGGTGCCCGTTCCCGCCGACACCAGCGTCACCGGCCACGTCGGCATCGGTCCGCGCGAGCCGACCGGCTTCGGCATCGCGGTGGAGCTGGAGGTGAACCTGCCCGGCCTCGACCGCGCCGTCGCGCAGGAGCTGGTCGACACCGCGCATCGCGACATCTGCCCGTATTCGCACGCCACGCGCGGCAACGTCGACGTGAAGATCACGCTGGTCTGAGTTCCGCTCGCAGGCCCGGCCTGCCGCCGGATCGGCGGCGGCCGTTTGCCGGGATTCGCCGGCGTGCGGGACGACGCACCCGATTGCGCGCGGCGGGCCGCTCGCCGCTCGAGGGACACAGCCGTTCCCGCAAGTCCCCGTGATGCCGGCGGCCACGCGGATCGGCTGATCATCGGCGCGAGCGGGCGGCCGCGGCGCCGCGGCGCGCTTTGCCGGACGAGGTCCGCACCACCATCGAAAGAATCGTCTCGCGCAGTTCGTCGCGCGCCTGGCCGGCGGTGATCTCGCCGAGCGCGGCCGCGTGCGACAGCCCCTCGGCCGCGCCGAGCATCGCCCACAGGCCCGGCGCGGCGATCGCATCCGCCCCGGCGAACGGGCCGAGCACGTCGCGGCAGCGGCCGATGAACGCGATCTCGTATTCGCGCTTGATCTTCTCCAGCTCCGGCGAGCCGGCCAGCGCCGCGATCACGCCCGGTATCTCGCGCCCCTGCTGCATCACGCAGTCGACATAGGACGATGCGATCACGGCCGCGCGATCGTGCAGCGTCGGACGGCTCGCCTGCAGCGCCGCATCCATCAGCGCCGTCTGGCGTGCGTCGTATTCGCGGTAGAGCGCCGCCAGCAGTCCCTGCCGCGTGTCGAAATGATCGTAGACGACCGGCTTGGTGACGCCGGAACGCTCGGCCAGGCGGCCCAGCGTCAAGGCTTCGGTGCCTTCGGCGCGCACCAGCCGCCAGGCGACGTCGAGCAGCTGGCGGCGGCGATCCTCGCGCGGCAGGCGTCGCCGCACGCTCGCGGCGGACTTCTTCGGACTGCGGATTGACACGCTTATGTACCGAAAGTAACTTACCAAAGGTATATTGAAGTGTACGGGCGGTCCGCCGCACCCGCAATCCAGCAACGGAGTCCTTGTCCCATGCACGCGCTCATCGTCGTCGCGCATCCTGATCCCGCTTCCCTCACGCACGCCGTCGCCGCGCAGGTCGCCGCGGGCGTGGCGCTTTCCGGCGGTGGCCATTCGTCCGAGATCGCCGATCTCGCCGCGGAAGGCTTCGACCCGCGCTTCGGCATCGACGACGTCGCCGTGCACCTGCGCACCGCCTCGCCGCCGGCCGACGTGCTCGCCGAGCAGGCGCGCATCGACCGCGCCGACGCGCTCGCGCTGGTCTATCCGGTCTACTGGTGGTCGATGCCGGCCCTGCTCAAGGGCTGGATCGACCGCGTCTTCACCAACGGCTGGGCCTACGACGAGAGTACGGAAAGCGGCCTGGTGAAGCGCCTGCGCCGCCTGCCGGTGCACCTGGTCGCGATCGGCGGCGCCAACCTGCGCACCTATGCGCGGCACGGCTATTTCGGCGCCATGAAGACGCAGATCGACCACGGCATCTTCGACTACTGCGGTGCGCGCGTGGTGACGTCGGAACTGCTGCTCGAATCGCCGGACCGGATCGCGCCTTCGCGGCTGGATGCGGCGCAAGCGATCGGCAGAGGCTTGTTCACCGCGCCGCCGCAGCGCGCGGTCGCCGCGTAAGCGCCACGCGGGCGATCCGCTCAGGCGGCGGAACAGGCCGATTCGCCCGGCGCCTGCCGGGCGCGCAGCAGCGGCACCAGCAGCGCCGGCGTCTGGGCGATCGCGTCGGCACCCGCTTCGAGCAATTCCTCGCGGCTGCCGAAGCCCCAGCCCGCGCCGATCGCGCGCACGCCGTTCGCACGCGCGCCCTCGATGTCGAAGTGGCGGTCACCGACCATCGCCGCGTCGTCCGCCGCAACGCCGAAGTCGGCCAGCGCCTGCGCGATCATCGTCGCCTTCTCGCTGTGCGCGCTGTCCGGCGGCACGGCGTAGACGCGCGCGAAGGCGGCGCCGAAAGGCAGGCTGGCGACGATGCGCGGGGCGTACAGTGCGGCTTTCGAGGTGACCACCGCCAGCGTCGTCCCGGCCGCGGCCAGCGCCGCGATCGCCTCGGCGACGCCGACGTAGACCACATGCTCGCTCCAGCCGGTCGCCGAATAGCGCTCGCGGTACAGCTCGACCGCGCGCTCGATCGTCGCCGCGTCGTCGCCGAGCACGCGCGGAAAGGTCATGCGCAGCGGCGGGCCGATCCAGCTGCGCAGCTCCTCGCGCGGCGGAACCGCGGCGCCGAGTTTTTCCAGCGCGTATCCGATCGACGCGACGATGCCGGTTTCCGAATCGATCAGCGTGCCGTCGAGATCGAACAGCGCCAGCTTCACGCGCGCGCCTTCAGCGCGGCGACCGCCGGCAGTTCCTTGCCCTCGAGGAATTCCAGGAAGGCGCCGCCGCCGGTGGAGATGTAGGAAACCCGGTCGGCCACGCCGTACTTCTCGATCGCCGCCAGGGTGTCGCCGCCGCCGGCGATCGAGAACGCGTCCGACGCCGCGATCGCCCTGGCCAGGGTCTGCGTGCCGTGGCCGAAGGCGTCGAACTCGAACACGCCGACCGGGCCGTTCCACACCACGGTGCCGGCCTTGGCGATCATCTGCGCGTAGCGCTCGGCCGTCTCCGGCCCGATGTCCAGGATCATGTCCTCGCCGCCGACGTCGCCGACCTTCTTCACCGTCGCCGGTGCGTCGGCCGCAAACGCCGTCGCGACCACCACGTCGCTCGGGATCGGCACGTCGGCGCCGCGCGCCTTGGCCGCGGCGATGATCTTCCTCGCGGTGTCGATCAGGTCCGCCTCGAACAGCGACTTGCCGACCTCGTAGCCGGCCGCGGCGATGAAGGTGTTGGCGATGCCGCCGCCGACGATGAGCTGGTCGACCTTGCCGACCAGGGTTTCGAGCAGGGTCAGCTTCGTCGATACCTTCGAGCCGGCGACGATCGCCAGCAGCGGCCGCGCCGGATGTTCCAGCGCACGCGCCAGCGCGTCGAGCTCGGCCATCAGCAGCGGACCGCCGGCGGCGACCCTGGCGAAGCGGATCGCACCGTGCGTGGACGCCTGCGCGCGGTGCGCGGTGCCGAACGCGTCCATCACGTACACGTCGCACAGCGCGGCGTACTTCTTCGACAGCGCTTCGTCGTCCTTGGCCTCGCCGACGTTCATGCGGCAGTTCTCCAGCAGCACGACTTCGCCCGGCTTCACCTCGACACCGTCGAGCCAGTCCTTGATCAGCGGCACTTCGCGGCCGAGCAGCTCGCCCAGGCGCGCGGCGACCGGCGCCAGCGAGTCTTCCTCGGTCCACTGCCCTTCCTTCGGGCGTCCTAGGTGCGAAGTCACCATCACCGCCGCGCCCTTGTCGAGCGCGAGCCGGATCGTCGGCAGCGAGGCGAGGATGCGCGTCTCGGAGGTGATGCGGCCGTTGTCGATGGGAACGTTGAGGTCTTCGCGGATCAGCACGCGCTGGCCGGCGAGATCGAGATCGCTCATGCGGACGACGGACATCGGGAAACTCCTGGAGGGCGGTATCGCGGCCTACCATTACAGCGGCAGCCCCGCGGCCGCGCAACGCCCGGGCGACGCCGCGCCGCTCAGGAACCGGCGCAGACCAGCGGCCGCCGCAGGGTCGAGGCCGGATGCTTGGCCAGCGCTGCGGCAGGACGCCGCGGCCGCGGCTGCAGCTCGCCGCCGCAGTTCGGGCAGACACCGTGCAGGCGCGATCGCGCGCAGGCGTCGCAGTACGTGCATTCGAACGAGCAGATGCGCGCATCGGGCGCATCCGGCGGCAGATCCCTGCCGCAGCATTCGCAGTGCGCGCGCAGTTCGAGCATGGCGGCCTCCTCACGGTGGGAGCGGCAGCATCGCCGCCGATCGCCCGGCACGGAACGGCCACTGCCGTCGGCCCGGCCGGAGCCAATGCGACGCGGACCGCCGCGCCAATGGCACCTGCCCGGCCGGCACGGACGAGCTACGATGCGCGCCCTTGCGGAGCGAGCGCGATGAGCACCCACACGAGCACCGTACGCTGGCAGCGCGACGACGCGGACTTCGCCGCGGGGCGCTATTCGCGTCGCCACGAGTGGCGCTTCGACGGCGGCGCCGTCGTGGCCGCCTCGCCTTCGCCGGCGGTGGTGCCGGCGCCGTGGTCCGACCCGGCCGGCGTCGATCCCGAGGAAGCCTTCGTCGCGGCGATCTCCAGCTGCCACATGCTCTGGTTCCTCTCGCTCGCCGCCGAGCGCGGCCTCGTCGTCGACCGCTACGAGGACGAGGCGGTCGGCACCCTGGCCCGCATCGCGCCGGGGCGCCAGGCGATCACCGAAGTCGTGCTGCGCCCGCGCATCGACTACGCCGATGGCCGCGCTCCCGACGCCGCCGCGCAGGCCGCCCTGCACGAAGCCGCGCACGAACGCTGCTTCATCGCCCATTCGGTCCGCACCGCGATCCGCGTCGAGCCGCGCTGAACGGCCGGCCGGCGGCCCGGCCGACCCCGTTTACGCCGCCGCCCCAAGTCCTTAAACTACGCGACCCTCGTGGCTATGTAGCTCAGCCGGTTAGAGCGTGGCACTCATAATGCCAAGGTCGGTGGTTCGAGCCCACCCATAGCCACCAATCGCGCAATCCGCGGACGTCCAGGCAAGCCATCGGCGTCTGCAAATCCGCTGGAAATCAGGCATTTCGGCACTTCGCAGCCCGATGCGGCACGCCCGAGCCGGCGCCTGCCCCGCGCTACCCGACCGTGACACCGGCAGTCGCCGCCAGCCCTCAAAAAGAGCCGTTGCTGGTGAGGTGTGCCGTCCACGCAGGCGGTAGCCATCTTCGGCACATTGCTTTTCCCCGCCCGCGCAAGCGTCCTGTCCCGGACATGACGATTCACGCCTCGCCGCGAGGCCCGTTCGCACGGCTGTCGCTGCCGGAAGCATCAACCAGCAGAGGATCCTCAGGGCCTGGGCATGTTGCGCCGGGCAACCTTGAAAAGATGCCAGCCGAAAGCGACGAAAATGCCGTCGACCGCCAAATGAAGCAGAAGCGCAAGCACGGTCCGGACCGGTTGTTGCGCAAAAATCAGCTCGCTGGACACGCCCCCGAAAAAGAGGAACGTAGCCACGGCGAGAACCGCGCCGATGACGCCCAAGGCGCACAGCAACAGCCCGAACGACAGGCTGATCAAGCGTCCTCTGAAGCTGCGAGGGCCGCGAGAATGCGCAAGATGAATGACCGCAAGGATGACCAGCACACCGAGAACCGCTGCGCCCATTGTTTGATCCCGAATGCTCCAGTCGAGCCGCGCGGCGAGTGGCGATGCCCGGGCTAGGGTACCCAAAGCCCAGCGCCAATGCCGCGAAGAAACGCCCGGCCGTCCGGCGGGTTTTTTCGTCGGGCGCGCCCCGGCTGCATTGCGGACGGCGCCCCGCCAGGCAGCCCTCCCTCGCCGTCAGGCGAACCGGCCTCCGGGAGCCGGACGGCACATATGCAATCCGGGCATGCGCGTATGCGCCGCCGGCGAGCAGGCGCGGCGCGGAAACGCTATCGTAGCCTGCTCACCGGCGCCCTCCCTTCGCGCGCCCGCAACCGACCGCGAGACCCGGCTTCGCATGACCGCCCTGAACCACCTGCAACGCCTCGAAGCCGAAAGCATCGACATCCTGCGCGAGGCCGTCGCCGAGGCCGAGCGGCCGGTCATGCTGTACTCGATCGGCAAGGACAGCGCGGTCATGCTGCACCTCGCGCGCAAGGCGTTCTTCCCCTCGCGCCCGCCGTTCCCACTGCTGCACGTGGACACGACGTGGAAATTCCGCGCGATGTACGAGTTGCGCGAGCGCATGGCGCACGAGTCGGGCATGGAGCTGATCGTGCACCGCAATCCCGAGGCC
This sequence comes from Dokdonella ginsengisoli, assembly GCF_042652785.1. Classification (NCBI taxonomy): domain Bacteria; kingdom Pseudomonadati; phylum Pseudomonadota; class Gammaproteobacteria; order Lysobacterales; family Rhodanobacteraceae; genus Dokdonella; species Dokdonella ginsengisoli. The sequence goes on along the minus strand of NZ_JBHSHD010000005.1, from coordinate 374,659 downwards.
GAGCGCCTGGGCATCAACCCGTTCACGCACGGCTCGGCCACGCACACCGACGTGTGGAAGACGCAGGGGCTCAGGCAGGCGCTGGACCTGCACGGCTTCGACCTCGCCTTCGGCGGCGCGCGGCGCGACGAGGAGAAGTCGCGCGCGAAGGAGCGCGTGTTCTCGTTCCGCACGGCGCAGCATCGCTGGGATCCGAAGAACCAGCGGCCCGAGCTGTGGCGCCTGTACAACACGCGCCACGCGCCGGGCGAGAGCATCCGCGTGTTTCCGCTGTCGAACTGGACCGAGCTGGACGTCTGGCAGTACATCCGCCAGGAGGACATTCCGATCGTGCCGCTGTACTTCGCCGCCGAGCGTCCGGTGGTGGAGCGCGACGGCCTGCTGCTGATGGTCGACGACGAGCGCTTCCCGCTGCGCGAGGGCGAGACGCCGACCCTGCGCCACGTGCGCTTCCGCACGCTCGGCTGCTACCCGCTGACCGGTGCGATCGAATCGCGCGCGGACACGCTGCCCAAGATCATCCAGGAGATGCTGCTGGCGCGCACCACCGAGCGCCAGGGGCGCCTGATCGACCGCGACGTCAGCGGCTCGATGGAGAAGAAGAAGACGGAAGGCTATTTCTGATGGACGAGCGCACCGCCCTGATCGAAAGCGACGTCGAGCGCTACCTCGACCTGCACGAAAACAAGAGCCTGCTGCGCTTCATCACCTGCGGCAGCGTCGACGACGGCAAGAGCACCCTGATCGGACGCCTGCTGTACGAATCCAAGTCGCTGCTGGACGACCAGCTCGGCGCGCTCGACGCCGACTCCAGGCGCTACGGCACGCAGGGCGACGCGCTGGATTTCGCGCTGCTCGTCGACGGGCTCTCCGCCGAACGCGAGCAGGGCATCACGATCGACGTGGCCTACCGCTTCTTCAGCACCGACAGGCGCAAGTTCATCGTCGCCGACACGCCCGGCCACGAGCAGTACACGCGCAACATGATCACCGGCGCCTCGACCGCGGACGTGGCGGTGATCCTGGTCGACGCGCGCAAGGGCGTGCTGACGCAGACGCGCCGGCACACGTATCTCGCCTCGCTGGTCGGCATCCGCCGCGTCGTGCTGGCGGTCAACAAGCTGGACCTCGTCGAGTGGTCGCACGGCGTGTTCGCCGGCATCGAGCGCATCTACCGCGAGTTCGCTGCGCGGCTGGGCATCGCCCACGTCGTGGCAATCCCGCTGTCGGCGCTGCGCGGCGACAACATCGTCGCGCCGAGCGCGAACACGCCGTGGTATCGCGGCCCGAGCCTGCTGCAGCACCTGGAGCAGGTGGAGATCGACGGCGGCGCCGGCGACGGCCCGCTGCGCATGCCGGTGCAGTGGGTGAACCGCCCCGACCATGCCTTCCGCGGCTTCAGCGGGCGCCTGCTCGGCGGCCGCGTGAAGCCGGGCGACGCCGTGCGCGTGCTGCCGTCGGGACGCCAGTCGACGGTGGCGCGCGTCGTGAGCTTCGACGGCGATCTCGCGCAGGCCGTGTCCGGCCAGTCGGTCACGCTGACCCTGGCCGACGAGATCGACGTCAGCCGCGGCGACGTGATCTGCGCCGCCGACGACCCGGCAGGGCTGGCCGACCAGTTCGAGGCGCACGTGGTCTGGATGGGCGAGGAGCCGCTGCTGCCGGGGCGTTCGTACCTGGTCAAGCTCGGCGCGAGCACGGTCGGCGCCTCGATCGCGGCGCCGAAGTACCTGGTCGACGTCAACACGCTCGAGCACCTCGCCGCCAAGACGCTGCAGCTCAACGAGACCGGCGTGTGCGTGCTGACGCTCGATCGCGCGGTCGCGTTCGACGCCTACGCGCAGAACCGCGACATGGGCAGCTTCATCGTCGTCGACCGGCTGAGCAACCAGACCGTCGGCGCCGGCATGCTGCACTTCGCGCTGCGCCGGTCGCAGAACATCCACTGGCAGGCACTGGAGGTCGACAAGCGCGCGCGCGTGCGCATGAACGGCCACCGCCCCGGCGTGCTGTGGTTCACCGGCCTCTCCGGCAGCGGCAAGTCGACCATCGCCAACCTGGTCGAGCGGCGCCTGCACGCACTCGGCGCGCGCACCTACCTGCTCGACGGCGACAACGTGCGCCACGGCCTGAGCAAGGATCTCGGCTTCACCGCCGCCGACCGCGTCGAGAACATCCGCCGCATCGGCGAGGTCGCCAGGCTCATGGTCGACGCCGGCCTGATCGTGCTGACCGCGTTCATCTCGCCGTTCCGTTCCGAGCGCGAACTCGCCCGCGGCATGGTCGACGACGGCGAGTTCGTCGAGATCTTCGTCGACACGCCGCTGGAAATCGTCGAGCGGCGCGACCCGAAAGGCCTGTACCGCAAGGCGCGCCGCGGCGAGTTGAAGAACTTCACCGGCATCGATTCGCCCTACGAGGCGCCGGAGGCACCGGAGTTGCACATCGACACCACGCGCAGCGATCCGGAGCGCGCCGCGGATGCGATCGTCGAGTACCTGGCGCGGCATGGCATCATCCAGGCCTTGCATTGAAGAGGAGCGAGGACGTGGCTGCAGAACTGCAAGGCAAGCGCATCGCCGTCACCGGCGCGTTCGGCGCGCTCGGCACCGCCGTGGTGCGCGCGCTGCAGGCGCAAGGTGCGCGCGTGGCCGCCATCGACCGCGCCGAGCGGCCGCACGCGCCGGACGACCTCGGCGAGGCGACGCTGCTGGGCGGCGTCGATCTCACCGATGCCGCAGCGGCCGTCGCCGCGCTGGACGCCGTCGCGCAGGCGCTGGGCGGACTCGACGCGCTGGTCAACATCGCCGGCACGTTCCGCTGGGAGACGGTGTCCGACGGCACGCTCGACACCTGGGACCTGCTCTACACGGTGAACCTGCGCAGCGCGGTCGCGGCGAGCAAGGCGGCGATTCCGCATCTGTCGAAGAACGCCGGCGGCCGCATCGTCAACATCGGCGCCAACGCGGCAGCGAAGGCCGGCGCCGGCATGGGCGCCTACGCGGCCTCCAAGTCCGGCGTGGCGCGCCTGACCGAGGCGCTGGCGGAGGAGCTCAAGGACCGCTTCATCACGGTCAACGCGATCCTGCCGAGCATCATCGACACGCCGCCGAACCGCGCCGACATGCCGAAGGCGGACTTCGACCGCTGGGTGAAGCCCGCGCAGCTCGCCGACGTCATCGTGTTCCTGCTGTCCGACCGCGCCGCCGCCGTCACCGGCGCGTCGATCCCGGTGGTCGGCCGCGTCTAGGCTTGCCGCTGCGCGGGACGAGGGCTGAGAGCTGAGGGCTGGCTCAGCTCTTGAGCAGGTCGTGGAAGCGCTTGCGGAACTTGGCGATCTTCGGCGCGACGACGAGCTGGCAGTACGGCTGCTCGCCGTGCAGCTTGAAGTACTCCTGGTGGTAGTTCTCGGCCTTGTAGAACACCTTGAACGGCTCGACCTGGGTGACGATGGCGCCGTTCCATTCGCGGCTGTCGGCGGTCTCGCGGATCGCGCGCTCGATCGCCGCCTTCTGCGCCTCGTCGCGATAGAACGCGATCGAGCGGTACTGCGGACCGACGTCGTTGCCCTGGCGGTCGGGCGTGGTCGGATCGTGGATGGTGAAGAACGCACGCAGCAGCGTGTCGCGGCTGACCACGCGCGGATCGAAGGTGATCTGCACGACCTCGGCGTGGCCGGTGCGGCCGCTGGACACCTGCTCGTAGGTCGGATCGGCGAGCGTGCCGCCCGAGTAGCCCGATTCGACGCGGTTCACGCCGCGGATTTCCGCGTACACCGCCTCGACGCACCAGAAGCAGCCGCCGCCGAGGGTCAGGGTTTCCGTGGTCGGCGCGGCGGCGCCGTTCGGTCCGGGTTCTTCGTTCATCGCGAACGCCTCCGTGGTCAGCAGCAGGAGCAGCAAAGCCAGACAGCGCAGCATCGGCGGTCTCCGTTTCGTGTGTGCCGTCATGGACCGGCCGGGAGCGCCGCGGCTTTCAGCGGTGCGCTCACGAGGCCGGCGGAACCGGCTCCGGCACGGACCGCAGCTTGACGTCGTACGGCGTCGACAGCGCGATGCCGGCCGCGCGCAGGCGCGCGAGCAGGTCGAACAGCAGGTCGCTGCGCACCGAGCCGGACTGGCGCGGACTGGCGATGTAGGCGGTCGCGACGAACAGGATGTTGCCGCCCTGGATGCCCTCCAGCAGCACCGACGGCGCCGGCTTCTCGAGTACGCCCGGATGCGCGGTGATCGAGGCCAGCAGCAGTTCGCGCACGCGGTCGGCGTCGGTGTCGATCGGCACGGGCAGGCGGATCAGCACGCGTCCTTCCGCATTGGCGAGCGTCACGTTGCGCACGCTCTTGGTGATCAGCTCGGAGTTCGGCACGATCACGGTCGAGCGGTCGCCCATCTGGATCTCGGTCGCGCGCACGTTGATGCGGCGGATGTCGCCCTCGGTGTCGCCGAGCACGACCCAGTCGCCGACCTTGACCGGCCGCTCGACCAGCAGGATCAGGCCCGACACGAAGTTCTGCACCACCGCCTGCAGGCCGAAGCCGATGCCGACCGACAGCGCGCTGGCGACCCAGGCGATGCGCTCGACGCTCAATCCCATCGCCGACAGCGCGAACGCGAACACGACCACGCCGCCGGCGTAGCCGAGCAGGGTCGTGACCGAGCTGCGCATGCCCGGGTCGATCTTCGTGGTCGGCAGGTACTTCTCGAGCAGCCAGCGCTGCAGCACGCGGATCGTGATCAGGCCGAACAGGAACACCAGCACGGCGCCGAGCACGGCGCCGGGCGTGATCAGGATCTGGCCGATCTTCAGTCCGCTGCCCGCCTGCGTGCCGCGCGCGATCAGCTCGGCCGGCTCGGAACCGAATCGCGCCACGGCGACGGCGATCGCGAACAGGAATGCGACGACGCGGAAGGCGCCGGAGAACAGCACGCCGGCCTGGTCGAGCAGGCGCGGCTCCAGGCCGAGCGTCCTCTGCGCCCAGTTCGCGCGCGAGGACAGCGCGGTCGCGCAGATGTCCTCGATCAGATGGACGAGCAGGTAGAACGTGCCGGCGACGATGCCGAACCAGACCATCTGCGTGGCGACCAGGTTCGCCAGCGAGACGTAGCCGAGCAGCGCCGCGATCACCGTCACGGCGACGCCGATCCACAGTGCTCCGATGGTGAAGCCGACCCAGGCGGGACGCGGCGCCGGCTCGGCGTCCTCCGCCTCCTCCGTCCGGCCGGCGCGCAGCAGCGCCCAGGCGATCAGCCCGGCGTTGAGGAGCGCGACCACGAGGCTGGCGGAAATGGTCGCGGAAAGGCTGACGTTGGCCAGGCGATTGAGCCGCCCCAGCACGATGGCCAGCACCGCCACGACGCCGAACGCCAGCGGGAAACGCCGCAGGCGCTGCGCCAGCGCATCGCCGATCGGCGGCAACCGCCACGAGGGCCGCGCCGCCGACAGCAGCGCGCGACCGAGGCCGGCGACGAAGCTGCCGACGAAGACCGCGTTGACCAGCGAACGCATGAGCGAACGCTCGGCGTCGGTGAGGGCACCGTGCCAGTCGAGCCCGCTGACGATCGCCTGCGCGCCGAAGCCGGTGAACAAGGTGGTGACCGCGACGACGGCGAAGGCGAGCGCCGATCGGCGTAGTCGGCCGTGCGGGACGCGGTCCGCGGTCAGCTGCATCAGCCAGCGCTCGGCGCGCCAGCGGCCGAACACGATCAGCAGCAGCCCGATCGCCAGCCCGCCGAGCGCGAACCAGCGATTGTCCGGCGCGAAGCTGTCGCGCAGCGCCGTGACGAGGCCGGTACGCACGCTGCCGACGCGCGTGGTGTCGCGGGCGAAATTGTCGCCGATGCCACCCCAGAAACCGGGCGACAGCGGCGAGTCCGTGCGCTGCCCGAAGCGGGCGCGGAAGCCGGCCCGGCGCGCCTCGGCGATGTCGCCGACCAGCTGCTGGCTCTCCTCCGCGATCAGGTTGGCCTGCTTGACCTCGCCGTCGATCGCGGCGCGCTGCTTCTCGATGTCGGCGCGCTGCGCGGCGATCTCGGGCGCTTCGGCGACACCCTTCTCCGGCGCCGGCCCGAGCGCGTTGCCGCGCGCTGCGAGGGCGGCCAGTTTCGGCATGCGGTCGGCCGCCAGCGCGTTCGCCTGATCGAGCAGGGCGCCGGCGGCGTCGCGCAGCTTGCCGAGCTGGGCGTCGTCGAGTTCGGACGGATCCTCGGTGCTCGCCTTGAGCTGCTTGCGGATGTCGGCGAGCTGCTGGCGCGCGTCGTCGAACGGCTTGGACGCGTCCGGCCCCTGCGCGAAGCACGGCGCAGCGAGCAGCAGGAAAAAGAGGAAAACAAGGCGCTGGATCGAAGGCATCCGCGCATCATCGAAGCGCCTGCCAGGGGGCGTCAATCGAATGGGCTGCGGTGGTTCGGCGGGGCTTCAGGGGCGATGCGGGTGGGCGGTGACGAGGGTGTGCGTGAAGTCATCGGAAAAGGCGCGCTCCCGCCGGGCCCTCGCGCATCGCTCCCCTCACCCGCCGCGCGGTACGCGGCGACCTCTCCCGCTTGCGGGAGAGGTCAAGGCAACGCGCTGTTCCCCTCCCTCTCGCTTGCGGCAGAGGTGAAAGCAACGCCATTCCCCCTCTCCCGCTTGCGGGAGAGGGCCGGGGTGAGGGAAGCCGGAGTGGAAGACCGCCCCGAACGGGAAGGCCTTCGCCCCGCGACCTCAGACGGTCACCGGATTGGGCTTGTCCGGATCGAGCTTCCACAGCTTGATCGCGCGCGCCACGTCCTCGGGATTCATCTTGCCCTCGGCGGCGAGCGCGGCGATCGCCGCATGCGCGACCCAGTAGCGGTCCACCTCGAAGAACGCGCGCAGGTTCGCACGCGTGTCGCTGCGGCCGAAACCGTCGGTACCGAGCACGGTGTAGCGCTTGCCGTCCGGCATGAACGCGCGGATCTGGTCGGCGTACTCGCGCACGTAGTCGGTGGCGGCGATCGCCGGGCCGGCGCGATCCTCCAGGCAGGCCGTCACGTGCGCCTTGCGCGGCTTCTTGTCCATCGGATGCAGGCGGTTCCAGCGCTCGGCGTCGAAGCCGTCGCGGCGCAGCTCGGTGAAGCTCGGGCACGACCAGATGTCGCTGGCCACGCCGAACTCCTTCTCCAGCAGCTCCGCCGCCGCGATCACCTCGCGCAGGATCGTGCCGCAGCCGAGCAGCTGCACGACCGGAATCTTGCTCTTGCCCTTGCTCTTGCCCGAATCGCGCAGCAGGTACATGCCCTTGATGATGTCCGCCTCCGCGCCCGCCGGCAGGTCCGGGTGCGCGTAGTTCTCGTTCATCACGGTGACGTAGTAGTAGACGTCTTCCTGCTCCTGCAGCATGCGGCGCGCGCCGTCCTGCACGATCACGGCGACCTCGTAGGAGAAGGTCGGATCGTAGGCGCGGCAGTTCGGGATCGCCCCGGCCAGCAGGTGCGAATGGCCGTCCTCGTGCTGCAGGCCCTCGCCGTTGAGCGTGGTGCGGCCGGAGGTGCCACCGACCAGGAAGCCGCGCGCGCGCATGTCGCCGGCGGCCCAGGCGAGGTCGCCGATGCGCTGGAAGCCGAACATCGAGTAGTAGATGTAGAACGGCAGCATCGGCACGTCCGACACCGAGTAGCTCGTCGCCGCGGCCATCCACGCGCTCATCGCGCCGGGCTCGCTGATGCCTTCCTGCAGCACCTGGCCCTTCTGGTCCTCGCGGTAGTACATCAGCTGGTCGGCGTCGACCGGCTTGTACTTCTGGCCGAACGGCGCGTAGATGCCGATCTGGCGGAACATGCCTTCCATGCCGAAGGTGCGCGCCTCGTCGGCGACGATCGGCACGATGCGCGGACCGACCTGCTTGTCGCGCAGCAGCAGGTTGATGCCGCGCACGAACGCCATCGTGGTGGAGATCTCGCGCTCGCCGCTGCCCTTGGTGATCTGCTCGAACGCCGACAGGTCCGGCACCGCGATCGAGGCGCTCCTGGTGCGCCGCTGCGGCAGGAAGCCGCCGAGCGCCTTGCGCCGCTCGAGCAGGTACTGCACCTCCGGCGAATCCTTGCCCGGGTGGTAGTACGGCACCTCGTCGACCTTGTCGTCGGCGACCGGAATGTTGAAGCGGTCGCGGAACGCGCGCACGGCCTCGTTGTCGAGCTTCTTCTGCTGGTGGGTGGGGTTCTGCGATTCGCCCGCCGCGCCCATGCCGTAACCCTTGACCGTCTTGGCCAGGATCACCGTCGGCATGCCCTGGGTGTTCACCGCCTGGTGGTAGGCGGCGTAGACCTTGTGCGGATCGTGGCCGCCGCGGTTCAGGCGCCAGATGTCGTCGTCGGACAGGCTCGCCACCAGCTCGCGCGTCTCCGGCGTCTTGCCGAAGAAGTGCTCGCGCGTGTACGCCCCGCCGAAGGCCTTGCAGTTCTGGTACTCGCCGTCGACGGTCTCCATCATGATCTTGCGCAGGTTGCCGCTGGTGTCGCGCGCCAGCAGCGGATCCCAGTAGCTGCCCCAGATCAGCTTGATCACGTTCCAGCCGGCGCCGCGGAAGTTGCCTTCCAGCTCCTGGATGATCTTGCCGTTGCCGCGCACCGGGCCGTCCAGGCGCTGCAGGTTGCAGTTGATGACGAAGATCAGGTTGTCCAGCCCTTCGCGGCCGGCCAGCGAGATCGCGCCGAGCGATTCGGGCTCGTCGGACTCGCCGTCGCCGAGGAAGCACCACACCTTGCGGTCGCTCGGCGCGATCAGGCCGCGGTTCTCCAGGTACTTCATGAAGTGCGCCTGGTAGATCGCCTGCAGCGGGCCCAGGCCCATCGACACCGTCGGCACCTGCCAGTACTCGGGCATCAGCCACGGATGCGGGTACGAAGACAGGCCCTTGCCGTGGCCGGCCACTTCCATGCGGAAGTAGTCCAGCTGCTCCTCGCTGATGCGGCCTTCGAGGAACGAGCGCGCGTACACGCCGGGGCTGGAGTGGCCCTGGTGGAACACGAGGTCACCCGGATGGTTCTCGTTCGGCGCGCGCCAGAAGTGGTTGAAGCCGACGTCGTACAGGGTCGCCGACGAGGCGAAGCTGGCGATGTGGCCGCCGAGGTCGCCCGGCTTGCGGTTCGCGCGCACCACCATCGCCATCGCGTTCCAGCGGATCAGCGAGCGGATGCGCCACTCCATCGCCGCGTCGCCCGGCGAGCGCGCCTCCAGGTGCGGCGGGATCGTGTTGACGTACTCGGTCGTCATCTCGAACGGCAGGTAGCCGCCGGCGCGGCGCGTCTCGTCGACCATTCGCTCGAGCAGGTAGTGCGCGCGATCGGTGCCGTCGGCGTTGATCACGCCCTTCAGCGCGTCGGTCCATTCCTGCGTTTCGGTCGGGTCGAGGTCCTGGTCGAGGATGTCGGTGAGCTGGTTCATGCGGATCTCTTCAAAGCGGCGCAGGGACGCCGCGCGGTGGTCGCGTACGGCGCAAGCCCGTCGCGAGGGAAGGCACCAGTTTAGTCGTCCCGCGTTTCCCGTGCATGCTGCACAGCCGTGCACACCGCGGCACGTCACGCCTGCGACCCGGATCCGTCGCGTCGCAGGCGGCATACTCGCGCGAACGGTGCCGATGTCCGGATGCGTCGCGAAACGGCGTAGAAGGAGGCAGCACCGGACCGCAGGGGGAAAACCATGAATCGATACGGGCCGCGCGCCGCGCTCGGCGCCCTGTTCGCGTTCGCCGCGGCGCACGCGCACGCCGCGCTGGTCGTCTACGACGACGCGCTGCGCAACACGTTCCAGGACTATTCCTACGGCGGCGGCAGCGACTTCGGCAACGCCGCCCCGGTGCACGCCGGCACGCACTCGATCCGCTTCGACGGCAACGCCTACAACGCGGTGTCATTCTTCCACGCCGGCGGCGCGCTGCCGCTGGCGCAGTACCCGCAGCTGCGCCTGTGGATCCACGGCGGCAGCAGCGGCGGCCAGCAGCTGACCCTGTTCCTGCAGGACAGCAGCGACGGCTCGATCGCCAGCGTCGCGCTGAACGCCTACATCGGCGGCGGCGCGCCCGCGGCCGGCGCGTGGCGCGAAGCGGTGGTGCCGCTGGCCTCGATCGCGCCGTTCGCCGCGCTGGGCGCGTTCGACCGCATCGACATCCAGAGCAATGCCGCCGGCACGCAGCCGGCGCTGTACCTGGACGACGTCAGCCTGGAAGGCAGCCAGCCCGATCCGATCTTCGGCGACGGTTTCGACGGCGGCGGCGGAGCGGCCGACGGGCTGGCGATCGATCAAGACGTGCCGATCGACGGCCTCGCCGGCGACCGCTTCCGCTGGCGCGACAGCGCCGGCCAGCCACGCGCGGCGGTACTGGCGCACAACGACGGCGGCACCGGCAGCGGCGGCACGCGCGGCGGCGAGCTGCGCGAGTTCCGCTACCAGGCCGGCGCGCAGACGCGCGTCGTGCGGCCGACCTCCGACGGCTTCGGCGGCTTCGGCTACGTCGTCTCGCATCCGTCCAGCGAGGACTTCTGCACCGGCGGCGGCGACCCGTCCAGCCTCGGCCACTTCACGCCGGGCCAGTTCGAGCGCGTGTTCGCCGGGCGCCATCACGCGATCCTGCGCTTCACGCAGAACTACCCGCGCTACTGCACGCGGCTGGCGCCGGCGCAGCGCTACGACGTGCCGGTCACGATCGAATGGACCTTCTCGACCGGCCGCGACCACCCGCTGTGGTCGGTCACCTACGACCTGTCCGGCGTGCCGGCCGACCGGCTCGAGGACGATTCGCGCGGTCCGTACGGGCAGCTGCGCATCGACGGCGCCGAGAACGACGGCGCCCGCGCGCTGATCGGCGGCGTCGCCTGGGGCGACTACTACCGCTTCGCCAGCAGCACCGATCCGGTCACCTTCGGCAGCGCCTGGAGCTGGAACGAAGCCAACACGGTGCCGTTCGTGAAACTGTGGAGCAGCGGCGTCGACGCGACGATGGGCCTGGTGCAGACGCAGACGATCCGCCAGCAGGACGCCGGCGGCTACTGGGGCCAGGACCTGTGGAACACCACCAGCGCACAGGGCGCCGGCTGTCCCGGGCAGTACGCGATGCCGTGCGACTACGACTGGCCGTTCCAGTCGGTCAACTACGAACTCGGCGGCGGCGCGACGCGCAACGCGCGGCTCGCCTGGGGCACCAATTTCGGCTTCCTCGGCCTGCAGCAGTACCGCATCCGCGGCAACGCCTGGTACGGCGGCGGCGGCAACGGCACCGCCCTGCCGGGCGATCCGACCGCGCCGGGCTGGCCGAAGAAGAGCTACGCGACCTGGATCGTGCTCGGCACGCACGGCAGCGATCCGGTCGGCGCGCAGCGGCGCGAAGTCGAAACGGTCCAGAGCCTGACCCTCGGCGCCAGCGTCGGCAGCGTCGCCGTGCAGGGACCGGCCGGCGTCGCCGACACAAGCCCGGCGACGTACCAGCCGCCCGGCTACGATCCGGTGCGCGGCGCGCTGACGTTCCAGGCCGCCGGCAATCGCCTCGACGCGAACGTCGCGGTCGGCGCCGGCACCTTGAAGCATCCGCTGGTGATCGTGCGCGGCTACGCCGCCGCGCTGCCGGCGACGGTGAAGCTCGGCGGCGCGGTGCTGACGCGCGACGTCGACTACTTCCCGTCGCTGCGCGCCGACGCGGCCGAGCTGTGGATCACGCTGAACCGCGATCTGACCGGCGCGGCGAACCGGCTGGAGATCGCTCCCTGAGGAAGGCGCGCGTCAGTCCGCCGGCGAGCGCTCGCAGCCGACCAGCACGTAGCCGCGTCCGCGCACCGAACGCAGCGGCAGGGTCTGGCCGGTGTTCTCCACGACCTTGCGCCGCAGGCGGTGCACCAGCATGTCGAGCCGGTGCGGATCGAATTCGTAGCGGCTCTCGCCGAGCGCCGCGATCAGCTGCTCGCGCGGCACCGGCTCGCCGTTCGCCGCGAACAGGCATTCGAGCACGCCGCGTTCGGCGCGGTTGAGCACGACGTCGCGGCCCGACGGCGCGGCGAGCCGCCAGCCCTGCGCGGCCAGCCGCCAGCGCGATGCGGATGCGGGCGCCGGCGCAGGCACCGGCGCGCGCGCCACCGCCGGCAGACGCATGCGCCGCAGCAGGCTGCCGATCGTCGCGGCGACCACCTCGACCTCGACCGGCTTGGCCAGCCAGGCGTCGGCCCCGTCGTCCAGCGCGCGCAGGCGCTCGGCCGGGCGGCTGCGTCCGGTCAGCATGACGATGCCGAGCGGCGAGCCGGCGCGCAGGTGGCGCGCGACCGACAGGCCGTCCTCGTCGGGCAGGCCGACGTCGATCACGGCGACGTCGAACGCCGTCGCCAGCAGCCGGCGGTACAGGTCGGACGCGTGTCCGAAGCCCTCGACGTCGTAGCCGTTGGCGGCAAGTCCCGGCACGAGGATGTCCTCGCGCAACGCCTCGTCGTCCTCGAGCACGGCCACGCGCGCACGGGGCGAGGTCCTCGTCGCGGCGGCGGCGCCTGCCTCAGGCATCGGCCAATCTCCGCTCCAGCGCCGGCAGCACGACGCGGAATGCCGCGCCACGGCCCGGTTCGCTGTCGACCTCGATGCGGCCGCCGGCGGCGGCCACCAGGTCCTGTGCCACCGACAGGCCGAGCCCGGTGCCGCGTCCGGCCGGCTTGGTCGTGAAGAACGCTTCGAACAGGCGTGCGCGCACCTGCTCGTCGATGCCGTGGCCGCTGTCGCGCAAGGTCAGCGCGACCGGCGCGCCGTCGTCGCCCGCGCGCAGCGTCACCTCGAAGCGGCCGCCATCGGGCATCGCGTCGTTGGCGTTGGAGGCGATGCTGAGCACGACCAGGTCGAGCTGCGCGCGGTCGAACTCGATCGGCACCGGCGCCTCCGGCAGGTCGAAGGCGATGCGCACGCCGGGGGCGAACAGCTGGCGCAGCATCGGCTGCAGGTCGCGCAGCGCCTCGACCAGGTCGAAGCGCTCGACGCGCGCGGCGTCGCGGCGGCCGAAGGTGAGCAGCCGCTGCGTCACCGCCGTCGCGCGGCGCGCGGCCGCCTCGACGCCGGCGAGCGCCTTCTTCGCCTCGCCCGCGTCGTCGAGCCGGCGTCCCTTCTCGGCGTAGCCGAGGATCAGGCTGAGCAGATGGTTGAAGTCGTGCGCGACGCCGCTGGCCAGTCGCCCGACCGCCTCGACCTTCTGCGCGTGCACCAGCTGCTGCTGCACCCTCTCGCGCTCGGCCATCTCCGCTTCCAGGCGCCGGTTCGCCGCCGCCAGCGCGTCGCCGCGACGCGTCGCATCGGCCAGGCTCTCGCGCAAGGCGCGCACGCTGCGGTCGATCACGATCGCGATCAGCAGATAGATCACGCCGCCGATCACCACGCTGATCGTCACGTTCATCGGCGTGTCGATCGGATTGCCGCGGCCGGCGTCGACCACGCCGCCAGCGACGAAGGCTGCCAGCACGCAGGCGTACATCAGCCACAGCGCGCGGCGTCCGATCATCAGCCCGGCCAGCACCATCCAGACGATCGCCAGCGGCTGCTCGTAGCCCTGCCGGCTGCTGCCGTCCAGCGCGTGGCTGAGGATCATCACGATCGCGATCAGCGCCAGCGTCTGGCGGATCGCCCACTGGAAGCGGCCGCGCCGGATCAGCACCACGCCGAACAGCGCGAACGCGCTGACCGCCAGGCTCATGATCAGGCTGGCGGTTTCCTCCGCGCGCCATGGAATGCCCGACAGCGCGATGCGGTACGCCCACATCAGCGGCGGCAGCGAACCGAGGATCAGCAGCACGACCTGCAGCATCGGCGCATTGCGGCGATCGACCGGATCGGCCACCGGCGCGCGCCACAGCCAGCCGGCGCGCGGCCGCACACCCTCCGCCGACGGCGAGGAAGGAAGATCTGACATGCCCCTGGAGTCTTCGTTTGGGGCCGGCGCGGAAGCTTCCTGCCTAAGGCGCGGCGTGTACGGTGGATTCGTATCTTTGTACGGAAAGATACCCCAAAGGCCCAGGGCCGCGAAGGCGCCGGCGGCGCGCCGACACACTTCGACGCAGTTGCCGCCGCGCGCGCGTCAGTTCGGCGTGGCGAGGATCGCGCGCAGCCAGCCGGGCGTCCACCACGCGCTGCGCGGAGCGCGCGCGCAATCGGCGCGGATCGCCGCCGCCGGCGGGCGCGGCAGCCAGGACATGTCCGAGGCGTCGTCGAGATACTGCGCGACCAGATCGACGAGGCCGGGCTGCTGCGGATCGGATACGGTATCGGCGGCGTAGACGCGCAGGCGCGCGTGGAACCACAGCCCGTGCGCGGGAAGGCGGCGCGCGCGCTGCTCACGCAGCGCACGGACCAGCGGCTCGATCTCGCCGCTGCGCGCATGCGCCACGAAACGCCGGCCGCGCTCGGACATCGTGCCGATGCGGAAGAAGTCGCCGGCGCAGACGACGTGCAGATCGTCGTAGCTGCCGCGATATCCTTTCGGCCGGTCCTGCTGCACCAGCGCGCGCAAGGCGCGCCAGTCGGCGCTGGCGCGCTGGCGCTCGTGCACCGCCTTCACGTGCGCGTCGAAGAACCGGCGCAAGGCGTCGTGCGGCACGCGCCGCCGCGCCAGCGCGGCGAGGTCGTCCTGGCCGGTCTGCCGGCGCAGCCATCCGCCGAGCGCCTTGCGCGCCCGGCGTGCGGCGGCGAGGTCGGCGCGTGCGTCCGCGTTCGCCTCCTCGCCTTCGCTCTCGGCGTCGCTCTGGAACTCGCTCCACGAGAACCCGTCGCTCTCGCCGGCATCCGGCTCGTCGAACTGCGCCGTAGCCAGGCGCGCGAGGAAGCCGGCGAACGAATCGGCCAGCACCACCGCCTCGCCCTCGCCGCCGATCAGCACCACCGGCCACTGCGAACTCGCGCCGCCCTCGCGGTTCCAGAGCGCGACGTCACCGCCGTCGCCGATGGTCAGGAAGATCGCGAACTGCTCCGACAGGTCGGCGCCTTCCTCGATCCAGAAATCGTTGAAGCGCGACGTCCACCGGCCGTCGTCGCCGCTCAGGCCCTCGGCCAGCGGCAGGCCGGGCGGCGCCTCGGCGTCCAGCCAGCGTGCGAACTCGAGCAGCAGCTGCGGCGCCTGCGCCGGCGGCGCGAATGCGCCGCGCAGCTGCGCGGGATCGATCCTGCCGTACGCGCCCGCCGCCGACGCGCGAGGGCCGTGCAGCAGTGGCGCGAGCAGCGCGGCGCCGGCCAGACCCGCACCGGCGCGCAGCAGGCCGCGCCGCTTCACGGCGCCGGTTTCGCCGCGACCTGCTCGCGGATCTGCGCCTCGACCACGGCCAGCGCGGTCATGTTGAACACGCGGCGCACCGTCGCGGCCGGCGTCAGCACGTGGGCCGGCTTGGAGAAGCCCATCAGGATCGGCCCGAGCACCACGCCGTCGGTCATCACGCGCGTCATGTTGAAGGCGATGTTGGCCGAGTCCATGTTCGGGCAGACGAACACGTTGGCCGAACCGGCCAGGCGCGAGTTCGGGAACAGACGTTCGCGCACCTCGGGATTGAGCGCGGTGTCGGCGTGCATCTCGCCCTCGATCTCGACCTTGGGCAGGCGCTCGCGCAGCAGCTCGACCACGCGGCGCATCTTCTGCGCGCTGACGTCGTCGTGGCTGCCGAAGTTGGAGTGCGACAGGATCGCCACCTTCGGCGTGATGCCGAACAGCTTGAGCCGCAGCGAGGCCTGCGCGGCGGATGCCGCGATGCGTTCGGCGTCCGGATCGAGCGCGACGTGCGTGTCGAGGAAGAAGAACACGCCGCGGTCGTTGAACACCGCGCTCATCGCCGAGACGTTGTCGACGCCGGGATCGAGCGGCAGGATGCCGCGCAGGTAGCCGAGCTTCTTGTGGTAGCGGCCGACGAGGCCGCAGATCAGCGCGTCGGCCTCGCCGCGGCGGAGCATCAGCGCGGCGATCACGGTCGAGCGCGAGCGCACGATCGCCTTGGCGCTGTCCGGCGTGACGCCGCGGCGCTCCATCAGCTCGTGGTAGAGCGTCCAGTAGTCCTTGAAGCGCGGATCGCTCTCGATGTTGCACAGCTCGAAGTCGACGCCGGGCCGCAGGCGCAGCGACAGGCGCTGGATGCGCGACTCGATCACCGACGGGCGGCCGATCAGGATCGGCCGGGCGGTGCCCTCGTCGACCACCGCCTGCACCGCGCGCAGCACGGTCTCCTCCTCGCCCTCGGCGTAGACGACGCGCTTGGGATCGTTCTTGGCGCGCGCGAACACCGGCTTCATCAGCAAGGTGGTGCGGAACACGAACTGGTTGAGCTTCTCCCAGTACGCGCGCAGGTCCTCGATCGGGCGTGTGGCCACGCCCGAGTCCATCGCCGCCTTCGCCACCGCCGGCGCCAGCTGCACGATCAGGCGCGGATCGAACGGCTGCGGGATCAGGTAGTCCGGACCGAAGGTCAGCGTGCGTCCGCCGTAGGCACGCGCGGCGATGTCGCTCGACTCGCGCCGCGCCAGTTCAGCGATCGCGTGCACGCAGGCGATCTTCATCGCCTCGTTGATGACCGTCGCGCCGACGTCGAGCGCGCCGCGGAAGATGTACGGGAAGCACAGCGCGTTGTTGACCTGGTTCGGATAGTCCGAACGGCCGGTGGCGATGATCGCGTCGGGGCGCACCGCGCGCGCCTCCTCCGGCAGAATTTCCGGCGTCGGGTTGGCCAGCGCCAGGATGATCGGCCGCTCGCCCATGCGCTCGACCATCGCCGGCTTGAGCACGCCCGGCGCAGACAGGCCGAGGAAGATGTCGGCGCCGTCGATGATCTCATCGAGCGTGCGCGCGTCGGTGTCGCGCGCATAGCGGCACTTGTTCGGATCCATCTCGAGGACGCGGCCCTTGTAGACCACGCCAAGACGGTCGGCGACCCAGATGTTCTCCGGCTTGACGCCGAGCCCGACCAGCATGTCCAGGCAGGCGATGCCGGCGGCGCCGGCGCCGGTGGAGACCAGCTTGATCTCGCCGATCTCCTTGCCGGCCACGCGCAGCGCGTTGATGACCGCGGCGCCGACGATGATCGCGGTGCCGTGCTGGTCGTCGTGGAAGACCGGGATCTTCATGCGCTCGCGCAGCTTCTTCTCGACCTCGAAGCACTCGGGCGCCTTGATGTCCTCGAGGTTGATGCCGCCGAAGCTCGGCTCCAGGCTGGCGATGATCTCGACCAGCTTGTCCGGATCGTTCTCGGCGACCTCCAGGTCGAACACGTCGATGCCGGCGAACTTCTGGAACAGCACGCCCTTGCCTTCCATCACCGGCTTGGCGGCGAGCGGGCCGATGTTGCCCAGGCCGAGCACCGCGGTGCCGTTGGTGATGACCGCGACGAGGTTGCTGCGCGCGGTCAGCGTGGCGACCTCGCCCGGATCGCGCACGATCTCCTCGCAGGCGGCGGCGACGCCGGGCGAGTAGGCGAGCGAAAGCTCGCGCTGGGTGACGACGGGCTTGGTCGGCGTGACCTTGATCTTTCCGGCCGGGTCCTTGCGGTGGTAGGCGAGTGCGGCTTGCTTGAGTTCTTCGATCGTCGGCATGGCGTCCCGTGACCGCGCGGAACGGACCGCGCGCTGCTTGAGCTGCGAGCGCGCGACTATAGCATCGCGCATGGCGCCAGCCGCCGGCCCGGCGGGCGGCGCGACGACCTGTCACGCGGCCGCGACGGCCGATGCGGCGGCGGCGACCGGCAGCGGCACCGTCCCCGTGGCGCGCGGCGACCTTGCTATGCTGGCGGCCGGAACAGGAACCGAAAACGACGATGACGGGAGGCTCCGCCGACGGCGACGTGACGCGCCTGCTCCTGCGCTGGTCGCAGGGCGACGACGACGCGCTCGACCGCCTGACGCCGCTGATCTACGAGGAGCTGAAGACGCTCGCCTCGCGCGAGCTGGCGCGCGAACGCGCCGACCACACGCTGCAGACGACCGCGCTGGTCAACGAGGCGTTCGCGCGCATGATCGGGCA
This sequence comes from Dokdonella ginsengisoli, assembly GCF_042652785.1. NCBI lineage: Bacteria > Pseudomonadati > Pseudomonadota > Gammaproteobacteria > Lysobacterales > Rhodanobacteraceae > Dokdonella > Dokdonella ginsengisoli. The sequence continues at coordinate 356,703 of NZ_JBHSHD010000005.1, read as the reverse complement.
CGGCGACACGCGCTTCGAGAACCGCGCGCATTTCGCCGCGATCGCCGCGCGCGCGATGCGGCGCGTGCTGGTCGACCACGCGCGCCGGCGCCGCGCCAGGAAGCGCCCGACCTCGGACGAGCGCGTGTCGATCGAGGAGATCGACCTCGAAGGCGCCGCCGGCGTCGATCTGATCGGCCTGGACCTGCTGCTCGAGCGGCTGGCGCAGATCAGCCCGCGCCAGGCGAAGGTCGTCGACATGAAGTTCTTCGCCGGACTGGAGCTGGAGCAGATCGCCGACCTGCTCGACGTCGCGCGCCCGACCGTCGTGCGCGACTGGCGCATGGCGCGGGCCTGGCTGCAGCGCGAACTGTCCTGAGCATGTGAGCATGGACGAGCAGGACCGGCGCTACGCGCGCGCGCAGGCCATCACACACGAACTGCTCGACCTGCCACGCGCCGCACGCGCCTCGCGGCTGGACGCCCTGTGCGAAGGCGACGCCGACCTGCGCCGCGAGGTCGAATGGCTGCTCGACCGCGCCGAGGACGCCACGCTCGACGACGACGGCCTCGCCGCGCGCGTTGCCGACGCCGCCGGGCGCCTGACCGCGCAGCTGCGCGTGGACGCCGGCGCGCCGGGCAGTTACCGCCTGATCCGGCGCCTGGGCGAAGGCGGCATGGGCGTGGTCTGGCTGGCCGAACGGCGCGTCGGCGGCGCGCTTCAGCACGTCGCGCTCAAGCGCCTGCGTGCGGACGCGGTCCCGCTGCAGCAGCGCTTCGACGAGGAGCAGCGCATCCTCGCCTCGCTCAGCCACCCGAACATCGCCCACCTCGTCGACGCCGGCAACGACGCCGACGGCGAGCCGTTCCTGGCGATGGAGTACGTCGAAGGCGAACGCATCGACCGCTGGTGCGAGGCGCGCGGGCTCGACCTGCGCGAGCGCGTCGCGCTGTTCCTGAAGGTCTGCGCGGCGGTGTCGTACGCGCACGAGCGCCTGGTCATCCATCGCGACCTGAAGCCGGCCAACATTCTGGTCGATGCGAGCGGCGAGCCGAAGCTGCTCGACTTCGGCATCGCGCGGCTGGTCGACGCCGACACGGCCGTCACGATGGCGACGCGCGCGATGACGCTGGCCTACGCCAGCCCCGAACAGATCGAGGGCACGCGGCTGGGCACGTCGACCGACGTCTACTCGCTCGGCGTGGTGCTGTACGAGCTGGTCGCCGGCGTGCGTCCGTTCGATCACATCGCTTCCGACCATGCGCGCTCGAATGCGATCGTCTCCGGCGAGATCACGCCGCCGAGCCTGCAGGTGCGACGCTCCGCCGCAGCGCCGCCGCGAGAGGACTCGCCGCGCAAGGCCGGCGCGCGCCGCATCCCGGCCGACGTCGACGCGATCGCACTGAAGGCGCTGCGCCGCGAACCGGTGCAGCGCTACGCCTCGGTGCACGAGCTGGGCGCGGATCTCGAGCGCTTCCTCGCCTCGCAACCGGTACTCGCACGGCGCGGCCGCTGGAGCTATCGCGCGCAGCGCTTCGCCTGGCGCAACCGCTGGGCGCTCGGCGCCGCCGCGCTGCTGATCGTGATCGTCGCCGGATTTACCTGGCGCACGGTGCTGGCCGAACGCGAGGCGCGCCTGCAGGCGCAGGTCGCCGACCGCACGACCGAGTTCCTGGTCTCCACCTTCGCCCTGTCCGATCCGACGCGCTCGGGCCGGCACGATTTCAGCGCGCGCGAAGTGCTCGACCAGGGCCACGCGCGCGTCGACCATGAACTCGCCGACCAGCCGCGCGTGCGCGCGCGCCTGCTCGAAGCCCTCGGCAACGCCTATCGCGGCATCAACGAAGGCACCGCCGGCGCACCGCTGCTGGAGGAAGCGGCACGGCTGGATCTCGATCCGGCCGTGGCCGATCCGCTGGCGGCCGCACGCAGCCTGCGCGCGAAGGCCAGCGGCATCCTGGCAGTGAGAGGTTCGTCGGAGGAAGCCGAGCACGCCGCCCAGCGCGCGCTCGAACTGACCCGCCGGCACGCCGCCGACGACGACGCGCTGCTGGCCGACGCCTACGGCACGCTGGCGCAGGCGCTCGACGCCGCCGGCAAGGGACCGCAGGCGATGGCCGCGGCGCGACAGGCGCTGGCCCTGCGCGAACGCGCGCACGCCCCGCCGCTGGCGGTCGCACGCAGCCTGCTCGACATCTGCGCCGTGGCCTCGGGCGGCGGCGAGCAGGCCGAAGCGCTGCCCTTCTGCGAACGCGCGCTCGCGCTGTACGGCCAGGCGGGAGCGACGCGCACGAACGACTATCGCCTGGCGCTCAGGCAGTACGAAACCACCCTGTTCTACAGCGGCGACTACGCCAAGGGCATCGCGGTCAATCGCGAGCGCCGCGCCCTGACCCGCGACCTGTTCGGCGAGGACAGCACCGTGCTCGCGATGGAGCGCGTCGTCGCCGCCGAGACGCTGGCCGAGCGCGGGCTGTTCGACGAGGCCGCCGCCTCGCTGGCCGAAGGCACTCCGGTGATCCTGGCGCGCAACGGGGCGCAGAGCACGCAATACGCGCTGGCCGTGTTCAACACCGGCTGGATGAAGTACCTGCTCGGCCAGTTCGACGCGGCGGTGCCGCTGCTGCGCAAGGCGCTGGACATCTACCAGGCCGCCGTGGACGGCAAGGACAACGATCGCCTGCCCGTGCTGCGCGTGGACCTGGCGCTGGCCCTGATCGATTCCGGCCGCGCCGACGCCGAAGCGCGCACGCTGCTGGATGCGGTCGTCACCGCGCGCAGCGCGGCGCACGCCGACACCGCCGGGCTGGCCTATGCGCGACTGCCGCTGGCGCGCTGGCACGTGGCGCATCGGCAGTACGACGAAGCGCAGGTCCTGCTCGACCAGGTCGAGGCAGTCGGAGACCGCATCGAACCGGAAATGCACGCGCGCGCCGCCGCGGCGCGCGCGCAGATCCGGCGTGCGCAGGGCGATCCGGCCGGCGCGCTGCGTTTCGAGCAGACCGCCTACGACCTGACCCTGCGCGACGTGGGTGAACAGCATCCGCGCACCGCGCGCTACGCCCTGGCCTACGCCAAGGCGCTGCGCGAGGCCGGCGAGAATGCACGCGCCGAGGCGCTGGAACGCGAGTTCGGCCCACGGCTCGAACAGGCCTATCCGGCAGACTCGGCGTTCCGGCGCCTGCTGCCTGCGGGGGGCTGAAGGCGAGAAGCGTTGTTTTCTCGCAGAGACGCAGAGGACGCAGAGAGAGAGAGCGTTTTTTCCTTCTTTTTCCTTTCTCCGCGTTCTCTGCGCCTCTGCGAGAGAGCTTTTTTTGGGAAGTGTTGACGCTGCCCGCCCCCTTGCGCGGAGGAAAAAAACCGCCCCGCAACGGTCGTGCCGTTGCGGGGCGGTGGTCCCCCCTACGAACCGTCGGGGCGCAGCGTCGCGCTGGCCTGCGCGGCTTCGAGCAGCCAGGCATCCGCCTCCTGCGTACGTACGTGCGCCAGCGCGCAGGTGGCGCCGTCGGCGGACGCAATCCATGGCGTGACGCGCTCGCGGCCCAGCGCATCGCGATGCAGCAGGCGCAGCAGCGAAGTCCTCGCATCGAGCGGCGTGCGCTGCACGCGCAGTTGCGTGGATCCGCCGCGCACGACCATCACGTCGTCCAGACGCTCCCCGCTCGCCGGCGGCAGCACGAACGCGTGCGTCGCTTCGCCGCCGAGCAACGCCTCGGCCTCCGCGCCGGCGATCTGCGTGCCGTCGCCGTACGGCACGTCGAAGCCGTCGCGCAGCAGCACCAGCACGTTCGTGTCGGACACGTTCTGCGGCGCCGCGCCGCCGAGCGCGAGCGCGAAGCTCACCTCGGATTCGTCGCTGTCGAAGCGCACCGGCACGCTGACGCGCCAGGTCAGGCTGCGGCCGGGTGGCAAGGTCACGCGGTCGCTCAGCGGGCCCTCGCCGCTCGCCGCGCACGATGCACCGCCGTCGCCGCCGAAGCACTGCCAGTGCGCGTAGGCGGCGTCGAACGCGGCCGACAGGCTCGCATCCAGCGCGACGTCGGCCGCCGTGCCGAAGCCGTCGTTGCGCAGGCTCACGGTGTAGTCGACCACCTGGCCGTAGCGCGCGAACGCGCGGCCGTCGTCGATCGTCAGCACGAGCTGCGGCGGCAGCGCGGCGCAGTGCACGGCGACGTCGGTCACGTCACTGCCGGCCACCGTGCCGCTGCCGCGTTCGACCGTGCAGCCCTGCCCGGCCGGTGCGCCCGCCACGCTGACCGCATAGGCATTGCCGCTGGGTACGGGCGTGGCGAAGACGAACGCGCCGTCGGCGGCGATCGGCAAGGTTTCGCCACCGTCGAGCTGCAGCACCAGCCCGTCGCCGGCGACGCCGTCGACGACGCCGCCGATCGTATGCGCGTCGGTGGTGCAGGTGACGGCGACGTCGGTCACGTCGGCATCGCCGATCGTGCCGCTGCCGTCGGCGACGGTGCAGGTCTGCCACGGCTGCTCGGGCTGCGCCGCGACGGCGACCTCGTACGCGGCGCCGAACGGGAGCGCGGTCGGAAATACGAACGCGCCGTCGGCGGCGATCGCCAGCGTCTGCCCACCGTTGATCTGCAGCTGCAGGCCGCTGCCGGCCAGTCCGCCCACGCTGCCGCCGACCGTGCGCGCGTCGGGCGCGAACACCGCCAGTACGGCGCAGTCGGCATCGAGCGCGGCGATGGTGTAGGTCAGGCCGTCGAGCACGCCGATCGAAGCGCCGTCGGCGCCGCAGGTGTCGGAGACCGAATCCAGGTGCGCGTGCGCGGCGGGTGAGAGATCCAGCACGACTATCGCCGCGGACGGCTCGGTCGCGTAGCCGGCGATGCAGCCGTCGCCGTTCTCGTCGCAGCCTTCGATGCCGCCGCTGGCCGGCAGCGTGCCGCCGGTGGCGGCGGCCGCGACCGAACCGGGCCCGTCGAGCGCGACGACGAACTGCGCCTGACGCAGCTCGACCGCGCCGAGGTCGCAGGCCGCACCTTGCGGACGCGCCACGCCGCGCTGGTCGGCGTCGTACGGCGCGGCGCCGCAAGCGGCCGGATCGCCGGCATCGAGGGCCGAACCGCCGATGCCCGGCAGCAGGGTCGGCGCGGCCCCGCCGTTGTCCTGCAGGGGGCCGAGCTGCGGATCGGCGGAGACGACGCCGCTGCAGGTCGCATTCGCCGGGCAACCGCCCTGCACCACGCTGTCCGACAGCGTGACGCTGCCGCCGCTCGAGGAGATTTCCCCACCCGGGCCGCTGTCGCCCCAAAGGATCAGGCGGCGCAGGCTCGCCGCCGTGTTCCTGGCGAAGATCGCGCCGGCCGTGGTGGCGGCGGCGTTGCCGGTGAACGTCACCTGGTCCAGGTCCGGCTGGCCGCGCTCGATCTGGATCGCACCGGCCACGCCGTTGGTCGCGCGATTGCCGGCGAAGGTCGACTGCCGGATCGACAGCGCGCTCGCCGTGAGGTAGGCCGCGCCGCCGCCCCAGCGCGCGCGATTGCCGCTGAACGTGCTGCGGCTGAGGATCGGGTCGGCGCGGCCACCGTCGCCACCAGTGCCGTTGCCGCCGTCCACCATCAGCGCCGCACCCCAGTCGGCGCTGTTGCCGCTGAACCACAGCCGCGAAAGGGTCGGGCTGCAGGCGTGCCCATCGTCGTGGCCGACGCCGTTGCAGTACAGGCCGCCGGCCACCGAGCCGTTGTAGATCGGATACTGCCAGCCGGTGCCGCCGGTGATCGCGAAGCCGTCGAGCACGGTGTCGTTGCCGATCGGACCGGCGGCGCCGGTGCCGTCCATGACCACCACGTTATAGGTGTTGCCCCCGGCGATCTGCTCGGCGTCGCGCACCACGCCGTCCGCATCGACCGCGTCGTTGCCGTCGATGTCGCCGGACAGCACGGTGCGGTGCGCGCCGGGGTCGGCCTGTTCGCGCGCGCTCTCGCCGCCGGCGAAGCCGCCGTAGACCGCCAGGCCCGGACGGATCGCGAAACTGATCGCGCGGTCCGTTCCCGCGGTCGGCTTGTACACGCCCTTGGCAACCCAGACCTCCTCGCACAGCGGCTCGCGCAGCGCCGATTGCAGGTCGGTGTAGGCGCTGGCCCAGCCGAGGCCTTCGTTGGCGCCGGTGGCGGAGCGGTCGACGTAGCAGCGGTGCGGCGGCACGATCTCGACCGCGCCCAGGTCGCAGCCGCCGCCCTGCGGGCGCGCCACGCCGCGCTGGTCGGTGGCCGGGCAGGCCGCGGCGTCGCCCGTGTCGATCGCCGGTCCGGCGGCGTCGGGCAGCAGGGTCGCGCCGAAGCCGCCGTGCTCGCCGAGCGCACCGAGTCGCGGGTCCACGTCCTGCACGTCGGTGCACGTCGCACCGGCCGGGCAGCCGCCCTGCACGATGCTGTGCGAGATCGCCGGCTGCGCGCCGACGGTGTTGTGGAACTCGGGCAGGGCGTTGGCCTGGTCGCCCCAGAAGATCGCGTTGACGATGCGCGGCGTCGCGCCGACGCCCTCGTTGACCATAGCGCCGCCGAGGTGATTGGCGCCGTTGGCCGTGTTGCCGCTGAAGGTCACGTTGGTCAGCGTCATCGCGCTGCTGCCGCCGACGCCGGCGTTGTAGATCGCACCGCCGTTGCCGATGCTGGTGCCGAGACTGGCGTCGTTGCCGCTGAAGGTGACGTTGACCAGGCTCGCGTCGGCGGTGCCGCCCTGGCCGCCGCTGGAGTTGTAGATCGCGCCGCCCTTGTCGGCGCGGTTGCCGTTGAACGTCGCGCGTTCGATGCCCGGGCTGGCGACGCCGTTCAACTCGGCCCAGACGTAGATCGCGCCGCCGTAGCGCGTGGCGAGGTTGCCGTCGAACACGACGTCGGAAAGCGCCGGGCTGGCGCTGCCGGCGCCGTCGGCGCGCAACGCCATCGCGCCGCCGTAGGCCGCCATGTTGGCGACGAAGCGCAGCCGCGCCAGGGTCGGATCGCAGCGGCGTCCGGCGGCCGCGCCGGTGCAGTACAGGCCGCCGCCGAGCGTGGCCGGGAACGGGCCGTTCGCGTTGCCGTCGCGGATGGTGAAGCCGTCGAGCACGGTGCTCGCGGTGATCGCGTCGGCCGCGGCGGTGCCGTCCAGCGTGACCACGTGCCAGCTGTTGTCGGCGGCATCGCCGGGCGCGCCGATGTCGCCGGACAGCACGGTGGCGTGTGCGAGCGGATCGCGCGCCTCGCGCACGCTCTCGTCGCCGGCGAAGCCGCCGTAGACGGCGCTGCCCGGCCGCACGGCGAAACTGTCGCCGCGCGCGGCGCCCGGCGTGTAGGTGCCGGCCGCGACCCAGACCTCGCCGCAGGCCGCATCGCGCAGCGCCGATTGCAGGTCGACGTAGGCATCGGCCCAGGTCGCGCCGTCGTTCGCGCCGGCGGCGCCGGCCCTGACATGGCAGGCAGCGTGTGCCGCGCCGCTGCCCAGGAGCGCCAGCAGCAGTGCGCCGCGTGCGGCGAGATGGAGCGTGGTGTTCATCGATCGTCCCGTGTCCGTGGCCTGTCCCGAACGGGCCGTGCCGCCGCGAAAGGCGGCGGTGCAAGGTCCGTACGACAGGCAACGCGCACGATCGCGGCGCCGAGGATCACGGCACGACTCTTGAAACCTTCGCCGCGGCACCGAATCTCAAGCCGCGACGCGACTGGAGCCGGCGACCGATCGCCGGCCGGCGATCGCCATCGGACGCAAACGCTATGGACGCCGGCACCATCCTTGCCCAATGCGGCCTGTTCGCGGCACTGCCGCCGCCGGCCCTGCGCCAGCTGGCCGCGCTGTGCGAGCCGCTGGAACTGCGCGGCGGCGACGTGCTGTTCGGCATCGGCCAGCCGGCCGAGCACCTGTACCTGGTCGCGCTCGGCCGCCTGCGCGCGCGGCTGGCCGACGGCAGCGTCGCCGGAGACATCGCCCGGCTGGAACCGGCCGGCGAGATCAGCCTGCTGTCCGGCGAGCCGCACTCGGCCGAGGTCCACGCGGTGCGCGACAGCCTGCTGCTGCGCCTGCCGCGCGCGCCGCTGCTCGAGTTCCTGCAGGCGCATCCGGCCACGCTGCTCGCGCTGACGCGCACGATCGTGCAGCGCATGCGCCGCAACCAGCGCGAGGCGGTGAAGGAAACCGCGCGCCGCGGCCAGACCCTGGCGCTGATCGGCGGCGGCGGCCTCGACGTCGCCGCGCTGGCGCGGCGCCTGCAGGACGCGCTCGCCGGCGGCGGCGCGCCGACCGAGCTGATCGGCGCCGACACCATCGACGCGGTGTTCGGCGCCGGCGCCGCGCACGCGCCGCTGCGCGAGATCGAATTCGACGCGCAGCGCATGGCCTGGGTCGGCCGCATCGAGAATTCCGGCCACACGCTGCTGCTGCACGCGCGCGCGGAGGACCCGCTCTGGGCCGAACGCTGCCTGCGCCAGGCCGACCGCATCCTGGTCGCGGTCGATTCCGCCGAACCGGCACGCGACACCGCGCTGCTCGCGCGCCTGCGCGAACTCGCCCTGCGCACGCCGGTGGAACTGCTGATCCTGCGCCCGGAAGGCGTCGCCGCCGGCGACGTGCAGGGCTGGCGCCGGCTCGGCGGCGCGCGTGCGCATTATTTCCTGCGCCCGCAGCCGGAGTCGGCCGACGCCGCGGACTGGGCCAGCCTCGCGCGCCAGCTCAGCGGGCGCGGACTGGGCCTGGTGCTCGGCGGCGGCGGCGCGCGCGGCTTCGCCCACATCGGCCTGATGCGCGCGCTGGAGCAGCTGCGCATCCCGGTCGACCTCGCCGGCGGCACCAGCATGGGCGCGTTCTTCGCCGCGCTGCGCGCCTGCGGCGCCGACAGCCACGAGATGCTGCGCGTCGCGCGCGAGACCTTCGTCGAGCACAACTACCTCAACGACTACGTGCTGCCGCGCGTGTCGCTGATCCGCGGACGCAAGTTCCTCGCGCACCTGCGCGCGATCTTCGGCGAGCAACGCATCGAGGAACTGCGCCTGCCGTACTTCGCGGTCAGCACCAACCTCTCGCGCGCGACCACGATGGTGCACGACAGCGGGCCGCTGGCGGTGTGGATCGGCACCAGCATGTCGGTACCGGGCTTCTCGCCGCCGGTCGCCTACCGCGGCGAGCTGCTGGTCGACGGCGCCGTCACCAACAGCCTGCCGACCGACGTGATGCTGCAGCTCGGCCGCGGCCCGATCGTCGCCTCCGACGTCAGCACCGACGGCAGCCTGCTCGCGCCGGGCATCGAAGGCCCCGACCAGGAGGCCCTGCTGAACCAGGCGGTGCGCCCGCCGGTGAGCCTGATCGACATCCTGTTCGCCAGCGCCGTGCTGACCAGCGAAAGCGGCGTGCGCCAGCGTGCCTCGCGCGCGGACCTCTACCTGCGCATGCCGGTAAGCGGCATCGGCCTGTTCGACTGGAAGCAGATCGACGCGATCGTCGAGCGCTGCTGCGAGTACGCGCTGCCGCGGCTGGAGGCGTTCGGAAGCGGGCTGCCGGTTGCTTGATGGGAGCTTCGAAAACCCCGCATGCAGCGCTGCCCGAACCTTGCACGTAGCGCCGCCCGTGCGGCGCCGGAAACGGCTCCACCGGCCAGTGCGTGATCACTTCGCGCGGCGCTTGCACGCCGTCATTCCCGCGCAAGCGGGAATCCACTTTGACTTTCCCCAGCGCGATCAAGAACAAGAGCGAATGGATTCCCGCTTGCGCGGGAATGACGTCGCCCGGGATTTTTCCGAATTTCCCGTCCGGCCAGCCCGGCTCAACCCGGCGCGTAGCCGAGATAGTCCAGCGCCGCCTGCAGCATCGCCGCGCTGCCGGCGCCGAGCGCGCCTTCGTCGAGGAAGAACTTCGGCGAGTGGTTGGACGGCGCCGCGGCCGGATCCTGCCCGGCCGGCGTCGCGCCGACGAAGAAGTACACGCTCGGCGCATTCAGCGAGCGGCCCAGGTGCGGGAAATCCTCCGAGGCGGTCCAGCGCTGCGCTTCCTGCACGTGATCCTTGCCGAGTGCGGTCTCCAGGCTGGCGCGCACGCGCGCGGTCAGTGCCGGATCGTTGTAGTTGACCGGATTGCTGCTGTCGGGCGACAGCGGGATCTTCGCTTCCACCGTCGCCCCGTGCGCGGCGGCGACGTGCTCGGCGATGTTCGCAAGACTGGCCAGCGCCTGCTTGCGCATGCCGTCGTCGAAGGCGCGCACGGTGCCGTGCAGCTCGGCCTTGTCGGGTACGATGTTGAAGCGCTGGCCGGCGTCGAAGATGCCGAACGTGACGACCGCCGGTTCCTTGTTGATGTCCAGCTCGCGGCTGACGATGGTCTGCGCGGCCGTGACGATCTCGGCCGCGGTCACGATTGGGTCGATGCCCTTCCACGGCGTCGCGCCGTGGCTCTGCCGGCCGCGCACGGTGATGCGGAACGTGTCGGAACTGGCCATCGCGCCGCCCGCGCGCACGGCAACGGTGCCGACCGACAGCGCGCTGACCACGTGCATGCCGAAGATCGCGTCCGGCCTGAAGTCCTTGAACACGCCGTCCTTGACCATCAGCGGCGCACCGCCCTCCTCGCCCGGAGGCGCGCCCTCCTCGGCCGGCTGGAACACCAGCATGACCTCGCCCGGCAGGTCCTTGCGCAGCTTCGCCAGCGCCGCGGCGACGCCGAGCGTCATCGCCACGTGCGCATCGTGGCCGCAGGCGTGCATCACGCCGACGGTCTTGCCGAGGTACTCGCCCTTCTCCTTCGAGGCGAACGGCAGGTCGACCTCCTCGGTCACCGGCAGGCCGTCCATGTCGGCGCGGATCGCCAGCTTCGGCCCCGGCCGGCCGCCCTTCAGCACGCCGACCACGCCGGTCCTGGCGATGCCCGTACGCACCTCGTAGCCGAGTTTCTTCAGTTCCCCGGCGACGATCTTCGAGGTGCGCGTCTCGCGGTTGGACAGCTCCGGATGCTGGTGCAGGTCGCGGCGCCAGGCGGTGATCTCGGGCAGCAGCGGCTGGATCTGCTGCGACGCGGTTTCGGCGGCGCCGGCCGCGGTGCCGGCAAGCGCGAGCGCCGCGGCGATCAGGGGTCGATGCATGGCGATCGTCCGTTGGTGGAGAAGTGCATGGGAAAGCATCGTGCAAGAGGATGCAAGCGTTGGTGGGGTTCGCAAGCGCGCCACGCGCATGGCTGCTTCGACTCACAACCCCAGCACCAGGTCCTCCGCCTCGACGCGGTCCACGCGGATGCGGTTGGCGAACAGCGAGAACGCCAGCATGCCGGCGAGGCCGTGCGCGTGCTGCACCCACGGCGGCAGCCAGCGCGGCGGCGCGATGGTGCCGTCGTCGAAGTACGGTTCCAGCGCCAGCACGTCGCGCAGCGCGAGCTTGCCGGCGAACAGGTTGCGGCACAGCGCCATGCGCTGGTGCTTGAGCGCCCAGCGGAAGAAAGTGTGCACCGAGAGCAGGCCGTGCAGGTAGACCGCGTCCTTGGTGAACGCGGCGCCGCCGCCGAGCGGCGCGCCGCGGAACACGCGTTGCGCCGAGGTGAAGCTGTCGACCTCGTTCTGGCCCGAGCCGAGGAAGAAGCGGAACACCTCGACGAAGTCCGCGCCGTGCAGCGCCATGTCGATGCCGAGGATGCGCAGGGAGATGCGCTTCATGCGCGCGATGTCGATCGAGCCGGACATCAGCTCGGCGAACACGGCCAAGCCTTCCTGCGTCGCGGTGATGCGCGGCGAGGAGCGCGCCAGCGACTTCAGGTGCGGCTGCTCGCGTCCGTTCAGCGCGGTCAGCGAATGCACGAAGGCTTCGTGGTTGAGCAGCTGGTCGCGGTCGTAGTCGCTGAAGCTGATGGCCGAGCGCAGGCGGATGCGCGTGGCGCCGGCCGCGGCCTTGGCGATCAGCTCCGGATCGGTCTCGACGCGGACCACCTCGGCGCCGAAGAACGCGTCGAGCCGCTGCTGCAGGTCGGCCCGCAACGCCTCGGCCGGAATCTCGCCGGATACCTCCTCCAGCGGCGCGTCGCTCGAATACTCGTCGGCGATTTCGATGAAGTGCCGCGCCGCGTCGACGTTGGTCAGGGTCGCGCCCGGCACGCGGTCGCCGGGCCGGCCGTACAGCGCTGCCGAATGCTCGGTGATGCGCGGCGTGCCGACCGCGTCGAGCAACTCGGTCGCCACGCGCCAGGATTCGGCCGTGCGCCGGATGTAGTCGCCGAGCGGATCGGCCGGATCGGCGGCGCGTTCGATCGCCGCCAGCGCCGTGCGTGTCTCGGCGAAGTCGAAGGTGGGGTAGTCGATCCGCGGCAGCCGGGCCTGCCCGCGCTTCCACGCCGTGACGAATTCGATCTCCGCCGACGCCGGCCAGCTGACCGAGGCGAGCAGGCGGATGCCGCGCGTGGCGGCGACGAGGCGCTGGTCGAGTTCGGCGTGGATCTCTGGAGTGGTCGCCATCCGCACACACGCCCTCGCATTGATGCGCTGCATGACGATAACAGACGCAGGGATTGCTATGGTCGCCGGCATGAGCTCCATGCCGGTTTCGCTCGTATTGCTCGCTTCTGGAGAGTTTGAATGAAGAACGTTCCGTTTCCCGCGCGCACGCTTCGCCTGGCCCCGCTTGCGGGCGCGCTCGCACTGGGATTGTCCACCGGAGCCACAGCCGCACACACCGACGCCTATGCGATGCAGTTCGCGCAACGTCAGCAACGCCTCTCCGGCGCGCTGCCGGCCACCGCCGCCGCGCCGGTCGGCCCGAACGCGACCCTGTCGGTCACCAGCTGCGCCGACGACGCCGACCCCGGCACGCTGCGCAACGTGATGATGTCCGCCGGCGAAGGCGACGTGATCGATCTCACTGCGCTCACCTGCAGCACGATCACACTGACACAGGGCAGGATCGACATCAGCATGTTCGGCCATCAGGTTCTGGACCTGACCCTGCTCGGTCCCGGCGAAAACGCACTCGCAATCGACGCGAACGGTGCCGAGGGCATCACGCACGGCGATTTCCTCGTCGGCGCGGGCACGCTGACCATCAAGGACTTGACCATCCGCAACGGCAACTACACGCACGGCCTGGCCAGCTGCATCCGCTCCAGCGGCAACGTCGTGCTGGAGCGCGTCACCGTCACCGACTGCCACGCCAGCAACGGCGGACCGATCACCTTCGGCGGCGCGATGCATGTGTCCGGCAAGCTGACGATGATCTCGAGCACGATCAGCGCGTCGAGCAGCACGGCGGCCGGCGACAACGTCGCCATGGGCGGCGGCGTCTACGTCGACGACCTGGAGATGACCGACAGCACGATCAGTGGCAACTCCGCGCGCGCCGACGTCGGCAGCGCCGACGACGGCTATTACATCACCGTCGGCGGTGGCGCCTACGTACGCGGCAGTCTGACCCTGCACAACAGCACCATCAGCGGCAACACGATCGAGACGACCAGCCCAGATCTGAAAGCCGATGGCGGCGGCGTGTTCGTGCGCGGCGAGGCGCAGATCATTGGATCGACCATTACCGACAACAGTGCCGACGGCGACGGCGGTGGCCTGTTCAAGATGGTGTACAGCACGTTCGGCGACATCAACGCCACCAAACTGGTGATCGGCAACAGCACCGTATCCGGCAACAGCGCGCGCTCCGGTGGCGGCATCGCCAGCTCGCGTGGCGTCGTCATCGGCAACAGCACGGTCGCGTTCAACACCGGCAGCCAGGGCGCGGGCGGGGTGATGTTCCGTCTCAATGGCGTGGAACACAGCCTCGGCGAACTGGCCCTGCAAAGCTCGATCGTCGCCGGCAATACCGCCGGCGACAGCGCCACCCTCGCCGCCGGCATCGATGCCGACGCGGCATTGACCGTGACGGGCGCGAATTCGCTGGTGCAGCAAGCCGGTGCCACGATCACGCTGCCGGCCGACACGCTCGACGCCGATCCGCTGCTGCTGCCGCTGTCGCTGAACGGCGGGACCACGCGCACGCACGCGCTGGCCGCCGGCAGCCCGGCGATCGACGCCGGCAACAACGCGGCGAAACTCGAGTTCGACCAGCGCGGCGAAGGCTTCGCGCGCGTCTCGGGCGCGGCCGCCGACATCGGTGCGTTCGAGATGCAGCAGCCGCCGCCGGACGAGGACCTGATCTTCCGCGACGGCTTCGACGGTGCGGCCGAACCGCCCACCGTCGAGTACGCCTACGACGACGGCGACGGTGACACCAACCAGGGCCCGCCGTCGACCTTCGACCCGGACATGCTTTGGGGCAACTACTTCATGGCCCAGCCCGGCGGCGAGGTCATCACGAAGATCTCGGTCGCGTTCGGCCCGACCTTCCCGTCGCTGGCCAACGGCCCGGTCACGTTCTGGCTGCTGCAGGACGACGACGGCGACCTCGACCCGCGCAACGCGCACGTGGTCGCCAGCGTGGCGGCCACGCCGAACGTGGTCAACGACGAGTTCTTCACCGTCGAGATCTCGCCGACCTGGGTGCACGGCGGCTTCTTCGTCGGCGCCAGCGCCAAGCTGGAAGGCGGCGCGGACAAGCCCGCGCGCGTGGACCGCGACGACCCCGGCGACAAGTCGTGGTTCTTCTACGCGCCCGACATCGCCGCGACGATCGACGACCTCGCCGCGGCACCGTTCGGAACGCGCAACGACAACACGCAGTACGTCGCCCTGCCGGGCACGTTCATGGTGCGCGCGACGGGCACGTCGAGGCCATAGGTTTTGCACCGACGGCCTGCGTAAGGCGGGCTGTCGGTGTTTCTCGTGTGGACGGATCCGACGAGGCCGCTCGCGCAGAGGCATACGATGAACGAAGTTGTTCTCGTGAGCGCTCGATTCTCGAGGCCGGAGCAGAGATCCTTTGCGGCAATGAACAACGGCCGCAGACACCAGAGAAGGCGCGCTGAACCCGCGTCCTCTCACTTCCTGATCCGCCCGGCTCATATTGCCGGTTCTTAAATTTCTTCCTTGGTCGATCGACACCTGCTTGTGGGTTCGACACTGGGAGCGTACAAGGCATTTTTTTGACCGGTTGCCTCTTCTGTCCGATGGGCATCGAGGCTACGGAGTGTGACGTGCATCAGTGAAGGGAGGCTGGGCGAGTATTAGCCTGTGTTTGTGTGATCTGTGCGCAACACTGGGGCTGGGCAAGAGCGTAACTGCGATTGCACGCGCGACTTCGTCGCTGGGGAAATATGGGGCTTAGCTGCGAATCGGGCCACACTGATGGCCGCGCGGATTTGTCTGCTCGTCAAAACGAAGCGGGCGCACGCTCGTTGAGTGTGGATACTCGCCTGTGAGTCAGTCCAACGATACTCGCTGCGACTTAACGATTTGGACGCCCCATAGGCGTGGGACATTGAGTGGTCTCATCAGGGCTCTCTTTGTCACCGCGGCGTTTCTTTTCGCGGCCCCGGCGGTGCCATCGACATCCGATGGCTCTCTGAAGACTCGCGACCTTCGGGTCGTCGACGGTCCTGTGGAATTCGCCCACCACCGATTCACGCCTACGCCCGGAAGCCTTGTCGAATTTATCGACGACGACGCTGTGTCGCTACACGCAGTCGTTGACGGGACGGACGTGCGGTGGATGACGCGCGGCGACGACGGGACGTTGCGGTCCACGTCGAAAGTTTTCCAAGTCGTCCTTCGACGCTCGCCTCGCATTGATGCGAACGCGGGCGCTGCGCCCACATCAGACGCAAAGGGGACCTTCACCCTCGTGCAGAGGAATGGGGTTCCCGCCATTGCACTTAGCGGCAGCAAAGATGCGCGCAATGCCCCCCTCGCGATTAGTTGCACGCTGTCGATAGAAGACATGAAAAGGCTGATGCGCAATGACGCGGAGCCAGACCACACCGGAGTCTGCCGGTTTTGGTTCTTCGCCAAGCCGGACGTACTCGTGCTAGTCCAGCCTTACCCAACCGATTTGATTCACCTCGCCCCCTCGTTGCTTCCGGCCTTTTTCCGTCTTCTCGTGTCCAGCTTACAGGGAGAGAACTGATGCCTTACGTCTTTACACCACCCGAGCAAACGCAGATTCAGACCTTCTACAACGCCGGCCCCACGGCGCCCGGCCAAGCAGGCAATTTCGCCTCGATGTATGGTTATATTGCGGGTCGCCTGCATGCCGGAAAGCTGCCCCCCGACGGCGACCCCGAAGTACTGAAATCCCGACTGTGGTTCGACGGCGCGACCAAAGCCAATGGTGGATCTGGCGTCTTTTCAATTCTCATCCGGGAGTACACCCAAACACAGGGCACGCTCCATTTTGGCTCTCGGTTCTCGTCGCAGGTTGGGCCGCTGGGAATTCAAGAAGCCTCCAACCAAGTGGCCAGGAATGTCTATACGACGCTCAGCAACAATTCCTGGCAGTTGCCGACGATCAATGGCATCGCTACCCAGGATGCTACCGCTATAGGCACGGTTCTCTTCGCGGGCGCCCCTGGGGATACCGGGTTTACCCAGAACGCGGCTTGGTCCGGCGCCGCCCTCTTCACGATGCTCGGCAGTGACCAGACCAATCGGTGGGTTAGCACTGGCGCGAGCTCCGTATCGGCCGACACGCTCGATGACTATCGCAACTTGTTGTTTGGTCGCCTGAGCTACGAAGAGGCGCTGACGTCGGCGCTGGTCTACGCTCCTTACGAGGCCATCCAGAACGAAGAGATGTCCGGCCTCATCTCAGACATGAAGACGTACGCCGAAACATGTTGGATGTCGGGTGCCTTCAAACGCTCGGGATGTCTACCTACGTTCAAGGCGGTCATCAAGGGAACGGTGGCCGCGCCCGCCTTTGAAACCCTGGGCATGAGCTTGTCTGGCGATCGCGTTGTTGCACTGATGAACAGTGGTTATCAGGGCAAAGCCATCGCGCCCTCAGGCTACGCAGCAAGCGGTGACGCCTTTCGATTGTTCAAACCGATCGGCACCCAAGGTCAATCTGCGGCAACCAGCGTGTTGTCCCCTGACGCCCTGTATTCACAGGCTGTCGGAACGGGAAGCGGAGCCTTGGAAGCGAAGCAGTCTCTGCAAGCGCTCACGCCATTCATGATTGTCGGCGGCGGTAGTGCTGCGCCAGGCCCGGACCTCGCCGGAAAAACGCCCGAATATCTCGCCGATCGGCGCGACATGCTCACGGCACGCCTCGCATTTGATGGAAAGGATTTAGCCTACGGAGAAACGCTTTCAGGCAGCGCGATGCAACGTGGAACCACGTTCCGAGATGATCCGGCGTCAATCGTGCTTACTGTGGACAATCCGCTCTTGCCATTGACGCCCAGAGTCGTCGCGTTCGGTGGGTCGGGGCCTGACGTCCTCAGCGGCGGCCCTGGTGACGACAGGCTCTACGGACAGGCTGGCAACGATACGCTGACCAGCGGACAGGGCCACGACTACATGGAAGGCGGGCTCGGCAGCGACACTTACAACGTCGTTGGCGGAGGCGCCATCATCTATGACGCCGACGGCCAGGGTTCGGTCAAGTTCAACCAGACCTTGTTGACGGGAGGTGCTCGGCAAGGCGCGGATCTCTGGCAAAGCGCCGATTCGAGATTCCGCTTTGTACGAGCGACGCATGACGAAACCATTGGCCTTCTGGTCTTTGACAACACCACACAGCAGTCCTTCGAGATTCGTGATTTTCTGTCGGGTGATCTCGGGATCGTGCTGCAAGACGAGTCGAATCCGGATCCACCAACGGGCACGACGGCGCCGGCCGATACCTCCGTCAACGGCGTTCGGGACTACTACGAGGGGTCGCCACTAGGTGATCTGATCCGTGCCGGTGCCCAATATGATTACGTCTTCTCATATGGTGGCAATGACGTCATATATGGCGGTCCCGGTGCCGACCGATTTCTGAGCGGCCCCGGCGCCGATTCGGTATATGGCGAGGAAGACAACGACTACTTGCAAGCCGGTCCCAGCGTGAGCACAGATCCGCCGACTCTTGCGGGTGACACGGACGTCGTTGCAGGAGGACCGGGCACGGACTTGGTAGCGGGCGGCGTTGGTGACGACGTTGTGTACGCGGGATCCCCAGGCGATGAACTGGATGTCGGTGGTACGAACGCTCAGGGCGATTGGCTCATGGGCGGGCTTGGCAACGACCAAGTCTTCGGTTCCAACGAAAATGACTTCATCAATGGAGGTGCCGGCGCAGACGCTGTTCTCGCCGGTGCTGGCGACGATGTCGTCTTGGGTGACGGCAACTTCGACTTCTTCTTGAACGGTACGCCGATCTCGTTTACGAGTAGCAGTCCTGGTGCGGCGGCTAAGCACACCTGGAATGCCTCCACTCAGGTGTGGAATACACAAACTTCCGGCACCTTGCCACCGGGTCAGGCGATCACCATCGTTCTGACCCCGGCCAACCACTTCCAGTGGACGCTCGGTCGCATCGGAGATGATTTCACCTTTCAGCCTGTTGTCGCTCGACCGGCTGGTTACGACGTGCGAGTGGCCTCCGATGGCAGCAACGATGTGCTTTATGGTGGTCGCGGCAATGATTGGATGGCCGGCCAAACGGGCGATGACTATCTATACGGCGGCGACGGTGACGACACGCTTCACGGTGACGATGCGATTGCTTTGCCGTCCGGCAGCGCGCCCGGAAACGATTATCTCTACGGAGGTGCTGGCAACGATCGTCTGTTTGGCAACGCGGGCGCGGACTTCCTCTATGGCGAAGCTGGCGATGATCTGCTGGTAGGTGACGGCGCTGGCGAATCCGGTGCCGATACCCTCTATGGCGGCCCAGGTGCTGACACGCTACGGGGCGCCGATGGCGACGACGTTCTTTACGGGGAAGACGGCGACGACCCGGAACTCGACGGAGGGAACGGAAACGATGTTGTCTATGGCGGCAAGGGCAACGATGTCCTGCGCGGCGATGGCGGCACCGGGTCAGGCAACGATGTCCTCTACGGCGACGAGGGCGACGACACTCTCTACGGCGATAGTGGAAACGACATCCTCAATGGAGGGCTCGGTCACGACACCCTCGAAGGCGGTGCCGGCGACGATATTCTCGATGCATCAAATGGAAACGATATCCTCCGCGGCGGCGCTGGCAACGACTCTTATCGCTTCGTCGGTACGGATGCCATCTTTGTGCAAGGCATCGCCGAAACGCGAATCGAAGACAGTGCCGGCTCAAATCGCATCGTGTTTGGTCCGTACGTGTTCCCGGGAACGGTCGGACTCACCGTCAGTGGCTCCGACCTCATCGTTCGATACGGTGGACTGTTCGGTGCTCGAGTCGTAGGAGGAGCAAGCGGCAGCATCATTCCGATTTACGAGTTCTCAGATGGTCGGACATTCACCCATGCTCAAATGCTGGCCGGAGCGGGACTTGCCTTCGCGTCGATCAATTCGACGACTGCAGTTACCGCGATCTCAACGGGCAATGACTACATTCGAGGAACGGCGGGTGTAGACAACATCGATGCACTCGCCGGCGATGACGTCCTCTTCGGAGACGCAGGGGACGACATGCTCTCCGGCAACGACGGCAAAGACACGATCGACGGTGGCCCGGGCGCGGACTTGATTGCAGGCGGTCCTGGGGACGATCGCCTCCACGGATCGAGTGGGAATGATGTCCTCGATGGCGGCTCGGGCGCCGACGCACTGTATGGCGGTGACGGCGATGACGAACTCCAAGGCGGAATCGGCAATGATCGCCTCGAAGGCGGCGATGGAAACGACGGCCTGTTCGGCGGCGACGGCGACGACGTATTGGTGGGCGGCGCGGGTGTCGACCACTTGGAAGGAGGAGCTGGATTCGACGAGTACTACATGGTGCAGGGCGACGACGTCGCCACCGGAACGATCATTGTTGACAGTGGCACCAACGTCATCAGCTTCGAGCCCGGAATCGTTCCACGCGATGTTCGCTTGGTCTTCGCGGCAGGAAATCCGGATTTGACGATCACATACAAGGGTTCGTCCGTCTTTGTTCCCAATGGTGCGACAGGCGGCGTACTCTCGCATCTGAAGTTCGACGGCGTAGGTTCCATGACATACGCCTACTTCTTCCGCCTGCAGCAAAACTGGTAAGTCCACTGAATATGTGAGGCGATGGGTGCTAGAGCCCATCGCCTTTCGTAAACAGCGATAGGTCGTCTTTGCCGTCGATGCACCTCGAAGCGTGAGCACAAGCGGAACTTGGAATCCGCCCCCAGAAGAGGCTGATCGCCAATCAAGTCTTAGCGGACCGTGTAGTTTACCCACCAGTTGCTCATCAGCTCCCGCGGCACTCGTGTGCCCATTCGATTCGCCAATTCAAGCGTCTTCGCAGGTGAGGCATCACGCTCGCTTCTGACACCTTGGAGACCTGAACTCCACCTGTTCGTCCGACGGCGTACAGCTCGCGTAGTACCAGAATCTCGAACATCAACACCGCGTCGCGGAACGGCCGGCCGACTTTCTTATCGCGCGGACCGCGCGCCGCTTCCAGCGACACGCGGAATATCGACTACGGCACGATCTGGCTCAGCACCGCTAGCGGCTCGCCCAGCAATTCCCGCTTACGGTAGCGTGTGTCTTGATCGAACCGGCCGAAAGGGCGGGGCGACATCGGGGAAACTCCGGCGAGGGCGTGGGGCTACGCTACGTGATCGGTGGGGTTATGCGAACCGCTCATATATTTGCTGTCGGAGAAGCGAAGACGGTCTCTCTTGTGCCACGCACTTCCGCCGTCTCATCGCGGGTCGGCTCAGTCTGCAACCAATCGAGAAACGCCTTCACCGAGGGATGCCGCTCACGCCCCGGCAAACACAAGGCACGATAGCGACTACCGTCCACGCAAACGTCGCCGCGAAACGGCCGCAGCAATCCGGCGCACACGCTGCCGGCGACCATCACCGAACTGGCCAGCACCAGCCCCTCGCCGGCGATCGCCGCCTGCAGGGCGTAGTGCTCCTCCTTGTATTCGAGCAGCGCGGCCTTGCGATGCAGCCAGTCCACGCCGGCGCGCTCGCACCACTGGCGCCAGCCGTCCTCGTACAGCGTGGAATCCTGCCAGGTGACGGAGATCCGCGCCGGCGCGCGCCGCGCCGCCGTGGCCACTACCGAGGGCGCGCCGTAGACGCCGAAGGTTTCCGCCAGCGTCCAGGCTTCGTGCAGCCCGGGCGCAGCACCCGTGCCGTAGCGGATCGCCACGTCGATGCCGCGCTCCACGTGCAGGTCGACCACTTCGGGCCGACCCTCCACGCGCACCTGCACGTCCGGATGCGCCGCGCGGAAGCGGCGCAGCCGCGGCACCAGCCACAGCGCCGCGAACGAGTGCGTGGTGGTCACGGTGAGCGCGCCCGTGTCCGGCGTCGCGCGCAGCGCGGCCAGCGTGTCGGCCACGTCGAGGAACGCGCTGCTCAACCGCTCCTGCAGCTGCCGCCCCTGCGCGGTCGGCTCGACGCGGCGCGGCAGGCGCACGAACAGGCGCACGCCGAGCTCGTGCTCGAGCAGGCGCACCTGATGCGAAATCGCGGTCGGCGTCACGTGCAGCTCGGCGGCGGCGCGCTTGAAGCTGCGCAGGCGCGCGGCCGCCTCGAACGCACGCAGGGCAGTCAGCGGAAGGCGCTCGAACACGGGCCGTCTCCGGGATGAATTGAACTCATCCTGGAGAAATTATCGTCGTTTGCCAAGGCCGCCGTGGAAGCCCAGCATCGCGTCATTCCCAACCGAGGAGAACGATCTTGGCGACACCGGCGAAGACGCATACGCAAGAAAGGAATTTGCTGATCCTGATCGGCAGCCCGCGCCGCGACGGCAACAGCGCGGCGCTCGCCGAAGCGGTCCGGCGCGGCGCCGAGGCGGCCGGCACGCGCACGCAGGTGTGCTTCCTCGACGACTGCATCGCGCGCCTGCTGCACGACACGCGCAACCCGCGCGAAAGCGCTGCCGAAGACGGCTACGAGGAACTGTTCCTCGAACGCTTCCTTCCGGCCGACGGCGTGGTCTTCTGCACGCCGGTGTACTGGTACGGCATGTCGGCGCAGACCAAGGCCTTCCTCGACCGCTCGTTCGAGTACTACGTCGCCGGCCATCCGCGCCACGACGAAGTGCTGGCCGGGATGCAACACAAGCGCATCGGCCTGTGCGTGGCTTCGGAAGAAAGCTATCCCGGCGTGACGCTCGGCATCGTGCACCAGCTGCAGGAGTTCGCGCGCTACACGCACTCGTCCTTCGTCGGCGTCGTGCACGGCGTCGGCAACCGCCGCGGCGAGGTCGCCGACGATCCGCGCAATCCGGTCGCCGCGGCCGAAGCGCTGGGCCGGGAGTTCTTCGCGCGCGCCTATTCGGACTACCGCGCGGACTCGCCGCGCAGCACCGCGGTGTGGGCGGCGGCCGGCTGACTCAGTCGAAGGCGTCGGCGAACAGCAGATCGTTGGCGAGTGCGGCGACGGTCTGCATCCGCGCCGGCGACGGGCCGGTCGCCACGGTCGCGCCGACCAGGATGCGCCCCGGCAACAGGGTCAAGGTCGCCGCGTTCATCTCGTGCACGCCGTTGCTGGCGATCGGCACCAGGTAGCGCAGCTTGCCGCCGTCGCCTAAGGACGGGTCGAGTTCGAAGTCCGGCAGCAGCCGGATCAGGCTGATGCCGCGGCGGCCGTCGGCGGCGTAGCTCTGACCGGCGATCAGGTATTTGCCGTCGCCCTGACGCACGATGCACTTGGCCGTATCGGAGTTGTGCAGCGGATTGACCGCATCGGGACCGGCGAAATCCAGCGCGTAGCGGCGCACGCCGGATGGGCCGAGCATCAGGTCGGGCTGGCCGTCGGCGCGCCAGCGGCCGAGGTAGTAATCGTTGGCCGAACCGCCCACGCGCAGGATCGAACCGTCGTGCAGCAGCAGACTGCCGCCGCTGACGCCGCCGGCGGGATTGGGTTGCATCAGCGGGTCGTAGACGCTGTAACCGGGGCCGTCCGCACCGAAGCCGACGTCGGCCTGGCCGCCCGGCTGCAGGCGCGCGACGTACTCAATGTGGCTGTTGCCGTTGCCTACGCGGTGACCGGTCGCGACGATGCGCCCGTCCGGCATACGATGCAGGCCGTTGACGACCTGCGGCGAAATCGACATCGCCAGGCTCGCTTTGCCCGCGTCGCCGAAGCCAGCCACCGGCTGGCCGTCCAGCGTGTAGTGCGCGATCGCCAGCTTCGCCATCGGCATGGCCGCGGCGTTGCCGCCGACCAGCAGGGTGCCGGCGCTCGTCAGCGTGAGCTTGCTCGCGGAGTCGGCATTGTCGCCGCCCAGATCGAAGGCGATGTCCAGCACGCCGCTGCCGAGCAGGCCGGTGTCGAGGTCGCCGTCGGCGGTCAGGCGGTACAGCGTGAAGTCGCCGCAGCCGGCGATCGCCAGCCACAGGCGCTGCGCGCCGTCGATCACCGCTTCGCGCACGCGCCCGGCCGCGCACGGCGGCACGTAGGTGCGCAGGCCGGCGTCGCCGAACGTGTAGTCGGGAAGCCCGTTCGCATGCAGCCGGTAGACGCTCATGCGGTAGTCGTCGGCGCCGGCCTGCACGTTGCCGACGACGTACAGGCGCTGGCCGGCCGGCAGCACGGCGGCGATCGAATCGCTGCGATCGTTGCCGAAATGGCCCGAATAGAACCCGTGGCCGGGGTATTCGCCGTCGGTGCCGAAACCTGCATCGGGCGCGCCGTCGGCGGCGATGGCGGGACCGGCGATCGCGATCAGCAGGGACAGGACGGTGCGCTGCAGCTTGGCGGACATGGCGGCTTCCTCGGGACCTGACCGGGCATACGACAACCGGTCCGCCCGGGGATCACACGCGGCGCGCGACGACCGCAGCTGCGTTCAGGATCCGGCCGCGGCTTCCAGCGGAACGCCGTGCCGGCGCAGCCATTCCACCACCTGGGTCCGCTCGGCCAGGGCGCGTTCGTTGAGCAGTTCGCGCTTGAGCCGGAAGTAGTAGGGCTGGAAAGTGTCGCCGGCCGAATTGCGGACCATCGGCCGCGCGCCGGCTTCGAGCAGGGCGAGGATCGCGCCGCCGGCATTGACCGAGCCGGCGGCGTGCAGCGGCGTGTCGCCGTTGCGGTCGGCCGCGTTCGGGTCGGCGCCGGCATCCAGCAGCCTGCGCACCTGCGCCGGACCCAGGCCGACGATGGCGCGCGCCAGCGGCGATTCGCCGGTGACTGTGTTGCGGACGTCGGGGTCGCCGCCGTGCGCCAGCACGGCTTCCAGCAGCCGCGGATCGTCGGCGAAGGCGGCGGCATGGACTGCGGTCTCGCCGCCCTTGCCGACGCGGTTCGGATCGGCGCCGCCTTCGAGCAGGGTTCGCACCGCCGCCACGTCGCCGGCGACGATGGCCGCGATCAGCGCGCTGGAGCCGTCCGCCGCAACAGGCGTGGCGGCGTCTGCAGGAGCGGGCCTGTCGTCGTGCATGGAGACTCCGTCGCAGCCTGCCGCGCAGGCCGCCATCAGGACCGCAATGGCCGATCGCCGCAGGATGCCACAGCGCAAGCGGAGCGCGCTCGCGCCGGCGGCTTCGATCGGCGGGCGGATCGAAGCCTGGCCTCGCATGCGCCGTCCGTCGCGGCGCGGCCGCGCATCAGCGGCCGAACAGCCAGCCGGCAACCTTGCCGGCCACGTCGACGCCCTTCTGCGCCACCTTGCCGGTGAAGTCCGCGACCTTCTCGACGCCGTCGCCGGTGGCTCGCGCGAGTGTGCGCAGGAAACCGCCGCCGGTGGAGATCGCCGACGACAGCACGTCGCCGACCGGACCGTCGATGCGTTCGTCGACGGCGCGGGCGACCGCGTCGGCGCCGCGCCGGGCGGCATCGCCGGCGCTGTCGACGACGCCTTCGCCGATGTCGCCGGCGATGCGGAATCCGCCCTGGACGTAGTGGCCTTCCTTGAAGTCGGTCTGCGTCACGTCGACGATGCCGGAGGCGACTTCGTGCGTGTTGCGCGCGAGGTCGTCCTTGAACACGTCCGGCAGCAGGTTCTGCAGCGCCTTGCCGGCGTCGAACGGATTCTTGTAGCCCTGCTGCCACGGCTGCTGCTGGATCATCGCGTCGGTCAGCAGTTCCGGACTGTGGCTGACGGCGGCGCGCGTGAGGTCGCCGGCACCGCCCACCGCCGCGCCGATCCCGCCTCCGACCAGGCCGCCGAGCGGGCCGCCCAGCATGAAGCCGGCCACGCCGCCGACGCCCGCCAGCACCGGAACCGGCACGCGATGGGCGATCTCCAGCGCGCCGCCGAGCGGGCCGGTCAGCGGCTTGGGCAGACCGGTTTCGATGTCCAGGCCGCGCGGAATCGTGGTGATGTCCTGCTTTCCGCTCGGCTGCACGACGATCTTGGTGCCGAGCGCGTCCGGCGCCAGCAGGCCGGTCGGCCCGCTTTCCTGCGCCTGCGTGAGCAGGTCGTCCTTGAGCGAATAGGCGCGGATCGTGCCGCCCTCGGCCGTCTCGCGCGCCTTCTGCGGATCGATGCCCAGACGATCCCAGGTGTTGGGATGCACGCCGGAGGCGTCGAAGGTGACCGCCGGAATGCCGGAGACGATCGACCCGACCGTCGCCAGTCCGCCGCCCTGCGAGTGCCCGGTGATGGCGAGGTTGGACGGAGGATTGCCGCCGTCGCCGAAGTGCTGCGCGAACTGCAACGCGGTCCGCTGCGCCATGCCGCTGAACTTGTCGACGTCGCCGGTGGAAAAGCCGGTGCCCTGCTTGAAGTTGTTGCCCCAGTCCGCGGCGGTGCCGTCGGTGCCGCGGTACGCCAGCACGTAGTTGCCGTCGCCGTCGGTGTAGATCTCGGCCTTGAAGTGCTGCGCCTCGGTCTGCGTGTCGCCGCCGAGGTACTTGGCCCGCCAGGCCGCCGGCTCGTCGATGCCGCGCGCGCGCAGATCGTCGTCGGTGACCGCTTTCCACGGCTCCGGCGGCGCCGGGCGATTGCCGCCGTAGACGGCCGTGGCGAGCTTGGACAAGGTAACGTCGAATGGCTGCGCCTGCTTGCCGCCGGCGGTTTGTCCGAGCGTGGCGCCGGGCGGCAGGCCGTAGGGATCGGACGGCCTGGGAGCGGCGGGACCGCCGCCGCCCAGCCGGGACGCTTCCGGCGACGCCGGCGGCAGCTCGTTCGGCTGCGCGAACCCGATCGTATGGGCGCGGAACAGGGAGCCGGAACCGATCGCAGTCATGTTGCCTCCCGCAGGCGTTGTGCACGGCGAGCACCGAGCTTCACCGTATCCGTTCCCTCCGCAACCGGTCACTGGGGCAAACCCGAGCCCGCACCGGCCGACAACGCAGATCGCGCGAGGCCTTCAGTGCCGCCCGTATTTCTCGCCCAGGCGGCGGTTCAGCGCCTTGGTCAGCACGCGCGACTCGCTCTTGCGGCGCAGCTGCGCCTCCAGCGTGTCGGCGGCGGCGGCGAGTTCGTCGCGCAGTTTCAGATAGTTCTGCCAGCGGGCCGGATCCAGACGGCCGTCGGCGAGCGCGGCCTGCACCGCGCAGCCCGGTTCGCCGGCGTGCGTGCAGTCGCCGAAGCGGCAGCTCTGCGCCAGCTCGTCGACGTCGGCGAACTGGCCTTCGTCGAGTTCCTCGTCGCCGGTCAGCTTGAGCTCGCGCATGCCAGGCGTGTCGATCAGGCAGCCGCCGCTGGGCAACAGGATCAGCGCGCGGTGCGTGGTCGTGTGGCGGCCGCGGCTGTCGTGCTCGCGCACCGCGCCGGTGGCCTGGCGCGCTTCGCCGAGCAGGGTGTTGGTCAAGGTCGACTTGCCCGCGCCGGAGGAACCGACCAGCACCGCCGTATGGCCGGGACCGAGCCACTGCAGCAGCGGCGCGACGCTGGCGGCGGACTTCGCATTGACCGCGACGACGGCGATCGCATCGGTCAGGCGCTGGCGCAGCTCGGCCGCGGCGGTGTCGGCGCCGGCGGCGGTGTCGGCCTTGGTCAGCACCACCACCGGCACGGCGCCGCTGCCGTGGATCAGCAGCAGGTAGCGCTCGATGCGCGCCGGGTTGAAGTCGCCGTCGAGGCCGACCAGCACGAAGACGGTGTCGACGTTGGTCGCGATCAGCTGGCGCCGGTGACTCTCGCCGGCGGCGCCGCGCTTGAGTTCGGTACGGCGCGGCAGGATGCGCTCGATGGTCGGCGGCGAGGCCGGCGCGACGACGACGAAGTCGCCGACGGCGGGGCGGTCGACCGGGTCGACGTCGCGGCGCAGGAACTTCGCCGCCGGCTGCGCGTTGAAGGTGGCCTCGCCGTCGTGCAGCTGGTAGCCGGCGCGATGCTGGGCGACCACGCGCGCGAGGAACTGCGGCGGCGCCACGTCTTGCGGCGACGACGGCGCACTCCAGCCGATGCGGGCGAGGCGCGGTTCGTCGTCGGGAGTCGGCTGCATGGACGCGATTCTAGCGGCGATCGGCGCGCGCGCTGCCGTTTCGATGACCGCCCGCGCTGCGCCGGGCCGGATTGATGCACCGCCGCAGCGGCGCTGCTAGGATCGGCCGGCGTGTCAACCACAGGATCTTCGATGCAGATGCAGACGGTGGCGGTCAGCGCCCGCCTCGACCAGGTACGCTACGACATCCGCGGCCCGCTGAGCCGGCGTGCGCACGAGCTGGAGGCCGAAGGCCGGCGCATCCTGCGCCTGAACATCGGCAACCCCGGCCTGTTCGGCTTCCGCGTGCCGCAGCACCTGCGCGACGCGATCTCGGAGAAGTTGCCGCAGAGCGAGGCCTACTGCCACCAGCAGGGCCTGCTCGAGGCGCGCGAGGCGATCGCCGCGCAGCACCGCCGCCACGGCGCCGCCGCCGCGGCCGAGCGCGTGTTCCTCGGCAACGGCGTCAGCGAACTGATCGGCCTGAGCCTGAGCGCCCTGCTCGATCCGGGCGACGAGGTGCTGGTACCCGCCCCCGACTATCCGCTGTGGACCGCGGCGACGCGCCTGAACGGCGGCGTGCCGGTGCACTATCAGTGCCCGCCCGAGCGCGACCACCTGCCCGATCCAGACGAGATCGCGGCCCTGGTGACGCCGCGCACGAAGGCGCTGGTCGTCATCAATCCGAACAATCCGACCGGCGCGGTGTATCCGCGGGCGGTGCTCGACGCGATGGTCGCGATCGCCGAACGCCACGGCCTGGTCCTGCTGTGCGACGAGATCTACGACAGCGTGCTGTACGACGGCGCGAAGTTCGAGCCGCTCGCGCCGCTCGCCCTGGATGTGCCGTGCATCAGCTACGGCGGCCTGTCGAAGGTGCACCTAGCCTGCGGCTACCGCGTCGGCTGGGCTTCGGTGACCGGCGCCGAACGGCGCATCCGCCCGCTGCTGCACGCGCTCGACCTGCTCGCCTCCCTGCGCCTGTGCAGCAACGTGACGGCGCAGTGGGCGATCAAGCCGGCGCTGGAAGGTCCGAATGAAATCGGCAAGCTGACCCAACCGGGCGGCCGCCTGTACGAGGCGCGCGCGGCGATCCGCAACGGCGTGGCGCGCAGCCAGTTCCTGACGATGGTCACGCCGCAGGCCGCGCTGTACGCGTTCCCCGGGGTCGACCCGGAACGCCTGCCCGGCTTCGACGACGAGACCTTCGCGCTCGGCCTGCTCGAGAACGAGAACATCATCCTGGTGCCCGGATCGAGCTTCAACATCGCCGCGCGCAACCACTTCCGCCTGACCATGCTGCCGGAACCGGCCGTGCTCGACGAAGCGCTCGCCGCGATCGAGCGCGAGCTGGCGCGCACCGCCGAGAAGAAGACGCGCCGCGTGGCCTGATTCGCGCCGTCCCGGGCCGCACCGGCAATCGCTGCAGCGCACGGCGATCGCGCGCCGCCCGCAATCGCGATCGTTCTCGGCGCCGCCGCCAGCCGTCCCGCTACGGTTTCCCGTCCCGGCTCGCGCGTGCCGTCCGGCGACGCTTCACGCGGGCTTGCGTCCGAGCACGGCGCCGAGCGCCTCGAGCACGCGGTCGACGTTCTCCGGCGTGCTGCCGGCGCCCATCAGGCCGATACGCCAGATGCGGCCGGCCAGTTCGCCCAGGCCGGCGCCGATCTCGATGCCGTGCTCGTCGAGCAGGCGGCGGCGCACGGCGGCTTCGTCGACGCCGTCGGGGACTTGCACCGCGTTGAGCTGCGGCAGCCGCGCGCGCTCCTCCACGAACAAGTGCAGGCCGATCGCGGCAAGACCGTCTCGCAGGCGCAGATGGTTGGCGCGATGCCGCGCCCAGGCCGCTTCCAGGCCTTCCTCGCGCAGCATCAGCAGCGCCTCGTGCAGCGCGTAGAGCATGTTGATCGGCGCGGTGTGGTGGTAGGCGCGCGCGCCGACACCCTGCCAGTAGTTCATGACCAGGCCGAGATCGAGGAACCAGCTCTGCACCGGCGTCCTGCGCGCCTTCAGCGCGGCGACGGCGGCCTCGCCGAACGACAGCGGCGACAGCCCCGGCGGCGCGGCCAGGCACTTCTGCGAACCGGAGTAGATCGCATCGGCGCCCCAGGCGTCGACCTCGACCGGAATGCCGCCCAGACCGGTGACCGAATCGACGAGGCTGAGCGCGCCGTGCTCGCGTGCGAGGCGGCACAGCGCGGCGGCGTCCGACACCGCGCCGGTCGAGGTTTCCGCATGCACGAAGGCCAGCGCCTTCGCACCCGGATGGGCCTTCAGCGCGGCCTCGACCTTGTCCAGATCGATCGGCCTGCCGAACGCGTCGTCGACCATCACCGCGGTGGCGCCCAGGCGCACGACGTTCTCGCGCATGCGTCCGCCGAACACGCCGTTGCGGCAGACCACCACGGTGTCGCCCGGCTCGACCAGGTTCACGAACGCCGCCTCCATGCCGGCCGAGCCCGGCGCGGAGACCGGCAGGGTCAGCGCGTTGCCGGTGCGGAAGGCGTAGCGCAGCAGCTCCTTCAGCTCGTCCATCATGCCGATGAAGGCCGGATCGAGATGGCCGATGGTCGGCCGCGCCAGCGCGTCGAGGATGCGCTGCGGCACCGGCGACGGGCCGGGACCGAGCAGCAGGCGGGACGGCGGCTGGAAGCTGCGGAACGACGGCATCGCGGGCACTCCTGATCGGCGGGCGGCGGAAGCGCCGATCATCGCACGCTGTCGCGGCGCGGCCGGGCGGCAGGACGCCGCGACCCGGTCTTTCGGAGGTCGAAGCCGAAACGGTACTGGATCACGCTTTCCGGCGAACGGGCGTTTTTTCTTAACGGGAGCCAAACAACTTCGCAAAAATCGTTTGCTAAGGTCCGGCTTCCACGCGGTCGCCGGTACGGCTGGCGACTTTTCCACGAAGCCGTACGGGGAGCCCGCCTCATGCCAATCCAGCGGATGAAGTCGTTGTTTTTGCTCGCTGTTTTGGCCGCCCCCTGTACTTCCGTGTTCGCCAGCCCGATGGTCGACGTCGCCCTGAACAACTGGGAGATGGACCGCATCGGCACGCTCGCCCCGGTACTGCCCTCCACGGACGTCGCACCGGCTCCGGTCGTCGCACCGGCCGCGCCGGCACCGCTCGCGGCGCACGAGCCGAAGGCACCGAAAACCGGCGGCCTGCGCAACCTGCTCGCCGACTTCGCGATGACCCTGCGCGACATCCGCTACCGCCGCGGCGGCAAGGAGCCCTCGACCGGCTTCGACTGCAGCGGCTTCGTGCGCTACGTCTACAAGCACGCGCTGGGCAAGGACCTGCCGCCGAACTCGGCCAGCCAGTACCAGACCGGCATGCAGATCGCGCGCAGCGAGATGAAGACCGGCGACCTGGTGTTCTTCCGCATCAAGGGCAAGCGCATCTCGCACGTGGGCATCTACCTCGGCGAGGGCCGCTTCATCCACGCGCCGTCGACCGGCAAGCGCATCAGCGTCAGCGAACTGAACGAAGGCTACTGGGCCAAGCGCTTCGTCGGCGCCAAGCGTCCCAACGTCCTGTCCTGATCCGGCGCGGCGCATCCGCGCCGCGTCCGCCAGTTCCCGAGCTTCCTCACGGCCCTTCCGCGCGCCGCCTCAGAACGTGTAGCGCGCACGGGCGTAGTAGTACGCGCCGTTGACGCCGATCGGCGAGATCACGTCGTAGGGGAAATTGCCGAAGTAGCTGATGTCGGCGATCGAGCGGTCCGGGTAGCGGTCGGTCAGGTTGTTGCCGCCGACGGCGAGCGCGAGGCGTTCGCTGACGCGATATTCGGCTTCCGCGTCGAGCTGCCAGCCCGCACCGTAGGTCTGCCGCGGCTGGAAGCCGTCGCCGAAATCGAACACGCGCGTCGTGCTGCCCTGCCGCGTCAGCCGCCCCGACAGCGACCACGACGAGACGTCCCAGCGCGCCGCCAGCGACAGGCGCTGGCGCGGCGCCGCACTGGTCAGCGTGTTGCGCTCCTCCACGCCGATCAGCACGTCGCCCGCGCCCAGCTCGGTCAGCGCGGCCGGCGTCGGCTTGATGCGGCGGAGCGTGGTGTCGTTGTAGCTGGCCGCCGCGGTCAGCGCGAGCGTGCCGCCGGCCAGCGCCGTGCGGTAGTTCACCACCAGCTCGGCGCCGCGCGTGCGCGTGTCGACGGCGTTGGTGAAGAACGCCACGCTCTGCACGCCGCGCAGGCCGAAGCGCTCGAACACGTACTGCTCCAGGCCCGCGCTGTCGATCGTCTCGGACAGCGTGATGCGGTCGTCGACGTCGATGCGGAAGAAATCCAGCGTCGCGGTGAAGTCGTCGCCGAGGCGCGCGGTCAGGCCGAGGCTGACGTTGCGCGAAGTCTCCGGCTGCAGTTCCTGCGCGCCGAGCGCGCGCGCGACCGGATGGCGCACCGACAGGATGCGTCCCTGCAGCAGACGGCCGTCGTTGCCGTAGCCGATCGAGGTCGATTCGAAGCCGATCTGCGCCAGCGCCGGCGCACGCAGGTTGTTCGACACGGCGGCGCGCACGGCGAAGCCGGGCGCGAACTCGTAGCGCGCGCCGAGCTTGCCGGTGAACTTGCCGCCGAAATCGTCGTAGTGGTCCCAGCGCGCGGCGGCCTCGGTGAACAGGCGTTCGCCGAGGTCGCCGGACAGTCCGGCATAGGCGCCGTAGACCTCGCGCGACAGGTCGGCGATGTCCTGCGGCGTCAGGTTCGCGCCGGCCTGCGCGCCGACCGGCGCGCCCTCGACCGGGCCGACCGCGTACGAGGCGGGGTCGCCGGCGACGGTGCGGAAGTTCTCGTGACGCGCCTCGGCGCCGGCGGCGAAGGTGAAGACGCGTCCGCCCAGGCCGACCTCGCGCGTGAGGTCCAGGTTGCCGACCGTCTGTCCGGAACGATAGCCGGCGCTGAAGAAGCGCGTCGGGCTGCTTTCGCCGAGCGAGGCGTTCAGGCTGCGGCGCAGGCTGTAGTCGAACGCGTTGCGGCCGAGGTCGAGACTGGCATCGTAGTTCCACTCGCCCAGCCGCCCCTTCGCGCCGAACGCGCTCTGCCAGTCGCGGTTGCTGCCGAGCGATTCCGGCCGGTAGCCGTCCGGGTAGATGGACGGCACGTTCGCGCTGCCGTCGGGATAGCGGAAGTAGTTGTCGCCGACCGAGTGGCGCGCGGTGAACGTGCCGAACGCGTACAGCCGCGCCGCGTCCGACAGCGGCAGCTCGCCGTTGAACCAGGCGCTGTAGCTTTCGCTCTTGGGGTCGCCGGCGGCGTAGTTGCGCCGGCCGGCGAGGGCCAGGTTCGCCGGCGCCTGGTTCTCGAAGAACGGAATCTGGTCGTAGCCGGCGCGGTTCGTCGCGGCGTGCTCGTTGACTTCGACGCCGGCACGCACGAAGCCCGCCTCGCCCAGGCGCGAGCCGAACTTCGCCGCGGCGTAGCCGGACTGGCCGTCGGTGAGGGTGCGGCCGGTCGGCTTGAAGTCGGTGTGGTGGGCGCCGTAGGTCGCGCTGACCTCGCCGCCTTCGGGCGCGTCGTCGAGGATGATGTTGATCACGCCAGCGATCGCGTCGGAGCCGTATTGCGCGCCGGCGCCGTCGCGCAGCACCTCGATGCGCTGGATCGCGCTGATCGGGATCGCGTTGAAATCCACCGGCGTGGTGCCGCGGCCGATCTTGGTGTCGGTGTTGACCAGAGCCGAGGTGTGCACGCGCTTGCCGTTGATCAGCACCAGCACCTGATCCGGGCTGAGCCCGCGCAGCTGCGCCGCGCGCACGTGGTCGGAGCCGCCGGAATTGGACTGGCGCGGAAAATTGAACGACGGCAGCAGCGTCGCCAGCGCGGCGCCGAGTTCGCCGTTGACCGCGCCGGCGCTGCGCAGGTCCTGCGCGGTGAGCACGTCGACCGGCGCCACCGAGTCGAGCGTGGTACGGTCCTTGGCGCGCGTGCCGGTGACGACGACCGGATCGAGCGTCGCCGTCTCCTCTCCGGCGGCGTGCGCGCCGGCGGCGACGATCGCCAGTGTCAGGGCCAGGGGCGTGCGGTGCAGGCGGCGGATGGCGGACATGGAACCTCCCTCGGATTCAAAAGACCCCATGCTGCCCGCCGTGCCGCCGCCGCATCCGTACGCGAAGGCATATCGTCATGGACATGCGGACGGCTGGACGTCCGTTCCGCCGGACCGGCGAAGTTCCTAGAATCGGCCGATGAAGAATCCGATCCCGCGCCTGATCCTGCTCGTCCCGTTCGCCTTCCTCGCCGCCTGCGCGGCGACCGCGCCGACGAAAACCGCCGCCACGCTGCACGGCGACCCGGCGCATCCGGCCACCACCGCCGGCTGGGTCCGCACCGAGCTGTACTTCGGCACCGGCCCGGCCGACGATGCCGCCTCCGGGGTCGACGAGACGCGCTGGCGCGAGTTCCTCGACCGCGAGGTCTCCACGCGTTTCCCCGATGGCCTGAGCGTGTACGACATCTACGGCCAGTGGCGCGACAAGGGCGCCGCGAAACCCGAACGCCTGCGTTCGAAGGTGATCCTGCTGCTGTATCCGGACACGCCCGAACACCGCGCCGACGTCGAGGCGATCCGCGCGGCCTGGAAGCGGGTCACCGGCGACCAGTCGGTGCTGCGCGTGACGCAGCCTGCCGATGTGTCTTTCTAATGCGATCGTCCGTGATCGCCGTGACCTGGCCAGTTAGCGCCTTCCCGGCAAGGGAGATGACTGCGGATCGTCTACCCGCGGCCATCCATGGCCGCACTTTTCATGGACTACCGCGATCGTCCTTGATCGCCGTGACTTGGCTACGCACTGCTTTTCCGGCAAGGGCGGTGACTGCGGATCGTCTACCCGCGGCCATCGATGGCCGCACTTTTCATAAACGGCGTACAGGCCAGCACTCATGACTTCGACGATCGCGACGCGCAGGTTCAACTCGGGTGACGTCAATGGCTTTCTCGGCCTGGTCGTCGACAACCTGTCGATTCTCGCCTTCATCGCCGGTGCGCTGATCGGCATCTTCCAGTTCCCGGCCGAAATCGTGTTCCAGCGCATGTTCCCCGGCACCGCCTTCGGCGTGCTGGTCGGCAACGCGATCTACACCTGGATGGCGCGCCGCCTGGCGCGGCGTGAAGGGCGCGAGGACGTCACCGCGATGCCGCTCGGCCTCGACGCGCCGACCAGCATCGGCATGGCCCTGCTCGTGCTCGGTCCGGCGTTTGTTTCCTACAAGCAGGCCGGCCTCGACGAGCACGCCGCGGCGATCGCCACCTGGCAGCTCGGCATGGCCTCGCTGGTCGTCATGGGCGTTCTGAAGTTCGTGCTGTCGTTCTTCGGCGCCGCGGTGCAGCGGCACGTTCCGCGCGCCGGCCTGCTCGGCTCGATCGCCGGCATCGCGCTGGTGCTGATGGGCTTCCTGCCGCTGGTGGAGATCCTGCGCGTGCCGGTGGTCGGCTTGGCGGGCCTGGGCATCGTGCTATACGCGCTGGTCGCGCGCGGGCGGCTGCCGTTCGGCCTGCCCGGCGTGCTCGTCGCCGTGCTGGTCGGCGCCCTGCTCTACTTCGGGCTCGGCCCGACCGGTGCGCTCGGCTCGGGCTACCAGCCGCCGGGCGCGTGGCAATGGCGCTTCGCCCTGCCGTGGCCGAACCTCGGCTTCCTCGACGGCCTGCCGCTGGCCGTGCCCTACCTGCCGCTGCTGCTGCCGTTCGGCCTGCTGATGGTGGTCGGCGGCATCAACGTCAACGAGAGCGCGCGCGCCGCCGGGGACGACTATCCCACGCGCGACATCCTGCTCACCGAGGCGTTCTCGACCCTGGTCGCCGGCGTCTGCGGCGGCGTCGCGCAGACCACACCGTACATCGGCCAGCCGGCGTACAAGGCGATGGGCGCACGCAGCGCCTACACGCTCGCGACCGGACTGTTCATCGGCCTGGGCGGCGTGTTCGGCTACGTCTCCAACCTGGTCGAACTGCTGCCGCTGGCGATCCTCGCGCCGATCCTCGTCTTCGTCGCGATCAGCATCACCACGCAGGCGTTCGAGGCGACGCCGCAGCGCTACGCCGCTGCGGTCGTGTTCAGCTTCTTTCCGCCGATCGCGCGCCTGCTCGCGATCAAGCTCGGCGATCCGAACGTCGTCGCGCCGGACCGCTTCGGCACCTTGATGACCCAGGCCGGCCACGGCCTGCCGGAACTGGCCGTGCTGGTCGCGCTCGGCAACGGCTTCATCATCACCTCGATGATCTGGGCCAGCTTCGTCGTCGCGCTGATCGACGCGCGCCTGCGCCACGCCGCCGCGATCGTGCTGCTCGGCGCCGCGCTGAGCGCGTTCGGCATCATCCATTCGGTCGAACCCAGCGGCGGCATCTACCTGCCCTGGACGCTCGGCGGAAGCGCCGCCGACGTCGCCTGGCAGTTCACCGCCGCCTACGTCGTGCTGGCCGTGCTGATCGGCGCGCTGTCGTTGCGGCGCGACGCGGCACCGAAGAGCGCGGAGCCTCGCTGAGTATCGACGAGACGCTGGTGTATGCTCGTCGCATGGCCAAGGCCTCTCTGAACTACAAAGAGCTTCCGATCTCCGAGCGCATCCAGCTCGTGGAAGACATCTGGGACAGCATTGCCGAGGAAACTCCGGTGGTGCTGTCCGCCGAAGACCGCTCGGAACTGCACCGGCGCCACGCAGCGCATCAAGCCGATCCGTCGAGCAGTCTCGATTGGGACCGGATACGTATCGAGCTGTTCAAAGGCCGCGGCTGATGCGATTGGTGTTTCGTCCGGAAGCGCGGATCGAGCTTCTGGATGCGCAGTCCTGGTACGAAGAACGTTCGCCGGGCCTGGGTTTCGAGTTCGCACGCGCGGTCGATGCCGCGATCACTCGAGTTCTCAGAAACCCACTCGGGTTTGCACAAGTCGAGGCCGAATTTCGCCACGCGACCATGCGCAAGTTCCCTTACTCGATCATCTACCACCCGAGCGCGACCGAAATCGTCGTGCTGTCCTGCTTCCACCACCGACGCAGACCCGGCTCATGGCGAGCCACGGCGGGCGATCCATCGCGACGTGGAAAGGAGTGAGACTTTGAACATTCGCGAACTCGGCCGCTCCGGCCTGCGCGTCCCGCCGCTGGCGCTGGGTGGCAATATGTTCGGCTGGAGCATCGACGAAGCGGCTTCGTTCGCCGTGCTCGACGCCTTCGTCGACGCCGGGCTCAGCCTGATCGACACCGCCGACGCCTATTCGGCTTGGGCGCCCGGCAACCGCGGCGGCGAATCGGAAACGATCATCGGCCGCTGGCTCAATCGCAGCGGCCGGCGCGACCGCGTCGTGCTGGCGACCAAGGTCGGCAAGTGGCTGCCGCGCAAGGGGCTGTCGCCGGACAACATCGCCGCCGCGGTCGAGGAGTCGCTGCAGCGCCTGCAGACCGACCACATCGACCTCTACCAGGCGCATGCCGACGACCCTTCGGTGCCGCTGGCCGACACGCTCGGCGCGTTCGCGTGCCTGATCGAACAGGGCAAGGTGCGCGCGATCGGCGCCTCGAACTACGACGCCGCGCGCTTCGCGCAGGCGCTCGCGGTCAGCGCCGAGCACGGCCTGCCGCGCTACGAGACCTTGCAGCCCGAATACAGCCTGGTCGCGCGCAAGGGCTACGAGAGCGAACTCGAACCGCTGGTGCGCAAGGAGCACGTCGGCGTGATCGGCTACTACTCGCTGGCCAGCGGCTTCCTGACCGGCAAGTACCGCAGCGAGGCCGACCTCGGCAAGAGCGCCGTGCGCGCCGCGGCGGTCGGCAAGTACCTCAACGGCCATGGTTTGCGCGTGCTCGCCGCGCTCGACGACGTCGCCGATCGCCACGCGGCGGCGCCGGCGCAGGTCGCACTCGCCTGGCTGATCGCACGCCCCGGCGTCAGCGCGCCGATCGCCAGCGCGACCACGGTCGCGCAGGTGCAGGAATTGGCCGGGGCGGTGCGGCTGAAGCTCTCCGACGACGACGTCGGGCAGCTCGATCTCGCCAGCGCGTGAGGATCAGGCCGGCTTGCGCCCGATGAAGCGGTAGTAAGGCACGCGCCCCAACGGCAGGTACGGCACCGGCGCGCGTGCCTCGACGACCTCGTGCTGCGGCAGGGCCTCGCGCAACGCCGGCAGATGCGCCGCGTCGAGCCGCACGCCGTCGTGGCGGAACCAGGTCGGCCAGAACCAGCGCGTCCAGGCGGAGTGCCGCGCCGAACCGGCGAACGGCGGCTGCGCCGGCGCCACGTAGAAATCGACCACGCCGAGCACGCCGCCAGGCTTCAGCATCGCGACCGCGTTGGCGATCGCGCCGCGCCAGTCCGGGATCATCGTCAGCGCATAGGACAGCAGCACGCCGTCGACCGGCTGCGCCGGCCGATACGTCGTTGCGTCGGCCTCGATCGCATGCAGTTGCACGATGCGCTGCGCGCGTTCGCGCGCCTGCGCCAGCAGCGGCCGGCACAGGTCGACGACCTCGAAGCGCTCGATGCGCGCCAGGCGCTCGCCGAAGAACTCGGCGTTGCGGCCGGTGCCGCCGCCGAGCTCGACGACGTGCGCGCGCTCGGGCAGCGGCAGGCTCGCGATCAGCTCGGCGCGGCCGGCGAGCAGGCGCTCGCGGAAACGGTCGTAGTGCTGCGACTGCGGTCCGTAGAACGCGCCGAGCGCGTCGGCGTGCGACGCCGCGCGCGGCATGCCGCGCAGCAGACGCGCGAGCACCGCGGCGTCGTTGCGCAGCGTCTCAAGCCGGGACATCGGCGATCACGAATCCGGCGTAGGTGTGCACGCGATCCTGCGACTGCAGCGCGTCGGCGACGTCGTCCATGAAGCGGAACGCCTCGCGCAGGCGCTGCTGCTGCGGTCCGATGCGGATCGCGTCGAGATAGGCCGGCCGTGCCTGCGCGCTGCGCATCAGGATGCGCGCACCGGGCGCCGCACGCAGGCGGATCGCCTCCCATTCCTCGACCAGCGCTTCGGGATGATAGGAACTCATCCAGTCCATGTGGTCGAGCAGGACGAAGCGCGAGACCGGCTCGTCGTGTTCGAGCAGGAATTCGGTCACCGTGGTCGTGTGCGGCACGATGCGATCGACCAGGCCGTTCTTCAGGCGCTCGAAGTTCGCTTCCTTCAGATATTCCGGGCAGCAGTCGCGGCGGTAGCGGCCGGTCATGTAGACGTGCCAGAAATAGTTGTCGGCCAGCGGCAGCTGACGGAACACGTACTGCACCGCGTGGCGGATGAAACCGGACACGCCGCCGTCGTGCTGCGCCTCGACCAGCTTGCGCTGCGGGTACGGCACGCCGAGCAGGCTCATGACGAACTGCCGCGAGATGACCCAGTTGACCGGCTTGCTCCACAGCTGCGGGGCGATGCGCGCGTCGTAGATCGCCTGCTGCTCGGCGACGTTGCGCGCGCCGAGCAGGTCGTTCATCGCCACGCGCAGGCGCGGCCGAGTGGCGAAGTAGGCGCGCACGCCGCGCGCGACCAGGCCGGACAGGCCGTGGAAATAGAAGCTGCCGCGCCGGCTGGTGAACCAGTTCGCGTGCTTGTCCCACCATTCCTGCGCGAACGGCGACAGCTCGGCGCGCAGGTGCACGCGGTACAGCTCGGCGAAGCGCGCGTGGAAGCCTTCGCCGAAGATCGCGAAGTAGTCGTCGAAGCCGAGCTTGCGGATGCCGGCGATCTTCAATTCGAGCAGGGCGTTCTGGCGCGGATTGGCGTCGACCGCGTGGATCACGCGCGGTCCCTCCAGCGCGTAGTCCAGCGCGTTGCAGCCGGCGCTGGTGATGACCAGCACGCTGTCGTCCGCACCCAGCGCCAGCGCCTTGCGGTCCACCGCCGGATCTTCCCAGCAGGTGTTGTAGACGAGGCTGCGCGAATAGATCGCGTCGAAGATCTTCTGGTCGAGCTTGTCGCGCAGATTCGGAGTCGACATCGGACTGGCTTCGCTGGAGTCGTCGAATATCGGTCGACGCTAGCTCGCCGAAATGACGTGCGTATTGCATGGGTCTGCGCCGGGGGCGGTGCCGATGTCACCTCCCTGCAACGCCGCGGCAACGCTATCGCGATCGGAAATTCCTAGGCTTGCGAGGGTTCCCTGCGGAGACGCGTGATGACGCGAGCCCTGTTTCGCAGCGTTTTCATCTCGGACGTCCATCTCGGCCTGGCCGACTGCCAGGCCGACTACCTGCTCGACTTCCTGCGCTCGATGCACTGCGAGCGGCTGTACCTCGTCGGCGACATCGTCGATCTGGAGAACATGGAGAAGCGCCCGTACTGGCACGACCGGCACGGTGCCGTGCTCGCCGAGATCTTCGCCATCGCCGGGCGCGGTACCCGCGTCGTCTACATTCCGGGCAACCACGACGCGGCGATGCGCCGCTTCGCCGGACAGCGCCTGGGCGGCATCGAGATCGCGCTGAACGCGGTGCACGTCGCGGCCGACGGGCGCCGCTACCGCGTCAGCCACGGCGACGAATTCGACGACGGCCACGACGCGCCGGCCTGGCTGCTCAAGCTCGGCGACGCGCTGCAGGGCTTCATCTGCTCGGTCAGCCGGCGCTTCAACCGGCTGCGCCGGCGCTTCGGCCTCGGCTACGTGCCGCTGTCGATCCGCATCAAGCAGGCGGTCGGCCGCGCGCGGCGCTTCATCGAGGACTTCGAGGAGCGCGTCGCCGAGGACGCGCGCCGCGCCGGCTTCGACGGCCACATCTGCGGCCACATCCACTACGGCCGCATCCGCGACCGCGACGGCGTGCTCTACGTCAACGACGGCGACTGGGTCGAGCACTGCACCACCCTCGTCGAGCACCACGATGGCGCGCTGGAGCTGCTGCACTGGACCGAGCGGCGCCATTCGATCGCGCTGTGCCGGGCCGAGATGCCGGCGCCGGAGGCGCTGCCGGCGGCCGCCTAGGCGCTTCCCGGGACGCCGTCCTGCCTGCGGCTCAGGCGGGGTCCAGCAGCGGACACCCGCGCGGATCCGCTGCGATGCCGCCCGTTTCGCGGGTCGCGGATCGTCGTCCGGACAGACCTGCGATGGACGCCCGCTTTCGCGGGCGTGACGTCGGCAAGGGCCGCCGCTGCGCCGGCCCCCGGCACGGCTTGCGCACGCGGCGTATCATGCGCGTTTTTCCCGGTCCGGAACCCCTCATGTCGCTCACTCCCGCCACGCGCGCGCGCATCGAAGCGCTGCTCGCCAGCCACCGCGTCGTCCTGTTCATGAAAGGCTCGCGCCACGCCCCGCAGTGCGGCTTCTCCGCCGTCGCCACGGACCGCCTGAACACCCTGCTCGACGACTACGCGACCGTCGACGTGCTCGCCGACGAGGAAATCCGCGCCGGCATCAAGGAATTCGGGCAGTGGCCGACGATTCCGCAGCTCTACGTCGGCGGCGAGCTGGTCGGCGGCTCGGACATCATCCAGTCGATGTTCGACTCCGGCGAACTGCACGGCGTGCTCGGCGTCGCCGCCCCCGACCGTACTCCGCCGACGCTGACGATTTCCGACACCGCCGTGGAACGCATCCGCGGCGCGCTGGCCGACGCCGGCGAGATGAAGCTGTTCCTGGTCGTCGACGGCCGCTTCAATCCGCAGTTCCAGCTGCGCGAAGCCGGTGCCAACGACATCGTCGTCGACGCCAACGGCCTGGAGATCCACTTCGACGTCGCCAGCGCACAGCGTGCGCGCGGCGCGACGATCGACTGGACGCGCACGCCGCACGGCGAAGGCCTGGCGATCTTCCTGCCACAGGCGCCGCAGGTACTGAAGTCGATGAACGTGCAGACGCTCAAGCAGCGCCTGGATGCCGGCGACATCACGCTGATCGACGTACGCCCCGAACACGAACGCGCGATCGCCCGGGTCGACGCCGCCGACGTGCTGACCCCGGAAACGCACGCACGCCTGACCGCGCTGCCGAAGGACACGCCGCTGGCCTTCATCTGCCACCACGGCATCTCCAGCCGCAACGCCGCCGAGCATTTCCGCGAACACGGCTTCACCCACCTGTGGAACGTCGAAGGCGGCATCGACGCCTGGGCGCGCGAAGTCGATCCCACGCTCGCGCGCTACTGAGATGGCGTCCGCAGGAAACGGCGCTGCCGCGGAAGTGACGCGGCGCCTGTTCGAGCTGATCCGCGCGGTGCCGGATTTCCCGCAATCGGGCGTCACGTTCCGCGACATCACGCCGCTGCTGGCCGATGCAGACGGCTTCGCACACTGCATCGACCTGCTCGCCGAGCCCTGGCGCGACGCCGGTGTGCAGGTGGTGTGCGGAATCGAGTCGCGCGGCTTCATCTTCGGCGCTGCGCTGGCCGACCGCCTGCGCAGCGGCTTCGTGCCGCTGCGCAAGCCGGGCAAGCTGCCGCCGCCGGTCGTGTCGGCGCAGTACCAGCTCGAATACGGCAGCGACGCCCTGGAGATGCGCGCCGACGCGCCGCACGATGGCGAACGCGTGCTGATCGTCGACGACGTACTCGCCACCGGCGGCACGCTCGCCGCCGCGCGCTCGCTGGTCGAGAAGGCCGGCATGCACCCTGTCGGCGCCGGCGTGCTGATCGAACTGGGCGCGCTGCCGGGCCGCGCGCGCTGGGGCGGCGGCCTGCCACTGCACGCGCTGCTGCGCTACTGACGGAACCTCACCGGGCCGCGCCGGCGGGCCCCGCCGCTCATCCGCCAGCGGACGAGGTGACGCCGGTTCATGGCGCGTCTTCGCGCTCGATCTCTTCCTCGAAACGCAGATGCTTCACGCTGCGTCCGTTGCGGCGCACCAGCTTGAGTGCCTCGATGCCGACGCGGATGTGCGCCTCGACGAAATTCGCCGTGATCGCGCGGTCGCTGGCCTCGGTCTTGACGCCTTCGGGAATCATCGGCTGGTCGGAAACCAGCAGCAGCGCGCCGGTCGGGATGTGGTTGGCGAAGCCGGCGGCGAACACGGTGGCGGTTTCCATGTCGATGGCCATGCAGCGCGTCTTGCGCAGGTAGTCCTTGAACGCCGTGTCGTGCTCCCACACGCGGCGGTTCGTCGTGTAGACGGTGCCGGTCCAGTAGTCGTGGCCGAGGTCGCGGATCATCGTCGACACCGCGCGCTGCAGCTGGAACGCCGGCAGCGCCGGAACTTCCGGCAGCAGGTAGTCGTTGGAAGTGCCTTCGCCGCGGATCGCCGCGATCGGCAGCACGAGGTCGCCGAGCTGGTTCTTCTTCTTCAGGCCGCCGCACTTGCCGAGGAACAGCGCGGCCTTCGGGCCGATCGCCGACAGCAGGTCCATCACCGTCGCCGCGTTCGGGCTGCCCATGCCAAAGTTGATCATCGTGATGCCGTCGGCGGTCGCGTTCGGCATCGGCCGGTCGCGGCCCTGCACCGGCACGTCGTGCCACTGTGCGAACAGCTCCACGTAGTGCCCGAAATTGGTCAGCAGGACGTGTTCGCCGAACGCCTCCAGCGGCGAACCGGTGTAGCGCGGCAGCCAGTTGTCGACGATGTCCTTCTTTTCCTTCATGCCGATCTCCTCTGGGTTGCGCCAAGTTTAGCGGCGAACGGCGCCGTCCTCAGCGCGGTGCGGGCGGAAACTCGAGCACCGCGAACGGCACCGGAAAGCCGCGCGCCGGCGTCGGCGCGGCCGCCGCCGGCGTCCACGGCCCGCCCTGCGAGTAGGCGTCGAACGAGCGGTACGCGCCGAGCGTGCGGCCGCCTTCGAGCGCGTAGGGCAATCCTTCCGCCGCCAGCGGCAGGCCGGCGTCGGCGACGTGGAAGTGCAGATGCGGGCCGGTCGATTCGCCGGTGTAGCCGAGCGCGGCGATCGCCTCGCCCCGGCGCACGCGATCGCCGCGCCGCACCCGGATGCTGCCGGGCCGCAGGTGTTCGTACACCACGTGGCGGCCGTCCGCGAGCGCCAGCGCGACGTAGTTGCCGCTGGCGTCGCCGATCGCCACGCGCGGATTGCCGGCCGATACCGCGGACGGTTCCGCCACGTCGTCGCGCACGGCGGCGACGGTGGCGTCGGCGACGGCCAGCACGTCGGCACCGTAGCCGAACCAGTTCCGCTTGACCTGACCGTCGCCGGCAAACGACTGGCCGTTCTCGTCGATGCGCACCCAGTCGATCGCATGGCGCCCGGGGATGCGCACGCGCCCGTCGACAGCGTAGGTCACGCGGCGATGGCCGCGTTCCCATTCGGCGCTGTAGATCGCGATCCACGGCCCGCCGCGCAGCGGCGGACCCAGCGCCAGCGCAGCGGGCGGCTTCGGCGCCACCTGCCCGCCTTCCACGCGCGATGGCGATCCGCCGTTCGCCGCAACGAATTCGACGCGATGCCGCAACGCGGACGGCAGCGTCTGCCCGATCGCGACGTCGAGATAGACGACGGCGCGCATGCCCGGCGCGATCACCGACCTGTCCGCGCCCTTGTCCAGGCCGGGACGGCCGAGCGCGGAGGCGAGCGCATCGCCGGCGAGCGCCTGCAGCGATGCCGGTCGCGCATCGTCGATCGCCTCGACGCGAACGAGCCGCAGCGGCTCGGCGGCGAAATTCGTCAGATGCAGTTCGTAGACCAGGCGCGACCTGCCGTCGATGTCGACCGGTGTCGGTGCCGAAAGTACGGCGAGATCGAAGGACTGGCGCGCGTCGCGCTGCGCCGATGCGAGGAGCGGAACCAGCGCGAGAAATGCGAGAAGGATGCGGAGCGACGGACGAGGCATGCGATTTCCCGGGCGGCGTGCGGAAGCGTCAGCGTCATTCTGCCTGCGTTCACGCGCCACGGAAGTCGACGATGCGGATTGAAGATCGCGAGAGAACTGGACGACAATCGGGTTCTGCAGATTGCCCTTCGGGCTATTCGCTGCGCGAATGTTCGCTTCGGCATCCTGCCCGATCCGGTCCCGCACCGGGACGACAAACGGAGCCGCAGATGCTGATCACCTTCCTCCTTGCCCTGCTCGCCTTCGCGGCACTCGCCTTCCGCGGACTGGGTTTCCTCGCCTGGGTGGCGGCGGCCGGCGTGTGGCTGCTCGGCTGGCGCATCGCCGGCGTCCAATCGCCGAACCTGTTCGCCATCACGACGATCGTGCTCGTCGCACTCGCCGCCGTGTTCGGCCTGCCGCCGCTGCGACGCGCACTCGTCTCGCGCTGGGTGATGCCGAAGTTCGCCAGGGTGCTGCCGCGCCTGGGTGACACCGAACGCATCGCGCTGGAGGCCGGCACGGTCTGGTGGGACGGCGACCTGTTCGGCGGCATGCCGGAGTGGAACAAGCTGCTCGCCTTCCAGCCGCGCGCGCTCGATGCCGAGGAGCAGGCCTTCCTCGACGGTCCGGTCGAGGAACTGTGCCGCCGCCTCAGCGACTGGGAGGTCTACCAGCAGCGCGACCTGCCGCCGGAGATCTGGGACTTCATCAAGCGCGAACGCTTCCTCGGCATGATCATCCCGAAGGAACACGGCGGGCTGGGCTTCTCGGCGCTGGCGCATTCGCGCGTGGTCACGCGCATCGCCAGCCGTTCGGTCACCGCCGCAGTCACCGTGATGGTGCCGAACTCGCTCGGCCCCGGCGAGCTGCTGCTGCACTACGGCACCGACGAACAGAAGCAGAAATACCTCGGCCGCCTCGCACGCGGCGAG
Organism: Dokdonella ginsengisoli; assembly: GCF_042652785.1. NCBI lineage: Bacteria > Pseudomonadati > Pseudomonadota > Gammaproteobacteria > Lysobacterales > Rhodanobacteraceae > Dokdonella > Dokdonella ginsengisoli. The sequence goes on along the minus strand of NZ_JBHSHD010000005.1, from coordinate 311,832 downwards.
GAGATCCCGTGCTTCGCGCTGACCGGTCCGGAGGCCGGCTCGGACGCCGCGGCGACGCAGTCCGAAGGCATCGTCGAAAAACGCATGATCGACGGCGTCGAGGTGCTCGGCCTGCGCCTGAACTGGAAGAAGCGCTACATCACGCTGGCACCGGTGGCGAGCCTGATCGGCCTCGCCTTCCGCCTGAAGGATCCGCAGAAGCTGATCGGCGACCGCGTCGACCGCGGCATCACCTGCGCGCTGATCCCGCGCGCCACACCCGGCATCGAGATCGGCCTGCGCCACGATCCGATGGGCGTGCCGTTCATGAACGGCCCGATCGTGGGCAAGGACGTGTTCGTGCCGCTCGACGAGGCCGTCGTCGGCGGCCGCGAGCAGATCGGCCGCGGCTGGCGCATGCTGATGGAATCGCTCGCCGCCGGGCGCTCGATCTCGCTGCCTGCGCTGTCGATCGGCGCGGCGCAGCTCGCCACGCGCATCTGCGGTGCCTATGCCACCGTGCGCGAGCAGTTCGACACGCCGATCGGCCGCTTCGAAGGCATCGAGGAACCGCTCGCGCGCATCGCCGGGCTGACCTACCTGATGACTTCGGCGCGCAACCTCACCTGCGGCGCGCTCGACGCCGGCGAGAAGCCGGCGGTGATCGGCAACATCTGCAAGGCGTACCTCACCGACAGCATGCGCCAGGTGATCGCCGACGCTATGGACATCCGCGCCGGCAGCGCGATCCAGCGCGGCCCGCGCAACGCGCTCGCGCGCGCCTGGGACGCGGTGCCGATCGGCATCACGGTCGAGGGCGCGAACATCCTCACGCGCACGATGATCGTCTACGGCCAGGGCGCGATCCGCTGCCACCCGTTCGTACAGAAGGAGATCGAGGCAGTCGCCGCCGACGATCTCGACGCGTTCGACCGCGCCCTGTTCGGGCACGTGAACCTGTTCGTCACCCGCGCCACGCGCGCCAAGCTGCTGGCCTGGACCGGCGCGCGGCTGGCCGAGGCGCCGGACACGCCCGACACGCGGCGCTACTACCAGCACCTGTCGCGCTTCTCGGCCGCCTTCACGATCCTGTCCGATACAGCGATGGGCACGCTCGGCGGCTCACTGAAGCGGCGCGAGAAGCTGTCGGGCCGGCTCGCCGACGCGCTCGCCTATCTGTACCTCGCCAGCTGCGCGCTGAAGCGCTACCACGACGAGCCGAAAACGCGCCCGAACTACGCGCTGGTGCGCTGGTCGGTCGAGCTGTGCCTGTACCGCATCCAGGACGCGCTGCTCGGCGTGCTCGACAACCTGCCCGTGCGCTGGGTCGCCGTGCCGATGAAGGTGGCGATCTTCCCGCTCGGCGCGCGCTTCCGGCCGCCGTCGGACCGCCTCGGCGCCGAAGTCGCGCGCGACATCCTCGAAGACCGCGAGGCGCGCCGCACGCTGACCGCCGACGTGTTCGTGCCGCCGCCGGGCGAACCCGGCCTCGGCGCGCTCGAAGCCGCGCTGGACAAGGCCGTGCGCGCGATCCCGATCGAGACCAAGCTGCGCGACGCGGTGCGCGCCGGCGTGCTCGACCGCGCACCCGGCTACCTGCTCGACGACCTCGGCGCCGCCGCCGGCGTCATCAGCGGCGCCGAATACGACCTGCTCAACGAGGCGCGCGATGCGCGCGACGAGGTCATCGCGGTGGACGCGTTCGAGCCGGACGTCTACAAGACGCTGCATTGAGGACGGTGCACCGTGCCGGACACCACGCCGGGGCAACACGCTCGGTATGCCAAGGCGCTACGCTTGGGAACGCGCCGAGCAACCCGCCACGCAGGCGTCATGCCCGCGAACGCGGGCATCCACTGAAATCTCCCGAACCTTCCATCGCACCCCCTCTGGCCTGAACGCGAATCTATGGAGCGCTCCATGCACGCGCACTGGTACTTCGACTTCATCTCCCCGTTCGCCTATCTGCAGCTGCCGAAGATCCTGGCGCTGCGCGGGCGCATCGACGTCGTGCCGAAGCCGATCGTGTTCGGTGCCGTGCTCAAGCACCACGGCCAGCTCGGTCCGGCGGAGATTGCGGGCAAGCGCGAATTCACCTATCGCTTCGTGCAATGGCGCGCCGGTCGCGAGGGCGTGACGCTGCGCTTCCCGCCGGCGCATCCGTTCAATTCGCTGGCCGCGCTGCGCCTGTGCATCGCGGCGGGCAGCCACTGGAATGCTGTGACGGCGATCTTCGAGCATCTCTGGCGCGACGGCCGCGCCGGCACGAACGCGTCGGAACTGGATGAGGTCGGCCGCGGGCTCGGCGTCGCCGATGTGGCCGGCGCTCTCGCCGACGAGGCGGTGAAGGCGCAGCTGCGCGCGAACACCGAAGCCGCGCTCGCCGCCGGCATCTACGGCGTGCCGACGCTCGCCGTCGGCGGAGAACGGTTCTGGGGCGACGACGCGACGCCGATGATCGAGGAATGGCTGGCCGATCCGGCGTGCTTCTCCGACGGAGAATACGCGCGCATCGCCTCGCTTCCCGCCGTCCAGCGCGCGCGCTGACGGCCGCTCCTGCCGCTCACCGGTCGAGCGCGGCTTCGCCCAGCGGCATGGCGCCGTCGTGCGTGCTGACGAGATTGCGCCCGCCCGACTTCGAGCGGTACAGGGCCACGTCGGCACGCTCGATCAGGTCGTTCGGCGTCATCACCTCGGCGTCGACGGCGGCGATGCCGATGCTCAGGGTCAGCCCGATGCGCTGGCCGGACACCAGCATCGGCATCGTCTCGATGCGCTTGCGGATGCGCTCGGCGACGGTCTCGGCGTCCTCCGCACCGGCACCGGGCAGCACCACCAGGAATTCCTCGCCGCCGTAGCGGCCGAGCGCGTCGCCCTGGCGCAGCTCGCTGTTGATCGGCCCCACCACTGAACGCAGGCACTGGTCGCCGACGTGGTGGCCGTAGCTGTCGTTGATGCGCTTGAAGTGGTCGAGGTCGAGGAATAGCAGCGACAGCGGCTCGCCGCTCTCGCGCGCCTGCAGGAAGCCGGCGCGAAGGCGCGCGAGGATCGCGCGGCGGTTCAGCACGCCGGTCAGCGCGTCGTGCTCGGCCAGGCGGTGCGCGACGTCGCGCTCGTGGCGGATCGCCAGCGTGTGGTCGGCCAGGCCGTAGGCGAGCACGAGGCTGGCGTAGGCGAACGCGGCCGGCATCGCGAACTCCAGCCACACCGGCAGCGGCCACTGCAGGAACAGCTGCAGCGCGCGCAGGATCACGAACAGCAGGCCCGGGATCCACGCGCACAGGAAGAAGCCGCCGCGACGGCTGCCCTGTTGCCAGGCGAGCAGGCCGGCCACGATCAGCAGCGGCGCCGACAGCAGCAGCAGCGCCGCGAGCGCGTATTCGATCGTCCAGTCCGGCGTCAGCGAAGGCACCGCCGCGACCAGCGCGAGCGCGGCGAGCGGCCAGCGGCCGAACCGCAGCAGCGCGTCCAGCCGCGGCGCGAAGCGTGCCAGCTCCAGGAACTGACGCGAGAACTCGAGCATCAGCACGATCGCGATCGCCGCGTTCAGCCAGACCGCGCGCGAACCCAGCGGAGCCAGCAGTTTGAATGGGGCGTATTCGTAGCCGATGCCGAACAGGTACAGCTCGTACAGCACGACGAACACGACGTGGCCGACGAAGTACATGTACATGCGCTCGCGCAGCGCGAGGAAGAAGCACAGCATCACCAGCACGGCGGCGACCTGCACCGCCGGGAACAGCACGTCCAGGCGCGCGCGGCCGAGGTCGCGCACGAGCGCGTCGGTCTGCTGGGTCACCTCGATGCGGCGCGGCACGGCCTTGTCCGGCGCGACTTTCAGGTAGACCGGCGCGGCCGCCTTCAGCGCACGCGGCAGGTCGAACACCAGCGCATGACGCGTGAATCCGGCGTTCGCGCCGGCGCTGTAGATCGAATGACGGGATTCGACGTGCTCCGGCGGCAGGTAGGCGGTGACGCTCAGGCCCTGCGGGTCGAAGATCGACAGTACCGGCAGGTCCCTGCCGGCCCAGTCTTCGGCGAGGCGGATCCGGTACCAGACCGGGTGGTCGTGCGATGGCGTGATCGCGGCATAGGTCTGGGCGACGAAATCGCCGTCGTAGGTGCCGGCGATCACGGCGGCGGCGTCGACGGCCAAGTCGCGCGGCGCGTCCAGGCGCTCGACGACGACGGCGACCGATTGCGCACGCACGTCCGTTACCGTCCCCACCAGCAGGGCGACGGCGAGCGTTCTCAGCCAGACCGCGATACGCGAGAACCGATCACCCACGAGGCGTCCATTGCAGAAGAGTCTGCCGCACCCGGCGTCCTGCCGCAGTCGACAAGCCAACGGGCGCAATGCGGTGATGATGCCACCGGCCGCCTTCGCCCCTGTGCAAAGGGCTCGGGGCGAAACGCTTCTTCACACAAAAAACGCTATTTGAACGCGCTCCGGCGCCGCCTCGGCCTCAGTCCACGTGCGCGGCGATCAGCGCGCGCGCGGCCTTCACGATCGCGGCGATCGGCCCGCTGTTCTCGGGGAAGGTCAATCGCGTGTAGTAGCCGCCCTCGCGCAGCAGCATGAGCGCGTCACCGAGCACGTCCGGCTCGCGCGCACCCATCTCTCGCGCGAGCTTGCGCAGGCGGCGGCGGATCTCGGTCTTGTACTCGTGCACGATCTCGCCGAGCCGCTCGTTGTCCTCGGGAATCTCGACGGCGGCATTGCCCAGCGCGCAGCCGCGGCTGGTCTTGCACTTGCAGCCCTCGATCGCCTTCGCACGCAGCCAGGCCAGGTCGATGTCGGAGGCGACCAGCGCCTCGACCTGGCGCCGCGGATCGTCCGCGTACGGCGCGATGGTCTCGTCCCAGCGCGCCCAGTACTCGCGCTCCTGGTCGGTCAGGTACTCGGCGACCAGGTCGTCCTTCGACGGGAAGCTCCGATAGAAGCTCATCTTGTTGGTACCGGCCTCGCTGGCGATGGCGTCCACGCCCACCGCCCGGATGCCGTGCCGGTAGAACAGATCACAGGCCGCATCGAGGATGCGGTCACGCACCCGCGGCTTGTCGGCCGGTGCGGCGCCCTCGGTGGCGGCGGTTTTTGCATTCACGACACTTCTCCTCTTGACACGTGAGTGACCAGTCAGTAACGTTTCGACATGTTACTGACCGGTAACTCACGTTACAACAGCATTGCGACGTTCGGTCTTCCGGTCAAGTCGCGGCGCAGCAGGGGTCGCTGCCGCCGCAGACGGATTTTCGCACCCGGCCCGCCTCAGCCCAAGGACAGAACCATGAGTACCGCCCGTTTCGCCGTCGTTCCGCTGCTCGCCGCCCTCGTGCTGGCCGGCTGCGCCCGCTCGCAGGCGACCGACGCGCCGGCCGCGCCGCCGGCGCCCGAAGTCAGCGTCGCCGCCGTCATCAGCCAGCCGCTGCGCGACTGGGAGGAATTCAGCGGCCGCCTCGAGGCGGTCGACAGCGTCGAGATCCGCCCGCGCGTGAGCGGTTTCGTCGACTCGGTGCACTTCACCGAAGGCGCGCACGTGAAGAAGGGCGACCTGCTGTTCCGCATCGACCCGCGCCCGTTCCGCGCCGAGGTCAACCGCCTCACCGCCGAACTCAAGCGCAACCGCTCGCAGCAGCAGCTGGCGGCGTCGAACCACGAGCGCGGCAAGCGCCTGCTCGGCCAGCACTGGATCTCGCAGCAGGACTTCGACCAGCTGGCGACCGCCGAGGCGACTGGCGTCGATTCCGTCGGCGCGGCGCAGGCGGCGCTCGACGCGGCCAAGCTCAACCTCGAATTCACCGAGGTGCGCGCGCCCATCGACGGCCGCGTCTCGCGCGCGCTGATCACCGCCGGCAACCTCGTCTCGAACGCGAACGTGCTGACCACGGTGGTTTCCGACAATCCGGTCTACGCCTACTTCGACGCCGACGAGCACACCTACCTGAAGTTCGCCAACCGGGCCCAGGCCGGTGCCGACGGCCGCCGCGCCGACAGCCCGGTGTTCATGGGCCTGATCGACGAGCAGGGCTATCCGCACGAAGGACGCCTGAACTTCCTCGACAACGTGGTCGACGCGCAGAGCGGCACGATCCGCGGCCGCGCGGTGTTCGACAATTCCGACGGCCGCTTCACCCCGGGCCTGTTCGCGCGCATCAAGCTGGTCGGCGGCGAGAGCCGCCAGACCGTGCTGATCGACGACCGCGCGGTCGGCACCGACCTCGGCAAGAAGTACGTGCTGGCGCTGAAGTCCGACGACACGCTCGAACGCCGCTTCGTCGAACTGGGCGCCTCGCTCGACGGCCTGCGCGTGGTCAAGCAGGGCCTGGCCGCCGGCGACGTCATCGTGGTCAACGGCCTGCAGCACGCCCGACCCGGCAGCACGGTGAAACCCACACGCGTGGAGATGACCACCAACACGGCGGTGATCGGCCAGCTCGCGCCGGCCGATCGCACGGCCGCGACCACGGCCGTCGGCGCGCGCACCGGATTGAACTGACTGGGCATTCCTTCTCCCCTCGGGGAGAAGGTGGCGCGGCAGCGCCGGATGAGGGAAGCAGGCGAATCGTCGGTCCCCGGAACGTTTTTCGATTCCTCACGCCGTTCGGGAACGACACTCGACCTGCCTCGCCGTGGACCGCTCGTGGCGGCCTCGGCCTCGTCCGCCCTCCGTGCACCTTCTCCCGCGAGCGCGAGGAGAAAAAAGAACAAAAGACAAAGGACTCGCTCCCGTGAACCTCTCCCAATTCTTCATCACGCGGCCGGTGTTCGCCGGCGTGCTGTCGGCGCTGATCCTGCTCGCCGGCCTCGTCTCGATCCCGCAGCTGCCGATCTCCGAGTATCCGGAAGTCGTGCCGCCGACCGTGGTCGTGCGCACGACCTATCCCGGCGCGAACCCGAAGGTGATCGCCGACACCGTCGCCGGACCGCTCGAACAGGCGATCACCGGCGTCGAGGACATGCTGTACCAGTTCTCGCAGGCGACCGCCGACGGCGTGATGACGCTGACCGTCACCTTCAAGCTCGGCACCGACGTCGACAAGGCGCAGCAGCTGGTGCAGAACCGCGTCGCGCAGGCGACGCCGAAACTGCCGCAGGACGTGCAGCGCATCGGCGTGACGGTGAACAAGTCCACGCCCGACATCACCATGGGCGTGTTCCTGATTTCGCCGGACGGCCGCTACGACCTCAACTACCTCGCCAACTACCTGATCCTCAACATCAAGGACGAGCTGGCCAAGATCGACGGCGTCGGCGACGTGCAGCAGTTCGGCGGCGGCAGCTATTCGATGCGCGTATGGCTGGACCCGGAGAAGGTCGCCGCGCGAGGCCTGACCGCCGGCGACATCGCCAACGCGATCCGCGAGCAGAACGTGCAGGTCGCGGCCGGCCAGCTCGGCTCGCCCGCGGCGCCGAACGTCTCCGACGGGTCGGGCCGGCCGAACTTCCAGGTCGCGGTCAGCACCAAGGGGCGCCTCGTCGACGAGGAGGACTTCGCCGACATCATCATCAAGACCGGCAGCAACGGCCAGATCACGCGCCTGCGCGACGTCGCGCGCGTGGAACTGGGTTCGGACAACTACGCGCTGCGCGCGATGCTCAACAACCAGACCGCGGTCGGCGTCGGCATCTACCAGCGCCCCGGCAGCAACGCGATCGCGATCTCCGACGCGGTGCGCGCGAAGATGAAGGAGCTGTCGAAGTCCTTCCCCGAAGGCATCGAATACGACCCGGCCTACGATCCGACCATCTTCGTGCGCGGCTCGATCAACGCGGTGCTGCACACGCTGCTCGAGGCCATCCTTCTGGTGGTGATCGTGGTGATCGTGTTCCTGCAGACCTGGCGCGCGTCGATCATTCCGCTGCTGGCGGTGCCGGTGTCGCTGATCGGCACGCTCGGCGTGATGCACCTGCTCGGCTTCGGCCTCAACACGCTTTCGCTGTTCGGCCTGGTGCTGGCGATCGGCATCGTCGTCGACGATGCGATCGTGGTGGTCGAGAACGTCGAGCGCAACATCGGCGAAGGCCTGGCGCCGTTCGACGCGACCGTACAGGCGATGAAGGAAGTCACCGGGCCGATCATCGCCACCGCGCTGGTGCTGTGCGCGGTGTTCCTGCCGACCGCGTTCATCAGCGGCCTGTCGGGCGAGTTCTACAAGCAGTTCGCGATCACCATCGCGATCTCCACGGTGATCTCGGCGTTCAACTCGCTGACCCTGTCTCCGGCGCTGTCGGCCCTGCTGCTGAAATCGCACGACGCGCCGCCGGATCGCGCCACGCGCGTCCTCAACGCCGCGCTCGGCTGGTTCTTCCGCCCGTTCAACCGTTTCTTCACGCGCGCCTCGAACGGCTACGTCGGCATGATCGGCCGCATCCTCGGTCGCAGCTCCGTCGCCGTGGTCCTCTACCTGGGCCTGATCGTGCTCACCGCATTCTCCTTCGCGCGCACGCCGACCGGCTTCGTGCCGGCGCAGGACAAGCAGTACCTGGTCGGCTTCGCGCAGCTTCCCGAAGCCGCCACGCTCGACCGCACCAGCGCGGTGATCCGGCGCATGGGCGACATCGCGCTGAAGACGCCCGGCGTCGAATCGGTGCCGGCGTTCCCGGGCCTGTCGATCAACGGCTTCACCAACGCGCCGAACATGGGCATCGCCTTCACGCCGCTGAAGCCGTTCGAGGAGCGCACCGACGCGTCGATGTCCGCCGGCGCGATCGCGACCGCGCTGAACGCGCAGTTCTCGAAGATCCAGGACGCCTACATCGCGATCTTCCCGCCGCCGCCGGTGCAGGGCCTGGGCGTGATCGGCGGCTTCAAGCTGCAGATCGAAGACCGCGCGAGCCGCGGCCCGGACGAGCTGTACCAGGTCGTGCAGAACGTGATCGAGAAGGCCGGCAAGCGCCCGGAACTCGCCGGCCTGTTCTCCGGCTTCCAGGTCAACGTGCCGCAGATCGAGGTCGAAGTCGACCGCGAGAAGGCGAAGGCGGCCGGCGTTGCGCTGCGCGACGTCTACGACACGATGCAGATGTATCTGGGCTCGCTCTACGTCAACGACTTCAACCGTTTCGGCCGCACCTACCAGGTCAACGCCCAGGCCGAACCGGGCTTTCGCCTGAACGCGGAGGACATCGGCCGCCTGAAGACGCGCAATGCCCGCGGCGACATGATTCCGCTGGCCAGCTTCGTCGTCGCGAAGGAAACCTCCGGTCCCGATCGCGTGCCGCACTACAACGGCTTCCTCGCCGCGGAGCTCAACGGCGGCGCGGCGCCGGGCTACAGCTCCGGCCAGGCGCAGGCGGCGATCGAGGACGTGCTGGCGAAGGAACTGCCGAACGGCTTCGCCTACGAGTGGACCGATCTGACCTACCAGCAGATCCTCGCCGGCAACACGATGGTGATCATCTTCCCGCTGGTGGTGCTGCTGGTGTTCCTGGTGCTCGCAGCGCAGTACGAGAGCCTGTCGCTGCCGCTGGTGGTGATCCTGATCGTGCCGATGACCCTGCTCTGCGCGATCATCGGCGTGCTCGCCTCGGGCGGCGACAACAACATCTTCACGCAGATCGGCCTGATCGTCCTGATCGGCCTGGCGTGCAAGAACGCGATCCTGATCGTCGAGTTCGCCAAGGACCTCGAGGCGCAGGGCGCCACCGTGTGGCAGGCCGTGCTCGACGCGTGCCGCCTGCGCCTGCGTCCGATCCTGATGACTTCGCTGGCCTTCGTGATGGGCGTGGTGCCGCTCGCGCTGGCCACCGGCGCCGGCGCCGAGATGCGCCGCGCGATGGGCGTGGCGGTGTTCTCGGGCATGCTCGGGGTGACCTTCTTCGGCCTGCTGCTGACGCCGGTGTTCTACCTGCTGGTGCGCCGCCGCCGCGAGCGGCGCGCGGCCGCCGCGACGGCGCTGCAGCCGGCGCCCGGTCACTGACCGTCAGCGACCTTTCCGCCATCGAGGTCCGCATGTCCGACTCCCTCGCCATTCCCTGCAACGACGAATGCCGGCCGACGGCGCGCTGGGCGGCGGTGATCGCCATGAGCGTCACCGCCTTCATCCTGGTCACCAGCGAGTTCCTGCCGGTCGGCATTCTCAACGTGCTGTCGGCCGACCTGCGCATCAGCGCCGGCGACGCCGGCGCGACCATCGTGCTGCCCGGCATCTCCGCGGCGCTGGCGGCCGTGCTCGCGCCGTACCTGGGACGCCGGGCCGATCGCCGCGATCTGATCCTGCTGACCGTTCTGGCCAGCGTGCTCGGCAACCTGATTTCCGCCGCGGCATCCACCTACGCTGTGCTGCTGGCCGGACGCCTGTTCCAGGGCATCGCGGTCGGCGGGTTCTGGTCGATCGCCCTGACGGTGGTGCCGCGCGTGGCGCCGAAAGGCATCCACATCGCCAAGGTGATGTCGGTCTACATGCTCGGCGTCACCGCCGCGACCGTGCTCGGCGTGCCTCTCGCGACCTGGCTGACCGGGGCGATCGGCTGGCGCGCCGCGTTCGCGATCATCAGCCTGGTCTGCGTGCTGGCGATGCTCGCCCTGCTGCGCTTCATGCCGCGCGTTCCGGTGACCGGGCATTTCCGCCTGCGCGACATGGGACTGCTGCTGTCGTCGATGCCGCCACGCGTCGGTTTCGTCGCCATCCTGCTGGTCGGCACGGGGCATTTCCTGTCCTATGCCTATCTCGCGCCGTTCCTGCAGCACGCGGCGCATTTCGGCGTCGACCTGATCGCCACCACCTTGCTGCTCTTCGGCATCGGCGGCGTCGTCGGCACCTGGATCGGCGGACATCTGGGCAGCCGCGACGTGCGCTACGGATTCCTCGCCACGGCTGTCGCCCTGATGCTCAGCATCGGCCTGCTGACGGTGTTCGCGCAGTCGACGGTCGCGATCGTCGTGCTGGTGAGCCTGTGGGGCGTCGCCTGGGGCTGCTTTCCGATGCTCGCCAACACCTGGATGTTCGTGACCGCGCCGGACAAGGCCGAACGCGGCATCTCGGCCCTGGTGGTGGCGTTCCAGATCATGATCGGCGGCAGCGCCCTGCTCGGTGGCTGGCTGGTCGATCATCGCGGCATCGACCCGGTCCTGATGCTCAGTGCGGGCGCGGCCTTCCTCGGTGCGCTGCTGGTACTGGCCTATGCGAGCCGGATTCCGCTGCATCCGGGCGTCGCCGACGCGGCGGCGCACTGACGACCAAAGCACTGACGACCGACGGACTGACGAACTGCGCGGGTTGACGGCCGGAAACGGCCAGCGCGGAGGCGGCGCCTCGGACAGCATCGCGGCCGCCCCTCCTTCGACAATCACCGATGACTCCGACGACGACTCCTTCCGACGCCCGCCGCAATTCGATCGCACTGGTCGCGGTCTGCCTCGCCTCGCTGATGTTCGGCCTGGAGATCTCCAGCGTGCCGGTGATCCTGCCGGTGCTGGAGAAGCGGCTGCACGCCGACTTCAAGGACCTGCAGTGGATCATGAACGCCTACACGATCGCCTGTACCACGGTGCTGATGGCGACCGGAACGCTGGCCGACCGCTTCGGCCGCCGGCGCGTGTTCCTGATCTGCATCGCCGCCTTCGCGCTCACCTCGCTGCTGTGCGGCGTCGCCTCGAACGTGGCCGTGCTGATCGTCGGCCGCTTCCTGCAGGGCATGGCCGGCGGCGCGATGTTCATCTGCACGGTGGCCGTGCTGTCGCACCAGTTCCGCGAAGGGGCCGAACGCAGCCGCGCCTTCGTCGCCTGGGGCGTGATCAGCGGCATCGGCCTCGGCTTCGGCCCGCTGATCGGCGGCCTGATCGTCGCCGTGTCGAGCTGGCCATGGGTGTTCCTGATCCAGGTCCCGCTCGCCGTCGTGTCGTTCCTGCTGGCGTGGACCTACGTGCGCGAGTCGCGCGACCCGAACGCCGAGCGTCTCGACCTCGCCGGCATCGTCACGCTGTCCGTGGCCGTGTTCGCGCTGACCTACGCCATCACGCAGGGACCGGACCTCGGCTTCGCCAGCCCCACCGCGTTGGCGATCTTCGCTCTGGGCGTTGCCGCGTTCGCCGCCTTCGTGTTCGTCGAGCGGCGGCATGCGCATCCGATGTTCGACTTCTCCGTGTTCCGCATCCGCGCCTTCTCCAGCGCGATCATCGGCTGCATCGGCATGAACTTCAGCTACTGGCCGCTGATGATCTACCTGCCGATCTACTTCCAGGGCGCGCTCGGCTACGACAGCACGACCTCGGGCCTGTTCCTGCTCGCCTACACGCTGCCGTTCCTGGTCATGACGCCGCTGGCCGAACACCTGCTGCAGCGCTTCGGCGCGCGCGTGGCGGTGCCGCTGGGCCTCGCCACGATCGGCGTCGGCTTCCTGCTGGTGTTCCTCGGCGGCACCGCCGCGCAGGCCAGCGGCTGGACCGTCCTGCCCGGCATCCTGCTCGCCGGCATGGGCATCGGCCTGACCAACAGTCCGGTCACCAACACGACCACCGCGTCGGTATCGAGCGATCGCGCCGGCATGGCCTCCGGCATCGACGTCAGCGCGCGCCTGATCGCGCTGGCGATCAACATCGCCGTGATGGGCCTGCTGCTGCAGGAAGGCGTGCGCGCCCGGCTCGCCGCTGCGGGCGGCGCCGTTGCGGACGCCGCGCAGCTGCGGGCGGCGGCCGAGAGCATCGCCGCCGGCCACCTCGACGCCTCCGACCTGCTCGCCCGCGCGGCACTGACCCAGGGCTTCGGCTGGGCCCTGCTGTACGGCGGCCTCGGCGTGCTGGCTCTGGCCGCGCTGAGCTGGGTCGTCTTCGGCGCCTCGACGCATACTGCCGCGAAGCCCGCGCAGACACCGGTCGCCGACGCCGCCGGCTGTGCGAACGCGGCGTCCTGCAGCACCTGACCACGACACCGACGAATTCACTCATCGCGGGAATCCCCGCGCCATCTACGGAGACATCAACATGACCCGGAAAATCGCCCTCGTCACCGGCGCCACGCGCGGCATCGGCCTGGAAACCGTACGCCAGCTCGCGCAATCGGGCGTGCACGTGCTGCTCGCCGGCCGCGATGCGGCCAAGGCCGCCGCGGCCGCGGCGAAGCTGCAGCAGGAAAACCTGCCGGTCGAAGCGATCGCGCTCAACGTCGACGACGCCGGCAGCATCGCCGCAGCCGCCGCCGCGGTCGAGCGCAGCCACGGCCGCCTCGACATCCTCGTCAACAATGCCGGCATCCTCCTCGACGATCTCGCCAGGGCGCCGTCCGCGCAGTCGCTCGACGTCTGGCGCAAGACCTTCGACACGAACCTGTTCGCCGTCGTCGCGGTGACGCAGGCGTTCCTGCCGCTGCTGAAGAAATCCGAGGCGGCGCGCATCGTCAACGTGTCGAGCATCCTCGGTTCGCTGACCCTGCACAGCGATCCGACCTCGGGCATCTACGGCTTCAAGGTGCCGGCCTACAACGCCTCCAAGTCCGCGCTGAACGCCTGGACCGTGCATCTGGCCTACGAGCTGCGCGACACGCCGATCAAGGTCAATGCGATCCATCCCGGCTACGTGAAGACCGACATGAACGGCGGCGAAGGCGAACTGGACATCTCCGAGGGCGCCAAGTCGAGCGTCGAGCTGGCGTTGATCGGCACCGACGGCCCGACCGGCAGCTTCACGCACCTCGGCCAGACCCTGCCCTGGTGATCGGCGGTCCGGCGAAGCGGCGGCGTACACTGCGCGCATGCGTCGCCGTTCGATCCGGATGCTGACCCTGCTGCTCGCCGCGCCGCTCGCCGCTTCCGCCGCGGAAGCGTTCAAGTGCACCGCGGCGGACGGCTCGGTCGCGTTCCAGGACCATCCCTGCGCGCGCGACGCACGCCAGCAACGCCTGCAATTGCCCGAGTACGCGCCGCCGCCGGCGCCCGAGCCGGATGCCGTCGTCGTGAACGCGAAACCGACGCCGGTGGAACCCGCAGTCCCACCACCGCCGCCGCGAGAGCCGCCGCCGACCTTCTTCCTGTGTACGCGCTACGACGGCAGCCGTTATTCCAGCGATAGCGGCATCGGCGCTCGCTACGCGGTTCCGTACGGCATGCTCGGCGGCTCGGGCCGCGGCCTCGCGCAGAACTACGGCGGCCGCGACGGCATCGGCGTGTCGGCGCCCGGCCTGCGCAAGATTCCGACCCTGCCCGCCGCCGAGGCGCCGTTCGCGACCGGCTACGTCGAGGTCGAGGACGAATGCCACCGCGCCGCGCCGCAGGAAGCCTGCGCCTACCTGAGCACGGAACTCGACGGCGTGCGCGACAAGCTCAAGCGCGCCTTCAGCGACACGCAGGCCGAACTGGAACGGCAGGAACGCCAGCTGCGCGAACGCCTGCGCGGCTGCTGATTCTCCGTCGCGGTCACTGCAACGCGAACGCCGCCGGCGGCGCGTGGCGACGCTCGTGTTCGAGCAGCCACTGCTTGGTCGGCAGGCCGCCGCCGAAGCCGGTCAGCTTGCCTGAGGTGCCGATCACGCGATGGCAGGGCACGACGATCGGCAGCGGATTGGCGCCGTTCGCCGCGCCGACCGCGCGGCTTGCCTGCGGCTGGCGGATGCGCCGCGCGAGTTCGCCGTAGCTGATCGTCTGGCCGTACGGAATGCGCACCAGTTCGTCCCACACGGTCTTGCGGAACGCAGTGCCGCGCGCGGCCAGCGCGAGGTCGAAAGCCTGCAGGTCGCCGGCGAAATACGCCTCCAGCTGCTCGATCGCGGGCCCCAGGAAGCGCCGGCTGCGGTTCCAGCCGGCCTGGATGCACGCGTCCTGGTCCGCGTTCGGAAAATCGATGTGACGCAGCCCTTCTTCGTCGGCGACCAGCAGCAGCCGGCCGATCGGGGTTTGCAGGGTGTCATAGTCCATGGTCGTCCTCGGCAACGCCGTTCAGCTGGCACGCCACAGCAGCATCACCGCGTACGCGCGCCACGGCCGCCACGCCTGGCTCAGGGTTTCCAGCTCGCGCGTCGAAAGCGTACGCCCCTGCCCGGCCGTGCGGCGAAGGATCAGGTCGGCCGCGGGGAACGCATCCGGCTGGGCCAGTGCGCGCATCGCGATGTAGTGCGCCGTCCACGGGCCGATGCCGGGCAGCGCGACGAGGTCGCGCTCGAACGCCTCCAGCGACTGCTCCGAGCGGAACGCCAGCCGTCCGTCGAGCACCGCCTGCGCGAGGCCGCGGATGGTCGCCGCGCGCGCGCGCGTGATGCCCTGTTCTTCCAGCGGCGCTTCGGCAAGTGCCTGCGGCGTCGGAAACAGCGCGGTCAGCCCGGCTTCGGCGCCGTCCGCGTATGGCGTGCCGTACGTTACTGCGACGCGTGCCGCCAGCGTTCGCGCGGCGGCGACGCTGACCTGCTGGCCGAGCACCGCGCGCACCGCCAGCTCGAACCCGTCCCACGCGCCGGGCAGGCGCTGGCCGGGCCAGCGCCGGATCAGCGGGCCGAGCAGTTCGCTGCGGCGGAACACCTCGGACAGATCGCGCGGATCGGCGTCGACGTCGAACATGCGGCGCACGCGTGCGACCAGCGCGCCGAGTGCGGCGCTGCGCGCGTGATGCACGCGCAGCGCGAGCGCGGCTTCGCCGCGGATCGGCGCGACGGCGAACCAGCCCGGCTCGCCGTCGGCCACGAAGCTGCGCCGATAGCCGTCCGCGTCGACGATTTCCACGCCCGGTATCGTGCGCCGCGAGTAGAACTCGAGCAGGTGCGCGAAGTCGTACGGCGCGCGATACGGCAGGCGCAGCTCGATGCTGCCGGCGACCGGGACCACGGGGTCGGCCACGCCGCTGCGCCGGCGCGACGGCGCGGCCTGCACCCGGCGCAGCTCACGCGGCGGCTTGCCGTAGGTGGAAACGAACGCGGCATTGAAGCGGCGCAGGCTCGCATAGCCGGACGCCTGCGCGATCGTCGTCATCGGCAGAGCCGTCTCGCCGAGCAGCTTCTTGGCGAACAGCAGGCGCCGCGTCGCCGCCACGTCGAGCGGGCTGGCGCCCAGTTCGTCGGCGAACACACGCCGCAGGTGGCGTTCGCCGACGCCGACGCGCGCGGCGAGTTCGGGCAGCGAGCCCTCGTCGAGCGCGCCCTGCTCGATCAGCCGCAACGCACCGGCGACGAGTTCGCTTTTCGCGCGGTGCAGCGCAGACCCGGGAGCCGCCTCCGGACGGCAGCGCAGGCAGGGCCGGAATCCGGCCGCCGATGCCGCCGCCGCGCTCTCGTAGTAGCGCACGTTGCGCGGCTTCGGCGACGGCGCCGGACAGACCGGCCGGCAATAGATGCCGGTCGAGGTCACGGCGATGAAGAACAGGCCGTCGAAGCGCGCGTCGCGCGCCAGGCGCGCGCGCTCGCAGACGCGCGGATCGAGGCCGGGAGAAGCAGGGGATGCGGACATGGCTTCATGCTAGCGCCGATCGCCGCGATCGACTCGCCGTTTTCGGCTGTCAATGGAAACGTATCGCCCCGGTGGCGGCTTCGGCATCGCCGGTCCGGACGATGCGCAGCGCAACCGCGCCGGCAGCGGCTCCGCGCGTGCGCGCGCCGCATTCGCGGACCGCATGCCCGACCGCCAGACGCAGCATCGCCGGTGCGATGTACGCGCGGTGCACCGGCCCGATCGTGGCCATGTAGAAGCGGCCGAAGGCATTGAGCGTATGCACGCGCGTGCCGAGCGTGCAGCGCATGCGGCCGTCGGCGAGACGCTCGACGCCGACGCAGGAGCGGAACACCAGATGCCGGTCGTCCGCGCCGAGGATCACTTCGGCGCGCGTGTCCGTCGCGTCGACGCACTGCGCCAGCACCGGGAAACGCCCGGCGAACGTACTGACCGGGTTCTCCGACAGCAGGGAGGACACCGGACAGCCGAGCGGCGACGTGCGCAGACCGAGGGGCGTGACCAGGGCGTTGCGGATCGCCATCAGGCGCGACACGCCGGGCGGGCGGCTTTCGAGGAAGCCGTCCAGCATTGCCGCGAGTGCGGCGCTCGCGGACGACGTCGCGAACTCGCCCGGCGCGACGGTCAGCTCGAACGTGTCCTGGATGCATGCGCCCGCCAGCTGCGTGTGCAGCAGCGATCCCTCCGGCACGCCGTCGAGTTCGCGCACGCGGCGCCCGTCTTCGTTCCCGCTTCGCGGCCGCAGCGACACGAACGCAGCGCGCAGGCGCGCGAATCCACGCCGGAGCGCGCCGCAAGATCGCACCCGCCGCGCTTGCGGCGCGGCGTCAAGCGCCAGCACGGTCGTCGGTACGCACGCCGCGTCGAACTCGGCGCTTTCCAGCACGGCGCGCACGCCGGCCGGCAGCAGTTCGGTCAGCACGGGGATGTCCGCCTCGCCGTCGAGCACGCGCCGGCGCAGCTCCGGCGCGAGTTCGCCGCCCAGTTCGTTCGCGTGGCACGACAGCGCGAACAGCGTCGGATGCCCCACGCCGGCTCGCAGCGGCACGAACTGATGCCAGGCGCCGCCGCCGAAGCGCACGGTGAACAGGCAATCCGCCGGCACGTCGACGTGATGCAGGGCCTCGACGAACGCGCGGGGATCGCGCTCGATCTGCTCGTCGGAAGCGGTCGAGAAGCGCAGGCGAGCGCCCGCGCCGCCGGCGATCGCGGTGAACATGCGCTGGCCGGCGTGGCGATGGAACGGATGCCCGTTCGCACCGACCGCGAAGGTGTACAGGGAGGTCGCGTCGCCGTTGGCGAAATCGCTGGACCCGATGCGCGCCGAAGGTTCGTCCAGCGCGTCGACGAAATGCTCGTGCCGGCTCTGCCGCGCCGAAGCGCCGGCGATCAGCCGGTCGCCGGCGCCGCGGCCGAGCGAGGCGATCAAGGTGACCTCGACCGGCAATCCGCCGCCGCGCGGGCGGATGCGTGCGGTCGGAAACGTGCGCGAAGCGTCGGCCGAAGTCATGACGTGGCGACGCCGTTCAACGCGACTTCGCGCGCGCGGCTCTCGCGCTTGAGCGGACCGGCCACCGGGCAGACCTCCGCCGCCCAGGCGAACAGCGTGTTCGCCAGTCGATCCGGAACCTGGCGGAAATAGACGAACTGCCCGCGCTTCTCGCGCACGATCAGGCCGGCCTCCTCCAGGATGCGCAGGTGCCCCGACAGCGCCGGCTTGCTGAACTCGAAGCGCGCGCCGATCTCGCCGGCGGTCAGCTCCCCCTGGTGCAGATAGGCGAGGATCTTGCGCCGTGCAGTGGATGCCAGCGCTTCGAAGACGCGCTCCATGAGAATTCAATAGTTAGGAAATTAGTTAATTATATTGTCGATGGCCGGATGCCCTGTCAAGCCGGACGATGGGGATTCCCCTCGCGGCGTGACCGAAGGTATCGTCCGCTCCGGATCGGGCGAGCGCCGATTCGCGTTCCACGCACGAGGAGGGTTCCGGTGAGCGCATTGGCCTGGTCCTTGGCCGTCCTCGCCGCCTCGACGGCGCTCGTCGGAGTCGTCTGCAACGCGGTCATCCGCAACACGATCGTGGCCATCCTGGCGTCGATCCTGTGCACGTCCGGGCTGTGGTGGTATTTCACGGCCCGCGACGAACCGCTGTGGCCGATCGCCGCCGTCGTCGTCGCACCGGTCATCGTCTTCGTCTCGGTGACGATGGGCATGCTCGGCCGGGCCGCGCGCAGGATCGACGGCGATACGTGACGCAGGCGGACTAGAAGCCGTAGCGCAGGAACCCGCCGTCGACGGCGATGCATTCGCCGGTCACGTAGCTGGCCGCCGGCAGGCAGAGGAAGGCGACTGCAGCAGCCACTTCTTCCGGTTCGCCGATGCGGCCGATCGGCGTGCGTTCGAGCACCTCGTCGAGGTAGTCCGGGTCGGCGAGCGGGCCTTCCGTGCGCTGCGTGCGGATGTACCACGGCGCGACCGCGTTCACGCGGATGCCGTCCTCGGCCCATTCGCAGGCGAGGTTGCGCGTGAGTTGGTGCAGCGCGGCCTTGGTCAGGCCGTACGGCGCGCCGGTGCGTACGTGGGTCAGGCCGGAGACCGAGCCGACGTTGACGATCGCCGCATTGCCGTGCTCGGCCAGGTGCGGATGTGCGAGGCGGCTCATCTCGAACGCAGCGAGCACGTTCGTCTCGATCAATGCGCGCACCTCGTCGAGCGAATAGTCCAGTGCGGGGCGGGTGACGTTGCCGCCGACGTTGTTCACCAGCAGCGACAGCTCGACGTCGAGATCGGCGATCCAGTCAAACACTTCCAGGCGCTGTTCGCGGTCGGACAGGTCGGCGGCGAACGCGTGGAACGCGCGGCCTTCGACGTCGTCTTCGAGTTCCGCGCGGGCGACTTCCAGCGCTGCCTCGTCGCGCGCGACCATCAGCACGTCGGCGCCGAGCGTGGCCAGTTCGCGCGCGCATGCGAAGCCGATGCCCTTGCTCGCGCCGGTGACGAGCGCGACCTGCCCGTCGAGCCGCCAGCGGGATGGATGGGTCATCGCGCGCTCCTCCGTCTTGTCCGCCAGGGACGTGCGGCGCAGACTGTAGCGAATCCCGCCGTGCGGAGCATGCGATGTCCCGTCCGATCGTTCTCGCCTTCTGTCTCGGCGCGCTGGCCGCGTGCTCGGCGCGCACCGACGAACAGGCCGCGAAGGCTTCCGAAAATGCGCAGGCGAAACCGAAGACCGTGCTCGACGAGCAGATGAAGGCGCTCGAGAAGGCCAAGGCCGTACAGCGCACTGTGGACGAGGCCGCGAAGGCGCAGGAAAAGGCCATCGACGAGAACGGAGGCTAGCGCGATGCCGGAAAACCTCTGGGGCTACCTGCTGGTCGGGCTCGTGTTCTTCGTGCTCGGGCGCATGACCGCCGGCCGCGGCGAGCGCAGCACGCGCACGAGCGCACCGGTCGCACCGGCGCCGCGCCCCTCCGCAGCGCCGCATCCGCTCGAACTGCCGGCCGATCTCGACGCGCAGATCCGCGAGCTGATCGACCACGACAACATGATCCAGGCGATCAAGCGCTATCGCGAGGAAACCGGCGTCGACCTGAAGACCGCGAAGGACGCGGTCTTCGAGTATCGCGAGCGCCTGCGCGGGCGCGGGCTGGTCTGATCGGCTACGGCAGTTCGCAGAAGCAGTGCGCGAACGCGCCGTAGCGCTTGCCGTGCAGGGATTGCGCGATGCCGGCCAGCTGGCGCAGGTCGCTCGCGCCGAAGAAGCCCGGCGGCAGCGAGACGCCGGCCCAGCGCACCACGCGCACCAGCGCTTCGCTGTTGCCGAAGCTCAGGGCCAGCCGCTCCCAGGCGCTGAGTTCGCGCTCGACGTAGCGCACCTGGTAGCCGCTGCCGAGATTGGCGCGCGCGGCCGCCGCGGCGACCGCATCGCCGAGCCCGCCGAGCTTGTCGACCAGGCCGCGCTCCTTCGCCTGGCTGCCGCTCCACACGCGCCCTTGAGCGATCGCGTCGATCTGCTCCGGCGTCTTGCCGCGCGCCTTGGCGACCTTGCCGATGAATTCGTTGTAGCCGCGCTTGATCACGCTGTTGAGGATCGCCTCGAGCTGCGGCGACAGCGGCCGGCGGATGTCGAGCGAACCGGCCATCGGCGTGGTGCCGACGCCGTCGGTGTGCACGCCGATCTTGGCCAGCGTTTCGGGCAGGGTGGCGAACAGGCCGAAGATGCCGATCGAGCCGGTGATGGTGGTCGGCTGCGCCCAGATCTCGTCGCCGTCCATCGCGATCCAGTAGCCGCCGCTGGCGGCGACGTCGCCCATCGACACGACCACCGGCTTGCCGGCCTCGCGCGTCTGCGCGATCTCGCGCCGGATCAGCTCGGACGCGCCCGCGTCGCCGCCCGGCGAGTTCACGCGCAGCACGACAGCCTTCACCTTGTCGTCCTCGCGCGCCGCGCGCACCAGCTGCGCGGTCGAGCGGCCGCCGATCATGCCCGGCTGCTGTTCGCCCGGCACGATCTCGCCCTGCGCGACGATCACCGCGACCGTCGGCGAGGCCATGCCGGGCAGCGCGTCGGGGCCGAGCGCGGCGAGATACTTGCGGAAGTCGATCTGGCGGAAACCGTCGTTGCCCTCGGCCGCGCCCTGCGCGCGCAGCAGCGCGCGCACCTCGGCGCGGGTCGCCAGCTGGTCGACCAGCTTCTGCTCGAGCGCGAGCTTGGCCAGGTCGCCGCCCTGCGCGGCGACGCGCTCGTCGTAGTGCGCGATGTCGTCGGCGATCTTCGCCGCGTCGACCTTGCGCAGGCCGGCGATCTCGCCGAGATATTCCTGCCACAGGCCGCCCATCCAGTAGAGGTCGGCCTCCTTGGCGGCGTCGGACGCCTGGTTCAGCACGTACGGCTCCGCCGCCGACTTGAACGTGCCGACCTTGATCAGGTGCACCTGCACGCCGAGCTTGTCGAGCGCGTCCTTGAAATAGCTGCGGTAGTTGGCGAAGCCTTCCAGCAGGACCGCGCCTTCCGGGTCGAGCAGGATGCGGTTGGCGTGCGCGGCGAGGTAGTACTGGCTCTGGCCCATGCCGCCCGACACCGCGACGACGTCCTTGCCGGCCGCCTTGAAGCGGTCCAGCGCGGCGCCGATCTCGCGCAGCGTCGACAGCCCGGCGCGGTCGATGTCGTCGGGCACCAGCACGAGGCGCTCGATGCGCGCGTCCTTGGCGGCCGCGTCGATCACGCGCAGCACGTCGCGCAGCTGCACTTCCTTGCTCTCGGTACCGGTCAGCCCGGCCAGCGCACGGTCGGCCGGATTGCTCGAATACTGCTCGACGATGGCGCCCTTCGGATCGAACACCAGCGCGGTGCGCGGCGCGAGCGTGGCGCGGCCGCCGAACACCGCCACCAGGAAGCCGATCAGCAGCAGCAGGAAGATCAGGTTGAAGACCAGGCGGCGCGTGAAGTTCAGCGCGTTCCACAGGCCGCGGAACAGGCGGCGGATCACGCCGGGGTTTTCTTTCGACATCGCATCGCTCCATGAGCCCTGTGCGAGACCCGGCGTCCTGCCGCGGTTCGCGCAAAACGGTCGCGGCGTGGCCGCGCCGACTCTTTCGCGGCGGGCATTCGCATGCCCCCCGCGACGGCAGATCCGTTTGCCGATGCGGAAACTTCCGACGTCATGCGCGTCGCCGCGCGCCTGCTCGACGAATCCAGCCTAACCGATATCGTGACGCCCGGCATGCTGCTCAAGTCATGCCCCGGCCGCTTCCGGCAAGGGCCGCCGGACGAGCCTCCAGAAGCGCCAGGTCAGCAGGATCGCCGCCACGCTGAGGCCGGCGATCAGCCCCACCCACATGCCGCGGGCGCCCAGGCCGTGCGGGAACGCCAGCCACCAGCCGACCGACATGCCCACGCCCCAGTACGCGAAGGTGGTGATCAGCATCGGCAGGCGCGTGTCCTTGAGGCCGCGCAGCGCGCCGTTGGCGACCGCCTGGATGCCGTCGGAGAACTGGAACACCGCGGCCAGCAGCAGCAGCTGCGCGGCGAGCGCGATCACCGTCGCGTCCTTGGAGTACCAGCCGGCGATCGTCGTCGGCAGCAGCGCCATCACGCCGCCGGACAGCGTCTGCGTCGCCAGCGCCAGCACGAAGCCGGCGGCACCGGCCTTGCGCAGGCCGGCGGCATCGCCGCGGCCGACCGCGTGGCCGATGCGCACGGTCGTCGCCATCGCGATGCCGAGCGGGATCATGAAGAACAGCGCGGCGACATTCAGCGCGACCTGGTGGCTGGCCACCGTGTCGGCGCCGAGCGTGCCCATCGCCAGCGTGGTCGCGATGAACAGGCTCGCCTCCATGAATACGGTCACGCCCATCGGCACGCCGATGCGCAGCAGCTCGCCGATCGCGCGCAGGTCCGGCTTGTCGAAGCGCGCGTACGGCGCGTACGGCGCGTAGCCCCGGTGCAGCGCGATGTACAGGCCGAACGCCAGCGTCTCCAGCCACAGCACGATGGCGGTCGCCAGGCCAATGCCGCCCGCCCCCATCTCCGGAAAGCCGAACTTGCCGTGCAGCAGCACGTAAGCGATCGGCCCGAGCAGCAGCAGCGACATCAGGCTGAAGTACATCGTCGGCCGCGTGATGCCGATGCCTGCGCTCATGCCGCGCAGGGTGAAGAACACCGCGATCGCCGGTGCGCCCCAGGACACGCCGCGCAGGAAGCGATCGACCTCGCCGAACAAATGCGGGTCCACGCCGATCAGGCGCACCAGCGGACCGGCACAGCGCACGCCGATCCAGCACAGCAGGCCGAGCGCCAGCGCCAGCCACAGCGCCTGCCGGAACATCCCGCCGACCTCGAGCGTGCGGCCGGCGCCGTACAGCTGCGCCACCGACGGCGGCACCGCCATCGTCACGCCGATCGCGACCACCACGGCGATCGACCAGATGCCGGCGCCGACCGCGACCGCGCCGAGGGTGACCGCGGCGTGGTGGCCGGCGAGCATCGCGTCGATCGCGTTCATGCCGACCGCCATCAGCTGGCTCAGCACCAGCGGCAGCGCGAGCACGGCGGTTTCCTTCAGCTCGTGCGCGAGGCGCGGCGGCCGGCGATGTAGAATGGAACTCATGCGCAATTCCTGGGCGCGTTCGGGCGCAAGCTTGAACCGACGGGTCGATCGGCGGACGCGCGGCGACGGACGAAGCGCGCGCAGGCACGCCGGGGCGAGCGGCGCGCAGCGCCCTCGCGAGATCGGGGCGCAGCCGCTTCGCAAGACGACAATTGTATCGGAAGCCGCGCCCGGCGCGCGGCGGCCGCTTCGCGTGGAGTGGGAGTGAACGTACCGGCATGAATAGCGAATCCGCCGCCGCACCGGTCGTCCCCGCCGCCGCTCCCGTAGCCGCCGAAGCGCACAAGCCCTGCGCCAACTGCGGCGCGCCGATGTACGGCCCGTTCTGCTATGCCTGCGGCCAGCCCGAGAAAGGCATGGTGCGGCATCTGGCCAGCGTGATGTCGGACGTCGCCGACACGATCTTCAACGTCGACTCGCGCATCTTCCGCAGCATCGCGCCGCTGTACTTCCGGCCCGGCTTCCTGACCACCGAGTACTTCGTCGGCCGGCGCACGCGCTACGTGACGCCGTTCCGGCTGTTCTTCTTCCTCTGCGTGATCTCCTTCTTCGCGATCCAGATCGCGCTGAACCTCAACGACGCCAAGTTCGACCTGCTCAAGATCGCGCAGAACCGCGGCAACATCGAGCAGGCGCTCACCGAAGCGGAGCTGGACAAGAACCTGCAGGACGCCCTCTCCCGCCTCGAGGACGCACGCAAGGTGCCCGAGATACCGGCCGCCGACGCGGCCGAGCTCGACCAGGTCATCGCCAACCTGCGCCAGCAGGCCGACCAGCGCCGCGCCTGGATCAAGCGCAAGCAGGAGGCGCAGGCCAAGGGCGAGCCGCCGCCGCGCGATCCGAACGAGGACACCGACGACCTGAGCTTCGACGGCACGCCGTGGGATCCGTCCAGGCATCCGATCGCGGTCGGCTGGCTGCCGGCGTTCGCCAATGCCAAGCTCAACGAAATGGCGATGCGCGCGCGCGACAACATCAAGGCCGCGCGCAACGATCCGCGCCACCTCGTCGCGGGCATCTTCTCGGTCCTGCCGCAGACCCTGTTCGTGCTGATGCCGCTGTTCGCGGTGCTGCTGAAGATCGTCTACATCTTCAAGCGGCGGCTGTACATGGAGCACCTGATGGTGGCCCTGCACAGCCATGCCTTCATCTTCCTGTCACTGCTGCTGATCGCCCTGCTGAGCCTGCTCAAGAGCGCCGTCGGCGCCGGCGGGCTGCGTCCGCTGGTCTCGCTGGCGGAAGCGGCAGTGTGGACCTGGCTGCCGATCTACCTGTTCCTGATGCAGAAGCGCGTCTACCGCCAGGGCTGGTTCATGACCACGTTCAAGTACGGCCTGATCGGAATCTCCTACCTGATCCTGCTCTGCTTCGGCCTCGCCGGCGCCCTCGTCGCCACCTTGACCCTGGCCTGAATTCCGCCCCGGCGGACCTGCAGCCCGCACCATTGCTGGAGGAACGAGCGCCTCCCCCCGTGTCAAGCGGTTGTGCACAGGCGGCAAGCGCCGGCCCGATCGCCCGAGCCGATGCCAAAAGCAGCACTTGTGACATTCGCTGTAACAATCCAAGTCATTGAAATCCAAGGCTCATTACAGATTGATTAAAGATTCGCCAACCCGAGTCCCGCGGCCCAACGACGCGCTTCACGGCCCCGCTGCGGCTCACTCGTCCACAGAGTTATCCACATTTGCTGTGGATAAGCGAAAAACCCTTTTCACGGCACCCGCTTAAGGATTCTTTCTGAAAGTTTCATGAGAAACCGGCTGCAAGCCGCAGCGGCTGGCTCCTGCGCTCGGGCTACACTCGCTGCGGCGCCGTTCGCGCCGCCCGTTCCGCCATGACTCCGATCCTGCGCATCGCCCTGCCGGTCCCGCTGCACGGCTGGTTCGACTACCGTTCGCCGACGGCCGTGCCGCCGGCTCCGGGGAGCCGCGTGCTGGTGCCGTTCGGGCGCCGGCGCGTCGTCGGCATCGTGCTCGAGGCGGTGGCGACCTCCGAGGTCGGCGACGGCCAGCTGAAGACGGCCGAACGCGTGCTCGACGAGCACCCGCTGCTGACCGCCGAGCTGATGACGACGCTGCGCCGCGCCGCGCGCTACTACCAGCATCCGCTCGGCGAGGTGCTGCAGGCCGCGCTGCCGGTCGCGCTGCGTTCGGCGCGCGAGCTGCCCGAGTCCGGCGCCCCCGCCCTGCGGCTGACGCCGGCCGGGGAGGCGGTGCTGGCCGATCCCGGCCGACGCCGCGGCACGCGCATCGACGCACTGCTGCAGGCGCTGGCCGGAGGGGCCCGCACGACCGCCGATCTGGAGACCGGACTCGGCACGGTCGCGACGGCCGCGCGCACGGCGGTCGCGCGCGGCTGGGTCGAACGGCAACGGCTCGCCGCCGCAGCCGCCGTGCCGGCGGCCGTCGCCGGTCCGCCGCTGAACGAGGAGCAGCAAGCCGCGACCGAAGCGATCGCCGCGGCCGACGGCTATGCCCCGTTCCTGCTCGACGGCGTGACCGGCAGCGGCAAGACCGAGGTCTATCTGCAGGCGATCCGCCGCTGCCTCGAACGCGGCCGCCAGGCGCTCGTGCTGGTACCGGAGATCGCGCTGACGCCGCAGGCCCTCAAGCGCTTCCGCGAACGCCTCGGCGTCGAGGTCGCGGTCCTGCACTCGGGCCTGGGCGAGACCGAGCGCGCGCGCGCCTGGCTCGCCGCCGCACGCGGCGAGGCGCAGGTGATTCTCGGCACGCGTTCGGCCCTGTTCGTGCCGCTACCGCGCGCCGGCATGATCGTCGTCGACGAGGAACACGACGCCTCGTACAAGCAGCAGGAGGGCTTCCGCTACCACGCGCGCGATCTCGCCGTGCTGCGCGCCAAGGCGCTCGGCGTGCCGGTCGTGCTCGGTTCGGCGACGCCGTCGCTGGAGAGCCTGGCCAACGTCGAGGCCGGCCGCTACCAGCGACTGCGCCTGCGCCACCGCGCCGGGCTGGCGCAGCCGCCGTCGCTGCGCGTGGTCGACCTGCGCCGGCAGCGGCTGCAGCACGGCTTCGCGCCGGTCACGCTGGGAGCGATCGCCGACTGCCTCGCGCGCGACGAGCAGGTGCTGGTGTTCAAGAATCGCCGTGGCTACGCGCCCGTGCTGCTCTGCCACGACTGCGGCTGGAGCGCGCAGTGCCCGCACTGCGAGCGCGCGATGACCGTGCATCGCCGCGACGGCCGCCTGCGCTGCCACCACTGCGGCTACGAAAGCGCGCCGCCGCGCGCCTGTCCCGACTGCGGCGGGCTGGCGCTCAACCCGCTCGGCCAGGGCACCGAACGCCTGGAGGAAGCGCTGGCGGAGCGCTTCCCGCAAGCTCCGATCGTGCGCGTCGACCGCGACACCACGCGCGGACGCCGCGCGCGCGACGCGCTGTTCGACCGCCTGCCGGACACCGGCGCGCGCATCCTGGTCGGCACGCAGATGCTCGCCAAGGGCCACGACCTGCCGCACCTGACCCTGGTGGTCGTGGTCGGCGCGGACGAAGGCCTGTTCAGCGTCGACTTCCGCGCGGCCGAACGGCTCGGCCAGCTGGTGGTGCAGGTCGCCGGCCGCGCCGGCCGCGCCGAGCGGCCCGGCGCGGTGATCCTGCAGACGCACGATCCGGCGCATCCGCTGCTCGCGGTGCTGCTCGACGGCGGTTATCGCGCGCTGGCGACGCAGCTGCTCAAGGACCGCCGCGCCGCCGGCCTGCCGCCGTTCGCGCATTTCGCGCTGCTGCGCGCGGAGGCGAAAAGTCCTCAGGCGCTGGATGCGTTCCTGCGCGCGGCGATGGCGAAGATCGATGCTAACGGCCTGCTCGCGCACGGGCCGCTGGCCGCGCCGATGCCGCTGCGCGCCGGCGCCCATCGCGGCCAGATCCTGCTCGAAGCGGCCGTGCGCGGCGAACTGCAGGCGTTCCTGCCGCGCTGGCTCGACGCGCTGCGCGAGCTACCCGGCACGCGTGCCGTGCGCTGGTCGATCGACGTCGACCCGGTCGATCTGTACTGAGCCGGAGCTTTCCGAAAGTCGGTTCCGCAGGACGCGGAGGGAAGGAGCGAAAACGATCGTCCTCTTCCTCCGCGTCCTCTCGTCTTCGCGAGAATCCGGTTCTTTCCGAGCCGCCCGCTCAGGGCGCCGCGTCGAAGCCGTCGCTGAAGATGACGTCGCTGCGCTCGCCGCGGTTGAACAGCACCGAGATGTTGCCGTTCTCGCGATTGGCGGTGACCGCATCGGACAGGCCGTCGCCGTTGAAGTCGGCGACCGCGACCGCGCCCGGCAGCGCGCCGGTGGCGAACGTGGCGTAGGTGTCGTAGCCGCCCGAGCCGTCGTTGAGCAGCACCGAGATCGTGTCGTTCTGCGTATTGGCGGTGACGATGTCCGGCTTGCCGTCGCCGTTGACGTCGGCCATCGTCATGCCCCACGGCCACGGCTTGTAGTC
The DNA here is from genome assembly GCF_042652785.1 of Dokdonella ginsengisoli. Lineage (NCBI taxonomy): Bacteria > Pseudomonadati > Pseudomonadota > Gammaproteobacteria > Lysobacterales > Rhodanobacteraceae > Dokdonella > Dokdonella ginsengisoli. The sequence continues at coordinate 283,942 of NZ_JBHSHD010000005.1, read as the reverse complement.
GTCCAGGCTCTGCGGCGGGAAGATCGGATAGTTCATCGCTTCGGCGTAGCCGCCGCTGCCGTCGCCGACGAGCACCGACACGCTCTGCGCGGTGGTGTTCAGGGTGACCAGATCGACGATGCCGTCGCCGGTCACGTCGATCGCCTCGACGCCGACCGGCCCGAGATCGGTGCTCACGTGCGTCGCCGCGGCGAAGCCGCCGGCGCCGTCGCCGGCCAGGATCGACAGGTCACCGTAGACCGTGTTCGCGCTGATCAGGTCCGGCTTGCCGTCGCCGGTCGCGTCGGCGATGGCGATGCCGTGCGGATCGCGCAGCATGCCGTCGGAGGCGAGCGGCAGCACGAGCGCCGCGGCGAAGCCGCCCTGCCCGTCGCCGGCGAAGAACGAAATGCTCTCGTTGGAGACGTTGGTGTTTGCGGTCGCGACGTCGGGCTTGCCGTCGCCGTTGGCGTCGCCGATCGTCACCGCGTAGGGGCTTTCCCAGCTGCCGCCGGCGCCGAAGTCGACGGCCGCGGCGAAAGTGCCGTCGCCGTTGCCGCGCAGGAACGAGATGCTGCCGCCGCCGAGATTCGCGCTGACCAGATCCAGGTGGCCATCGCCGTCGACGTCGCCGACCGCCAGACCCGTCGGCGCGTCGCCGGTGGGATAGTGGACCGGCGGCGCGAATCCGCCGCTGCCGTCGCCGAGCAGGACCGAGACGTCGTTGCCGAACGCGTTCGCGGTGGCGACGTCGGCGTGACCGTCGCCGTCGAGATCCGCGGCGATCACCCAATGTGGGAACTCGCCGGCGGCGAAGTTGGCGGCGAAGCCGAACGCGCCGTCGCTGTCGGTCGGCAGCACGGAAATGCTCGGCGACACCGCGTTCGCGACGACGATGTCGCCGCGTCCGTCGCCGGTCACGTCGGCGACGACGACCGGGCCGGGTCCCTGCCCGACCGGACGGTTCACCGCCGCGGCGAAACCGCCGGAGCCGTCGCCGGCGAGCACGGAAACCGCATTGGCGTTCGGCCGCGACACCACGATGTCGAGCTTGCCGTCGCCGGTGACGTCGGCCAGCGCGACGCCTTGCGCGCGACCCTGGCCGTCGCCGGCCGGCATCGACTGCGCCGGCGCGAAGCCGCCGCTGCCGTCGTTGCGCAGCAGCGCGACCGAGCCCGGCAGTTCCGGCGGCGGGAATTCCTGGCCGCCGGTTTCGGCGTTCGCCACGACCAGATCCGGATGGCCGTCGCCGTCGACGTCGCCGACGGCGAGGCCGAACGGCTCGGATTCGGCGCCGACGGCGATGGCCTGCGGCGCGGCGAACTGGCCGCTGCCGTCGCCGAACAGGATCGAGACTTCCTTGGTGCCGGGATTCTTCACGGCCACGTCGAGATGATCGTCCGCGTCGAAGTCGGCCACCACCGGCGAGCTGGGCCAGTCGCCGGCCGGCGAATTCACCGCCGCGGCGAAACCGCCGGACCCGTCGCCGGCCAGCACCGCGACGCTGCCACTCTCGCCGTTGGAGACGACGAGGTCGAGCTTGCCGTCGCCGGTGACGTCGCCGAGCGCGACGCCGGTCGGCTGGCTGCCGCTGCCGACGTCGAGGATCTGCGGGTCGCCGAAGCCGCCCGCGCCGTCGCCAGGATAGACGCGGATCTCGGCGGCGTCGTAGCCGACGACGGCGAGATCGGCGTGGCCGTCGCCGTCGACGTCGCCCAGCGCGACGGCGATATTGCCGGCCGGCTGGTTCAACAACGGAATCGTCAGCGGATCGGCATAGCCGCCGCCGGTGCTGAGCAGCACCGACACGTCGCCGCTCATCATGTTGCCGAGAACCAGGTCGACCACGCCGTCGCCGTTCAGGTCGGAGGTGGCGAACGATGCTGCGAAGCAGCAATTGGGATAGTGCATCGCGGCGGGCGCGAAGTCCGGCGCCTCGACGCCGCCGGCCTGCGACGCCGCGCCGATCGCTAGCGGCGCGAACGCCAGCCGGACGACCTTCTCGTGCAGAAACTTCATCAGCGGTGACCTGCGCACACAGCGTGTTTTCATCGGGGACTCCTGCAGACGGATGACGACGCGACGGCGACCGCGAGGGTCGCCGCGTCTGCGGGCGAGTCTGCGCGGCACGGCCGCGCCGTCCACTCCAAGGGCGTTCCAATCGCATGACAACGACACGGGGAAACGACTCCCGCCGCGTTGCAGACGGGCGGCGGACGTGGATCGTCGCTCAGCGCGAGCGGTCGCTCAGGCGCAGGGGACCGCCGTTGCCGGTGGTGCGCAGCTCCAGCAGCTCGGTCGAGATCGCGCGCTCGCCGGCCAGCGCCTGCGCCTGACGCAGCGCGCTGAACCACGGTTCGCGCTGGTCCATGGCATGGAACAGGCGCAGCTGCAGCAGCGCGCAATCGAAGTCGCGCGCGGCCCACGGCGCGACACGGCCGATCACCACCGCCGCCTGCGCGCGTTCGCCGGTAGCCAGCAGGACCGGCGCGTAGGCGCGCGCCACGGCGACGATCTCGGCCGGCACGCCGCGCCGGTCCGCGCTCACGGCGGCAAAACGGAACCAGCGCAGCGCGCGCGCGGAATCGCCGGCGTGCTGCGCCCATTCCGCCATCGCCAGCGCGTCGGTAACGACGCCGGGAACGTCGGCGGCCTGCTCCGGCGGCTCGCGCCGGCGTTCGAGCAAAGCCTCGGCCGACGCCTCCTCGCCGAGCGCGAGCAGCGCGCGCTGGCGGATCAGCACGATGCCGCTGCGTTCGTCGTCGGCGCCGCTGCTCGGCCACTCGGCGAGCGCCGCGGCCGCTTCGTCGGCGGCGGCGCGCCAGTCCTCGCGCACCGCGGCGAGTTCGGCGCCGAGCGCGCGCAGCCTCGCCAGCAGCACGCGGTTGCCCGAGTTCGTGCCCGTGCGCGCCTGCGCCAGCGCCGCGGCGGCTTCGCGATGGCGGCCGCTGCCGATCAGCACCTGCGCGCGGTTGAGCAGCAGGTCCACGCGCTGGTCCGGATCGGTGATGCGTTCGCGCAGCGCCCAGCCGCGCTCGACCGTGGCGGCGGCTTCGTCGCGCTGCAGCATCGCCAGTTGCGCCTGCACGATGCCGGTCAGGCTGAGCAGCAGTTCGTGCAGGGCTCCGAACGACTGGAACCGGTCGGCCGCCGGCAGCAGGTAGCCGAGCGCGGCGGCCGGGCGGCTGCGGAACAGTTCGAGCAGGCCGAGGTTGGCATCGACGCGCGCGACGCCGACCTGGTCGCCGGCGCTTTCCAGGTCGGTGCGCGCGGTGCCGAAGTCGGCCAGCGCCTCGTCGTAGCGCCGTTCTGGCACGCGGCTGTTCGCGCGTCCCGTCAGGGCCTGGCCGATTTCCAGCGCGTCGCGCCCGGGCGTGAGCAGCGCCAGCGCGGCGTCGTAGTCGTGGCTGCTCTGCTCGAATTCGCCGCGGCGCATGCGCACCACGCCGCGCGCGATCAGCACCTGGCCGCGGAAGCGCGCGTCCTGCGCGGCTTCCGGCTGCTTCAGCACCTCGTCCAGGCTCGCCTCGGCCTGATCGAGCTGGCCGGCGCGAAAATCCACCAGCGCGAGCCGGTAGGCCAGCCGCGCCGACGATGCGGCGAGCTCCGGCGAGGCGGTGAGGATCTCGCGCGCGGTGTCCAACTCGTTGGCGAGCATTGCCGCGCGCGCGCGCTGCAGGGTTTCGTCGAGCGTGGCGTCGCGCTCGCCTTCGGCTGGCACGCTGCGGCCGAGCGCCGCGAGCAGCAGATCGGCCGCGCCGCGCATCGCCTGCACGGGATCGCGACCGGTGAAGCGCACCGGCACCGCGATGCCGCTTTCCGGCGCTGCGGCGAGTTCGACCTGCCAGCCCGAAGCGCTGCGCGTCGCCCGCCCGCGCACCAGCAGGCGCGCGCCCGTGGCCTCGCGCAGGTTCGGCGGTTCGCCGCCGGAAGCCGATTCCGGCGCCGACTTCAGCAGCGCCAGCACGCTCTCGCTGGCCGGCGCGCGCAGTCCCGCCTGGCGCAGGCGATCGGCGACGAGGTCCATCGCGCCCAGGCGTATCCACGCGTCCTCGCGCAGGCCGTCGACCTGCAGCGGCAGCACGACGACGCTGTCGGCATGCGTGCCGATGGAGCGTTCCGTCGGCACCGGCTGCGCCAGGCCTTCGGACGGGCGATGCGCGGAGAGCGCCAGCCAGGCGGCTGCGGCAATGAGCAGCGACGCGGCGAGCGCGGCGAGCAGAGCGAAGCGCCGGCGCGGCAAGCGGATGCCGGCGGAAGACGCCGAGGCGATCGTCTCGCCGGAGGGTACAGCGGCGTCCGCCGGCACGAACGTGGGCTCGGCCGCGTCCGCGCCCCCCGCGGCGGATTCCTCCACGACCACGCGCACGTCGGCGACCCAGCGATAGCCGTAGCCGGCGATCGTGCGCACGACGCGCTGCGTGTTGCCGTCGTCGTCGAGCGCGCGCCGCGCACGCAGCACGACCTGGCCGAGCTGCGCATCCGACACGTTCGAGCGACCGAACACCGCCTCGACCAGTTCGTCACGGCCGACCGCGCGCTCGCGATGGGCGAGCAGGTGCTCGATGCATTCGAAGGATCGTCGCGGCAGGTCGACGCGCTGCCCTGCGCGCCACAGCTCGCGCGCGGAAGGGTTGAAGCGGAACGCCCCGAATTCGTATACCTCGACGGTCATCCGGCGAGGTTAGCGCGAGGGTCGCGCAGTGGCGAGTCGGGCCGCCTCCGGCTCGCTCGTACCGGAGGCGGCCCCCTCGGGGCGCCCAATGCCGCGGAGCTCTCGTTCGACCCGTGGGGAAGTCGAGCGAACGAGTGAAGCAGGACACCCCTCCCACAAACCGCCGTGGCGGTCGAAGCTCATAGACGCAGGCCGGCGGTATAAACGGCCATATCTCATCGACGGCCGTCGCTCCACTGGGTACCGGCGCAATGCGATCGGGTTGCGCCGGCGCGAAAACGAAGACGGCCCCGCGAAGGGGGCCGTCGATCCGGGGGCGTCGGCAGCGCCCGCAGGGCGCCGCCGGCGATGGCGCTGCGCCGTCTCAGGCGACGAACAGCGCGCGCATCTTCTTCATCGCATTCGCCTCGATCTGGCGGATGCGCTCGGCCGAGACACCGTACTCGTCGGCCAGCTCCTGCAGCGTCGCCTTCTCGCCGTCCTTGAGCCAGCGGCGCTGGATGATGTCACGCGAGCGGTCGTCGAGCCTGACCAGGCCGCGGTGCAGCGTGTCGAGGCTGGACTCCTCCTCGGACTCCGACTCGACCATGCCGTACGGATCGGCCGAGTGGTCGATCAGGAAGGCGGCCGGCGACGGACGCTCGTCCTCGTCGGCGTCGACCGGCGTGTCGAACGCGACGTCACGGCCGTTCAGACGCGCTTCCATCTCCAGCACGGTCGCGGCCGGCACGCCCAGTTCACGCGCGACGGTGTTGACCTCCTCGGCGTTCATCCAGCCCAGGCGCTTCTTCGACTTGCGCAGGTTGAAGAACAGCTTGCGCTGCGCCTTGGTCGTGGCGACCTTGACGATGCGCCAGTTGCGCAGGATGAACTCGTGCATCTCGGCGCGGATCCAGTGCACCGCGAACGAAACCAGGCGTACGCCCTGGTCCGGATCGAAGCGCTTGACCGCCTTCATCAGGCCAATGTTGCCTTCCTGGATGAGGTCGCCGACCTGCAGGCCGTAGCCGGAATAGCCGCGCGCGACGTGCACGACGAAGCGCAGGTGCGCCAGGACCATCTGCTTGGCGGCGTCGAGGTCGGCTTCGTCGGTGTAACGCCGGGCGAGGTTCTGCTCCTCTTCCTGCGTCAGCATTGGAATCTGGTGAACTGCACTTACATAGGCTTCGAGGCTGCCCAAAGCACTCGGAACCGGGAAATTGCTGGCGACCAGGGCGTTGCTCATGATGAACTCCCGATTGACTATGCATGCTAGCACTCGGGTCCTTGGAGTGCTAAATGCCTTCAGAGTTCCGGCGCTGCTGCGCTCGGGATACTGTACTGACAGTTATAGTACCGAAAAGTTCGTTAATTGCACGTGATTTGTCGTTTATCTGACGCGCCGCAGCGTTCACGTGGCGGACGAAATCTCTAACGGACTGTAAGAAAAGGATTTTCTGGCCTGGAATGGACCGGTCAGCCCGCCTCGAGGCTGGCCCGCGGCGGCAGCGCCCAGTCGATCGGCGCCTTGCCCTGGTGGCTCAGATACTCGTTGGCGCGCACGAAATGGCCGCAGCCGATGAAGCCGCGATGAGCCGACAGCGGCGACGGATGCGGCGCCTTCAGGACGCGGTGGCGGCTCGGGTCGATCAGTTTGCCCTTCTGCTGGGCGTAGCTGCCCCACAGCAGGAAGACCAGCCCTTCGCGCTCGCGGTTCAGGGCGTCGATGCAGGCGTCGGTGAATCCTTCCCAGCCCTTGCCCGCGTGCGAGCCGGCCATGCCGCGCTCGACGGTCAGTACCGCGTTCAGCAGCAGCACGCCCTGGCGCGCCCACGGCAGCAGGCAGCCGTGGTCCGGCCGCGGAATGCCCGGTTCGCGCTGCAGCTCGGCGAAGATGTTCAGCAGCGACGGCGGCGGCGGCACGCCGGGCGGCACCGAGAAGCACAGGCCGTGCGCCTGGCCGGGGCCGTGGTAGGGGTCCTGGCCGAGGATGACGACCTTGACCTGCTCGAACGGGGTGGTGTCCAGCGCGGCGAAGATCTTCGACCCGGGCGGATAGATGACCTTGCCCGCGCGCTTCTCGGCGCGCAGGAATTCCGCCAGCGCGAGCATTTCCGGCCGTTCCAGATAACTGCCGACGCGCGCCTTCCACGACGCCTCGAGCTTCACCCGTTCCTCGCTCATGCCGGCACCCCGGTCCGTCTGCGCAGATGCCGCGACACGCGCAATTGGAACTGCAGCTTGGTCACCAGCAGGCGCTCCTCGATGGGCTTGTGCACGAGATCGTTCGCTCCGGCACGCAGCAGGGCGGCCTGGTTCGCCGGGTTGTCGTCGCCGGTCATCACCAGCACGGGCAGCTCGCCCTTGGAATAGCCGAAGCCGGTGCGGATGCGTTCGAGCAGGTCGCCGCCGGTCAGCTCGCCCTTCAGGTTCACGTCGGTGAGGACCAGGTCCGGCGGCGCCGCGCCGGTGTCGCGGGCCGCCTCCAGCCGCTCCAGCGCCGCCTCGACGCTGAGCACGTGCGCGACCGTGAAGCCGGACTTCTGCAGCATGCGCGTCGTCGCCAGCGCGACCACGCGGCTGTCCTCGACGTAGAGCACTTCGCCCTCGACCGTGGTCGCCGGCGACACGTAGCCGTGGATGAACGCCGCCAGCGCGTCGAAGCCGAGCGACTTGTCGAAATAGTCGGTCACGTCGTCGGACAGCCGCCGCGCGACGAGGCGCTCCTGCACGTCGCCGGACACCACGACGATGGGAATGTAGGCCTGCGTCGCGCTCGCGCGAACGTGGCGGGCGAGCTCCAGCCCGTCCATGTCCGGCAGGCGCAGCGCGGTGGTGACCAGATCGACCACCCCCTCGCCCAGCGTGCGGCGCGCCTCCTCGCCGCTGCCGCAGCCGAGCACGACCGCGTTGGGTAGCTGCGCCTTCAGCACGCGCTCGATCAGCTGGCGCATGACGCGCGAGCCGTCGACGACCAGCACGCGCGGCGCGTCGCTGCCGATGTGGCGGGTCAGGCGGACCGCTTCGCTCATGTCTGCGGCTGCCCCGCGGCGAGATGACGCGCGGTGGCGACGAAGGCACCGAGCCAGCCGAGCAGCGCGCTTGCCCCGATCACCGCCAGCGCGACGAGCACGCCGACGCCGTGCAGCGCGAAGCGGCCGCCGTAGCTTTCGATCACGCGCTGCGCCGGCCCGGCCAGGGCGAGCTCGACCGCGATCACGATCGCCAGCGCGCAGAGGCCGCCGAGCAACCCGTACCAGAAACCGGCGTACAGGAACGGCCGCCGCACGAATCCGTCGCTCGCACCGATCAATTGCATCACCGAAATTTCCGCGGTCCGGGCCTGGATGTCCATGCGCACCGTATTGCCGATCACGAGCAGGGTCGCCAGCGCCAGCAGCGCCGCGATCACCGCGACGATGCGTTCGCCAAAGTGGAGAATGTCGGAAAGTTTACGACGCCACGCGGCGTCGTACTGCACCAGATCGACGCGCGCGTCGGCCTTCAGCTCGGCCAGCAGCGGCGGCGCGTCGAGATCGGTCTTCTCGCCCGGCGTGACCACCAGCACGCTCGGCAGCGGATTGGAGCGCAGCACGTCGAGCGCCTCGCCGAAACCCGACAGCTGGCGGAACTCGGCCAACCCCTGTTCGGGCGTGCGGATCAGCACGGCGGCGACGTCGCCGCGCGCACGCAGTTCGCCGGCGAGCCGGTCGGCTCCCCTGGCGTCGACCGAAGGCTTCAGGAATGCGGTGATCTCGCGCGCCTCGCGCAGGCCGCCGGCGAGATCGCGCGCGTTGTCGAACAGCAGGAAGAACATCAGCGGCAGCGCCAGCGCGAAGCCGAGCACGAGCACGGTCAGCGCGTTCGCCCACGGCCGCGCCGCGAGGCGGCCGAGACTGGAGAAGAAGCTGTACAGATGCTGGTCGCGCCAGGCGGCCAGGCGTTCGCGCCAGGGCACGCGCGGACGGCGCGGCTGCGCGGCGGATTTCGCCGGCGGCGCGGGGCGGCGTACGTTGCGCTCGGCCTGGCGGCTCATGCGCCTCGCCCCGGCCTGGCCGACTCGGGACGGAAATCGTCGATCAGCCGGCCGTGGTCGAGCACCAGCACGCGCTTGCCGAGGCGGCGGACCAGCATCAGGTCGTGGCTGGCGACCAGCACGGTCGTGCCGACCTGGCCGAACTCCGCGAACAGGCCCATGATCTCGGCCGACAGCTGCGGGTCGAGATTGCCGGTCGGCTCGTCGGCGATGATGACCGGCGGCTTCGCCACGATCGCACGCGCGATGCCGACGCGCTGCTGCTCGCCGGACGACAGCGTCGCCGGGGCGGCCTTCTCCTTGGCGAGCAGGCCGACCTTGTCCAGCGCCGCGCGCACGCGCTTGCCGATCTCCTCGCGCGCGGTGCCGGCGATCAGCAGCGGCAGCGCGACGTTGTCGAACACCGTCCGGTCCATCAGCAGGCGATGGTCCTGGAATACCATGCCGATGCCGCGCCGCGCATGCGCGATGCCGCCGCGGCGCACGCGCGCCAGGTCGGCGTGATTGACGACGAGCTGGCCCCGCGTCGGACGCTCGACCAGCCCGATCAGCTTCAGCAGCGTGCTCTTGCCGGCACCCGAATGCCCGGTCACGAACACCATTTCGCCGGCGTCGATCTCGAAACTGAGATCGACCAGGGCGTCCTGACCCGATGCGTAGCGTTTGCCGACCTGTTCGAAGCGAATCACGCGCGCGATTCCCCGCCGTTGCGTACCGATTTCATGCGCTCCTCCGCGCGGCGCGGAAGTCGCGCTGCCAGGCCAGCCAGCTCTGCAACATCACGACGCTCCAAAGGTGCGTGTGCCATTTGCGCTCGCCGCGCTTGAACGCATTCCAGCGCCGCAGCACGGACGAGGCATCGAGCAGATTATCGCGGCGCAGGCTCTCTTCCGACAGCAGGTCGTCGGCCCATTCGCGCAACGGCCCGCTCAGCCACGATCCGACCGGCGCGCCGAAACCGGCTTTCGGACGGTCGACCAGTTCGTCGGGCAGGTACCGTCGCAGCAGGGCCTTCAGCAAGTGCTTGGGTTCGCTTTCTCGCGCACGCATCGCGTCGGGCAGCGAGAAGGCGAACTCGGCGACGCGCGAATCGAGCAGCGGCGAGCGTGCTTCCAGGCCCACCGACATGCCGCTGCGATCGAGCTTGACCAGCACGTCCTCGGGCAGGTACGCGAGGAAATCCAGGCTCATCATGCGCTGCGCCGGCGACAGCCCGGCGTCGGCGAGAGGGCGCGCGGTGTAGGCGGTGGGCGGTTCCTCGGCGCCATGCACGACGCGCAGCGGCGAGCGCCAGCGGCTGATGCGGTTGAGATAGATGCCGTCGATGTCCTCGGCGGCCATCTCCATGCCGATCGTGCGCAGGCCGCCGGTGCGTGCGATCTCCAGGTCGCCGCGCACCAGCCAGCGGCCGAGCAGGCGCCGCAGTCCCTGCGGCAGGTACGCATGCCAGCGCCAGTTGCGCAACGCGCGCAGATAGCGCGAATACCCGAAGAACAGCTCGTCGCCGCCGTCGCCCGACAACGCGACCTTGACCTGCCGGCGCGCCAGCTGGGCGACCAGCACGCTCGGGACCATCGAGACGTCCGCGAACGGCTCGTCGTAGATCTCCGGCAGGCGCGGCACGACGGCCAGCGCGTCGGCGCCGCTGACCCGGAACTCGGTGTGCGCGGTGCCCAGGTGCGCGGCGATCCTGCGCGCGTAGGCACCGTCGACGTCGTGCCGGTCGGCGAACGCGATCGTGAAGCTCTGCACCGGTTGCGCGCTCTCGCGCTGCGCCAGCGCCGCGATCAGCGAGGAATCGGTGCCGCCGGACAGGAACAGACCGACCGGCACGTCGGCGTGCAGGCGCAGTCGCACGGCCGAGCGCAGAAGCTCGTCGAGCGCGGCCAGGGCGTCTTCCTCGCTGCCGCCGAACGGGTTCGCCAGCGCCGCGCGGATCCGCGCCTGCGCGTCCCAGAACGGGCGCGACGGAGGCCAGCCGGTTCCGGCCAGCGTCGCTTCGTCGAAACGGACGCAATGCCCGGCTTCGAGCTTGCGCACCTCGCGGTAGATCGAACGCGGCGCCGGAATGTAGTCGTAGCGCAGCAGCGAGGTCAGCGCATCGGTGTCGATCTCCGGCTCGAAGCGCGGATGGCCGAGCAGCGCCTTCAGCTCCGAGCCGAACACCAGACCGTGCGGGGTGCGCCCGTAGTACAGCGGCTTCTTGCCGACGCGATCGCGCGCCAGCCACAGCTGCCGCTCGGCCCGGTCCCACAGCGCGAAGGCGAACATGCCGTCACAGCGCGACAGCGCGCCGTCGATGCCCCATTCGACGATCGCGGCCAGCAGCACCTCGGTGTCGGAATGGCCGCGAAAGGAATGGCCGCGCGCCGCCAGCTCGCTGCGCACTTCTTCGAAATTGTAGATCTCGCCGTTGTAGACGATGACGTAGCGCGCATCGGCCGACGGCATCGGCTGATGCCCGAGCGGCGTCAGGTCGATGATCGCCAGGCGCCGGTGCGCCAGCGCCAGCCCGGCCGCCGCCTCGACGAAGACGCCGTCGTCGTCGGGGCCGCGATGATGCAGGGTCTGTCCCATGCGCCGCGCCAGCGCGGCGAGCGCGTCCGCGTCGCGGCCCGCCTGCGGCTCCCAGCATCCCGCGATCCCGCACACCTATTTCACCATCTGGTTGAGGTTGAAGATCGGCAGCAGGATCGCCAGCACGATGAACAGCACCATCGCGCCGACCGCGAGGATCACCGCCGGGCCGAGCACGGCGGTCAATGCGGTCAGCCAGCGATCGAGTTCGCGCTGCTGCTGCTGCGCGGCCTCCTCGAGCATGCGCGGCAGCTCGCCGGAACGCTCGCCGCTGGCGATCAGGCGCAGCGCGACCGGCGGGAACAGGCCGCTCTCGCCGAGCGCACGCGAGAACGCGCTGCCCTCGCGCACCTTGAACGCGGCGCGCTTGAGCGCCTCGCGCATCGGCAGGTTCGGCACCACCTGTGCGGCGATGCCGAGCGCGTCGAGCAGCGGCACCGCGCTGCCGGCCAGCAGCGCCAGGGTGCGCGTCGCGCGTGCGGTGTTCGCCGCGCGCGTCAACCGGCCGACCAGCGGCAGGCGCAGCAGCCAGCCGTGCCAGCGATGGCGCATCGCCTCGCTGCGCAACGCGACGCGCGCGGCGACGACCGCCACCACCAGCAGCACGAGGATCGCCCAGCCCCAGCTGCGCAGGAACGCCGAGACGGCGATCAGCACGCGCGTCGCCAGCGGCAACGTCTGATGCAGGTTCTGGAACACGCCGACGATCTGCGGCACGACCCAGGTCAGCAGCCCGGTGACCACCGCGATCGCGACCAGGCTCAGCAGCAGCGGATACGCCAGCGCCGCGAGCATCTTCTGCTTCAGCGCGTCGCGCGCCTCGGCGTAGTCGGCGAGCCGGTCGAGCACGGATTCGAGCCGGCCGGACTGCTCGCCGGCGGCGACGGTCGCGCGGAAGATCTCGGGAAAGCTCTCCGGGAAATCGCCCAGCGCCTGCGCCAGGCTCGCGCCTTCCATCACGCGCGCGCGCAGGCTCATGGTCAGGCCGCGCTGGCGCTCGTTCTCCGCCTGCTCCGACAGCGCGGCCAGCGCCTCGTCGATCGGCAGGCCGGCGCCGATGAGCGTGGACAGCTGGCGCGTCAGCAGGGCGAGCTGCACCGCGCTCAGGCCGTGCGGCGAAAACGCGCCGCGCCGGCGCGCCGCCCCTTCGCGTACTTCCTCGACGCTGAGCGGATTGAGGCCGCGCTCGCGCAGCGAGCCGCGTACCGCGCGCGCGGTGTCGCCCTGGAGCACGCCGCGCTGGGTCTTGCCGGAGGCGTCGAGGGCCTGGTACGCGAAGGCGGGCATCGATACGGGCGGGATGAGTGACCGGGCGCGTATTCTTTCAGCAAAGGCCGTTGAAGTCGCGCCGATCGCTCGACGGATTTCGGTCTTCCCGTACGCCGCCGCGCGCGAAAGGACTCAGATTCCGGACAGACGCTCCGCCGACCAGGCTTCGATCGATCGCCAGCAGGCTTCGGGACGAGCCTGCAGGAGAAAGTGAGGGCCGTCGACGCTCGCCACTTCTCCCAGCCCGCCCGCCGGAAACGCGCTGAACGGAACCAGACGATCGCTCCGGGGGACCAGCGCGAGCCAGGGCACGTCCAGGCTTTCCAGCGTCGCACGCTCGTCGAGATCGCGCAGCAGGCGCAGGCGCGAACGTACGACTTCGATCGGCAAGGCGCGCACGACGCGCTGAACGGCCGAAGCGAGCCCGGCGGACGCATGGAAGTCCAGGCACATCAGCCGAACGAGCGCCATCGACGTGAGCGCGTGCTGCCAGCGCGCACCGATCGACTCCAGCGGCACGAGACCGAGCAAGGGATTGGGGCGCTCCACGAAGCTCGCAGCCAGTACGACGCCGGCGACCCTCCGGTTGCGTCGCTGCAGTCTCAGGGCAATCGGCCCGGAAAACGACTCCGCGACGACGACGCAAGGCAAGACGGCCTCGATCGCCGCTTCGACATGGTCCACGTAGTCGTCGAGCCGCCACGAAGGATCGAGCGGATAGCGCACGATGCTGACATTGGCCCGCGGCCGGCACCGCACGAATTCCTCGAAGAGCAGCCCGCTGCCGTCGAGCCCGGGCAGCAGCACCCAGGTCTTCCCGGTCATGCGGCGGCGCCCTCGATCACCGGCCTTGGCCTTACTCTTCCCGCGTGACGCGCAGCACTTCCTCGGTCGAGGTGACGCCCGCCACGCACTTGCGCCAGCCGTCGTCGAGGATCGAGGCCGAGCGCGTGCGCGCGTGGCGCTCGAGCTCGGCTTCCGATGCGCCCTCGTGGATCAGGCGGCGGATGGCCTCGTCAACCGGCACCAGTTCGTACAGGCCGGTGCGGCCGCGGTAGCCGGAGTGGCGCGCATGGGCGGCGAGGTCGGCACGCGGCCGGTACAGCGTGACCTTCGCGTCGGCCGGCTGGCCGAACGCGGCGAGTTCGCCCGGCGTCGCCGCGTACGCCTCGCGCGTCGCCGGATCGAGCACGCGCACCAGGCGCTGCGCCAGCACGCCGATCAGGCTCGACGACAGCAGGAACGGCTCCACGCCCATGTCGCGCAGCCGCGTGACTGCGCCGACCGCCGAGTTCGTGTGCAGCGTGGACAGCACGAGATGGCCGGTCAGCGAGGCCTGCACGGCGATCTCGGCGGTTTCCAGGTCGCGGATTTCGCCGACCATGACCACGTCCGGGTCCTGGCGCAGGATCGCGCGCAGGCCGCGCGCGAAGGTCATGTCCACGCGCGGGTTGACCTGGGTCTGGCCGACGCCGTCGAGGTAGTACTCGATCGGGTCCTCGACCGTCATGATGTTGCGCGAGCTGTCGTTCAGGCGCAGCAGCGAACCGTACAGCGTGGTCGACTTGCCCGAACCGGTCGGGCCGGTGACGAGCAGGATGCCGTGCGGGCGCGCGATCAGGTCTTCCAGCCGCAGCCGCATCGCCTCGGCCATGCCGAGCTGGGCCAGGTCGAGCTTGCCGGCCTGCTTGTCGAGCAGGCGCAGCACGACGCGCTCGCCGCGCCCGGCCGGAATCGTCGACACGCGCACGTCCACCGGCCGTCCGGCGATGCGCAGGCCGATGCGGCCGTCCTGCGGCAGGCGCCGTTCGGCGATGTCGAGCTTGGCCATGACCTTGATGCGGCTGACCACCGCGCTGGCGATCGCCTTCTGCGGCGCGAGCACCTCGCGCAGCACGCCGTCGATGCGGAAGCGCACGACGAGACGGTTCTCGTACGGCTCGATGTGGATGTCGGAGGCGCCTTCCTTGACCGCCTCGGTCAGCAGCGCGTTGATCAGGCGGATGATCGGCGCGTCGTCCTCGCTCTCGAGCAGGTCTTCCGGCTCGGGCAGCTCGTCGGCGACGGCCTTCAGGTCCAGTCGTTCGTCGAGGTCGGACACCATCGTGCGCGCGTCGTCGCCCTGCTCGTACAGGTCGCGCAGCAGGCGCTCGAACTCGGGCGGTGCGAACGTGGTGAAGGCGAGCGGCGCGCCGAGATGGCGGCGCAGTTCGGCCAGCACCTCGGTGCGCGCGCCGGGACGGCAGGCGATCTCGGCGACGCCGTCGCGCCAGCCGGTCAGCGCCACGCCGTGACGGCGCGCGAAGCCGAAGCTCGGCCGCTGCGCGGGCTTGCCGGCGGCGTCGCTCATCGGCGCGGCGTGGCCGGCGCGGTCGGCTGCGCCAGGTTCGGCTGCCCGTCGAGCGACGGGCTGGCGAGGAAATCGTGCACTTCCGGCAGCAGCGGCCGCTGCGAACGCGGCGTGATCGGCCAGTCCTCCTGGCGCATCTGCAGCTGCTCGGTGCGCATGTAGTTGTACTTCTCGCTCGACACCGAAGCCTCGGTCGCCTCGTCGCGCAGGATCTTCGGATGCAGGAACACCATCAGGTCGCGCTTCTGGTGGTCGTTGGAGCGGTAGCGGAACAGGTTGCCGAGCAGCGGGATGTCGCCGAGCGCGGGCACCTTCTGCACGTTGTCCTTGAGCTGGTTGTCGATCAGGCCGCCGAGCACCAGCAGCGCGTCGTCCTTGACCAGCACGCTGGTCGTCAGCTCGCGCTTGTTGGTGATCAGGTCGACCGCACCGGTCACGGTCGGCGCCAGCGAGGAGACTTCCTGGTGGATGTCCAGGCGCACCGATTCGCCTTCGTTGATCTGCGGCTTGACCTTCAGCACGAGGCCGACGTCCTTGCGCTCGATGGTCTGGAACGGATTGGTGATGCCGTTGGAGGGCGTGTTGCCGCCGCCGAGCGAGGCGTTGGTGGTGTACTGGCCGGTCAGGAACGGCACTTCCTGCGCGACCTTGATCTGCGCTTCCTGGTTGTCCAGGGTCAGCACCGAGGGCGTGGACAGGATGTTGGACTTGCCGTCGCCGCGCAGCGCGCTGATCAGCGCGCCGAGCTGGGCGATCGGCTTGCCGTCGGGACCGGCGATCGTGCCGGCGACGTAACCGAGGTTGAAGCCGTTGCCGACGCCGAACGGGTTGATCGCCGCCGAGAGGATGTTGTTGCCGGTGGACGGACCGGTGAAGTTGGTGCCGCCGATGATGTGCTTGTTGCCGGCCACCTGCCATTGCACGCCCAGTTCGCTGGCGGTCTGGTCGGCGACCTCGGCGATCACCGCCTCGATCAGCACCTGGCTGCGGCGGATGTCCAGCTGCCGCACGACGGCCGAGAGCGAGCGGAAGATCGCCGGCGGCGCGCTGATGATCAGCGCGTTGGTTTCCTCGTGCGCCTGGATCGTCGCCGGCGAGGCGAGGCCGCCGGCGCTTTCGCCGGGCTTGGCCGCGGTCGGCGGCGCGCTGCCGCTGAGCGTGGCGGCGACGCCCTGCAGGATCGGCACCAGGTCCTTGGCGTTCGCGTAGCGCAGGTAGACGACCTGGGTGTCGCCGCCGTCCACCACCGGCGAGTCCAGGTGCGCGATCAGTGCGCGCAGCTTCAGGCGCCCGTTCTTCGAGCCGGCCAGCAGGACCGAGTTGGTGCGCGTGTCGGCGAACACGCGCGAGGCGTCGCCGTTCGCCTGCGCGGTCTTGTCGTCGGCCAGCGAGGTCAGCGTGCGCGCCAGTTCCGAGGCGTTGGCGTGGCGCAGCGGCACCACCTCGACCTGCGCGTCGGACACCGTGTCGATGCGCTGCACGATGTCGACCAGGCGCTTCACATTGCCGGCGCGATCGGACACCACCAGCGAATTGGACGTCGCGTGCGACAGCAGCTGGCCGCCCTGCGGCAGCAGCGGACGCAGGATCGCCACCAGTTCGGCCGCCGAGACGTGCTTGACCGGCACGATCTGCGTGACGATTTCGTCGGACGACTCGGCGCGCGCGGCGCCGAGCCCGGAGCCGCCGTCCTGCTGCGCCATCGCTTCGGGCACGATCTTGATCATGCTGCCGGAAGGCACCGCGGCCAGCCCGTGCACGCGCAGCACGGACAGGAACACGTCGTAGATCTCGTCCGGGCGCATCGGCTGCGCCGAGACGACCGTGACCTTGCCCTGCACGCTCGGGCCGACGATGAAGTTCTTGCCGGTGATCTCGCTGACCGTGGCGATCAGCGCCTGGATGTCGGCGTCCTTGAGGTTCAGCGTGTGACGGCCGTCGGCGGTGCGCGCATGGCCGGGCTGCGGCTCGGGCGCGGCCTGCGCCAGAGCGGCTGCGCCGTGCAGCGCCGCGAGAAGAGCGAAGGCGAGCGGCAGAAAACGCATTGCGGAAGATCCCCGGTGTTCGAAGTGATTCATTGCAGGCCGACGTCGAGTTCGACCGGCTTGCCGTCGCGCAGCACGGTCACGCGCGCCGATTTCGCGGTCGCCAGGCTAGATAGGATCTGCTGGCCGCGCGCGAACGAGTCGACCGCCTGTCCGTCGACCGCGGTGACGACGTCGCCGGAGCGCAGGCCGAACTGGCCGAGCAGCGCCGTGTCCGCGCCCGGCGCGACGCGCACGCCGGTCAGGCGGCCGCCGTCGAGCACCGGCACCACCGGCACGCGCTTCATCAGCTCGTCGGGATTCTGGCGCAGGCGCGCGAGCGCCTGCTGCGCGTCGTCGGTCACCTTCACCGCCTGCACGCCGGGCGCGGCGGCCGGCGCCGTTCTCGCGGCGCTGCCGGCCGGGCGCGGCGTGCGGCTGCTCGCGGTGGCCGGCGCCGGACGCACGATGTCGGCGGGCGCGAGATTGCGCTCGCGCGGCAGGCGCAGGGTTTCCTCGGCGCCGCCGCGCGACAGCACGATGCGATCGGGATGGACGGCGGCCAGGCGCACGCCGGGCACGACTTCCTCGCCGACGCGGAACGCGCGTTCGCTGCCGTCGGCGCCGGCGACCACGGCCAGGCCGGATTGCGGATCGCTCTGCGCGACGGTGCCGCGCAGGATCAGCGACAGGGTCGACGCCGCCTCGCCGGCGGCACCGGCCCGGCGCGGCGTCTGGCCGAACAGGTGCCAGCTGGCGACCGAACGTGCCGCGACGGCGACCGGCACGGCGCCGGCCGGCTGTGCGCGCTCGCCGGAGAGCCCCGCCTCGCCCTGCGGCAGCAGCTGCCAGACCAGGCGCACGAGCAGCCACAGCGCCAGCGCGCCGAACAGCGCGCAACAGGCCCAGGCCGCCGTTCCGGCGTAGCGACCGCGGTCGATGGCCAATCCGCGCCGCGCCATGCGCAACGCCCCCTGCGAGAAAAGACGCGCAAGCGTAGCAAACGGCGACGACGCGCGGGGCGGCGCAATTCCCGCTTTGGCCGACGGCGGCGCAGGCGTCTGTCGGCAATTCCCGCGTTTCGGCGTAACGACCTGACAAGCGCTCGTATCGGGCGCGTCTGCCAAACGGGGAATCTTCGATGAAACCGCTCGTCTTCCGCTTTACGCTGCGCCGGCATCGCACGCTGCTCACCGGCCTGCTCGCCTGTCTGCTCGGAGGTCTCGCGATCGCCGCGCAGGCCGCCGAACCGCCGACCTACCAGGACTGGAACGACCTGATGCGCAACGCGCCGCCGGCGCCGCAGCCGCGGCCGGAATGGCGCCGCACGCCGGAAGGCGTGCCGCCGGTCAAGAATCTCGGCCACGAGAAGGACCTGCTCAGCGGCGAGGTGCGCAGCCGCCGGGTCGATCCGGTGCCGGCCCTGCTCGCGCGGCCCGGCTCGGTGGAGGGCTTCCCGGGCGAACTGGAAAGCTCCGCCGATGCCGGCGCTCCGCTCGAAGGGCCTGCCGCCGCCACCGCCGGCACGCACCGCTCCGTGCCGGCGCAGATCCAGGCCACGCCGCCGGGCCCGAGCTACTACGTGCGCGACTATCCGTGGCGCACGATCTACAAGCTCGTCATGCGCTTCGGCAACTGGTGGTACGTCTGCTCGGCGGAGACCTTCGACGGCTTCCACCTGATGACCGCCGGCCACTGCCTGTACAACTTCGATCCGAACCGCGACGGCAACACCTCCGACC
This sequence comes from Dokdonella ginsengisoli, assembly GCF_042652785.1. Classification (NCBI taxonomy): domain Bacteria; kingdom Pseudomonadati; phylum Pseudomonadota; class Gammaproteobacteria; order Lysobacterales; family Rhodanobacteraceae; genus Dokdonella; species Dokdonella ginsengisoli. The sequence goes on along the minus strand of NZ_JBHSHD010000005.1, from coordinate 265,311 downwards.
AGCAATGGGCCGACGAGGTCTGGGCCTTCCCGGCGCAGACCGACCTGATCACGCCGAGCGGCGAGGCCGACCAGCCGTTCGGCGAGGCGCGCGCGACGCTGCTGCGCAGCTGGTCGTGCTGGACCGTCGACGCCGACTGGGACTGCGACTGGGGCTTCGTCACGCTGGACCGCCCGATGGGCGACCGCGTCGGCTGGATGGGGCGCGCCTGGGGCGTGGAGGAACCCAACCTCAACTACTCCGGCTACCCAGCCGAGACGCCCTACGTGCCCGCCGGCACGCTGGTGCAGTACCCCGGCTACGACGCCGGCAACGGCCACGACTACAACGACTTCCGCATCCCGATGTACGCCTACACCTACGGCGGCCACAGCGGCGGCCCGGTGTGGCGCTACGTCGACGGCAACCGCTACATCCTCGGCACCAACTCCACCTCCGACCGCAACGGCAACGCCGAAGCGACACGCTACACCACCGACGAGGAGAACTATTTCTCCACCAGCTCGACCACCGACCAGACCGAGCGGCCGCCGCAGTGGCTGGTCGACCTGGGCGAGGAGTTCTACTACTACGAGACGCCGCTGAAGGGACTGTCCACGCCGGTCGTCGGCCGCCGCGGCGAGATCGCGTTCGACTACAACGTGGTCAACAACGGCTGGGCCGCCAGCGGTCCGGTCACGGTTGACTTCTACGCCTCGTGGGATACCAACATCACCACCGGTGATCTCTACCTCGGCAGCGCCAGCCTCGGCTCGCTGGCCGCGTACAACTACGTCCACGCCGGCATGCAGCTGCGCCTGCCGTCGAGCGTGAGTCCGGGCCAGTACTACGTCGGCTGGATCGCCGGCGCCGGCGGCGAATACGGCGGCATGAACTACTGCGGCGGCGCGCGCGCGGACTGCAACAACTACGGCGTCATCGCCGACCTGCTCACCGTGACCACGGACAGCGGCTTCAACTGGACCGTCACCGCCGCGGCCGGCGGTGGCGGCGGCATCTCGCCGGCCGGCGCGCAGACGATCGAGGACGGCTGGACCGCGAGCTTCAGCCTGACCCCGGACGCCGGCTACGTGATCGACGCGGTCAGCAGCAGCTGCGGCGGCAGCCTCGCCGGCAGCGTGTTCACCACCGATCCGGTGCACGCGGACTGCAGCGTCACCGCCAGCTTCGTGCAGCAGCCCGACGACGTGGTCTTCGCCGACGGTTTCGATTGACGCACCGCGCGCCCTCGCCGCGCCCGGCGCCGCCGGCTTCCAGCCGGCGGCGCTTTCGTTTCCGGCGCGATGTCCGGCGACGGCGGAATTCCCCGTATCCCCGAGCGAGCCGGCGGCGTGCCGGCACAGCCCTGAGGGATACGCCATGCTTCATCGACTCGTCCGAATCCTCCCGTGCCTCGCCTTCCTGCTTCCCGTCGGCGCCGCGCTCGCCGCCGACAAGCCGCCCGAGCCCGACACCGAAATCGCCTGGGAAACGCAGGCCGGCGGCTACGGACTGGATCCGGGCTTCAACGGCGGCGCGTTCTTCCTCGACCGCTTCGCCGGCTCCAGCAGCGCCAACTACCGCGGCCGCAAGCTGGCGCGCCTGTCGAACGGCGACGTCGTCGCGGTCGGCCTGGTGCCGGCCTACAACCAGCCCGATCCGCCGGACGGACAGTTCCACATCGGCCTGGTGCGCTACGACGCATCCGGCCAGCGCGTGGCGTGGACCTTCTCCTCCTCGCCGTACGGCAACTTCGGCAACCAGTACCTGATCTATCCTGGCAGCAACCTCGGCGGACAGCTCACTCCGCGCTTCACCGCCGTCAAGGACGTCAAGACCATCGGCGACCGCATCTACGTCATGGTCGACCACACGCCGGACGGCGAAAGCCGCGACGTGCAGCTGCTGATCTTCTCCGACGTCGCCGGCGAAACGGGCCGCTTCCTCGGCCACTTCACGCTGTTCACCAGCCCGTTCAACGAGGACGGCGCCGAGATGGCGCTGTTCAGCAGCGCCACCCTCGGCGGCGCTCCGTACAAGCTGCTCGCCGCCGCCACCGTGTACGGCGGCTCGGGCAACTACATCCGCCTCAGCCGCTTCAACGTCGGCGGCATCACCCCGTTCGAGGGCGACTCCACCTTCGGCACCGACGGCACCAGCATCGCGTTCCTGTTCCAGACCAGCGGCGGCTGCTCGAGCGCCGTCGCCACCGCCGGTGCCTGTCCGCTCATCGCACGCAGCCTCGCCATCGGTTTCCGCGGCTTCACCGGCTCGGGCCCGATCTACGTCGGCGCCGAGCGCCAGTACGCGGCGACCACCGCAACCAGCAACGACTGGGATGCCGCGGTGGTCAAGTTCAGCAGCAGCGGCGACCTGGACGCCAGTTTCGGCAGCGGCACCGGTGCCGGCAGCGGCAACGGCTTCGCCTTCGTCCAGTTCGACCGCGGCACCAAGGAAGACCGCAACCGCGGCATCGCCGTGCGCACGCTCGGCCTGGGCATTCCGGCCGCACCCTACAACGACGAGATCTACGTGGTCGCCAGCGCCGCGCAGGCCTGCGCGTCGGGCACCGGCGTGGGCAAGCTGGACCAGGACGGCCACTACGTCACCACCTTCGGCACCGGCGGCAAGCTGCGTTTCGGCGGCTGGGACGACCCCGGCGACGCCCAGGCCTGCGCGGTCTACGGCGCCGCCGCACCTTTCGCCGTTGCGCGCGACGGCGCGACGCTGGCGATCGCCGGACAGGACGACGCCGAGGTTGGGCCGGACTTCATCCCCGCCGCGTCGGTCGCCTTCGTCGACACCGACGCCGGCAGCCTTCTGCAGCGCTTCGCCACCGCCGTGAGGCCGCCGGGAGCCACGTTCCCGTCCAGCAGCGCGCTGTACGGCATCGTCGCCTCCGGCAACGGCTCGTTCAGCGTGACCGGCGACGTGCGCGACCCGGGCACCGGCAATACGCTGATGTTCGCAACGGCGCGCATCGGGCGCGACGTGATCTTCGCGAACGGCTTCGATTGACGGCGGACGACCGATGGCCCCCGTCTCCGCCGCGGCCGGTCCGTGCCGACGCGCGCTTGGCGCGCGCGCGCCGGACGCGCTACCTTGCGTCCATGGCGGAGACGGGAGACGACAGCGTCACGCGCTGGCTGCAGCGCTGGAGCGAGGGCGACTGCGGAGCGCTCGATCGGCTGCTGCCGCTGGTCTACGCCGACCTGCGCCGCATCGCCGCCGGCCTGCTGCGCTCGACGCCGGGCCACGCGACCCTGCAGACCACCGCGCTCGTGCACGAAGTGCTGCTGCGCCTGCTCGGACGCACGCCGGCCGCGTTCGAGAGCGGCGCGCACCTGCTCAACGCCTCGGCGCGCATCATGCGGCAGGTGCTGGTCGACCGCGCGCGCAAGGCCTCGACCGAGAAGCGCGGCGGACGCTGGCTGCGCGACGACTTCACCGAGGCGCTGGAGCTGCCGATTCCCGACGGCACCGACCTGGCCGCGCTGGACCAGGCGCTGGGCGAACTCGAATCGGCGCACGAGCGCATGGCGAAGGTCGTCGAGCTGCGCTATTTCGTCGGCCTGGAGGTGACCGAAGTCGCCGCCACGCTGGGCATCACCGAGCGCACGGCGCGGCGCGACTGGGTGGCCGCGCGCGAATGGCTGCGCGAGCGGCTGGAAGAAACGGCCTGAAGCCGTCCGCAGGCGCCGCCGCGCCTGGGTAGCCGCGCGGCGGCGCTTTTCGTTCGGCCGGAACCGTCGGCACGTTGCGGGGGGAGCGATGAAAGAACGCGACATGCTGGCCCTGCGCATCCTGCGCGACGCGCTCGACACCTCGCCGGACGAGCGCAGCGGCTTCGTCTCGCAGCGCTGCGGCTCCGACGACGCCCTGTGCGAGCGCGTCAACGCCCTGCTGCGCGGCATCGGCGAGGACGAGGACGAAGAAGCTCCCGCCGCCCACACCGACGAGGATCCGCTGATCGGCGCGCGCCTGGGTCCGTTCCGCGTGGTCGAACGCATCGGCCGCGGCGGCATGGGCGTGGTCTACCGCGGCGAACGCGAGGGCGCCGACTTCCGCCAGGACGTCGCGCTCAAGCTGATCCGCCGCGGTTTCGACTTCGACGACATCCGCGCGCGCTTCCTGCGCGAGCGGCGCATCCTCGCCCGCCTCGACCATCCAGGCCTGGCGCGCTTCATCGACGGCGGCGTGGCGCCGGACGGGCGGCCGTGGTTCGCCCTCGAGTTCGTGCGCGGCTCGCCGGTCACGCACTGGTGCGACGCGCGCGCGCTCGGCCCGCGCGCGCGCGTACGGCTGTTCCTCGACGTCTGCGCCGCCGTGCAGTACGCGCATGCGCGGCTGGTCGTGCACCGCGACCTCAAGCCCGGCAACGTCCTGGTCGACGACGACGGCCACGCGCGCCTGCTCGACTTCGGCATCGCGCGCCTGCTCGGCGACGAGGAAGCCGGCACGGCCGCGACCACGATCGGCAGCCGCGGCGTGCTGACGCCCGAATACGCCGCTCCCGAGCAGTTCGGCGGCGAAGTCGCCGGCGTCGCCACCGACGTCTATGCGCTCGGCGTGGTGCTGTACGAGCTGGTCGCCGGCACGCTGCCCTACGCGCTCGACCGCCACGACCTCGCCGCGGCCGAACGCACGATCCGCGAGCAGCCGGCGCAGCCGCCGGCGCAGGCCATCGCGCGCGACGGTACCGAGGCGACCGCACGACGCCTGGCCGCGCGCGGTACCGGCCTGCGCGGCTATCGCCATGAAGTGCGTGGCGATCTCACGCGCATCCTCGACAAGGCGCTGGCGAAGGAGCCCGAGCGCCGCTACGCCAGCGTGCAGAGCTTTTCCGACGATCTCTCGCGCTGGCTCGCCGGCGCGCCGGTGCGCGTTTCCGGCGATGCCTTCGGCTATCGCCTGCGCAAGTTCGTCGGGCGCAACCGCCTCGCGGTCGGCTTCGCTGCGCTGGCCGCCGCCGCCGTCGTGGCCGGCATGGCGGCGACCATCTGGCAGATGCGCCAGGCGCGCCTGCAGCGCGACGAAGCGCTGGCCGAAGCCAGGCGCTCGGACGCCACGCGCCAGTACGTCATGCTGATGTTCCGCGACGCCGCCGCACAGAAGGATGCGGGCCGGGTCGACGTGCGCGAGGTGTTCCGGGCCGGCGCGGAGAAACTCTTCGACCAGTTCCGCGACCAGCCGGAAACGGGTCAGACCACCGCGCTCATGCTGAGCGACCTGTATCTGCAGCTGGGCGACGCGGAAGGCGCGACCCCGCTGCTGGAGCGCCTGCTGCAATGGCCCGGCATCGACGGCAACCCGAAGGTGCAGGCGAACGCGCGCTACAACCTGGCGCAGATCGAGCTGGTGCGCGGCCATACCGCGCGGGCGCGCGAGCTGCTGGACCAGGCGCAGGCGTACTGGTCCGTCCAGCCGATCTCGGCGCGCGAACTGCTCAACGAAAGCCGCTCGACGCAGGCCAAGATCGAGCGCGCCGAAGGCCGGGTGGATCTGGCCATCACCACCTTGCGCAACGCCATCGCCGAACGCCGCACGCTGACCGGCAAGGACGATTTTGAACTCGGCAACCTGTTCAACACCCTGTCCAACGCACTGACCCAGGCCGGCCGCTACGAGGAAGCCGAAACCAGCGCGAACGAGAGCTACCGCATCTTCGAGGGCCTGGGCCAGACCGACTCCGACGGCGGCATGGCCGCGCTGAACAGCCGCGGCAACGCCGCCTTGATGATGGGCAGGAACGAGGAGTGCCTGCGCGACTATCGCCGCGTCGCCGACACCACGCGTGCGCTGTACGGCGAAACCACCAAGCTGGCTGCCTCCCTAAACAATCTCGGCGTGGTGCTGACGCGGCTGGATCGCTTCGACGAGGCCTTGCCGAACCTGCAGGAAGCGTTGCGCATCGCGTTCGCGCAGAACGGCCAACGCAGCCCGCTGTCGGTCACCACGAGAGTTTCCCTGGCCGAGCTGTACGCCCGCCTCGGGCGCACGGCGGAAGCGGCGCCGCTGGCCGAGGCCGCGGTGGAGATCGCGCAGGCGAGCTATGCGGCCAACACGACCCTGCTCGGCACGACCTATCGCGCCCGCGCGCAGGTGCGGCTGGCCGAACACCGCCAGGCCGAGGCGCGCGACGATCTCGACCGGGCCACGGCGCTGTTCGCCGCCGGCGGCAGGAGCGGCGAGGCCTACATCCGGCTCATGCAGCCCCTGCGCCGGGCACTGGATGCGCCATGAGCCGCCCACGCGAGCCCGACCATGCCGCCCTGCACCTGCTGCGCGAAGCGCTCGACCTCGACACCGATCTCGAGCGCGAACGCCTGCTGGCGGCGCGCTGCACCGACGATCCACCGCTGCTCGAACGCGTGCGCGCGATGCTGCAGCGGATCGGCGGGGACGATGGGCCCGAGTCGCCCGAGGACGCGACCGACTCGCTGCTCGACGCGCGCCTGGGCGCGTTCCGCGTCGCCGAGCGCATCGGCCGCGGCGGCATGGGCGTGGTCTACCGCGGCGAACGCGAAGGCGCCGACTTCCGCCAGGACGTCGCGCTCAAGCTGATCCGCCGCGGCTTCGACTTCGACGACATCCGCGCGCGCTTCCTGCGCGAGCGGCGCATCCTGGCGCGGCTGTCGCACCCGAACCTGGCGCGCTTCATCGACGGCGGCGTGGCGCCGGACGGGCGGCCGTGGTTCGCCCTCGAATTCGTGCGCGGCGAGCCGGTCACGCGCTGGTGCGATGCGCGCTCGCTCGACCTGCGCGCGCGCGTGAAGCTCTTCCTGGACGTCTGCGCCGCCGTGCAGTACGCGCACGCGCAGCTGGTCGTGCATCGCGACCTCAAGCCCGGCAACATCCTGGTTGAGGCCGACGGCCACGTGCGCCTGCTCGACTTCGGCATCGCGCGCCTGCTCGGCGGCGAGGACGCCGGTGCGGCGCCGACCACCCTCGGCCATCGCGGCGTGCTGACGCCCGAATACGCCGCGCCGGAACAGTTCGGCGGCGAGACCGCCGGCGTCGCCACCGACGTCTACGCGCTGGGCGTGGTGCTGTACGAACTGCTCGTCGGCGTGCTGCCGTACGAACTGGATCGCCGCGATCTCGCGGCGACCGAACACACGATCCGCGAACGGCCGCCGCAGCCGCCGGCGCAGGCGATCGCGCGCGGCGGCCACGCCGCGTCCGCCGCCCGCCTCGCCGCGCGCTCCACCCACCTGCGGCCCTGGCGCAATGACGTGCGCGGTGACCTTACGCGCATCCTCGACAAGGCGCTGGCGAAGGAGCCGGCGCGGCGCTACACGACCGTGGAGGCGTTCGCCGAGGACCTGTCGCGCTGGCTCGCCGGCGCACCCGTGCGCGCCTCCGGCACTGCGTTCGGCTATCGCCTGGGCAAGTTCGTGCGGCGCAATCGCGTCGCAGTCGCGGTCGCGCTCGGGTTGGCCGTCGCGTTGCTCGCCGCTACCGCGCTGGCCCTGCGCAGCGCGCGCAACGAACGCCTGCAGCGCGAGGCGGCGGTCGCCGAAGCCGAACGCGCGAATGCCGTGCAGCAGTACCTGACGCTGATGTTCCGCAACGCCACGCAGCGCCAACGCGAGGGCGCCGTCCTGACCGCCGACGAGGTGCTCCGGCAGGGCGCCGACGACATCTTCGAGTACTTCAGGGACCAGCCCGAGACCGGTCAGGCCACAGCGCTGATGCTGAGCGAAATCTATGCGGCGCTCGGCGACGCGGACGGCGGCGCGCCGCTGCTCGAGCGGTTGCTGAAGTGGCCGGGCGTGGAGGCCCGCCCGGATCTCCAGGCCTCGGCCCGGTTCGGCCTGGCCACCGCGGAACACCATCGCGGCCACGACGCGCGCGCGCGCGAGCTGCTGGCGGCCGCGCAGGCGTACTGGAATTCCCGGCCCGAGCGCCATCGCGAGTCGCTGAGCAGGAGCCGCACGCTGCAGGCACGGCTCGAACGCATGCAGGGCGATACGGATGCCGCCATCGCCACGCTCGACCGGGGCATCCGCGAGCGCCGCGCGCTGCACGACGGCGCCGACGGGGAATCGGCGTACGCGCTGGTCACGCTGTCGATCACGCTCGCCCAGGTCGGGCGAATCGAGGAGGCCTTCGCCCGCGCGCAGGAATCGGTGGCCGAATACGAGCGGCTGCGTCAGGCCCTCTCCTCCGAGGGCCTGACCGCCCTGGGCAACCGGGCGGCGATCGCGACGATGCTCAACCGCGACGAGGAGGCGCTGGCGGACCTGCGCAAGGTATCGGCGACGCTGCGCGTCTACGGCGATTCCGAGGCGCTGGCGAAGGCCGATGCGCAGCTCGGCGAGCTGCTCGGCAAGCTCGCCCGCTACGACGAAGCCGTTCCGCTGCTGCAGGGCGCGCTCGCGATGGCGGGCAAGCGCAGCGGCGAGCGCGGACGCCTGGCCTTCGGCGCGCGCCAGCGCCTGGCGCAGGTGCTGATGGACGCGGGCAGGCCGGAGGAGGCCGAGCCGCTGATCGATTCGCTGCTGGCGCAGGCGCGCGAGGCGTACGGCGAGTCCAACCGCGACACCGGCATCGGCTACCGGATGCGTGCGCAACTGCGCATCGCCCAGCGCCGCCTCGACGACGCGCGTGTCGACCTCACCGCGGCCGAGCAGGTCTTCACCGGCCTGGGTGCGGCGGGACAGCGCCAGATCGAAAAGGTGGCCGCGCTGCGGCAATCGCTCGACGCGTCGACCGCCCGCTGAGATCCACAGCGGGCGACGTCACGGGTACCGCTCGCGCGGAGAACCGCGCGAGACGCTCAGCGCGCGGTGAACATCCGCACGAGACGGCGGAAGAAACCCTGCTTCGGCGGCGAACTCTCCGCCGCGACCGGACCCGGCGGTGCGGTCGGGATCGTGCGCTCGCTGCGCGGCGCGTGCTCGCGGCGCGGCTTGCGCTCGCCGCCGTGCGCAGGGGCCGCCTTGTCGGCGCCGGAGGCGGCGGCCGTGGCGTTCATCGCCTCGCCTTCGCGTCGCTTGTTGCGGCCGCGACCGCCGCGGCGGCGGCGCTTGCGCGGCGCCTCACCGGCAGCAGCCGGCGCGGTCGCGGTACCGTCGTTCGCCGGCACGGCAGCCGCTTCGGCGGCGACCGGCTGGGGCGTCTCGCGGCGCGCTTCGCCGAGCGGCTCGCCGCGGCCGACCTCGCCCCTGCCGCTGCGCCGCTCGCCGTCGCGGCGTTCGCCGTGGCTCCCGCGCGAAGACGAAGAGCGCGGTCCGCGCGAGCGCGACGAGGCGCTGTCCTTCTTCGGCGGGCCGGCGGTGTTGCGCGCGTCGTCGGCGGCTTCGTCGGCGGATTCGGCCTGCGCCGTCTGCGCGCGCGGGCGCGGCGGCGGCGCGACCAGCAGCTGCGGGTCGATCGAGGCGGTCGGGATCTTCTGTTCGATGTACTTCTCGATGTCCGGCAGGCCCATCGCGTAGAGATCGCAGGCGAAGCTGATCGCGTCGCCCTCGGCGCCCAGGCGCGCGGTGCGGCCGATGCGGTGCACGTAGTCCTCGGCGTCGTGCGGCAGGTCGTAGTTGAAGACGTGGCTGACGTCGGGAATGTGCAGGCCGCGCGCGGCGACGTCGGTCGCCACCAGGACTTCGATCTCGCCCTTCTGGAACTTGCCGAGCAGGCGCTCGCGCTTGGCCTGCGGCACGTCGCCGGACAGGGTGGCGACGGAGAAGCCCTGGCGTTCGAGCGCGCGCGTGACCTTCTCGGCGGCGATCTTGGTGTTGACGAAGACCATGCTGCGATGCGCGTCGACGCGCGAGAGCAGGCCGATCAGCAGCTGCAGCTTTTCTTCCTTCGCCGGGAAATAGACCACCTGGCGCACGCGGTCGGCGGTGACGTTGTCGGTCTCGACGGCGAGCTTCTCGGCTTCGTTCATGTGCTCGTAGGCCAGCTCCAGCACCCGCTGGCTGAGCGTGGCCGAGAACAGCATGCTCTGGCGCTGCTCGCGCGGCGGCATGCGGCGGAACAGGAAGCGGATGTCCTTGATGAAGCCGAGGTCGAACATGCGGTCGGCTTCGTCGAGCACGACCGCCTCGATCGCGTTGAACGAGAAGACGTGCTGCTTGAGGTAGTCGATCAGGCGCCCGGGCGTGGCGATGATCAGGTCGCAGCCGGCCTTGAGCGCGTCGCGCTGCTTTTCGTAGTCGACGCCGCCGTAGATCAGGGCCGAGGTGAGGCCGGTGTCGCGGCCGATGTTGCGGAAGTCCTTGTCGATCTGGATCGCCAGCTCGCGCGTCGGCGCGAGGATGACGGCGCGCGGATCGGTCAGCTTGCGGTCGGCGACCGCCGGCTGGGTCAGCAGGCGGTTGAGCACGGCGACGAGGAAGGCGCCGGTCTTGCCGGTGCCGGTCTGCGCCTGGCCGGCGACGTCGCGCCCGGTCAGCGCGACCGGCAGCGTCAGCGCCTGGATCGGCGTGCAGCGCGTGAAGCCGGCGGCATTCAGGCCCGACAGCAGGCGCGGATGCAGGTCGAAGCTTTCGAAGGTGATTTCGGTAAGGGGATGCTGTGACATGAATCGATACTTTGGAGGTGTGGGGAGAAAGCGCGCGGCGGGGGCCGGGCTTTCCTCTGGCGCGGTGTTACGCGCGTCGGGGCAGGTAGCAGATGGCGGCACGACGTCGCTCTTGCAATGCGCGGCGACGCCCCCAGCTTGCAGCGGGTCGGGGTTTGGGCTCAAATGAGCGCGTGCGTTTCGCGCCCTGCCGTACCCCTTTCCGTGCCGCCCAACCGCTTGAGTGTAGCGGAAGCCCGCCTTCGACGCGCGGTGGCCGGCCTTTCCCCCTTTACGGAGAGTCATCGTGAGCGAACATATCTCGCATGTCAGCGACGACCAGTTCGAGGCACAGGTCCTCAACTCGTCCGAGCCGGTGCTGGTCGACTTCTGGGCCGAATGGTGCGGTCCGTGCAAGATGATCGCGCCGATGCTCGACGACCTGGCCGCCTCCTACGAAGGCAAGCTGAAGGTCGCCAAGATCAACGTCGACCACAACCAGAAGACCCCCCGCACCTACAACGTGCGCGGCATTCCGACCCTGATGATCTTCAAGGACGGCAAGGTGCAGGCGACCCAGATCGGCGCCGTCAGCAAGTCCGCCCTCGCCCAGATGATCGACAAGGCGATCGCCTGAAACGCCGGGACTGGAGATTCGGGACTGGAGATCGGTGAAAAGCCGTCGAGCTGCCCCGTCTCGTTCTTTCCGGATCTCCAATCCCCAATGCCCAATCCCGGCTTCACCGCTTTACGCCCGCCCGGGGCGGTGCTAACGTAGCCCGCAAGCGCCCGGAGCCACAGCCGCTCCGCCCGCTTCTCCCCGAATCCTTCCCTCCCAGCTTCACCAACGGCGCCCAGCGAGGATTGCCCGTGTCCGAAAACGAAACGAACGAGAACGGCCCCGTCGCCGTAGCCGAAGGCCGTGCCGAAGGCCGCCGCCAGCGTGCTCCGCGAGGCCAGCAGAACCCTTCCCAGGAAGCGCCCGAGACCGCGTCCGACGCGCCGGCTGCCCCTTCCGCCGAGTCTGCGCCCGCCGGCGCGGACGGCAACGTGGCGCCGGCACCGCAGGGGCAGGCGTCCGGCAACGCCCAGCCGCAGCAGGGCCAGGGCCAGAACCAGCAAGGCCAGGGCCGCCGCGGTCGCCGCGACCGCCGCAACCGCCACGGCAACAATCCGCAGGGGCACAACAACCCCAACCTCGACGAGGAATTCGACGAGCGCAACGGCGGCGGCAACGGTCCGCTGATCGATCTCAACGACCTCAAGCGCAAGACCGCCGCCGAACTGCTGACCCTGGCCGAGAGCCTGGGCGTGCAGGAAGGCGTGGCGCGCGCGCGCAAGCAGGACATCGTATTCCTGGTCCTGAAGGCGCATGCGCGCGCCGGCGGCGGCATCTACGGCGAAGGCGTGCTGGAGATCCTGCAGGACGGCTTCGGCTTCCTGCGCGGCTTCGACGCCTCCTACCTCGCCGGCCCGGACGACATCTACGTCAGCCCGAGCCAGATCCGCCGCTTCAACCTGCGCACCGGCGACTACATCACCGGCCGCGTGCGTCCGCCGAAGGAAGGCGAGCGCTACTTCGCGCTGCTCAAGGTCGACCACATCAACGGCGAGCCGCCGGAAGCGTCGAAGAACAAGGTCCTGTTCGAGAACCTGACGCCGCTGTTCCCGCGCAAGGCGTTCCACCTCGAGCGCGGCAACGGTTCGTCGGAGGACATCACCGGCCGCATCCTCGACCTCGTCGCGCCGATCGGCCGCGGCCAGCGCGGCCTGATCGTCAGCCAGCCCAAGGCCGGCAAGACGATGATGCTGCAGAACGTCGCGCAGGCGATCGTGCACAACCATCCGGATGCGCACCTGATCATCCTGCTGATCGACGAGCGTCCGGAAGAAGTCACCGAGATGCAGCGCGGCGTGCGCGCCGAGATCGTCGCGTCGACCTTCGACGAGCCGGCCGTGCGCCACGTGCAGGTCGCCGAGATGGTGATCGAGCGCGCCAAGCGCCTGGTCGAGCACAAGAAGGACGTGGTGATCCTGCTCGACTCGATCACCCGCCTGGCGCGCGCCTACAACACCGTGGTGCCCAGTTCGGGCAAGGTGCTGACCGGCGGCGTCGACGCGAACGCGCTGCAGCGTCCGAAGCGCTTCTTCGGCGCCGCGCGCAACGTCGAGGAAGGCGGCAGCCTGACCATCATCGCGACGGCGCTGATCGACACCGGCTCGAAGATGGACGAGGTCATCTACGAGGAGTTCAAGGGCACCGGCAACATGGAAGTGCACCTGAACCGACGCATCGCCGAGAAGCGCGTCTACCCCGCCATCGACATCAACCGCTCCGGCACGCGCCGCGAAGAGCTGCTGATCGATCCGGACCAGCTGCAGAAGATCTGGATCCTGCGCAAGCTGCTGCATCCGATGGACGAGCTGGCGGCGATGGAATTCATGCTCGACAAGATGAAGAACACCAAGACCAACGACGAGTTCTTCTCGTCGATGAAGCGCGGCTGATCGCGCGGCCCGCCGTCGTCACGACGGCGGGCCGAAGACCCGCGGCACCACTTCCGCGAAGGGCGCCGCGCCGGCGCCGTGCCATGGAACCTTCACCTGCGCGCCGCACTCTGTGGCGTCCTCATCCAGCCTCCAGAACTTCCATGCCGGGCATCGATCCGACCGTGGTGGCGCGAGCCGACGAGCTCGCCGAGCGTTTCCGTACTGCCCTGCCCTTCCGTCACGTCGCGATCCCGGACTTCCTCGATCGCGCGTTCTGCCGGCGCCTGCTGGACGAATTCCCGGATTTCGAGAAACGGCACGCGCTCAACGAGATGGGCGAAGTCGGCGGCAAGGCCGTGCGCATGGACGTGCGCGAGCTGTCCGACGGCTACCGCGCGCTGGACGCCTACCTGCAGACGCCGCAGTTCCTCGGCTTCGTCTCGCGCGTGACCGGCATCCCCGACCTGCTGTACGACCCCGACTACGTCGGCGGCGGGACGCACGAGAACCGCGACGGGCAGAGCCTGGACGTGCACGTGGACTTCAACTACCACCCGCGCACGCGCTGGCACCGCCGCCTGAACCTGATCGTCTACCTCAACCCGCACTGGGAGACGCCATGGGGCGGTGCGCTGGAGCTGCATTCCTCGCCGTGGGACGAGGCGCGCGACGAGGTCTGCGCCTTCCCGCCCGCGTTCAATTCCTGCGTGATCTTCGAGACCAGCGAGACGTCGTGGCACGGCTTCTCGCAGATCCGCCTGCCCGAGGGGCAGGAGCGGCTTTCGCGCAAGTCGTTCGCGATCTACCTGTACACGCGCGAGCGGCCGCCGGAGCAGACCGCGCCTCCGCATGCGACGATCTACGTGCCCGAGGCGATGCCGCGGCACCTGCGCGCCGGGTGCGCACTGGACGGGAGCGACGTGCAGGACCTGACGCGGCGCTTCAGCCGCATGCGCACGCAGCTGCGCTACCTGTACGACCGCGAGCGGCATTTCGGCGCGCAGATACAGGCGCTGGAGCGCGCGCTGGACGAAATGCGCGCCTCGCAGCGGCTGCCCTTGCAAGGCTATGCGACGCAGCCCGGCGGGGCGCTCGGCCTGTGGCCCGATCAATGGGCCGGAAGCCAATTGCAGACGCGCTTCGTGCCGACGCGCGCCGTGCGGAAGCTGAAGCTGGAACTGTGGTCACCTGCGCAGCTGGGGCTGGAGCAGTCGCTGCAGATCGAACTGGGCGGCCGCTCCTACACGCAGGCGCTGCGCCCGGGCCTGCGCACGCCGGTCGAATTCGCGCTGCCCGTACGGGCCGGAAACGAAGTGACGCTGTCGATCCGCGCCGCGCGGACCTGGACGCCGGCTGCGACGGGCGGCTCGGACGATCACCGGGCGCTGGCGTATCGGATCTTGGGGGCGGAGCTGGAGCATTGAGGGGCGGATATCGCTCGGCGTTCCTTCGTGTGGTCTGAGGTCCGCAGCCGGCGGAGAGCGAAGGAACTGCTTTTCACGATCCGTCCCTGGAGCGCTTTCCGGTCGGCATCCCCCTCACGTGGCCTGAGGGCCACGTTCGACCTCCTCAGCCGCCGGAGGGCGGCTTCGACCATGGCTCACCCGAACGCGGCCCGGCGGCCGCGGTGGGAAATCTCGGGTTCCGTCCCTGGAGCGCTCCCCGTTCGCCATCCATGGCTCACCCGAACGCGGCCCGGCGGCCGCGGTGGGGAATCTCAGGTTCCGTCCCTGGAGCGCTCCCCGTTCGCCATCCATGGCTCACCCGAACGCGGCCCGGCGGCCGCGGTGGGAAATCTCAGGTTCCGTCCCTGGAGCGCTCCCCGTTCGCCATCCATGGCTCACCCGAACGCGGCCCGGCGGCCGCGGTTGGGGAATCTCGGGTTCCGTCCCTGGAGCGCCTCCCAGTCGGCATCCATGCCTCCTCCTCAGCCGCCGGAGGGCGGCTTCGACCATCTCGCCAGGGCTTCGCGGGTGCGTAGACGGCCGAGTTCGATCAGTTCCTCGGCGCGATGGAATTCGTAGAACGCGCAGGCGTTGCGCGGAATCGTGATCAGCAGGTCCGGCGGTTGCGAGGCGAGCTTCAGCCGCGTGACCGTCTCCTGCACGATGTCGAGCGAACGGGCGAACAGCTCGAACGCGCCCGGTTCGTGCGCCGCGCCGCGCTTCTCGCGCCGGGCGAACTGCGCCTCGATGAAGGCGGCGATGCGGTGACGCGGGCGCTTCGGCCCGGCTTCCGCCAGCTCCGGCGTTCCGCCGGTGCCGCCCTCGCCGGAGGACAGCGGCTCCGGAACGGCGTTGACGTCGACCGCGATCGTCGCCTCGGTGTGGTCGCGCAGGGTCGGCGAGACCGGCAGCGGATTGAGCAGCCCGCCGTCGACGAGCAGCCGGCCCTGGTAATGGTGCGGGCGGATCAGCGTCGGAATCGCGATCGAGGCGCGGATCGCGTCGAACAGCGGGCCCTTGGAGAACCACACCTCGCGCTGCTGGTCGAGATCGACCGCGACGGCCGTGTACGGGATCGGCAGTTCCTCGATGTCCGTGTCGCCGACGAGGTCGCGCAGCACGCCGATGATGCGGTCGCCCTTGATGAAGCCGCCGCCGGTGAAGGTCCAGTCGAGCAGGCGCAGCACGTCCAGGCGCTGCAGCGGCCGCACCCAGTCCGCGTAGCTCTCCAGCTTTCCGGCCGCGTAGATGCCGCCGACCAGGGCGCCCATCGAACTGCCCGCGATCGAGCGGATCGAGTAGCCGCGCGCTTCCAGTTCCTCGATCACGCCGATGTGCGCGTAGCCGCGCGCGCCGCCGGAGCCGAGCACGAGCGAGATCTGCGTGCCGCGCTCGGGCACCAGATCGCGCGACGCATGCGGCAGCGCGGTCGGTTCGTCGTTGCTCATGGCGCGTTCTGATACGCGCCGAGCGCGAGCTGCAGCAGGATCTTCATTTCCTCGCGCAAGGACACCGGCGCGACGACCTCGGCGTCCGGACCGTACTTCAGCACGTCCATCAGCAGCTCGCGCGAATTGGAGTACGGCAGCTTCAGCTCGTAGCGGCCGTCCGGCAGACGCGCGCCCTGCTGCTGCGAATGCCAGTGCTCGTCGGCGACCCAGCGCGCGGCATGCTCGGAGAAGCGGATCGTCGCCCACGCCTTCGGCGCGCCGGAGAAGATGCCGTAGCTGGAGGCGAGGTGCGCGTCGAGTTCGGCCGTGTCGCGGTCCAGCGCCGGCTCGTCGACCGGTTGCGGATCGCGGATGCGGTCGAGCGCGAAGCTGCGCAGCGCGTCGCGGCTGTGGTCCCAGGCGTCGAGGTACCAGTTGTCGCGGTAGTGCGCGAGGCGCTGCGGCGACACCGTGCGTTCGGTCTGCGAATCGGTCGAGCGCGCGCGATAGCGGAACTTCAGCCGCTGGCGGTTCAGCAGCGCGCTGGCGACCCCGCGGAACGCGGCCTGGTCGAGCTTGCGCGAACCGCTGGCGAGCACGCGGATGCGCTCGACCGGCAGGGCGCGCCCGCTGGAGTGGTCCGACAGCAGGCGTTCGATGCGCGCGCGGAACGGCGCCAGCGCTCCGGCCAGCACGCCGGGATCGGAGCGCACCAGCAGCTCGTTCAGCGCGAGCAGGGCGGCCAGCTCCTCGCTGGTCAGCCACAGGCCGGGCAGCTCGAACCGCTCGGCTTCGTCGGCGGCGTAGTGGAAGGTCGTTTCCTCGCCGCCGCCGCTTTCGATCGGTGCGCCGAGCGCATCGCGCAGGAAGGCGACGTCGCGGTACAGCGTGGCGCGCGAACAGGCCAGCTCGTCCTTGAGCCGCGCGAACGGCACCGGATAGCGCGCCGACTTGAGGATGCGATGCAGGGTCAGGATGCGTTCGTAGCGGTCCATGGCGATGTCGTGCGCGGCGCGCGTGAAGGACTCCGGCTAGTGTGTCACAGCGGCATGCCCGCAGCGCTCACGGCCGCGACACGTGCGCATTGCCCGGCACGTACCAGCGCCACGGCAGCTCGACGGCGCGCGTGATGCCCACGCGCGGACCGACCGCCGGCTCGCGCGGCGGCGGCGTGCCGTCGTCGGCGATGCGCAGCCGTCCGTCCAGCAGGTCGACGCCGTCGTCGGCGCCGTCGATGCCGAGCGCCTGGCACAGCCGCGCCGGGCCGCTGCACAGTTCGCGGTCGCTGCGTGCCCGCGGTCGCGCCAGGCGCATGCGCTCCAGGCCGCGCAGCGGTTCGAGCGCGCGTAGCAGCACGGCCGTGCCGTCGCCGCAGGTGGCGTTGGCGCACCAGTGCATGCCGTAGGTGAAGTAGACGTAGAGGTGGCCGGGCGGCCCGAACATCGTCGCGTTGCGCGCGGTGCGTCCGCGGAACGAATGCGCCGCGGCGTCGATCGCCCCGCAGTAGGCCTCGGTCTCGACGATGCGTCCGGCGCGGCCGTCGGGGCCGAGCAGGATCTTGTTGAGCAGGTCCGGCGCGACCTCGCGCGGATCGCGCCCATAGAACGTCCGCGGCAGGACATCGGGTTCGGCGATCGGCGGCGCGGCACGGCGGGGCATCGCGCCATTGTAGGCGGCCGCCCCGGCGCATCCGCTACCATGACGGCTTCGCCAGCCGCGCTTTCCGACGTGCCGCACGCCCATCTGCATCTGAACCTGCCCACCGGCGACAAGGTCGAGACGACCACGTGCTACATGTGCGCGTGCCGGTGCGGCATCCGCGTCCATCTGAAAGACGGCCGCGTGCGCTACATCGACGGCAATCCGCAGCACCCGGTCAACCGCGGCGTGATCTGCGCGAAAGGCTCGGCCGGCATCAAGCAGCACTATTCGCCGGCGCGCCTGTCCAAGCCGCTGCTGCGCGTGGGCGAGCGCGGCGCGCGCGAGTTCCGCGAGATCGAGTGGGACGAGGCGCTGGCGCTGGCGACGAAGTGGCTCGGCGACATCCGCGCGCGCAATCCCGACGAACTCGCCTTCTTCACCGGGCGCGACCAGAGCCAGGCGCTGACCGGCTGGTGGGCGCAGCAGTTCGGCACGGTGAACTACGCCGCGCACGGCGGCTTCTGCTCGGTCAACATGGCCGCCGCCGGCATGTACACGCTCGGCGGCAGTTTCTGGGAATTCGGCGAGCCGGACTGGGCGCTGACGAAATACCTGATGCTGTGGGGCGTGGCCGAAGACCACGATTCCAACCCGATCAAGCTCGGCCTCGGCCGGCTCAAGGCGCGCGGCGCGAAGATCGTCGCGATCAATCCGGTACGCACCGGCTACGGCGCGATCGCCGACGAGTGGGTGCCGATCAATCCCGGCACCGACGGCCTGCTCGCCGGCGCGCTGATCCACGAACTGCTGCACGCGGACCGCGTCGATCTCCACTACCTCGTGCGCTACACGAACGCGCACTACCTGGTGATACGCGATCCGGGCGGCGCCGAGGACGGATTGTTCGCGCGCGACGCGGACGGGCATCCGCTGTGCGCGGTGCGCGTGCACGGGGAAACCGGCGCCACACCCGCCGAAGCGGAATTCGCGCGCGCCGACGCCGCCGGCATCTCCCCGCTCGTCGTCGGCGAATGCGTGCTGCCCGACGGCCGCCGCGCGGCTCCGTCGTTCCAGTTGTTCGCCGAGCGCTTCATGACCGAGGAGTACGCGCCGGATACGGTCGCGCCGATCTGCGGCGTGGCGGCGCAGACGATCCGCCGCCTCGCGCGCGAGCTGGCCGAGGTCGCCTTCGAGCAGGCCATCGAACTCGAGCAGGGATGGACCGACGCGCACGGGCGCGAACACGCGCACATGACCGGCCGCCCCGTCGCGATGCACGCGATGCGCGGCATCTCCGCGCACGCCAACGGCTTCCACACCTGCCGCACCCTGCACCTGCTGCAGATGGTGCTCGGCGCGATCGACACGCCGGGCAGCTTCCGCTACCAGCCGCCGTACCCGAAGTCGGCGCCGCCGCCGAACCGGCCCGGCAAGACGCGCAAGCCGAACGGCGCGCTCGACGCCGGTCCGCTCGGCTACGTGCACGCGCCGGAAGACCTGCTGGTCGACGACCAGGGCCGCCCGCGCCGCATCGACAAGGCGTATTCCTGGGAACATCCGCTCGCCGCGCACGGCATGCTGCAGAACGTGATCGCCAACGCGGTCGCCGGCGATCCGTACCGCATCGACACGCTGTTCCTGTTCATGGCGAACATGGGCTGGAATTCGGCGATGAACACCACCGCGACGCGCCAGATGCTCTGCGCGCGCGACCCCGTTAGCGGCGAGTACGCGATCCCGCGCATCGTCTACGTCGACGCCTACGACTCGGAGACCGTGGCCTTCGCCGATCTGGTGCTGCCGGACACGACCTATCTCGAGCGCCACGACTGCATCAGCCTGCTCGACCGGCCGATCTCCGACGCCGACGGCGCCAGCGACGCAATCCGCCGGCCGGTGGTGGCGCCCGATCGCGACGTACGCCCGTTCCAGGACGTGCTGCTCGATCTCGGCGCGCGCCTGCGCCTGCCGGGCCTGGTCGACGAAAGCGGCGCCGCGAAATATCCGCGCGGCTACGCGCAGTACATCGTCGAACACGAGCGTGCGCCCGGCGTCGGCCTGCTCGCCGGCTGGCGCGGCGCGGACGGCTCCAAGAGCGGCGTCGGCCTGCCGAATGCGCAGCAGCTCGAGCGCTACGCCGAGCACGGCTGCTACTGGCATCAGGAAGTCCCCGCCGCGGCGCGCTACTACAAGATGGCCAACCGCGACTACCTGGACTGGGCGAAATCGCTCGGCTTCGTCGGTTCCAATGCGCCGATCGTGCTGGAGCTCTACGACGAGACGCTGCAGCGCTTCCGGCTCGCCGCGCAGGGACACGGAGCGACGCAGCCGCCACCGAAGGATCGCGCGCGCGTGGCGCGGTATTTCGATCCGCTGCCGTTCTGGTCGAACCCGGCCTGCCTGGGCGAGGCCCACGAGGCAATGCCGGCGGAAGGGCGCTCCAGGGACGGATACTCGTCGGCCTTTCCGCTGGCCGCGATCACCCAGCGACCGATGTTCATGTATCACGCCTGGGGTTCGCAGAACGCCTGGCTGCGGCAGATCGCGGCGCGCAACTACCTGTATCTCAATCCGCGCACCGCGGAGGAGCACGGCGTCGGCGACGGCGACTGGATCTGGCTCGTCGCTCCGCGCGGGCGCATCCGCGTGCAGGCCAGGCATCACGCCGGCACCGCGCCCGGAACGGTGTGGACCTGGAACGCGATCGGCAAGCGCAAGGGCGCCTGGAAGCTCGGCCGCAACGCGCCGGAGAACCGCGACGGCTTCCTGCTCAACCACCTGATCGGCGAAGCGCTCGACGACGGCAGCTACGCCAACGCCGACCCGGTCACCGGCCAGGCCGCGTGGTTCGATCTGCGCGTACGCATCGAGCGCGACGCCGCTCCGCACGAGGCCGGGCACCGCATCGAAATGCGCCCGATGAAACCCGTCGCGCAGACGGACGCCACATGACCTCGCTGCCGCCACCGTCGCCGAGGAAGCTCGGCCTGGTCATCGACCTCGACACCTGCGTCGGCTGCCACGCCTGCGCGGTGGCGTGCAAGGAGTGGAACGACGGCGGCGATTTCGGGCCCTTGCCCGACGCCGATCCCTACGGCGCCGAGCCGAACGGCGTCTGGTTCAACCGCGTGCACAGCTATGCGGTGGAGCCGGGATTGGGGATGGCAGATTCGGGATCCGGAAAAGCCTGCCGGTCCAATGCATCCTCTGCTTCACCCAAGCCCCAATCCCCACCCGATTCCGGCCTCACCGTGCACTTTCCGCGCTCGTGCCTGCACTGCGAGACGCCGGCCTGCGTGACGGTGTGCCCGACCGGAGCCAGCTACAAGCGCGCCGAAGACGGCATCGTGCTGGTCGACGAGGACAAGTGCATCGGCTGCCAGCTGTGCGCCTGGGCCTGTCCCTACGGCGCGCGCGAGATCAGCGCGAAGAAGGGCACGATGCAGAAGTGCACGCTGTGCGTCGACCGCATCTACAACCAGACGCTGGCGGAAGCCGACCGCCAGCCGGCCTGCGTGCTGGCCTGCCCGACGCGCGCGCGGCATTTCGGCGATCTCGGCGACGCGCAATCGCCGGTGTCCAGGCTCGTCGCCGAGCGCGACGGCTACGCGCTGATGCCGGAGTTCGGCTACGCGCCGGTCAACCGCTACCTGCCGCCGCGGCCGCGACGCGACGAACGCGCCGCGCAGGCCGTTGCGCGCGAGGAAACGCTCGATCGCGACCAGCTGCCCGGCGTGCTGCGCTGGCTCGACCGCGTGCTGTCGCGCTGAGGCACGTCGATGCGCCCGACGTTCTCGATCCTCTGCTTCACCGTGCTGTCGGGCATCGGCTACGGCGTGTGGTTCCTGACCGGACTGGGCCTTGCGATCGGAATGCTCTGCGGGCCTGCCACTCCCGCCGAGGCCGGCGTGACGCTGCCGCTGTGCCGCTTCGCACTGTTCGACCTCGTCGGCTTCGGCGTCGCGCTCGTCTTCGTCGTCGCCGGCCTGCTCTGCTCGCTCGGGCACCTGGGCCGACCCGCCCGCGCGTGGCGCGCGCTTTCGCAATGGCGCAGCTCCTGGCTGTCGCGCGAGGGCGTCGCGGCCGTGCTCACCTTCGTGCCCGTCGCGATCGTGGCATTGCAGCAAGCGGCTTGCGCGTACCATGCCTGGACCGCGCCCATGTACGGAACCGTCGAGCCGCACGGGTGGAACGAACGCGCCTGGGACACGACGTGGCTGCCGCTGCTGGGCGTGCTGATCGCGCTCGGCTCCGCAGCGACCGTGTTCTGCACCGGCAACATCTACGCGAGCCTGAAGCCGATCCGCGCCTGGCACGATCGCCACGTCGTTCCCGCCTATCTACTGCTCGGCCTGTACGGCGGCACGCTGTTGCTGTGGGCGTCGGGCACGCTCGCCGGAGCGACTTCAACCGAGCGGCGCGTCCTGATGCTCGGCACGATCGTGCTCGCCGTGGCCGGCTTCTGGCTCAAGCTCCGCTACTGGCGATCGATCGACGCGCAATCGCCGGCGAGCGCCGGTCACGCGACCGGCCTCGAAGCGCTCGGCACGGTGCGCTCGTTCGAACAGCCGCACACCGAGGAAAACTACCTCACGCACGAGATGGGCTTCGTGCTGGCGCGCAAGCACGCGCGCAAGCTGCGTGCGATCGCGCTGGTCGCCGCATTCGTGCTGCCGGCCGTGCTCGCCGCGCTCGGGCTGCTGTTCCCTTCCGCGCCGGCGCTTCCCGCGGCGGCGGCGCTCGTCGCCGGCCTGGCCGGCCTGTTCGTCGAACGCTGGCTGTTCTTCGCCCAGGCGCGTCACGCGGTCATCGCCTACTACGGCCGCTGACCGCGTCACGGCGCAACGCTTGTTTACGAAGCAGTTCACGCGGGGTTTAGCCCGCGTGCTTACCATGCCGCCCGACCGCAAGCCCTCTTGCGGTTTTTTTTTCTTCGTTTTTTCCGCCCTTTTCTCACGAGGAACGCAACATGAAGAAGCATCTGCTCCCGATCGCCCTGCTCGCCGCACTGCCGTTCGGCGCGATGGCTGCCGAGGACGGCGGCTGGTCCGGATCCGGCGAAGTCGGCTTCGCCGCCGCGCGCGGCAACGCGAAGTCGGAGAACCTCAACGCCAAGCTGCAGTTCGCCAAGGAAGACGAGAACTGGAAGCACAACTTCTACCTGACCGCGCTGCGCGCCAAGGGTGAAGTCAAGACGCCGTACATCAACGCCAACGGCGACATCGGCTTCCGCAAGGCCTACGAGCTGAACGCGAACCGCTACGAGACCGGCCTGTCCTCGGCCTACAAGCTCGACGAGCGCAGCTACATCGTCGGCGCGCTGCGCTACGAGAACGACGACTTCTCGCCGTTCGACTACCAGGCGGTCATCTCGCTCGGCTACGGCTACACGCTGCTGAAGAACCAGAGCGACGAGCTGTCGTTCGAAGTCGGCCCCGGCTACAAGCGCTACAAGCCGGTCGACGTGCTCGGCCCGGAAATCGTCGACGGCCGCGAGGTGCGCCACAGCTTCGATTCGGAAGGCGAGATCGTCGGCCGCGGCCTGATCGCGTACAAGCACAGCTTCAACGACACGACCTCGTTCGTGAACACGCTGCTGATCGAATCGGGCAGCGACAACACCTTCATCCAGAACGACGCCGGCCTGCAGGTCGCGATCAACAAGTCGTTCGCGCTGAAGGTGGGCTACCAGATCCGCCACAACTCCGAGGTCGCGCCGGGCATCAAGAAGAACGACCAGCTGATGACGACCAACCTCGTCTACAACTTCGGCAGTTGACGGGCGCGTCAGCGTCCGAGCATCGCGTCGGCGCCCTGCTCGCGCAGCAGGGCGGCGACCCGCTCGCCCAGCACGCGCGGCTCGCCGGCGGGGCCTTCCGCCTGGGCGCGGATCAGGCGCCCGTCGGAGGCGTCGCCGACCAGCCCCCACAGCGCCAGCCCGGTCTCGGTCTCCACGCAGTAGCCGGCGACCGGCACCGTGCAGCTGCCGTGCAGGCACAGGTTCATCGCACGCTCGGCAGCGGTGCAGCGGTGCGTGCTTTCGTCGTCGAGCGGCCGCAGCAGCTCGGCGACTTCCGCATCGCCGTGCCGGCACTCGACCGCGATCGCGCCCTGCGCCACCGCCGGCAGCCAGTGCGGCGGCGCGAGCCGCTCGCGCATGCGTGAGCCGAAGCCGAGGCGCTCGATGCCGGCGCAGGCGAGCACGATCGCCGCGTAGTCGCCGGCGTCGAGCTTGGCCAGGCGCGAATTCACGTTGCCGCGCAGGTCCACCAGCTCCAGATCGGGCCGCAGCGCGCGCAGCTGCGCCTGCCGGCGCAGCGACGAGGTTCCCACGCGCGCGCCGTGCGGCAGTTGCGCAAGACGCGAATGATCGTTGCTGATGAAGGCGTCGGCCGCGTCGGCGCGTTCGAGCACGGCGGCGATCGCGAAGCCCGGCTCCAGCTCCATCGGCACGTCCTTGTACGAATGCACCGCGAGGTCGGCGCGCTGCTCGAGCATCGCGACCTCCAGTTCCTTCAGGAACAGCCCTTTGCCGCCGATGGCGGCCAGCGGCCGGTCGGTGATCTGGTCGCCGCGCGTGGTCATGGCGACCAGCTCGACCTGCAGTCCCGGATGGTGCGCGCGCAGGCGCGCCGCCACGTGTTCGGCCTGCCACAGCGCGAGCGCGCTGCGCCGCGTGGCGATGCGCAAGGGGCGATCGGATCTCTTGGACATGGACGAATGATAGCCAGAAGGTGCGGCCCGGCGCGCGCGGCACGCGGCCACGCCGGTTCACAAGGTGCGCACCAGCCTGCGCAGGGCCGGCAGGTTGCGTCGGCTGACCTCGAGCGTGGTCGCGACGCCGCCGATGCTGGCGAACAGGCGCCCGTCGGGCGCGCGCGTCAGGCCGCTCAGCCGCGCCAGCGACACCAGGCAGTTGCGGTGGATGCGCACGAAGCGGCCGTCGAATTCCTGCTCCAGCGCCTTCAGCGGCTCCTCGATCAGCACCTCTCCCTTCGCGTGCCGCACGATCACGTACTTGTCCTCGGCCAGCAGGTAATCGATGTCGGCCACCGGCACCAGCACGAGGCTGCCGCGCACGCGCGCGCACAGGTGCGTGCGGCGGCGATCGGGCTCGATCGCGGCCAGCGCATGCACGCCTTCGCCGTTCCAGCGCCGCGCCTTGAGCAGCGCCGCGCGCAGGCGTTCCGCGCGCACCGGCTTGACCAGATAGTCGACCGCGTTCGCCTCGAACGCGGCCAGCGCGTGATCGCCGAACGCGGTGCAGAAGATCAGCCCCGGCGACACCTCGAGCGCGGCCAGATGCCGCGCCACCTCGAAGCCGTCCATGGTCGGCATGCGGATGTCGAGCAGCAGCACGTCCGGCTGCAGGCGCGTCGCCGCTTCCAGCGCCTCGCGTCCGTTGCCGGCCTCGCCGACCACCTCGACGCCGTCGATTTCCGCGAGCAGGGCGACCAGCCGCTCGCGCGCCAGGGGCTCGTCGTCGACCAGCAGCACCCTCATCGTCCGGGGCTCCCCGGCAGGCGCACCGTGACGCGGAAGACCTGCGGCCCCGTCCGCACGTGCAGTTCGCCGCGCGCGCCGAAGTGGTACTGGATGCGCGCGCGCACGTTGGCGAGCGCGACGCCGTTGCGCGCCACCGGCGCGTCCGGCGGCAGCGGATTCTCGACCACGATCTCCACGCCGTCGCCGTGGCGGCGTACGCCGAGCGCGAGCGTGCCGCCGTCGGCGCGCGGCTGGATGCCGTGGTAGACCGCGTTCTCGATCAGCGGCTGCAGCAGCAGGCGCGGCAGCGCGATGGCGCGCGGCGGATCGGCGAAATCGCGCTCGACGCGCAGGCGCGTGCCCAGGCGCAGCTGTTCGATGCGCAGGTAGTGCTCGACCAGATCGAGCTCCTCGCCGAGAGTGCCCAGCGCCGCGTCCGATCCGAGCGCGGCGCGGAACAGGTCGGCGAGGTCCTCGACCGTGCGTTCGGCTTCCGCCGGGCGGGTGCGGATCAGGCTGGCGATGGTGTTCATGCTGTTGAACAGGAAATGCGGCCGGATGCGCGCCTGCAGCGCGTCGACCTGCGCGCGCGACGCCGCCTGCACGCGCTCGCGCCACTGCTCCAGCACGAACAGGTAGCGCAGCAGCGCGGCGGCGATCAGCGCGCAGATCGTCGCGTTGGCGAGCACGAAGCGCAGCGTCGAACCGGGCGGCACGCTGACGCCGAGCCCGAGCGCCTGGTCCATGCGGCAGACCACCGCGCTGGCGAGCGCGGTGGTCGCGATGGAGAGCGCCCAGGCGACCAGATACCCCGAGCGCACGCCGAGCTGCGCGAACAGCGGCCGCAGCGAACACAGCACGACCACGTTGAGCAGGGCCAGCCATTGCGCGTAGACGCTGGCCACGCCCAGGCGCGGCAGCAGCGGGCGCGCCTGCGCCTCGGGCGCGAACACCACGATCAGGGCGACCAGCTCGGCGACGATCATCACCGCGAACAGCGTCGGCGCGCTGCAGAATTGCGGCAGCCAGTTCGGCGCGTGGCCTGCGCCCGCGCTCCCCGTCCGCGTGTCCGATTCCCCCGATGCCATGGCGGGCGAGTATAGAACCGGCCGCCGCGCCGGCGTGCGCAGGCGGTCGCGATATCGCGACGCGCGCGCCCGCGGCGCGTCCTAGGCCAGGCGCGCGCCGATCCAGCCGCGCAGGTCGTCGATCTCCTCGGCGCAGACCTGGTGCGCCATCGGATAGCGGTGCCATTGGACCGAATAGCCGAGTTTGTGCAGCGCGTCGCGGCTGATTTCCCCGAGCGGCAGCGGCACCACCGGATCGTGGCTGCCGTGCGCCATGAAGATCGGCACGTTCGCGTTGGCGGCGCTGCGCTCGGCGGCGCTCTTCTCCGCCAGCGGCAGGTAGGTGGACAAGGCGACGATGCCGCCCAGCGCCGCGGCGTGGCGCGTGCCGCCGGCGAGCGCGATCGCCCCGCCCTGCGAGAAACCGGCGACCAGGACGCGTTCGGAGGCAACACCGCGCTCGCCCTCCCGTGCAATCAGCGCATCCAGCTGCGCGATCGAGGCGCGGATGCCGGGCTCGTCCTGCTTGTCGGCGATCGCCGCGCCCTTGATGTCGTACCAGGCGCGCATCGGCAGGCCGCCGTTGATCGTGACCGGGCGCACCGGCGCGTGCGGGAACACGAAGCGCAGCGGCGGCCAGTCGCGGGCGACCAGTTCCGGAACGATCGGCGCGAAGTCGTTGCCGTCGGCGCCCAGGCCGTGCAGCCAGACGATCGCGTGGCGCGGGTTCGGAGCGGTTTCGATTTCGACGCAGGGAAGGATCATGGCGGCCGCGGCAGGGAAACTCGCCGAAGGCTGCCGCATCGTTCCGCGTTTGCCAAGCGTCGTCTGCTTGGCAGATCGCGGCACCGGGGCGTGCTAGCGTGCGCCGACCGGCATCCGGGAGGGGGTCGCGATGCTTCGCCACAAGAAACCGGCCTTGCTGGCCGCCTGCGCCCTGTCCGTGGCGACCGCGGCCGCCAGCGCGGCGACGCGCGAGGATTTCCTCTACGGCGTCAGCCATACCGGCGGCACCACCCTGTCGTTCCGCTACTTCGTGCCGCCCGGCTACGACCCGGCGCAGTCCTATCCGCTGATCCTGTTCCTGCACGGCGCCGGCGAACGCGGCAGCGACAACGAGGCGCAGCTGGACAATTCGGCGAACGGCGCCATGCGCCTGCTCGACGACGCCAATCTCGCGCTGCAGCCGGTCTTCATGGTCGCGCCGCAGTGCTTCACCAACGGCTGGTGGGGCGGCGCGCCGCTGGAAACCGCGGTGGCGATCGTCGACCAGATCGCGACCGAGTATTCCATCGATCCGCAGCGCATCTACATCACCGGCGTGTCGATGGGCGGCATGGGCACCTGGAGCGCGCTCGGCGCCCACCCGGACCGCTTCGCCGCGGCGGTGCCGATGTCCGGCAACGGCGACACCGGCGCGGCCGCGTCGGTCGCCGCGGTGCCGTCCTGGTTCTTCCACGCGCAGAACGATCCGACCGTCGGCGTCGCCGGCTCGGACGACCTCGTCACCGCCCTGCGCAACGCCGGCGCGACCGCGATCTACACGCGCTACGACCGCGGCGGCCACGCCATCTGGCCGGTCGCCTACGCGCATCCGCTGCTGTTCCGCTGGCTGGTGTCGCAACGTCGCGGCCAGCCTGACACGAGCGTTGCGCCGAGCCTGCGCATCGTGCAGCCAACCGACGCGCCGGCCTGGTCCACCGAGGACCAGACGCTCGATCTCGCCGGCAGCGCCGACCACGGCGACCTGAGCATCGACGCGGTGAACTGGAGCGTGCTCGCCGGCGCCGGCGGCGCCGCCGAGGGCACGACGAGCTGGAGCGCCGCCGGCATCACGCTCAATCCCGGCGTCAATCCGATCCGCGTCGTCGCGAGCGGGCCGAGCGGCCACGCCGACTGGGGCGGCAGCACCACCTTCAACGACAGCCTGCGCGTCACGCGCGAAGGGCCGCCGCCCGAACCCGGCAGCGTGGTCGCCGCGATCAACGCCGGCGGCGCGGCCTACACCGCGGTCGACGGCACGCCGTACGCCGCCGACACCGCCTTCGACGGCGGCTCCACGCAGGTGTCGTCGCATGCGGTGGCCGGCACCGAAGACGACGCGCTCTACAACGACTGGCGCTGGGGCAACTTCGCCTATCACCTGCCGGTGCCGCCGGGGCCGTACCGCGTCGAGCTGCAGTTCGCCGACACTTACAACAGCGCGCCCGGCCAGCGCGTCTTCGACGTCTCCATCGAGGGCGTGCGCGTGCTCGACGACTTCGACATCATCGCCGGCGCCGGCGTCGACACCGCCGTGGTGCGCCGCTTCGAGGTTTCCGTCGACGACGGCGTACTGGACCTGGCCTTCGCCAACGGCAGCGCCGGCAGCGCGCGCCTCGACGCGCTGCGCGTGATCCGCGGCGGCACGGAGGCGATCTTCGCCGACGGCTTCGAGGCGGAGTGAGCGGCCGCCACGGCTGACTTTCGACCCGGTGCGAGCCGCCGGCTTGCGGGTATCCTGCGCGCTTTGCCGTTCCCGGAGACCTGCATGCAGCGCGCCCTCGTCGCCAGTTTCGCCACCCTGCTCACGCTCGCCGCCGCGTCCACGCGGGCGGTCACGCTGGATCAGGCGATGGCCGACCCGGACTGGATCGGGTCGCCGGTGCAGCAGCCGTACTGGAGCGTGGACGGGCGCAGTCTCTACTACCGGCTCAAGCGCAACGCCTCGCCGGTGCGCGACCTGCATCGCGTCGATCTCGCCGACGGCCGCGATACGGTGGTCGACCCGGCCGCGATGGCCAACGCCGACGGCCCCGACGCCCGCTTCGACCGCTCGCGCAGCCGCGCCGCCTTCGTGCGCAACGGCGACGTGTTCCTGCGCGACGTCGCCAGCGGTCGGCTGACCCAGGTCACGCGCACGCCGCAGGCCGAAGCCTCGCCGCAGTTCTCCGCCGACGGCCGCTCCGTGCAGTACCGCGCCGGTGCCGACTGGTTCGTCTACGACATCGCCGCCGGCGTGAGCGGCCCGGCGGCGCTGGTGCGCGCCGAGAAGGATCCCGAGGCGAAGAAGCCGGACGACCTGGCGCAGCAGCAGCTGCGCTATTTCTCCACCTTGCGCAAGCTGAAGGCCGACCGCGAGGCGCAGAAGAAGCACGCCGACGAATTCACCGGCGGCGACCCGACGCGCGCGCCGCTGCCGTTCTACATCGGCGACGACGTGAAGATCGAGGCCACCTCGCTGGCGCCGGACGGCCGGCACCTGCTGGTGGTGACCTCGCCGAAGAGCTACGACGCCGGCCGCAGCGGCAAGCTGCAGCGCTTCGTGACCGAATCGGGCTACGAGGAGCAGGAGGACGAGCGCACCCGCGTCGGCCGCAACGATCCCGCGCCGCAGTCGCTGCTGCTGCTCGACCTGGGCGCGCGCAAGCAGGAGGCGCTCGCGCTGGAGGACCTGCCCGGCATCCACGACGATCCGCTCAAGGCGGTGCGCGAGGAGAACGAAAAGCTCAAGCGCGAACGCGGCGCCGAGGTCAAGCCCGAAGCGGGCAGCCCGGACAAGAAGAAGGACGCCAAGAAGGCCGAGAAGAAAAAGAACGACGAGCCGAAGGCGCGCGCCGTGCGCATCGTCGCCGACGGCGAGGACGGCGGCGGCGGCGGCATCGCCTGGAGCGAGGACGGCGCCTCGCTGGCGATCCAGATCCGCGCGATCGACAACAAGGACCGCTGGATCGCCACGGTCGACTTCGACCGCGCCAAGCTGACCGCGCAGCACCGGCTCACCGACCCGGCCTGGATCAACTGGGACTTCAACGACTTCGGCTGGCTGAAGGACGGCCGCACCCTGTGGTACCTGTCCGAGGAAGGCGGCTGGTCGCAGCTGTACGCCAAGACCGCCAGCGGCAAGGCGAACGCGCTGACGCACGGCCGCTTCGAGGTCTCCGCGCCGGCGCTGTCGCCGGACGGGCGCTGGTTCTACCTGCGCGCCAACGTCGAAGCGCCGTACGCCTACGACGTGTACCGCGTCGCCGTCGGCGGCGGCGAGCTGGAGCGCGTGACGGCCTACAAGGGCATGCAGCAGTTCGCGCTCTCGCCGGACGGCAGGCAGCTCGCGGTGCTGCATTCCAGTTCCTACGTGCCGGCCCAGGTCGCGGTCGCCGCGGCCGAGCCGGGCGCCGCGCCGCGCGAGCTGACCGACACGCGTACGGCCGACTACAAGGCGATGAGCTGGCTCGCGCCGGAGATCGTCGCGGTGCCCTCCTCGCACACCAAGCAGCCGATCTACGCGAAGTTCTACAAGCCCAGGGACTTCGACGCGTCGAAGAAATACCCCGCCGTGCTGTTCGTGCACGGCGCCGGCTACCTGCAGAACGTGCACCTGGGTTTCCCGGCGTATTTCCGCGAGCAGATGTTCCACAACCTGCTGACCGAGCGCGGCTACGTCGTGCTCGACATGGACTACCGCGCCAGCGAGGGCTACGGCCGCGACTGGCGCACCGCGATCTACCGGCAGATGGGCCATCCGGAGCTGGAGGACCTGATCGACGGCGTGCACTGGCTGGAGAAGAACGCCTCCGCCGATCCGCAGCGCGTGGGCCTGTACGGCGGCTCCTACGGCGGCTTCATGGCGCTGATGGCGATGTTCCGCGCACCCGAGGTGTTCAAGGCCGGCGCCGCGCTGCGCCCGGTCACCGACTGGGCGCAGTACAACCACGAATACACCTCCAACATCCTCAACACTCCGCAGCTCGATCCGATCGCCTACGAGCGCTCCTCGCCGATCGAGTTCGCCGACGGACTCCGGGGCGCGCTGCTGATCGCGCACGGCATGATCGACGACAACGTGCTGTTCGAGGACTCGGTGCGGCTGTACCAGAAACTGATCGAGCTGAAGAAGGACAACTTCGAACTCGCCGGCTATCCGCTCGAGCGCCACGGCTTCGTCCACGCCGACGCGTGGCTGGACGAGTACAAGCGCATCCTCAAGCTGTTCGAGGCGAACCTGAAATAGCTGCGCCGTCGAAGCACGACGTCCGCATGCCGGACGTCGTGCCACGCGCCCTTCGTCGCGGCGCGCTACGCTAGGGCAACCTCCGGCTGCGGCCTGCGCGCATGAGAGCTGCCTATTTCCGCATTGCCGCGGCGAAGACCGGCGACGCCGACGCGCTCGGGCGCCTGCACGAACTGCAATCCCTGGCGGAGGACTTCACGCGCGCGGAGGCGTCGTTTCCCGAGCGCATCGAGGCCGTCAAGGCCCGGCGCGGCGAACCGCCGGTGCGGCTGCGCAAGAGCCAGCGCGAACAGCTGACGGAGCTGGAACACGACAGCCGCGAATTCGAGGAACGGATGGCGCAGGACTTCGCGCAGCTCGCCAGCGCGTCGGAAATCGTCGGCGCGCTGCGCTACGGACTCGCCGACGACCTGTCGCGCGCCGAGGGATACCTGAAGTACTACCACTCCGACGAACGGCCGCTCGGCGAGGAAATGATCGCCCTGAAGAAGGCGATGCTGGAGAAGATGGACGACTTCCTCGCCCATCATCCCGACGGGGACGCCGGTGCACCGTGATGGCGCGCATCTCGACGCGGCCGGCCCGGTGCGGGTGGCCGAGGTCGCGGAACTCGGTCTGCTCGCGCAGCTGTGGCACGACGCCTGGCGCGACGCGCACGCGCATCTGGTACCGGCGGAACTGGCGCGGCATCGCACGCTCGACAGCTTCCGCGAGCGCCTTGCCGCCGCGCTCGCCCACGTGCGCGTGAGCGGCTCTCCGCCGGACGGCTTCTGCATGATCCGCGAGGACGAGCTGTACCAGCTGTTCGTCTGCGCCGCGGCGCGCGGCAAGGGCGTCGCCGCCGTGCTGCTCGCCGACGGCGAACGGCGGCTGGCTGCGTCGGGGATACGGACCGCCTGGCTCGCCTGCGCCATCGGCAACGATCGCGCGGCACGCTTCTACGCCAAGCACGGCTGGCGCCGGCGCGGCATCGTGACCAGCCGGCTGGAGACGCCGGACGGACCGTTCCTGCTGGACGTGTGGCGCTACGAGAAGGGGCTCTGATCGAGCGCCGCCGCGCGATTTCGCTGCATTCGCAGGGCGGCACGCTTCCCGCGACGGCGGAGTATCGTGGCGCCCCGCCTTGCTTGCCGAACCTCGCGCCATGGATGCGTACGCGCCGCTGCTGGCCCTGATTGCGCTGCTCGTCCTGCCGCTGTTCTGGTGCGCGGTCGTGCTGCTGCTGTCGTACGTGGGCGGCTGGCGCAGGCTGCACGAGGAGTTTCCCGAGCGCGGGGATCCGGCCGCGATCGGCTATCGCAGCGTCAGCGGACGCGTCGGCCTGGTGTCGTACAAGCAGTCGCTGCGCGCGGCCGCGGCCGGCGACGGCCTGCATCTCGCCGTGCCGTCCCTGTTCCGCCCCGGCCATCCGCCGCTGTTCATCCCGTGGCGCGTGATGCGGAGGCGCGAGCGCCTGTGCTTGCTGTGGCAGGACTCCGTCCGCGTCGAAGTCGGCTCGACCGGCGTGAAGCTGCAGCTGCCGCCCGAGTGGCTCGAATCCGCGGCCGGCTGACGCGGTTTCATCCGCGACTCGCCGCGGACCGCAACCCCTACGGCGCGAGCGCCAAAAAAAAGCCCGCGCGGATCGCGCGGGCCTTGGCGAGTTCGCAGCCGACCGGCTTACTTGCTCTTGTGGCCGTTGCCGGCCTTGCTGAGGGTGAACGCACCGACGCTGACGCCGAGTTCGATGCCCTCGCCGGCGCCTGCCAGCGCCAGCGACACCGTTCCCTTGGTCAGCACCTGCGCCGTGCCGGCCTTGATCGCGCCGGCGCTGGCGTCACCCTTGGCGTAGGTGCCGAGCACGTCCTCGATCTTGTGCACGTCGGTGAACTTGCCGGTGCCGTTGTCGATGTGCGACTTGCCGGCGGTCAGGCCGCCGCCCTTGGATTCGATCTTCACGCGCATCGACTTGCCGTTCGCGCAGGTCACCACGCCGTGTCCCTCGGCATGCTTGTAGATCAGCGACCAGCCGGTCAGCGAGAAGCGCAGCTTGCAACCCAGATCCGCCTCTTCCGCGCTCGCACGCTGCGGAACGGAGACGGCGAAACCCAACGCGACAGCAGCAGCCAGGACCGCGAGAGACGATTTCATCGGCGTTGCTCCTTGGTGGTGGTGGGACGGAACGAAAGCGTGTCCCAAGTTAGCTGAACGACCGGGGAACTGACGTGAAAATCCCGTCAAGGCACGCGCTCGCCGGACCGGTCCGGCACCGGCACCCAGCGCAGCAGCTCGCGCCAGCGCTCGAACTTGGTCGCGCGCGGAATCGACGCATTGGCCGGGCTCGTCGACGGCAGCGCCAGGACCGCCAGCCCGGCCCGCGTGCGCGCCTCGATCGCCGGCTCGATGCGCCGCGCGAACACCTGCTGCGCCTTGGCGCCGTTCAGCGCGATCGCGGCGATGGTCGGATGCGCGCGCAGCAGGCCGGGAATGTCGTTGGGCACTTCGCTCGCCGGCACGATGCCGCTGTCCAGGCTGCCCGGGCGCTCGCAGCGCTCGAGCACGTCCCAGATGCCGATGCCGAGCGCGTGCAGGCGTGCGATGCGCTCGGCATAGGGCAGCTCCGGTCCGGCCGCGTAGAGCAGGCCCATGAACGGCCAGAACAGGTTGTGCGGATGCGCGTACGACTGGCGCTGCGCCAGCGACGCGACGCTCGGCGCGGTGCCGAGCAGGAGCAGCCGGCAGCCGGCGCCGACCTGCGGCGGAAAGCTCTCGACGATCGCGCTCGCGCCGGCGGATCGGCCTTGCGCGCCGTTGCCACGCGGCGAGGCGGCTTTCGCCGCGCCGCGCTTCGACGCACTCACGCGCTCAGGCCTTCGGCTTCTTCAGCGCGGCGAGATCGGCCAGCACCTGCTTGGAGTTCTCCTTCGGATCGACGTCGACGTAGCGCTTGGCGATGCGGCCTTCCGGATCGATCAGGAACGTCTCGCGGCGCGCGTAGTTCACGCCGAGCTTCGCCGTCAGCACGCCGTAGTTCTTCGCCACGCTCGAATCGGCGTCCGACAGCAGGCGGAACGGCACCTTGTACTTCTGCGCGAACTCGGCGTGCGACTTGACGTCGTCCAGGCTGACGCCGAAGACGTCCGCGCCGGCCTTGCGCAGCTGGATGATGTCGTCGCGGAAAGCGCAGACCTGGGTCGTGCAGCCGGGCGTGAAATCCTTCGGATAGAAGTACAGCACGACCCACTTGCCGCGCTCCTCGGCCAGCGTGTGCCACTCCCCTTTCTGGTCCTGCAGGCGGAATTCCGGCGCGGCCTGGCCGACGGCGGGGCCCGCCTCGGTGTCGGCGGCGAACGCCGGCGCGGCGATCAGCAGCAGCAACAGGGACAACAGCATGCGTTTCACGATCGTTCTCCTCGATGAGCGATGCGCCGGACGGCGCGATGAAGGGATGCCTAGTCTAGGACGAGTCCGACAGACCGGCGCCGGGCGTGAAATCGTTCGTCCGTTCCTCGTTTGCTAGCATCGGCTCCGGGCATCCGTAGCGCGGAGCGGCGTCTTGGTCCTGAAACGGCTCTATCACGCGCACGGCAGCGACGGAAAGGACTACGAAATCCACGTCTACGTCGAGCCGGCCAGCCACGAGAACGCGCACATCGAACGGCTGGTCAAGGTCTGCCTCGCCGACGGCGGCGAGCTGCGCGTGCTGTCCAGGCGGCACTACGAAGTCGTCGCCACCGGCGTGCGCCTGGAAGCGCACGATCCCGACGCGATCTGAATCGTCCTCAGCGGCCGCGGCTGCGCTCGCAGGCGGCGATGAAGTCGTCCACCGGCATCGCGGCGATCAGCCGGCCGATCGCCGGCAGCGGCAGGTCGTCCAGGCGCTTGAAGCGCACGCAGGCCTTGCCCATGTCGAGCTTCTTGCCGGCGCGCGCGAAGGCTTCGCGCAGCTCGGCCTCCCGGTCGGCGTCCACGCTGACGCCGATGAGGTACAGCGAGTAGCCGTTCTTCTGCGCCGCGAACGCGACGTAGCCGAGCGGCTGGCCGTTGTAGGTGTCCGGATGGCGCGACAGCGGCACCTCGTAGCTGGGCATGCCCCAGTTCATCGCCTCGACGTAGCCCGCGGGCAGATTCGCCACGATCAGCTCGCGCAGCCGCTCGGCGACGGCGCGCCGCTCGGGCGGCAGTTCGGCCAGGTACGCGTCCACCGTGGTCGCGGCGCTGCGTGCCATCGCTCACCCCTTCTTCAGCGGCGGGAACTTGTCCGGATCGAAACCGCCGACCTCGAACACCAGGGTGCGCGGTCCCTTGCCCTTCTCGACCACATCGATCGAGATCTTCTGCGCGCCGCCGATGCGCTTGAGGAAGGCCTTGTCGTCCGAGATGAACAGCGCCGGCTCGCCGGTTTCCGGCAGATACGCCTTCATGCGCTGCACCAGCTGCTCGTCGAAGCGCAGGCCGATGCTGCAGCTGGCGCCGCATTCGAATCCCTTGCCGCTGCCGAACAGGTAGACGCTCTGGCCCCAGGCCGAATGCCGGCGCAGCACGAGGCGCACGCGCGTCTCGGTGGAATCGCCGCTGTAGATCGAGGCGGTGTTCTGCGTGCCGCCCGACTCCTTGCCGGACTGGTACGACCACAGCCTTTCCAGCCGCCGTCGCGTCGTCAGCGCGGTGGCCTTGGCAGTGGTGTCGGCGAGCGTTTCCTGGACTTCCTTGGCGGCCTGGCTCTGCGGATATTTCGCCACGATCTCGGCGCCGATCGGCGCGGCCAGCTCGTAGGATTTTTCCTGCTGCAACTGGCGGTACAGCCCCAGTTCCTTCTGACCCTGCGTCTGCGCCGCAGGCACGCTCGGCGCGGCCGGTGCCGGCGGCGTCGACTGCGAGCACGCGGCGGGCAAGGCGGCGGCGAGGATCAGCGCCAGGGCGCGATGAATCGGATGCATCGGCACGCTCCACGGAAAAGCCGCGGAATCCTAAACGCCGGCGCGTTACATATCCGCAAAACAGCCCGCGGATTCGGCCGAAAGCCGAACGCGACGGCCCGGCGCCGTCCGCGCCCGGCCCCTCACCGGCACGGATCGCGGCCGGCGTTGCGCTCGTAGGTGGTCACGTTCTCGTCGCGATCGCGCCCGCGGCGCCCGATCGAGCCGGCCGCGGTGAGCCGCCGGCAGGCTTCCGCGCGCGTCAGCGGCGCCGCCGTCACGGCGACCGAGGAGGCCTCGCCGCTGCGTCGGCGACCGCCGGCGCCGGGCGCCGGTATCGACTTCGGACAGGCCCAATGCCGGTAGAACACCTCGCCGTTCGCACCGCGGCATTCGTAGGAGGAAGACTCCCCACGTGCCCCGGCGCGACCGGCCGTGCGCGAACCGCGCGACGGCGACTTCGGCCGTGCGGCCGCCGTCAAGGCGTAGTCCGGCGAGGCGGCCGGCGCTGGCGGCGTGGCCAGCTCGATCCGCGTCTGCTGCTGCGCGCCGGTGCAGGGGCGATCCTGGTAGGCGACGTGGCCGTCCGTGCCGCCGCAGCGGTAGACCGATCCGGCCTGTGCGGAAGCGGCCGCGAGCAGCAGCCATCCACTGAGCACCACCGTCAGAAATCGCCTGGCTGCTCCACTGCGCATGATCGTGCTCCGGACGAAGATGTCGCAGGGTCGCCGTTCGCTCGCGCAGTGACGATGCGCGATCGCCGCATCGTCGCGTAGGAAAACGCCGTTCCCGTGCCTGCCGGCGCGCGGCCGGGCGGAGTACGATTCCGGCGATCGCCCCCCTCGCCCCCGCATGCGCAAGATCATCCACGTCGACATGGACGCGTTCTACGCGTCGGTCGAGCAGCGCGACGACCCGTCCCTGCGCGGACGCCCGGTCGTGGTCGCCTGGCGCGGCCAGCGCTCGGTGGTCTGCGCGGCGAGCTACGAGGCGCGCCGCTACGGCGTGCGTTCGGCGATGCCGGCGATGCGCGCGGAGCGGCTGTGTCCGGATGCGGTGTTCGTCGCGCCGGACTTCACGCGCTACCGCGCCGTCTCGCGCCAGGTGCGCGAGATCCTGCTGCGCCACACCGACCTGGTCGAGCCGCTGTCGCTGGACGAGGCCTACCTCGACGTGACCGAGCCGAAGACCGACCTGCCCTCGGCCACGGCGATCGCGCGCCGCGTGCGCGAGCAGATCCGCGAGGAGACCCAGCTGACCGCCTCGGCCGGCGTCGCGCCGTCGAAGTTCCTCGCCAAGATCGCCTCGGACTGGCGCAAGCCGGACGGACTGTTCGTGATCCGTCCGCACGAGGTCGAGGCGTTCCTCGAGCCGCTGCCGGTGTCGCGCATCCACGGCGTCGGCAAGGTCATGGATGCAAGGCTCGCCGCGCTCGGCCTGCGCACGGTCGGCGAGCTGCGCCGCTGCGACGTCGGCGAGCTGGAAGCGCGCTTCGGCCGCTACGGCCGGCGCCTGTCCGAGCTGGCGCACGGCATCGACCGCGGCGAGGTCAGGCCGGACCGGCCGACGCAGTCGATCTCGGCGGAGGACACCTTCGCCACCGACCAGCCGCTGTCGACGACCGAGCCGATGATCCGCGAGCTGGCGGCGAAGGTGTGGGCGGCGACGCGCAAGACCGAACGCATCGGCCGCACCGTAGTGCTGAAGCTGAAGACGAAGGAATTCCGCATTCTCACGCGCAGCCGCACGCCGCCGCTGCCGCCGCGCTCGGCCGCGGAGCTGACCGATCTCGCACTGGAGCTGCGCGGCCACGTCGACGCGCCGTCCTCGACGCTGTACCGCCTGGTCGGCGTCGGTCTGGCGAACTTCGTCGGCGCGGACGACATGCCGCAATCGCAGTTGTTCGGCGACATCGAGCGCGATCGGACCTAGCGCCCTGCGCGCCGGAAATCCGCTTCGGCAGACTCCCGAAAAATACCGAATACGTCACCTTTCCACGACCTGTAAGAAAGAACGAACATTTTCGTGGTAGGTTGAAAAACGGGCGGGCGAAACGCCCGTTCTGGCAATGGAATATCTGTAGAGAGAGAAAGAAAAAATATACCTTTCACTCAAGGAGTAACATCCATGCAGAAGCGCAAGTTCAACGCGAGCGTACTCGCGATGATGTTGGCCTGGACGGCAGCCGCGACGACGGCGAACGAAGCGTCGGCGGCAGGTTACACGGTGGCCCCCGGAGGCCTCACCACGCTGGCCGGCGAGATCCAGTGGGCGCACCGCTCTCACGACGAATGGGAGCCCAGCCTGCAGGGCGCCTGCGTCATGAACATGAAGGTGAACCTGAACCCGTCGGACGCTTCGTTCACGGTGGGCTACAACGACGTGGAAATCGTCTGCTCGACGCCGTCGCAGGGATACATGACGACCGCGGCCATCTATCCGGAGAATCTGCCCTGGACCGGAACCACCGAGACGGGCAGCGGATACGTCATCGGAAAGATTCCGAATTTCAGCATTTCCATTTACGACACTTCCGGCTTCGGCCCGCCTCTTCTGATCGAATGCGAAGCGCCGAGCTATTGGTATTTCCGCTGGCTCACCGGCTATGCGCAGACTTTCGCGGTCCCTCTCGAATCGAGCAGCGGCCCGTGCGACATCGGCTTCACGCTGTACGAAAGCCCGAATCAGACGTTCACGAAAAAGCCCTGAGCGCACGCAGCCACCGGGGCGCGACGCCCCGGTGGTTTTCGGAATCGCCTTTCGCGGGATTTTCCTGACGGCCGACTACGGCGCCTTCACGTATCCGCTGTGACGGTCGTGTTCGCGGATAACGCTGCTTTGAGCGGCCGCCTGCGCGTCGCGGTACTGCGCGGCGAGCTTCACGTACTGGCGCGCGGCGTAGAGGATCTGCTGGATCTCCTCGTTGCTGAGCATGCGCACGCAGCGCGCCGGATTGCCCAGCCACAGCTCGCCGGTGCCGACGATCTTGCCGTGCGTGACCACCGCACCGGCGCCGACGATGCTGTGCTTCTTGACCAGCGCGCCGTCGAGGATCGTCGCGTGCATGCCGATCAGGCTGGCTTCCTGCACCGTGCAACCGTGCAGCACGGCGCCGTGGCCGATGGTGACGTCGTCGCCGAGCGTCAGCGCGAAACCGCCGAGCGTGTACTGCGCGTCGTGGGTGACGTGCAGCTGCGCGCCGTCCTGCACGTTGCTGCGCGCGCCGATGCGGATCGCGTGCGCATCCCCGCGCACCACCGCGCAGGGCCAGATCGAGCTGTCCTCGCCGACGCTGACGTTGCCGATGACGTGCGCCGCCGGATCGACGTAGGCCCGCGCGGACACCAGCGGAGTGAAGCCGTGGAAAGGCCGGATGTTGGTCAAGGCAGTGTCCCCGCAAGGTTCCGGGCGACAGCATCGTCGATCCGGCGGGGTCGACGCCAGCTGCACGTTCTTGCAGGTCCGCCGCGCGCGCGATTAGACATCGGCTTCACGCGTGCCGGCGCAACGTTCCGGGTCGACTGCGACCGCCTGCGCCGTCTTAGCCGGCGCAGGCGGCCCGCTCGTCGCGCGGCAACGGCGGCGGCGACGATGCGCGCGAGCCGCGGATCGTCAGCACCACGCCGCCGATCGCCAGCGCGCCGCCGGCCACGGCGAGCGCGCCGAGCGTCTGGCCGAGCCACAGCCAGGCGATGAGGCCGGCGAGCAGCGGCTGCACGTAGAGGAAGCTCGACACCGTCGAGGCCGACGCGCGCGACAGCGCCCAGTTCCAGCACACGTAGCCGAACACGGTCGGCACCAGCCCGAGATACGCCGCCGAGACGAGCTGCGCGGTCGAGGCGAGCGCGATCTTCTCCGGCAGGTGCAGGCCGAACGGCAGCAGGCCGAGCGTGGCGGCGAAGATGCTGGCGGTGGTGAAGCCGAGCGCGTCGGTGCGCGCCAGCAGCGGCTTCTGCCAGACGAAGTACACGCTGGTGGCGAACACGGCGACCAGCACCAGCAGCGCCATCGGCTCGAAGCGCAGCTCGCGCCCGGAGCCGAGGGTGACCAGCACCACGCCGGCGAAGGCGACCGCGAGGCCGACGCCCATGCGCGCCGTCAGGGTCTCGCCCAGGCGCAGCGCCGCCAGCGCCGAGGTGACGCCGGGCGCCAGCGCGATGATCACCGCCGCCGCGCCGGCCGGAATGCGCGTCATGGCATAGCCCAGGCTCAGCTGATACACCGTCATGCCGATCAGCGCGAGCACCGCCACGGCGGGCCAGTCGCGCCGCGGCGGCAGGCGGATCGCGCCGAGCGCGACCGGAATCGCCAGCACGGCCGAGGCGATGCCGAAACGCAGCAGGGACAGCTCCGCCGGCGAGAACGCGCGCAGGCCGTAGGCGATCGCAGCGAACGCCGACGACCAGAACACCAGCGCCAGCCCCGCCGCGAACAGCGGCAGGACGGCGGGGGATTGGCGGAAGGGAAGATTCATCGTGCGTGTCCGTTCACCAGTGGACGTGTCCCATCGCGGAAGGACCGAGCGCGACCTTGGCCAATACCAGCACCCTGCGCGCCAGACGCGAGCGCGACGGCGCCGCCTTTTCCGGTTCGCCCGCATGGGGCTTGTGCGACGGCGGCGCGGACGGGTGGACCGGCGCCACCGGATAGCCGTGCAGACCCAGCAGGTCGCGCACGATGCCGTTCAATTCGTTCAACATGGCGTTTGCTCCTCTGCTTGCGGCGTGACCGCTTCAGCCAGAAGATAGAGCCGTCTCGCCCGCTCCGGTAGCGAGATGTTTGATAGCCAGGCTTGAGGGATTTCGAACATGGAACGCGCTCCGCTGAACGCCCTGCAAGTCTTCGTCACGGCGGCGCGCACGCAGAACCTGACGCGCGCGGCCGAGCGCCTGCACCTGACCGTCAGCGCGCTGAGCCATCAGGTGCGCCTGCTCGAACAGAGGCTCGGCTGCACCCTGTTCGTGCGCGGCCCGCGCGGACTGCGGCCGACCGCCGAGGGCGCGCTGCTGCTGCAGCGCATCGGCCCGCACCTGGACGCCATCGACGCCGCCCTGCGCCCGCTGTGCGCGCGGCGCGATTCCGCGCTCAGCCTCAGCGCGCTGCCGTCGATGGCCTCGAGCTGGCTGGTGCCGCGGCTGCCGCGCTTCTTCGCGCGCCATCCGGAATTCGAATTCAATCTCGATTCGTCGATCGAGCTGGTCGACTTCGCCGACGGCCGCTTCGACGGCGCGTTGCGCTACGGCCCCGGCCGCTGGGGCGAACTGGAAACCGAGCTGCTGTTCGAAGAATGGCTGACGCCGGTGGCCAGCCCGCGTCTGCTCGCCGGCCGCAAGCGACCGCGCCTGGACCGGCTCGGCGACTGGCCGCTGCTGTGTCCGGACGATCCGTGGCCGCGCTGGTTCGAGCAGTTCGGCGGCACCGAGCCGACCCGCTACGTGGCGACCTTCAGCGACTCGGAGACGCTGCAGCGCGCCGCGCTGGAAGGCATGGGCGTCGCGCTCGGGCGTCTGACGATGGCGCGTCCGCTGCTGGAGAGCGGACGCCTCGTCGCGCTGTTTCCCGAGCGCATGCGGGCGCGCTACGCGCATTACCTGGTCTACCCGAAGCGTTCGCTCGAACACGCCGGCTTCAAGGCGTTCCGCACCTGGCTGCTGAGCGAGGCGGCGGCGTTCCGCGCCGAAGCGGAGGCCGGAACCGGCCGCGCCGCCGCTGTGCCACGGCGCCGGTCCGCCGCTCGCGCGACCTCCGCTTCGACGCGACCGCGCGCAAACGGCGGCCGCCGGTCACGCTGAACGGTGGCCTCGCCGCGGCCCGCCATCGCGCACTCGCGCAACGGAGCCGGGTATACCATCGAGCGTTGTCGCCGGACGGCGGCCGTTTTCTCTTTCCGGAGGACCTTCATGCTGCGCCACCTCGCGATCGCCACCGCAACCGCCCTGTCGGCCGCCGCGGCGCACGCCGCCACCGACTGGCCGAGCTACAACCGCACGCCCAGTTCGGAGCGCTACGTCGTGCTCGACGCGATCGACGCGAAGAACGTGGGCGGCCTGAAGACGCTGTGCGAATACGACACCGGCCAGCAGGTCAGTTTCCAGAGCGGCCTGATCCAGGTCGACGGCGCGCTGCTGGGCACCACCGAGCAGGACACGTTCTCGATCGATCCGGACACCTGCAAGGAGAACTGGCGCGCGCACGAGGTCTTCGAGTCCGGCGCGCTGAAGGTCAATCGCGGCCTGGCCTGGGCCGACGGCCGCGTGTTCCGCGGCAGCGCCGACGGCCGCGTGCTCGCCTACGAGGCGCGCACCGGCAAGCGCCTGTGGGCCACCACGATCGCCGACGCCGCCCGGGGCGAATCGGTGCCGGCCGCCCCGATCGCCTGGGACGGCCTGGTCTTCGTCGGCAACGCCGGCGGCGACAACAAGGGCGTCAAGGGCCGCATCTACGCGCTCGACGCGAAGGACGGCCGCATCGTGTGGGAGTTCTACCTGGTGCCCAAGGAAGCCGGCGACTTCGCGCGCGGACCGTCCGCGCCGGCGGCCGCCGACGACGTCGCCGCGACGTGGAAGAACGAAGCCGGCTTTCCGATCAGCGGCGGTGCCAACTGGACCTCGTACTCGCTGGACGCGATCAACGGCCTGCTCTACGTGCCGGCCGGCAACCCGGCGCCGGATTTCGTCGGCGCGGCGCGCGGCGGCGCCAATCTCTACAGCGGCTCGGTCGTCGTGCTCGACGCGAAGACCGGCGCCTACCAGCGGCATTTCCAGCTGGTTCCGCGCGACGTCCACGACTGGGACGTGTCGGCGCCGCCGGCGCTGATCACCAGCAAGGCCGGCCGCAAGCTGATGGCGGTCACGCCGAAGGACGGCCACCTCTACGCGATCGACCTGGGCAGCGGCAAGACGCTCTACCGCAAGCCGATGACGCGCGTGTTCAACACCGACTCGCCGTTCACGCCGCAGGGCACGCGCTTCTGTCCGGGCACGCAGGGCGGCGCCGAGTGGAACGGCCCGGCCTACGATCCGGAGCACAACCTGCTGTTCACCGGCCAGGTCGACTGGTGCGCCACGGTGCGCGTCGAGGCCGATGCGCCGCAGACGCTGGCGAACGCTCCGTCGGGCAAGCCGTGGAGCGGTTCGCCCGACGGTTTCGGCCAGATGGACGACGCGCAGAAGTGGGCCGGCTGGATGACCGCCAGCGACGCCGACAGCGGCAAGCGCCGCTGGCAGTTCAAGGCGCCGTTCCCGCTGCTCGGCGGCACCACGCCGACCTCGGGCGGCCTGCTGTTCTTCGGCGACATGGGCGGCAACCTGTACGCGCTCGACGCCGCCAGCGGCAAGAAGCTGTGGTCGCAGGATCTGGGCGGCGCGGTCGGCGGCGGCGTGATCAGCTACGACACCGGCCGCGGCCAGCGCATCGCCGTCGCCGCCGGCATGACTTCGCCGATCTGGCCGACGCCGAAGGTCAACGCCAAGATCGTCGTGCTCGGCCTCGACGCGGCGCCCGCCGAATCCGCGTCGCAGCCCTGATCGCGCAGCTCTGATCGCGCGGTCCGCGATCAGCGCGCGGAGCCGTCGACCGCCGCCGCGGCCTGGCGCCAGTCGCGCAGCGGCGCCGAGTTCAGCGCGGCCAGCGGCACCACCGCGCGCTCCTCGCGCATCGGCTTGCCGTCGTGCCAGGTGCGGATCAGGAACGTCGCCGTGTCGGGCGGCGAAGGCTCGTCGACGCGCGTCACCGCGATGCGGTCCTGCGTGGACGACTCGAGCGTTTCCTTTCCGGCCAGCACGAACACGAAGCC
The DNA here is from genome assembly GCF_042652785.1 of Dokdonella ginsengisoli. Taxonomy (NCBI): domain Bacteria; kingdom Pseudomonadati; phylum Pseudomonadota; class Gammaproteobacteria; order Lysobacterales; family Rhodanobacteraceae; genus Dokdonella; species Dokdonella ginsengisoli. The sequence continues at coordinate 221,584 of NZ_JBHSHD010000005.1, read as the reverse complement.
TTCCAGCCGCTTACGCCACGACAGCCCGCGCAGCAGGTACTGCGGGAACTCGTGCACCGCGACGCCGTGCGCGCGCGCGACGGGCCGGTTCGCCAGGGCCATCGCCAGGGTCACGGCGCGCTGCTCGCCGAGACCGCGCACGCCCCAGGCGAGCAGCGGACAGCCGCCTGCGGCGTCGCCCGTCTCGTAGCGGCGCAGCAGTTCCGCCGGCGTGAACGCCTCCACGCGCCGCTGCGGCACGTAGTAGCCGTGGTAGTGGCGCTCGGCCAGCATGCGCAGGTCGGCCTCCTGGCCGCTGTAGGCTTCTGCCATCACCACCGCCGGTATCGCGCCGCTGCAGGACGTCTGCGCGAGCACGTCCCCGGCCGACGCGCGCCACGGCTCGTTGCGCTGCAGGAACCGCCCCGGCGCGAGCGCGATCTGCTGCGCCGCCAGCACCAGCGCGATCAGCACCGCCGCGACCGCGCCGCGCCGCGTCGACGCGCGCGGACCGGCCGCGTCGTACAGCCGCGCCAGCAGCAGCCAGCCGAACGGCGCGAAGGTCAGCACGTTGCGGAACGAGAACGACGGCGCGAACAGCTGGGTCACCGCCACCCCGCCGGCGATACCGCCGACGATCACGAAGGCGGCCAAGCCGGCGGCCCAGTCCGCATCGTCCGCGGCGCGACGCGGTCCGTCGGCGCTGCGGCGCGCACGCCGCCAGGCCAGCGCGACCAGCAGCGCGGCGACGACGACGGCGGCCGGATGGCTCAGGCCGGCGCCCAGCGCACGCAGCAGATGCTGGCCGATGAAGCGCAGGTCGCTGCGGAACCAGTCGGCCGAGAAATCGCGCTCCATCGCGTGCAGCTGGAACCACGCGAAGACCAGGTACGCACCTAGGATCGCCGCGCCCGACAGCGCCAGCGCCGCGCGAAGGCGCAGGTCCGGCAAGGTCGCGATCAGGTACAGCAGCAGCATGCCGGTGCCGAGCAGCAGGTACGAATGGCTCAGGCTGGCCGCCGCGCCGAGCAGGCTCAGCAGCAGCCAGGTGGCGAACGGAAATCCCGCCGCCTCGCGCACGCGCCGGCGCAGCTGCAGCGCGGCGGCGAGCAGGGCCGAGGTCAGCAGCATCAGCCAGGTGTAGTTGCGCGCGTTCTGCGCCTGCTCGAACCAGAACGTGGAGGTCGCCGCGACGGCGCAGGCGAAGGCGATCGCGGCCGGCCGCGCCACGCGGCGCATGCCGGCGGCGAAGACCAGCAGCGCCGTGCTCGCGCACAACGCGCTGAACGCGCGCAGCGCCGCCTCCGAGCGGCCGAACACGTCGGCCCAGCCGTGCAGTGCGAGGTAGTACAGCGGAGGATGCACGTCGCGCAGGATGCGCTGCATCCGCTGCGCCAGATCGGCGCCCGGGTCGATCAGGTACGCGGTGAACAGTTCGTCGATCCAGTAGCTGCTGGTCGACAGGCCGACGAAGGCGAACGCGACCGCCGCCAGCGCGATCAGGCCGTAAAGCATCGCCGGCCAGCGCGGATCGTCCGGGCCTTCCTGCCCCGGAGCCGCTGCGGATTCCGCAGGAGACTGCATGCGCTTCCCTTCCTCGACCGCGATTTCCGTCGTCGAGGGCGAAGACGCACGACCGCGCGCAATCGTCGCGCGCGGCCCAGGACAGGTCCGGACCTTCCCGGTCCGGACCCCGCTGCGCGCCTACTTGCGCGCGCGCGCCTGCGGCACGAACTGCTCGCGCACGGCCTTGGCCAGCTGGTCGGGCGGCAGCAGGCCCTGGTCGAGCAGGAAGTTGTTGTAGGCCAGGCGGTCGAACTGCTTGCCCAGCGCCAGCTCCGTTTCCATGCGCAGCTCCAGGATCCGGCTGTAGCCATAGAAGTAGCTGCCGGCCTGGCCGGGCATGTTGAACGTGTAGCGGTCCAGCTCCTGCCGCGCCATCGGCTCGGACAGCATGACGTCCTCGGTCAGCACCTGGCCGGCACGCTCGCGGTCGGTCAGGCCGAGGTTGAGCATGGGATCGAGCATCGCGCGCGCCGCGCGCAGCAGGCGCAGCTGCAGCGCGATCAGCTGGCCGTCGAGCGGCTCGTACGGAACCATCTCGGCCTCGGCGTACAGCGCCCAGCCCTCGACGTTGACGCTGTTGAACGCGAACAGCGTGCGTGCCAGCGAGATGCCGCGCTCGACCATCGCGGTGAACTGCAGCTCGTGGCCCGGCCGGCCCTCGTGCGCGGTCAAGGTCCACGCGCCGGCCTCGTAGGTGAAGTCGTCGTAGGCAGCGCTCTTGCCGTCCTTGCCGGCCGAGGCCGGATTGCCCAGCGGCAGCACGAACTGGCCCTGCTGGCCGGTGTTGCCGATCAGCGGCGCCGGCAGGAAGTGCGGCGCCGGCTGCGCGGCCGATTCGGCTTCGGACGCCAGGCGCATCACCATCGGCCGCTGCGGCAGGTCGACGACCTTGTTCGCGGCGATCTGCTTCTCCAGCTCCGGCATCACCGTGTTGCGGTAGTAGCCCTCGATCGAGTTCTTGTCGAGCTGCTTCTTCTTCAGCGCGCGGATCACCTCGCGGTAATCGGTGGCCTGAATGCCCTTGGCCTTGGCCACCAGCGGCGCGAGCTGCTGCATCGCGTTGCGCGTTTCCATGAATTCCAGCTGCGCGCGCTGGATCAGCTGTTCGGGCGCGATGTCGATGCCGACCTGCTTGAGCTGGAACGCATACAGCTCCGGCGGCAGGCGCGTGTCGCTGCGCGCATTCGGCAGCACTTCCTTGCGCATCCAGTCGGCGTACTCGCGGAACTGCTGGTCGACCGCGGCGAGCGCGGCGTCGCCGCCTTCGATCTTGTATTTCTCGAACAGCTTGCGGATGCCGGCCGCGTAGGTGTCGACGTTGCGCAGCGCCTGCTCGACCTCGAGCCTGGTCGGCTTGAGCAGCGCCGGATTGCTGAGCTTCTCCTCGTAGCGCTGGCGCGCCAGCGTCGCGATCGACGTGCTGCCCGGCGTGAGGCCGACGTAACGCTGCAGGCGGTCCAGCGCCTTGGCGCGGCGCGCCGGATCGGTCTGGTCCTGCAACAGGGCCTGCTCGCCCTGGAACACCAGCTGGCCGACGTCGGTGAACGGCAGCAGGAACTTCTCGTTCAGCTCGCTGCCTTCGATCTGCCGGTCGGCCGCGCCGAGCATGATGTCGATGTCCTGGCGGACGTTCGGGTTCTCTTCGGTCTTCAGGTCCTTCTGCAGCGTGTCCTTCGCGCTGCGCAGCGCGGTGCGCTGCCGCTCACCGGCGTTCGGACCGAGGTCGGCGACGCGGTCGTCGTAGCCGGGCAGGCCGAAGAACGACGCGAACTCGGGCGCGAACTCGGCCTGCGCCTTCAGCAGCGGCTGCGCCAGATCGTTGCTGCGCTTGACCCAGTCCGGCGCCGTGCGCACAGCCGCGGCGGACTTCGCCGGCGGCGCGGCGTCCTTGGCGGAAACGAACGGAGCCGCAATCGAAACAAACGCGAGCGCACACGCGCTGACCAACAGCAGACGACGCATCGGAACTCTCCCTGGGTATGGATCGAGCGACCCTAGCGCCTCGTGCGCAAGGCGGCAATGTGCGGATCGTCATCCCGAGGCGCCGACTGGACACGGCCGTCCTGCGCGTACAGCGTGCGCGAACGGATGCGTCCGCCTCACGCGGAGCGCGGCGGGCTTCCCGTCGTGTCGCGCTCGAACCACCACAGCAGCGCGGCCAGCGCGAGCCAGGCGAGGAAGAACGGCCAGCGCGGCAGCGGCAGGCTGCGCGTCTGCGCGTCTGCGGAGGACGACGGCGCGACGAGCAGGGCGCGCGTCGCCCGCTGCGTCAGGCCGGCGGCGAGCGCGGGCGCCTCGTCGCGCGCACGCACGTGGAACGGCCAGCGCTGGCCGCCGCTGGACAGCACGTGCCAGCCCGGCGCCTCGGGCCAGTAGGCGGCGCAGCCGCCGGCGTCGACGAGCAGTTCCGAACGCGCGCCAGTTTCGGTCTCGACCGCGGCGTCCGGCGCGACCGCACAGAACGTCGCACGTTCGTCGACGCGCGCCTCGCCCGGCAGCGACGGCGGCGTCTCGCCGCGCGCACGCGCGACGGTCGCGGTTGCCTCGCTCCACAGCGTGCCGAACGCGGACGCGGCGCCGGCCAGGCCGAGCCGGTAGCTGTCGGCGAGCAGCCACAAGGCCACGCGGCCGCGGCCGAGATTGCGCGACCAGGCCAGCGGCGAACCGTCGTCGGCGCGCAGCAACGGCGCCGCGTCGGGCGCGTCGACGGTCAGCGCGCGACGCGCCAGCGCGGGAGCGGCATCACCCAGGCCGAGCATGCGGTCGAGCCTGACCGCGGCACCGGGTTCGGACGGCGTCACGCGATAGCCCAGCTCGGCCCATTGCGCGGCGACCGGTTCGGCGATCGGTCCGGTCACGCGCAGCAGCAGTCCGAGGCCGCCGCGCACGGCGTCGATCAGCACCTGCCTGCCTTGCGCATCGAGCGCTGCCCACGAGCGCTCGTCGAGCACGGCGAGATCGACCGACTGCAGCGCCTGCGCGTCGAGCGCGGGCGCGCCTTCGGTCAGCGCGACGCCGTCGCTCAGCGCCAGGCGGCTGTCGAGCGCGAGGCCGGCATCGGCGGCCCAGCGGCGCAGGTATTTCAGCTCCGGATCCGGTGCGCCGGCGAGCAGCAGGATCTTCAGCGGCGCGCCGGCGCGCGCGGCCAGCGGCACGGCGAGCGAATCGACGCGCGCGCCGTCGGCGCCGAGCACATTCAGCGCGAAGCGCGCCACGCCCTCGCCTTTCGCCACGGCCTGCAGCGAGAAGCGCCCCTGCGCGTCCGGCGCCTGCGCAGCGACGACCGCACCGGACGGATCGCGCAGCTCGACGCGCGCGTCCGGCACGCCGTCGACGCGGCCGTCGACGCGGAAGACGCCGCCGACCGGCACCGACACCGGCGCGTCCAGCTCGACCACGCCGCCGGGCAACGGCGCCGCGTCGAATTCGACCACCCGCCCGCGCGCAGCGTCACGATCGCGCTGCGGCAGGCCGCCGCCGACGATGCGCAGGCGCTGCGCCTGCGCGTGGCGGCGCAGCGCTGTGCCCAGATCGGGAACGCGCTCGACCGCCGCGTCGGCGGCGACGCCGGGCAGCGCGACCGCTTTCGCGGCGAGCGGCAGGGCGGCGAGCTGCGCCGCCGTCGCGCCCGGCGTCAGCACGACCAGTTCGTCCGCGGCGAAGTCCTCGCGGGTGTGCGGCGGAAACAGGCAGGCGTACAGCGCGGCGGCGGCGAGGATCTGCAAGCCGATGCGCGCGAGGCGACGGCGCGGCGCGCGACGGCTGCGCACGATGCCGGCGAGCGCGGCGAGCGCGATCACGACGGCGGCGATCAGCGGCAGGTTCATCGCGTGGCTCCCGCTTCCGGCCGCAGCGCATCCAGATAGGCGCGGCCGGCGGCGTCCGGTGCCGCGCGCGGCGCGCCGGCGGTCGCCGGCACCGGCAGCAGCGGCCACAGCTGGTCGCGCAACGAGGCCCGGCACGACGCGCAGGCCGGATCGCGGCGCGCGCGATCGATCGCCGCGAGCACGCCCAGTGCGTCGGGCAGGCTCGCCTCCCGCTCGCGCAGCCAGGCGACCGACGCGTCCCAGTCCGGCTCGCCGCCGGCGGACAACGCGCGCCACAGCGACGCGATCGCCGCATCGTCGACCGTCGCCGCCGCCAGCGAACCGACGCGATCCTCGACGCCCTTGCGCTCGCCGCTGAGGCGGCGCGCCTCGTCCGGCGGCGGCAGCTCGAGGCCGACGCGCGCGAGATAGATGCGCGTGGACTGCTGCACCTGCTTGATGAATTCGAGCGCGCGGTGTTCGTACGGCAAAGCCTCGTCCGGCCGTCCCTGGCGCAAATGCAGCTCGGCCTGCCACATCTCGGCCAGCGCGGATTTCAGTATCCCTTTCGTTTCCGGGTCGAGCAGGGTCGCCGCTTCGGCGATGTCGTGCACGTGGCCGTACTCGGCCAGCGTGTTGCCCTCGGCGCCGAACTTCGCCGGCGCCTGCGGCGCGCCGTGCGCGTGCGGATCGGCGGCGCCGTGCGCGTGCTCGTCGCCACCAGCATGCTCGTCGTGCGACTCGTCGTGTCCGTCGGCGGACGCCGCCGCCTGCTCCTCGGCCTGCGCGTGCTGCGCATGGGTTTCCGATTCCTCGCCGAGGAACTGGCCGTAGCGCAAACGCAGGATCTTCTGGTCGACGCCGATCGCGTCCGAGCGCGACAGGAACGTGTCGTCGTCGAGCTTGCCGCGCTCGGCCAGCAGCGCCTCGCTGTCGATGATGATCTGGCGCTGGCTGCGGAAGTACGCCGGCATCGTCTTCTGCACGATGCCCTCCAGCCCTGCGCTGTCGCTGGACGCCTCGGCCGGCCAGCGCAGGATGAAGCTCGCGCTGCGCGTGGTGTTCGGCGTCGGCTGGCGGTTGTCGCCGACGACCAGGCGCACGATCACGTCGTCGCCCTGCGCGATGCCCAGCGCAGCCAGATCCAGCCCGTGGCGGAAGCGCCGATGCCGGGCGCCGGCGTCGGCATCGACGGCCTCGCCCTGCAGCGCGATCGTCTGCTCCTTGAACGTGACGTTCTCGCCGCCGCCCTGGGCCAGCGTGACCTGCAGCTCGGCCGAGCCGATGCCGTAGTCGTCCTCGGCTTCGAAGACGAGGTTCCACACGTCCTGGCGTGCTTCGAGCAGGGTCAGCGTCTTTTCCGGTTCGAGCACGCGCACCTCCGGCGCGCGATCGACGATCGCGTCGAGCCGGTGCAGGCGGTCGTCGGCCGGCGGCGGCGCACCTTGCAGCTCGATGCGGTACAGGCTCGACGCCGCCAGCACGCGTTCGCCGCGCCAGTCGGCGCCGTCACGGACCAGGGCCAGGCGGCTGCCGTCGTGGAAGGCCAGCGCGGCGGCCTGCGGTTGCGGATCGAAGCGCAGGCTCCAGCGCAGGCGCGATCCTTCCGGCGCCTTCGCGTCGAGCGCGGCTTCCGCCCGCGGCGCGACGCCGGTGTAGGCCGGCGCCTCGATGTCGAGCCGCACCTGCGCCAGCGCGGTCGCGTCGCCGCTGCGCGCTCCCGCTTCAGGCTGCGCCGCGTCGCGGCCGGTTCCCTGCGGTCGCCAGGCGAGCGTCGCGAGCAGCAGCACGATGGCGAGCGCGGCCGAGGCCAGCAGCGGCGAGCGCGGCCACGCCGGACGCGGATCGGCCGCGGACGCGGCCAGACGCGAGAGCACGCGCTCGCGCTGCAGACGCTGCAGCGCCGACAGCGCGGCCGCGTCGCGAAACAGCAGCGCCGAACTGTCGTCGAGCTGCGGCTCGGCCGCGTCGAGGCGGCGCGCCAGCCAGGCGTCGTCGACACCGCGCCAGGCACGCCAGGCGATTGCAACAACGACGGCGAGCGCGACGGCGGCGACGACGATCGCAGCGGACGTGCCGGCGAGGCGCGCCGCGAGCGCGACCGTCGCGACGGCGAGCGGCAGCGCACCCGCTGCGACGATCGCCAGGCGCCGCCGGGCGGCGGCGCGGCGCAAGCGGTGAAGCTGCGGATCGAGCGTCACGGCAATGGCTCCCGCTGCGCGGCGACCGATCCGCCGGCAACGGCGCTCTCGTCCGCCGGTGTTCCGGTGCGCGTCGCGACGAGGCGTTCGAGCAGGAACAGCGCGGCGACCAGCGCGGCGAGCCACGCATCGAGCGGACGCGCGTTCGCCGTCGAACGCAGCCAGGAGCCGTGCACCTGCGCGTCGTGGCACGGCTGCGCCATAGCCGCCGTCGCGCGCGTCGGCGCGGGCGGCGGACCGTCGAAGGCGGCGCGCAGACGGTCAGGGAAATCCGCATCGAGCAGCAGCGGCAGCGCGGCCGGCGTCAGCGCGCCGGAAAGGCCGATGCGGCGGCCGCGGCCTTCGCTCGCGCTGCGCGCGAGCACGCGCCCGGCCGCATCGCGCCACAGCGGTTCGCCGCCGTCGCCGGCCTCGGCGACGAGCGCCGTGCCGCCACGTTCGAACCAGCGCTCCAGCGCGGGTGATCGCGGCGCCAGCCAGACGAGCCAGGTCGATGCGTCGTCGAGCGGCACGTCGGCGGGCTGCGCGTCGAGCACGTAGCGGTCGGCTTCGCGCTGGTTCCAGGCAGCGACCGCGGCGCGCAGGTAGCGCAGCGAGGATTCGGCTTCCGGCGTGTAGCGCACTGCGAGACGGATCGGTGCGGGTGACGGAGCCGAGGGTGACGCCGCCTGTCCCGGCACGACGCGCCAGTCGACCTTGCGCGACAGCCGCGGCCGTTCGCCGTCGAGTCCGTCGAGCCGCTCCGGCACGATCGCGGCGAGGGCCTGTCCGGACGGCAGTTGCGCATCGAGTTCGCGCAACAGGCTGGCGACCGGCGCGGCGGCGGACGGCGCCGCTTCGTCGGTGTGCGGAAAGCCCGGCGCGAGCCAGTGCCATTCCGCATCGAGGCCGCCCGCGGCCGCACGCGCAGCCGACAGCTCGACACCCGGCGCCACCACCGCCCACGGCCGCGACGCCGGCACGCCGCCGTCCCACACCGGCCGCGCCAGCAGCACGGCGAGCAGCGCCAGCAGGAGCAGGCGCAAGAGCAGCAGCCACGGCCGCTCGACGCGCAGGCGGCGCTGCGGCCGCACGCGCTCGGCGATCCAGCGCAGCGCGGCGAATTCGGTGGTAGCCAGTTCGAGCCGGCGCACCAGATGGATCAGCAGCGGCACCGCCAGTGCGGCGAGCGCGACGAGTCCGAACGGCGCGAGCAGGGCCAGGTTCATGCCGCGGCTCCGGCGCGCGGTGCGAACAGCGCGCGCAGCGGCTCGTCGAGCGGCCGGTCGAGCACGTGTTCGACGTGGCGGATTCCGGCGGCGGCGAAGCGTCGCGCGAGTTCGGCGCGCGCGGCGGCGAAGCGCTCGAGATAGTCCTTGCGCACCGCGGCGGCTTCGACGCGGCGTTCGGCGCCGGATTCCGGATCGACGAAACGATGTCCGCCGGCGAACGGGAAATCGCGTTCCTCGGCGCTCAGCAGCTGGATCGTCAGCACCTCGCGGCGCGCCGCGGCCAGGCGCAGGGCCAGCTCGACCGCGGAATCGTCGAAGAAATCCGACAGCAGCAGCACCACCGCCGGCGGCTGCACGCGCTCCCACAGCGGTTGCAACGCCGCCGTGTCCGGCCAGCTTCCGCCGGCGTCCAGGCGCGCCAGCTCGAGCAGGCAGCGATCGCGCTGGCGCGGGCCGGCGGCGGCCGGCACGAAGAGCGGATTCGCGCCGGCCAGCGCGAGCAGGCCGAAACGATCGCCCTGGCGCAGGGCGAGTTCGAACAGGCAGGCCGTCAGCGTGCACGCGGCGTCGAGCTTGCGCAGGTGCGGCCGCGCGGCGTCGGCCTGGCGCATCGATGCGCTCGCGTCGACGATCGCCCACGCCGTCAGCGGGCTGTCGCGCTCGGCCTCGCGCACGAAGTAGCGGTCCGAACGCGCGTAGAGCTTCCAGTCGATGCGGCGCAGCTCGTCGCCGGGCTCGTAGGCGCGGTACTGCGCGAACTCCAGCCCGGCGCCGCGGCTGCGGCTGGTGTGCTGGCCGAGCCCGTCGCCGCCGGCGCCGCTGCGCGCGGTCAGGCGCAACTCGCGCAGGCGTGCGCGCAGCGGCGGCGGAATCAGGGAAACGGCCATCGCGGCGGTACCTAGGCCGGGAACGGCACCGACTTCAGCAGCGCCTCGACGACGTCGTCGGTGCTGCGCTGCTCGGCTTCCGCGGCGAACGAGAGCAGCAGGCGATGACGCAGTACCGGCCCGGCCAGCGCCCGCACGTCCTCGCGCGTGGCGGCCAGGCGCCCCTGGATCAGCGCGCGCGCCTTCGCCGCCAGCACCAGCGACTGGCCCGCACGCGGACCGGCGCCCCAGCGCACCCATTCGCGCACCTCGGCCACCGCGCTGGTCTGCGGACGCGAGGCGCGCACGAGCTGCGTGATCCAGCCCAGCACGTCGTCGCCGACGTGGACCTCGCGCGTCAGGCGCTGCAGCGCGAGGACTTCCTCGCCGGCCATCACCGGCGCGATGTCCGACGTCGCGCGACCGGTGGTCTGCGCCAGGATCGCGCGCTCCTCGGCCTCGTCCGGATAGTCGACGCGGATGTGCAGCAGGAAACGGTCGAGCTGCGCCTCCGGCAGCGGATAGGTGCCGGCCTGCTCCAGCGGATTCTGCGTCGCCAGCACGAAGAACGGCCGCGGCAACGCGTGGGTGTGGCCGGCGTAGCTGATCGTGCGCTCCTGCATCGCCTCGAGCAGGGCCGACTGCGTCTTCGGCGGCGTGCGGTTGAGCTCGTCGGCGAGCAGCAGGTTGGTGAACACCGGTCCCTGCTGGAACTTGAAGTAGCGCTTGCCGGTGCCGTGGTCCTCTTCGAGGATCTCGGTACCGACGATGTCGCTCGGCATCAGGTCCGGCGTGAACTGGATGCGGCGGAAGTCGAGCGCGAGCGCCTGGCCGAGCGAACGCACCAGCAGCGTCTTGCCGAGCCCGGGCACGCCTTCGAGCAGGCAGTGACCGCCGGCGAGCAGGCCGATCAGCAGCTGCTCGACGACGTCGCGCTGGCCGACGACGACCTGCGCGATGGCGTCGCGCAACGCGGCGAGCCTGCCGAGCTGGTGCTGGATGGAGTGTTCGGTGATGGTGTCGTTCATGCGGAGAATTCCAACGTTTTCGTGCCGTCATCCCCGCACGAGCGGGGATCTGTCTTGATCCGGAAGGCTTCGGGCGATGGCCAATGGATTCCGGCCTGCGCGGGAATGACGGGGTTTCGGCAGGCTCGTGTGGTCACGCCGTCAGCGCGTAGATCGCGATGTTGACCGCGAACTTCGTGTTGTCTTCGGCGAGAAAGCGTTTGTTGCGCCAGTCGTAGTCCCATTCGCAGCCGTAGTCCTTGTTGCTGTAGAGCACGCCGAGGCGGCCGCCGACCTCGATGCCCTTGAGGTACTCGTGGACGATGTCGTCGCCCCAGCCGTTGAGCTCGAACGCGGTGTTGGGCGGGCCGTCGAACTTGAAGAACGCATCGAACAGCGGATGCTTCTTCGGCAGCTTCTTCAGCGCGTCGGCGCCGAAGATCGACGCCATCTCGCGCTCGAAGGATTTCGCGAACAGCCCGTCGATGTCGTGGTTGCAGTCGTCGACGAGGACGAAGCCGCCGTTCCTCACGTAGCGCTCGAAGTTGCGCCGCTCGTCGGGGTTGAACTCCACCAGCTTGTGCCCGGCGAGGTAGCAGAACGGCTGGGTCAGCATGCGCGCGTCCGCCAGCGGCAGCACGCGCTCCTTCGGATCGACGCGCAGGGTCGTGTACTGGATCAGCGCGTCGAGCAGGTTCGACGGCATGCGCTGGTCGACGTCCCAGTCGCCGGACTCGTACATCAGCCGCGTGAACCAGAAGTCGTAGACGGAGGGCTGAGAGCCGAGGGCCGAGGGCTGAGCCGCCACGCGCGCGACGGGCGCGAGCAGCGTGCCGGCGAGCATCAGGCGGAGGAATTCGGCGCGGGTCATGGGGGAGCCGGGATTGGGGATTGGGGATTGGAATGACGCGAAGGCTCGATCGGACGGGACTGTGGATTTTCCGAATCCCCCAATCCCCTATTCCGGCTACACCGCATCCGACAACGACGTGAACGTGAAGTCGCGCACCTTCACCGCCGGCAGCATCATCGGGAACGCGAGGTCGAAGAAGAACACCGTGCGTTCCGGCGTGCCGATGTCCTCGATGTTGTTGAGCATGACGACGACCGATTCGTTGAAGCGGAAGTTCTTGACCGGATACTTGATCTCGCCGTTTTCGACGTAGAACGTGCCGTCGCGCGTGAGCCCGGTCAGCTGCATGGTCTGCGGATCGACCATGTTGACGTAGTGCGTGCGCGTGACGAGCAGGCCCTTGCGGGTCGACTTGACCAGCTCGGCGGTGGACTTGCCGCCGCCGGCCATGATCACGTTGCCGACGCCGCCGCCCGGCGGCTTGCCCTTCACGCCGGCCCAGTAGCGCGAATAGCGAAGCGAATCGACGCGGCCGCCGGTCACCACCGGTACGCGCCGGCGCGGCACGTCTTCCTCGTCCCACGGCAGCACCGGCGCGAGGGCGTCGCGCGGATCGGAGTGGATGGTCACGCGTTCGTCGAACAGCTTGTCGCCGAGCCGGTTGCCGCCGCCCTTCCTGGACAGGAAGCTGCGGCCCTCGTCGGCTTCGCGTGCGTCGAAGCCGCCGTTGAGCAGGAAGTACATGATCGGCATCATCGCCTGCGGCTCGAGGATCACCGTGTACTTGCCCGGCTCGAGCGCGCGCGCCTGGACCGACTCCTTCGCCTTGCGCGCGGCGATGGCGACGGCTTCGTTCGCGTCGAAGGTCGACACGTCCGCGGTGTTGCGCGCGACGTAGCCGGAGCCGCGCCCGTCGGCGGTGCGCACGGTGCAGGTGAAGTCGATCGTCGAGCGTTGCTGGTAGCCGAAGTTGCCCTGGCTGTTGGCCACCCCGGCGAACGCGTGCACGTCGGTGAAGAAGCCGGCGGCGACCAGCCCCTGCTTGCGGCAGTGGCCGATGCAGTCCGCCGCGACGCGGCTGCGGTACTCGGGCGTGACCGTGGCGCTCGCCGCGATCAGCGTCCGGCTCGGCTCGTAGGTCTGCCTCTCGATCGCCGGCACGAATTCCGGGTTCTCCGGCGCCAGCCGCGCCAGTTCCTCGGCACGCCGCACGGCCGCGGCCAGCGAGGCGTCGTCGAACTGGTTCACGGTCGAGGTGCCCACGCGCTTGCCGAACGCGACCTCGACCGCAAGCTCGGCGTCGAACACCGAGCCGCTGGTCGAGACCGCGTTGGCGGCGTAGCGGATGTTGCCGGTCCGCGAACCGCTCAGCCTCGCCACGCACTGGTCGGCCCTGGAATGGCCGATCGCCTTGTCGAGGATCGCCTTCGCCTGGCTTTCGCTGATCACGTCCACGGCGCCGTTCTCCGCTTCGATCCGGACAGCCTTCCGGCCGTCAGACCGCGTCCGACAGCGACGAGAACGTGAAGTCGCGGATCTTCATCGGCGGGATCATCATCACGAACGGCGATTCGTCGTCGCCCACGCGCACCGGCTTGCCGATCTCCTCGATGTTGTTGAGCATGATCGCCGGCGACTCGTTGAAGCGGAAGTTCTTGATCGGGTACTTGATCTCGCCGTTCTCGACGTAGAAGGTGCCGTCGCGCGTCAGGCCGGTGAGCAGCACGGTCTGCGGATCGACCATGCGGATGTACCAGGTGCGCGTGACGAGGATGCCCTTCTTGGTCGACTTGACCAGGTCCATCGTCGACTTGTCGCCGCCGACCATGATCAGGTTGCCGGGCTGGCCGACCGCCTTCTTGCCCTGCTTCTGCGCCCAGTAGCGCGAGTACTGCAGGTATTCGACCTTGCCCTTGGTGACGATCGGCGTGCGCTCGCGCGCCAGGCCGTCGCTGTCCCACGGCAGCACCGCGGCATTGGTGTCCCACGGATCGGCGTAGATCGTCACGCGGTCGTCGAACATCTTCTCGCCGACCTTGTTGCCGCCGCCCTTCTTGGACAGGAAGCTGCGGCCTTCGTCGGCGCGGCGCGCGTCGAAGCCGAACATCATGAACGAGATCAGGCCGGCGGTCGCGGCCGGTTCCATGATCACGGTGTATTTGCCCGGTTCCAGCGCCTTCGCGTCGACCGAGCCCTTGGCCTTCTGGATCGCCGTCTTGATCTCGGCCTTCGCGTCGAACTTCGACACGTCGGCGAGGTTGCGCGCGACCCAGCCCGAACCCTTGCCGTCCTCGGTGCGCACCGTGCAGGTGAAGTCCATGCCGCTGGACTTCTGGCAGCCGAAGTTGCCCTTGCTGTTGGCGATCGCCGAGAACGTCTGCGCGTCGCTGAAGAAGCCGGCCGCGACGAGCTTGTCCTTGCGGCACGGCTCGATGCAGTCGGCCGCCACCTGCGCGCGGTATTCGGGCGTGATCGCCGCGGTCTTGTCGAGGAAGGTGGTGCTCGACTTGTAAGCCTGCTTGTCGATCGCCGGCACGAATTCGGGATTCTCCGGCGCCAGCCGCGCCAGCTCCTCGGCGCGGCGCACCACCGCCTCGATCGACTTGTCGTCGAACGCGTTGATCGTCGCGGTGCCGACGCGCTTGCCGAACGCGACCTCGATGGCGAGGTCGGCGTCGCTGACGTAGCCGCTGGTCGACACGTTGTTCAACGCGTAGCGCACGTTGCCGCCGCTGGAGCCCGACAGCGTCGCGCTGCACTCGTCCGCCTTGGAGAACTTGATCGCCTTGTCGAGGATCGCGCGGGCCTGTTCTTCGGTATAGATGGTCATGTGTGATGCTCCGAATTCTTGGATTCCAGGAAGAGAGGGCTGAGAGCCAAGGGCCTAGGGCTGAAGGGCGAAAAGCGACATGCGACGCTTCCAGCCCTGGGCCCCCAGCCCTCAGCCCTGTTCTCAACCCAGGCTGCGCGCGGTGTTGATGACGTTGACGCCGTTGAAGCGCGCCGTGCTCGAACCGTGCGAGACGGCCGAGACCTGGCCGGGCTGGCCCTTGCCGTCGAAGAACGAGCCGCCGAGGCGGTAGTCGCTCTCGTCGCAGACGGCGACGCAGGAGTTCCAGAATTCCGGCGTGCGGATCTGGTAGGCGACGTCCTCGATCTGCTGCGTGACCTTGCCGTTCTTGATTTCGTAGAACAGCTGGCCGCCGAACTGCGCGTTGTAGCGCTGCTGGTCGATCGAGAACGAGCCGTCGCCGACGATGTAGATGCCGTTCTCGATGCCCTTGATCATCTCGGCCGGCGACAGCTTGTCCTTGCCCGATGCAAGCGAGACGTTGGCCATGCGCTGGAACTGCACGCTCGACCACGAGTCGGCGTAGCAGCAGCCCTGCGACTCCTTCAGGCCGAGGATGTGCGCCTGGTCGCGGATGACCTGGTAGTTGACCAGCACGCCGTCCTTGATCAGGTCCCACTTCTGCGTCTTCACGCCTTCGTCGTCGTAGCCGACCGCGCCGAGCGAGCCCGGCTGCACCTTGTCGGCGAAGATCGTGACCTTGTCGCTGCCGTACTTGAACTTGTCCTTGAGCTTGTCCAGCGTGGCGAAGCTGGTACCGGCGTAGTTCGCCTCGTAGCCAAGCACGCGGTCGAGTTCGAGCGGATGGCCGACCGACTCGTGGATCGTCAGCCAGGTGTGCGAGGGATCGAGCATCAGGTCGTACTTGCCCGGCTTGACCGACGGCGCGGTCAGCTTCTCCTTGGCCTGCTTCGCCGCGGCGATCGCGTCGGCCTTCATGTCGTAGGAGTCGCGGTAGACGACCGCGCCACCCGGCAGCTCGACCTTGTCCGCCGCCTTCGCGTCGAGGTACTCGAAGCCCATGCCGCGCGGCGCCGACAGGCCCGAGCGCGTACGGAACTTGCCGCTCTGCTGGTCGACCGCGGTCACCTGCATCGGTGCCCAGATGCGGTGCACGTCCTGGTCGATGTAGGAGCCGTCGGTGGAAGCGAAGTACTTCTGCTCGTTGACCAGGAACAGGGTCGAGTTGACGAAGCTGGCGCCGGCCTTCATCGCTTCGGCGTTGACGCCGAGCAGCAGGTCGACCTTGTCCTTGATCGGCACGGCCATCGAGTTCTTGACGATCGGCGTCTTCCAGGAGACCTCGCCGACACCCTTGACCGGCGCCAGCTGAACCGGCTCGGTGCGCAGGCGCGCGTTGGCCTTGGCGATCGCGACCGCCTGCGCCGCCGCCTTCGCCACCGCGTCGGCCGACAGGTCGCTGGTCGCGGCGAAGCCCCACGAACCCTTGGCGATCACGCGGATGCCGATGCCGGTGGACTCGGTGTTGACGACGTTCTGCACCTTGTCTTCGCGCGTGACCACGAACTGGCGCAGGTAGCGGCCGATGCGCACGTCGCAGTAGCTGGCGCCGCCGGACTTCGCCGCGTTCAGGGCGACGTCGGCGAGGCGCTTCTTGGTCGCGCCGTCGATCTGGCTGAGCAGTTCCTCGGCCGCGATCGCGCGTCCGTAGAATGCGGGAATCACCAGGCCGCCGAGGCTCACGCCGGTGATCTTGAGGAAATCGCGTCTGTCCATTCTCCCTCCGAGTGTGTTTTCGCGGGCCGAAGGCGCGCGACCGGTCGATGTTGTCGAAGCCCGCCGGCCAAGTCACGTGACAAAGGGCATGGTCGCGCCCGCCCCTCCGGGCGGGCGCGGGCGAGGCAGGAGCCGAGCGGCTGCGCGCCATGGATGGCTGCTTGTACCTGACTTCCGCGCCCCTCCGGGCGGGCGCGGGCGAGGCATGGATGCCGAGCGGCTGCGCTCCAGGGACGGTTGCTTGCGCCGAACTTCGCCGCCCCTCCGGGCGGGCGCGGGCGAGGCAGGAGCCGAGCGGCTGCGCGCCATGGATGGCTGCTTGTACCTGACTTCCGCGCCCCTCCGGGCGGGCGCGGGCGAGGCATGGATGCCGGGCGGCTGCGCTCCAGGGACGGTTGCTTGTGCCGAACTTCGCCGCCCCTCCGGGCGGACGCGGGCGAAGCATGGAGGCAGGTCGAGCATCCACTCCCCGCCCCCTGAAGTAGACTGCGCGCCCATGGAGATCTCCAAGACCTTCCACATCGAAGCCGCGCACCGCCTGCCGAACGTGCCGGAAGGGCACAAGTGCGCGCGCCTGCACGGGCATTCGTTCCGTGTCGAGGTGCACGTGCGTGGCCCGCTCGATCCGCAGCTCGGCTGGGTCATGGATTTCGCCGACATCAAGAGCGCGTTCGCGCCGCTGTTCGAGCAGCTCGACCACCGCTACCTCAACGAGGTGCCCGGCCTGGACAACCCGACCAGCGAGAATCTCGCGCGCTGGATCTGGGAACGACTGCAGCCGCGCCTGCCCCTGCTCGCGCGCATCGTCGTGCAGGAGACCTGCACCTCGACCTGCAGCTACGGCGGACCGGCGGACGCGTAGAGGCCGGTTCGCACCCTGGTGGCAACGCCATGTGCAGGTGCCGCATCGCCGGCGGACGGGAAATCCGTGGCCGATGTCGCGATTCCCGCCACGTTCACGCCAAAGTAACTGATTGGTAACCCGTTTCGCGCGAAGCTCCGGGCTGTCGGCGCGGCTTCCGACGAAACTTGTTGCAACGCAACAAAAGCGCTGCTAGGATGCTTGCCACATCCCCCATTCCTTCCGAGGCAACACCCATGTTCGAGCAGATCAATTCGCAGTCGCTGGCTCTGGGCAAGAGCTACGCCGATACCTTCGTCAAGGCTCAGGGTCTGGCCCTGGCCGGTTTCGAGCGCATCACCGAGCTGAACCTGAAGACCTTCGAGGAGCGCATCAAGGCCTCCGTCGATTTCTGGTCCGAAGCCGCCGAAGTGCGCGACCTCGACGGCGCCAAGGCGATCTGGCCGAAGGGCGTGCAGCTGGCCAAGGAAAACGCCGAGAAGTTCTACGCCAACACGCAGGAAGTCCTCGGCGTCTCGCTGAAGACCTCCGAGGCGATCGGCGCGCTGGCCAAGGGCTCGTTCGAGACCACCAACGAGACCATCACCAAGCAGGTCAATGCCGCCAAGAAGGCGACCGGCGCGCGCTGAGCCTCACCGCACAACGTCAGACCGCGCAGCCGCAACCCCCTCCCCCGCGGCTGCGCCGATTCCAGGCCGGGCTTTTTGCCCGGCCTTTTTTTATGGTTTGCTTTTGCGGTCGTCCTTGACCGCTGCTGCCTGAAGGCCAACGCGAGCCGCCACCGCCGGTTTCTTCGATGGGGTCCAACGCGGCCGTCCCTGGCCGCACTTTTCATCAAGAGCATTTCAGGCCGACGCTTTGCGGGCGGTCTGAGCGGGTATTTTTGCTGCGCCGCAGCGCATGCGGCGATTTGCCGCGAAGCTGTGCGAACGCGGAAACCGCATGGCGGCGCGGTTCGCGCGGCGCGGCCGGTTGCCTGCGTTGCAGCGGGGCTGCGGGCATTGATAAACTCGAAAGCCTTTTGGAGAGGTGGCCGCGCCGGGAGAGACGCGCGCCGCAGCCCCCTCTCCCGTCCGCGGGAACGTCACAGTGCGCAATTCCATCGCCCATGGCTGGCACATGGCGCTGCGCACGGCGCTCCTGCAGGTGGGTGCAAGCTTGGTGACCGCGCTGGCAGCGACGCCCTGGGGCTGGCGCGCCGGCGCAGCGGCGGCGATCGGAGGCCTGATCATCGCCGCGGGCAACGGGTTGTTCGCATTGCGATTGTTCGGCCGGGGCGTAGTCCCCGCCCGCAGTGCGCTGCGCTCCGCATACGCCGCGGAGGCGCTGAAGTGGTTCTGGCTGTGCGCGATGCTGTACCTCGCCATCGCCGTGTGGAAGCTGCCGTTTCCGGGCCTGATCGCCGGAATCCTGGCGGCGCAAGTCGCTTTTTGGATCGCCCTCATCGCAACCAGGTAGAACGATGGCCGCCGAGCAAGCCGAATCGGTCAACATGACCGGATACATCCAGCATCACCTGCATCACCTGCAGCTGAGCATCGGCGATGGTCCGTTCATGAAGATCAACCTCGACACGCTGTTCTTCACGGCGCTGACCAGCCTGATCTTCCTGTTCCTGTTCCTGCGCGTCTCGCGCAAGGCCACCGTCGGCGTGCCGGGCAAGCTGCAGTGCGCGATCGAGATGGTCGTGCTGTTCGTCGACGGCCTGGTCAAGGAAACCTTCCACGGCAACAGCAAGATCATCGCGCCGCTCGCGATCACGATCTTCTGCCTCGTGTTCCTGATGAATTTCATGGACATGATCCCGGTCGACTTCCTGCCCTGGCTGTGGGGCAGCGGCCACGCGCTGGCCGGCCACGATCCGGCGCACGCCTACCTGCGCGTGGTGCCGACCGCCGATTTCAACACCACGCTCGGCATGGCGCTGACCGTGTTCCTGCTGATCCAGTACGTCGGCATCAAGCACAAGGGCGTCGGCGGTTTCTTCAAGGAATGGTTCACCGCGCCGTTCGGCAAGTACGCCTTCCCCGCCAACCTGCTGCTGCGCGTGATCGAGGAATGCGTGCGCCCGGTCAGCCTGAGCCTGCGACTGTTCGGCAACATGTACGCCGGCGAGCTGATCTTCATCCTGATCGCGGTGATGACGCTCGGCGCGGGCCTGGCACACGTCTCCACGTACCTGCTCGGCTTCGGGCAGTTCATCGCCGGATTCGCATGGACCGCGTTCCACATCCTCGTCATCACGCTGCAGGCGTTCATCTTCATGACGCTGACGATCGTCTACCTCAGCATGGCGGCGGAGCATCACTAAAAGCTTTAAGAGCAGGCCGTCACAAGGGTTTCGTTGCTTGTGCGATCGTCCTTGATCGCGAAGGTCAAAAAGCGGCCATCCATGGCCGCACTGTTCGACTGACAGCAGTCTTTGTTGGAACGTTTCACCAGTTTTCTTTCACCTAGCCTAGAACTTCCGGAGAACACCATGGAAAACATCGCCCAGGTCGGCAATCTGCTTAGCATGACCGTCATCGCCGCCGGCCTCCTGATCGGCCTCGGCGCGCTCGGCACCGCGATCGGCTTCGCGCTGCTCGGCGGCAAGTTCATCGAAGGCGCTTCGCGTCAGCCGGAACTGACCCCGATGCTGCAGACCAAGATGTTCATCGTCGCCGGCCTGCTCGACGCGGTGCCGATCATCGGCGTCGCCATCGCCCTGCTGCTGCTGTTCGCCAACCCGCTGCTCGCCATCCTCGGCGTCAAGTAAGGCGACGACGAAACCGCAGTTGTGCGCGGCGGCCGCGATGCCGCCGCGATGCAGGAGCATTCCATGATTCCGAACATCACTCTGGTCATCCAGGGCTTCGCGTTCTTCGCGGTGGTCTGGCTCGTCATGAAATTCGGCTGGCCGCACATCATCGCGGCGATCGAAGACCGCCAGAACAAGATCGCCGAGGGACTGTCGCAGGCGGAGAAGGCGCGCAAGGAGCTCGCCGACGCCGACGCGCGCGTCGCCGAAGAGATCAAGAAGGCCCGCGCCGAAGCCGTCGCGATCGTCGACAAGGCGCACGTCCAGGCCGCGCAGATCGTCGACAAGGCCAAGCAGGATGCGATCGTCGAAGCCACCAAGCAGAAGGCGATCGCCGCGGCCGACATCGAGGCGCAGGCGCACAGGGCGCGCGAGGAACTGCGCGGCAAGGTGGCCGCCCTGGCGGTGGCCGGTGCCGAGAAGATCTTGAAGCGCGAGATCGACGCGAACGCGCACAAGGCGCTGATCGACCAGCTCGTCACCGAGATCTGACATGTCCAGCGCACTGACATTGGCACGCCCCTACGCGCGCGCCGCGTTCGAACTGGCGCGCTCGGCCAACACGCTCGGCGAATGGGCCGGCAAGCTCGCCTTCGCCGCGCAGGTCGCGGCCGATCCGCGCGTCGTCGCGCTGTTCGGCGACCCGCGCGTCGCGGCGAAGGACCTCGCCGCGCTCGTCACGCCCGAGGGCGAGGCCGCCGACTCGGCGTTCTCCGGCTTCGTGCGCGTGCTGGCCGACAACCGTCGCCTGCCGGTACTGCCGGAGATCGGCGCGCTGTTCGAAGAGCTCAAGCACGAGGCGGAGCGCGTGCTGAAGGTCAACCTGCGCTCGGCCACGCCGATCGACGCGACCGAAACCGCCAAGCTCAAGGAAGCGCTGAAGCGCCGCTTCGGCCGCGACATCGAGATCGAGCAGTCGATCGACGAAGGCATGCTCGGTGGCGTCGTGATCGACGCCGGCGAGGTGGTCATCGACGGCTCCGTACGCGGCCGGCTGGCGCGGCTGGAACAGGCGCTGGCGCATTGATTCCGGGCCCGCCGGCGCAGGACGCGCCGGCGGGTCTTCCGTTGCATCGACGTCGGAGGTCAAAAGTCCAAGATCAACCGCAGCGGCCGATGCCCTCCGTTTGATCTTCGACTTTTCACTTTCGACCCCTTGGACCCACGTCGCACTCTCACCGGTGCGCGAGCAGGAACCACGACCATGGCTACTACGATCAATCCGTCCGAAATCAGCGAACTCATCAAGAGTCGCATCGAGCAGTTCAAGCTGTCCGCCGAGGCGCGCAACGAAGGCACATTGACCTCCGTGTCGGACGGCATCGTGCGCGTGCACGGCCTCAACGACGTGATGTCGGGCGAAATGATCGAGCTGCCCGGCAACACGTTCGCGCTGGCGCTGAACCTCGAGCGCGACTCGGTCGGCGCGGTCGTGCTCGGCGACTACGAGCACCTGCGCGAGGGCGATACCGCCAAGACCACCGGCCGCATCCTCGAGGTGCCGGTCGGCCGCGAGCTGCTCGGCCGCGTCGTCGACGCGCTCGGCAACCCGATCGACGGCAAGGGCCCGATCAACGCGGCGCAGACCTCGCCGGTCGAGAAGGTCGCGCCGGGCGTGATCTGGCGCAAGTCCGTCGACCAGCCGGTGCAGACCGGCTACAAGTCGGTCGACTCGATGATCCCGATCGGCCGCGGCCAGCGCGAGCTGATCATCGGCGACCGCCAGACCGGCAAGACCGCTCTGGCCGTCGACGCGATCATCAACCAGAAGGGCTCCGGCATTAAGTGCATCTATGTCGCGATCGGCCAGAAGCAGTCGTCGATCGCCAACGTGGTACGCAAGCTGGAAGAGAACGACGCGCTGGCGCACACGATCATCGTCGCCGCCTCGGCCTCCGAATCGGCCGCGATGCAGTACCTCGCGCCGTACTCCGGCTGCGCGATGGGCGAGTTCTTCCGCGACAACGGCGAAGATGCGCTGATCATCTACGACGACCTCACCAAGCAGGCCTGGGCCTACCGCCAGATCTCGCTGCTGCTGCGCCGTCCGCCGGGTCGCGAAGCGTATCCGGGCGACGTGTTCTACCTGCACAGCCGCCTGCTCGAGCGCGCCGCACGCGTCAACGAGGAGTACGTCGAGAAGCACACCAACGGCGCCGTCAAGGGCAAGACCGGCTCGCTCACCGCGCTGCCGATCATCGAGACGCAGGCGGGCGACGTGTCCGCGTTCGTGCCGACCAACGTGATCTCGATCACCGACGGCCAGATCTTCCTCGAGACCGACCTGTTCAACGCCGGCATCCGCCCGGCCGTGAACGCCGGCGTCTCGGTGTCGCGCGTCGGCGGCGCGGCGCAGACCAAGATCGTCAAGAAGCTGTCCGGCGGCGTGAAGCTGGCGCTGGCGCAGTTCCGCGAGCTGGCCGCGTTCGCGCAGTTCGCCTCCGACCTGGACGCCGCCACGCGCGCCCAGCTGGAGCGCGGCCAGCGCGTGACCGAGCTGATGAAGCAGAAGCAGTACGCGCCGCTGTCGATCGCCGAGCTGGCGCTGTCGGTCTACGCCGCCGAGAAGGGCTACCTGGACGACCTGCCGCTGAACAAGGTGCTGGCGTTCGAGAGCGCGCTGCACGCGCACTTCCACAGCAACTACGGCGACCTGATGAAGAAGATCGTCGACAGCGGCGACTGGAACAACGACATCGAGGCCGCGTTCAAGAAGGGCCTGGAAGAGTTCAAGAAGACGGGAAGTTGGTGAGGGAAGCAGGGCTGAGGGCTAAGGGCAAGGGGCTGCAAGGCCCGCAACCACGACGCTCTTCCAGCCCTCAGCCCTAGGCCCTCAGCCCTCAACAAGAAACTGGAACCGCAATGGCTGGTGCACGCGAAATCCGCACGAAGATCAAGAGCGTCGCGAACACGCGCAAGGTGACGCGCGCGCTCGAAATGGTCTCGGCGTCGAAGATCCGCAAGGCGCAGGACCTGATGAAGGCCTCGCGCCCGTACGCGCGCCTGATGCGCCAGGTCATCGGCCACATCGCGCACGCGAACGTCGAGTTCAAGCATCCGTTCCTGGTCGAGCGCAGCGAGGTCAGGCGCGTCGGCTACATCGTCGTGTCGACCGACCGCGGCCTGTGCGGCGGCCTCAACACGAACCTGTTCCGCCGGCTGCTGACCGAGATCCGCGACTGGCAGAACAAGGGCGTGGAGGTCGACGTCGTCTGCATCGGCCAGAAGGCCACGCAGTTCTTCCGCCGCCTCAAGGTCAACATGGTCGGTTCGGTCACGCATCTGGGCGAGAAGCCGCAGATCGCCGAGCTGATCGGCGTGATCAAGGTGATGCTCGACGAGTACACCGCCGGTCGCGTCGACCGCCTGAACCTGGCCTACAACGACTTCGTCAACACGATGTCGCAGAAGCCGACGATCGACGTGCTGCTGCCGCTGCCGCCCTCGGACCAGCTGGCCAGCACGCACGCGTGGGACTACATCTACGAGCCGGACGCGGCGACCGTGCTGGAGCACGTGCTGACGCGCTACATCGAGTCGCTGGTCTACCAGGCCGTGCTCGAGAATCTCGCCAGCGAGCACGCCGCGCGCATGGTCGCGATGAAGAGCGCCTCGGACAACGCGACCAAGGCGATCGGTTCGCTGACCCTGGTCTACAACAAGGCCCGCCAGGCCGCGATCACGCAGGAAATCTCCGAGATCGTCGGCGGCGCGGCGGCCGTGTAGGAATGAAGGCGCGACGGCTCGCGCTGGTGTGCACGCTCGCGCTGGCAGGCGCGAGCCTCGCCGGTGCGACACGGGCCGCGGAAGGAAAGCTGTCGCGCGCCGACGTCGAAGGCGTCGTCGCCGCGATGGAGGAAGCCGCCAGGAACGGCGATGCGCGTACGGTGGCGTCGTACATGTCGGAGGACTGCGTCGTCACGACGAGCTTTCCCGGCAAGGACGGCGCCAAGAAGGTGACGAAGAAGGACAAGCGGCAGTACGTGGCGGACGAGATCGCCGGCGCCGGCAAGCGCAGCGATCGCGAGTACGAGACGGCCAAGCCGTCGGTCGAACTCGACGCTACGGGCAAGCTCGGCAGGGCCAGCTACAAGGTGCGGGAAACCTACACCGAAGCAGGCCGGCGCGTGCAGGTTGTCGCGTACGAGATCGCCACGGTGGAGCTGCGCGACGGCGCTCCGGCGGTCACCGCGATGGACGTCGACGCGGTCGCCATGACGATCGACGACCGCAGGATTTTCTGACCGCCCGCGCGCGGTCGACAACGAACATGCAGTTTCATTGAGGATCCACACATGAGCTCAGGCAAAGTCGTTCAGATCATCGGCGCCGTGGTCGACGTCGAATTCCCGCGCGAGTCCGTGCCGAAGGTGTACGACGCGCTGAAGGTCGAGGGCGCCGCCGCGCCGATCACGCTCGAAGTGCAGCAGCAGCTGGGCGACGGCGTCGTGCGCACCATCGCGCTCGGCTCCACCGACGGCCTGAAGCGCGGCCTGGTCGCCAACAACACCGGCGAAGGCATCAAGGTGCCGGTTGGCAAGGCCACGCTCGGCCGCATCATGGACGTGCTCGGCAATCCGATCGACGAAGCCGGCCCGATCGGCGAGCAGGACCGCTGGGTCATCCACCGCGGCGCACCGTCCTACGACGACCAGGCCGCGGCCAACGAGCTGCTGGAGACCGGCATCAAGGTCATCGACCTGGTCTGCCCGTTCGCCAAGGGCGGCAAGGTCGGCCTGTTCGGCGGCGCCGGCGTCGGCAAGACCGTCAACATGCTCGAGCTGATCAACAACATCGCGACCCAGCACTCGGGCCTGTCGGTGTTCGCCGGCGTGGGCGAGCGCACCCGCGAGGGCAACGACTTCTATCACGAGATGATCGACGCGGGCGTGGTCAAGCTCGACGACAAGACGCAGTCGAAGGTGGCGATGGTGTACGGCCAGATGAACGAGCCGCCGGGCAACCGCCTGCGCGTCGCGCTCACCGGCCTGACCATGGCCGAGTACTTCCGCGACGAGAAGGACGAGACCGGCAAGGGCAAGGACGTGCTGTTCTTCGTCGACAACATCTACCGCTACACGCTGGCCGGTACCGAAGTGTCGGCGCTGCTCGGCCGCATGCCGTCGGCGGTGGGCTACCAGCCGACGCTGGCCGAGGAAATGGGCGTGCTGCAGGAGCGCATCACCTCGACCAAGACCGGCTCGATCACCTCGATCCAGGCCGTGTACGTGCCGGCCGACGACTACACCGACCCGTCGCCGGCGACCACGTTCGCGCATCTGGACTCCACCGTGGCGCTGTCGCGCGACATCGCCTCGCTCGGCATCTATCCGGCGGTGGACCCGCTGGCTTCGACCAGCCGCCAGCTCGATCCGCTGGTGATCGGCACCGAGCACTACGAAGTCGCGCGCCGCGTGCAGGGCACGCTGCAGCGCTACAAGGAGCTCAAGGACATCATCGCCATCCTCGGCATGGACGAGCTCAGCGAAGACGACCGCAACACGGTCTACCGCGCGCGCAAGATCGAGCGCTTCTTCTCGCAGCCGTTCACGGTGGCGCAGGTGTTCACCGGCGCGCCGGGCAAGTACGTCACGCTGAAGGAGACCATCCGCGGCTTCAAGATGATCTGCGACGGCGAATGCGACCACCTGCCGGAGCAGGCGTTCTACATGGTCGGCGGCATCGACGAGGCGTTCGAGAAGGCCAAGGCGATGGAGAAGAAGGCCGCCTGACCGGAGCAGGGCCGAGGACGAAGGGCTGAGGGCTGAGATCGAAAGCCGTCAGTACCGCCCGCTCTCGGCCCTCAGCCCTCAGCCCTCAGCCCTCAGCCCTCAGCCCTCAGCCCTCAAAAGGCTTTCACGATCATGACTACTATTCACTGTGACATCGTCAGCGCCGAGGAAGAGATCTTCAGCGGCGAGGCGCAAATGGTCATCGCGACCGGCGAGATGGGCGAACTCGGCATCGCGCCGCGTCACGCGCCGCTGATCACGCGACTCAAGCCCGGACAGGTGCGCGTGCAGCTGGCCGGCGGCGAGGAGCAGTTCTTCTACGTCTCCGGCGGCATGCTCGAAGTGCAGCCGAACGTGGTGACCGTGCTCGCCGACACCGCGATCCGCGCCAAGGATCTGGACGAGTCCGCCGCGCGCAAGGCCAAGGACGAGGCGGAACGCGCCCTGTCCAACCGCACCGACGCGCTCGAAGTCGCCCAGGCGCAGGCCCAGCTGGCCCAGGCCCTGGCCCAGCTGCAGGCGCTGGAGAAGCTGCGCCAGTCGCTCAAGCACTGAGCGGCGCGCCATCCCGATCGACGAACGCCGGCGCGATGCCGGCGTTTTCGTTTGCGCACCGCTAACGCGCGCCTCACACCGCCGGCACAGCGCCGTGGCACCATCGCCGCGCCTTCCGCTGCTGCGCCGCTGCATGTTCCGACGTTTCCTCGCCGCGCTCCTCTGCGCGGCCTGCCCTCCGCTCCTCGCCCAGAACGCGATCGGCTTCGGCCCGCTCGACGCCTACGGCACGCTGCAGGCCGGCGGCGTGGTCGCCAGCGTCAGCGGCGATGCGAACCGCAACGCCAGCGCGCGCCTGGAATGGCGGATGCAGGGCGAATCCTCGTTCCGCGCCGGCCATCCGCTGGCGCGCGTCGACGCGACGCACTTCGTCGGCAGCCTGTTCCAGCTGGCGCCGGGACGCACCTACGAGGTGCGCGTCACCCTCGCCGATCCCGACGGCACCGGCGCGACGCCGACGCGCACGGGCACCTTCGCCACGCGCGCGGAAGCCGGCGCGTTCGCGCCGCTGCGCACGCTGTACGTGGCGCCGAACGGCTCCGACGCGAACGACGGCACCGCTCCGGCGCGGGCGGTGAAGACGGTCCAGCGCGCCGCCGATCTCGCGCGCGCGGGCGACCTCGTCTCGATCGCCGCCGGCGTCTACCGCGAAAGCGTGCGCGTGCCGGTTTCCGGCACGGCGGCGCAGCCGATCGTGTTCCGCGGCGCCGCCGGTGCGGTGCTCGACGGCGCCGACGCGGCGATCGCCGCCGGCGCCGCCTGGAACGACGCCGGCAGCGGCGTCTGGTCGCGCGCGACCGGCTTCGCCACCGCGCACGTGGTCAGCGACCAGGGGCGCCTGTTCCGCTACGCGAGCCTGGCCGAACTGCGCACGCTGGCGGCCGGCGCACCCGGCGGTTTCTTCTTCGACGGCACCACGCTGTGGCTGAAGTTCGCCGACGGCTCGCGCCCGGCGCAGCGGCAGATCCACGTCGCGCGGCTCAACGAGGGCTTCAACCTCGCCGGCCTGAATCACGTGCGCGTGGAGAACCTGGAGATCCGCCACTACGGCGCGGATACCTACGGCAAGGGCGTCTACCTGCGCTACAGCAGCGACTGCAGCGTCGCCGGCAACCGCATCCACGACATCGGCTCCGCCGGCGTGTGGATCAAGGGCGGCGAGCGCAACCTGGTCGAACACAACGAGATCGCCGACACCTCGATCGCGAACTGGCCGTGGGGCCTGACCAAGGGCGGCAGCGCGGAGAACAACGCGGTGGCGTTCACCGACGATGTCGGCCGCGGCAACGTGATCCGCCGCAACACCTTCCACGGCACCTTCAACGGCATCGGCTCGTGCGGCAGCGCGCCGCCGCCGAACGGCTTCAGCAACGAGACCGACATCTACGAGAACACCTTCGCCGACCACGCCGACGACGCCACCGAAACCGAGGGCTACTGCGCCAACGTGCGCCTGTGGGGCAACCGCATCCGCGATTCGCTGATGGCGTTCGCGATCGCACCGGCCGGCACCGGACCGGTGTGGATCGTGCGCAACGTCGCCTACGACATCGGCAATACGCGCTCGGCCCTCGTCGACGGCCAGTCCGCCAGCGGCATCAAGATCAACAGCGGCTATTCGACGCCGGTCGGGCCGACCTTCGTCTACCACAACACCTTCCTAACCACGGCGCCGGCCACCGACGCGATCTGGCTGATGTCGCCCGGATACAGCAGCGGCATGGTCAGCCGCAACAACATCTACGCCGGCACCGATCGCGCCTTCGTCAAGGACAATCCGATCGCGCTCGACCTCGACTACGACGCGCTCGACGCCGGTGGCCAGACCCTGGTCTGGTGGCAGGGCACGCGCTACGCGAACCTCGCCGCACTGCAGGCCGGCACCGCCCAGGAACTGCACGGCATCGAAGCGGCGCCGGCGCTGGCCGCTCCGGCGGACGGCGACTTCACGCCGATGCAATCCAGCGCACTGATCGACCGCGGCCTCGCCCTGCCCGGCATCAACGACGGCTACGGCGGCGCCGCGCCCGACATCGGCGCGGTCGAGCGCAACGATCCGGTCTTCAGCGACGGCTTCGACTGAGCCCGCCCCGCGCCGGATAGGCGTCGGCGGTCGCTACTGCGCGCCGAGCGGTTCGCTGGCGACCGTCAGGCTTCCCTGTGCCGACAGGCTGGCCGACACGCGGAAGGGCTGGTCCGGCTCGTAGCGCACCGAGAAGAAGCGCAGCTGCGTCGAGTCGCCTGCCTGCTCCAGCTCGGGCTCGTGGAACTGCGCGCCGCGTTTTTCGATCTCGCCGACGTCGTGGGCTTCCTTGCGCGATTTCACCACCTTGCCGGTGGCCTTGCCGCTGAATCGCACGACGATCTCGGCCCACCAGTCCGCCGGCGCGCCCGTTCCGCACAACCGCAAGATGTCCGCCGCTGCGGCCACGTCGCCGCGCCCCGGGATGCCGGCGACGACGCGGCCATCGGGCAGCTGCGCCAGCTCGACGGTGGGACCGTCCATGCGCCGCCGGTGCACGGCGTTGTAGAACCGGCAGCCGCCGCGGTCGAGTGCGGGCTTGCCGAGTATCTCCACGTCCTGCGCCTGCCAGCCCGCCGCACCGGCGGCGGCGGCGGCGAGCGTGTCGTTCGCGTCTTTCGAATCCATGTGCGCTCCTTTTTCGGCCCGAGCATAGGAGCCGGCACAAAGAACCGCCACCATCAGCGCCGCAACCAGCCTGGCGGCCGAATGTCTCATTCGTTGGTGAGATTGCCCGGAGGCACCGGCGCCGGACCGGTGGGATCGGCGTAGTCCGACACCGGCAGGTCGAGCTGATCCTGGATGAACTGCTTCAGCTCGTCGTGGCTCGCGCCGGCCGGGACCGGCTTGCCGGTGATCAGCGACAGCTCCTCGGCGAACTTGCGTGCCTCGGTCGGGCTGGAGTCGATCGCGGCCTGGCTTCTCGCGCTGTAGGCGCCGTTGATCTGGTTGCGCCAGCGGCCCATCGCGTCCTCGTTGGTCGGCGGGTGGCCGAACTCGGCCTTGAAGCCGGTGTAGAAGGCGCGGTATTCCTGCTCGAGGTAGTTGTAGGTGTTCTCCACCTTGTCGCCGTTGACGTTGTGGTTGACCTCGTGCGCGATCGTGTGCAGCACGACGTGGCGCGAGTTGTAGGTCTCGGTCAGCGGATCGTTGCCGGCGTTGACCATGTTCGAGTTGAACGTGATATTGGTGCCGTCGGCGGTGCCGTACAGGCCGCCGCCGCTGTTGAGGTCGCCGTCGAAGCTCGCATCCCAGGCGAACACGTACTTCGAGCTCGGGTCGAGCACGCGGTTGAGCGTGTTCTTGTTGACCTCCGGATCGCCGGCGTCGTTCTGCGACATGAACGCGATCGACTTCAGCGTGCGCTGCTTGTCGGCCAGGTCGAAGTCGCCGAACCAGTCCTTCTGGATCAGGCGCTCGATGTTGGCCACCGAGCGCGAGTCGGGGTAGTTCTTCACCTGGCTCAGCACCGCGGTCTTCTCGTCCGCCGACAGCGCGGCGAACTTCGGATCCTCGATCAGCTTCTTGACGTTCTCGGCGACCTTCACGTCGTCGGGCTTGCGGTTCGTCACCGCGTCGCGGATCAGCGCCTGGTCCGAGGCCGGCAGCGCCTTGAACTCCGGCGTCTCCACCAGCGCAATCTCCGTCAGCGCCGCCGTGCGCTGCTCGGCGCTCATGCCCTTGAAGCGATCGCCGTCGAGCAGTTCGCGCAGCTTCGTGTTGGTCGCCAGATCGCCGCCGCTGTCGCGCACCGCCTCGGCCACCAGCCGCTTGTCGCTGCCCGACAGCGCCTGGAACTGCGGCAGCTTCGACAGCTCGCTGACCGCGCCCACTTCCTGCTCGGTGAAGCCTTGCAGCGTCTGGTGCAGGTCCTTGCTGCCGTCCGGCGCCGCCAGCAGCAGGTTCAGCGTGTCCTTCAGCTCCTGCGGCACGCCCGGATCGGCCAGCGCCGCGACGATGTCGTCGTTGCTGATGTTGCCGTCCTGGCCGCCGCGCCCGGCCGCCGTGTCGAGCAGTTCGTCGTAGTACGAACCCGACTCCAGCGTCTTCTGCGCCGCCGTCACGTCCTCGCGGCTGATGGTGCCGTCGACCTTGCCGCCGAAGATCAGGAACCCCTTGTCCGCGCTGACGTCCAGGAACGCCCGGCTGGCTTCGCTGTCGAGCAGGAAGCGCGCCGCGTCCTGCTGCTCCGCCGAGAACTTGCCGTTCTCGTTGCGCGAGACCGTTTCCAGGTCCTCGCGGCTGATCTTGCCGTCGGCCTTGGCGCTGTCGCCCTGCCGGGCCGTGTCGAAGGTCGTGAAATCGCGATCGACTACACCGGTAGCGGATTTGATGTCCATGTCGGGCTTCCATTGACGGGTACGCGCGCCACTGTAGGCCGACACGCAACCGTCCGCTGCTAGGGATAACCCCAGCAAGTTCGCGTTCCTGAACGAAAAACGGCATCGCCCGAACCGCCGCGGACAGCCGGCATATGGACACGCCTCATTTGACAGTACCCGCCGACGCATAGTGAGCTTGCGGTTCGACCGAGAGGGAAATTGCCCATGTGCGGCTTCTTCTGCATCTTCGACCCCGCCGGCGGCGCGCAGGCCCTGCGCCCCGTCGCGCTGCGCCAGGCGCGGCTGCTGCGCCATCGCGGCCCGGACTGGAGCGGCGTCCACGCCGACGACCGCGCGGTGCTCGCGCACGAACGCCTGGCCATCGTCGACGTCAACAACGGCGCGCAGCCGCTGCTGTCCAGCGACGGCGACCAGGTGCTCGCGGTCAACGGCGAGATCTACAACCACCGCGAGCTGCGCGCGCGCCTGGCCAGCGGCTATCCGTTCCGCACCGATTCGGACTGCGAGGTCATCCTGCCGCTGTACCGCGCACAAGGTCCGGAATTCCTCAACGAGCTGAAAGGCATGTTCGCCTTCGCGCTGTGGGACCGCGCGGCGGGCGACTGGCTGATCGCGCGCGACCCGATCGGTATCGTTCCGCTGTACACCGGCCGCGATGCGGATGGACGGCTGTACGTCTCCTCCGAGCTGAAGGGCCTGCAAGAGGTGTGCGTCAGCGTCGAGGAGTTCCCGCCCGGCAGCTACCAGACGCGCACGATGGCCGCGCCGGCGAAGTACTACCAGCCCGACTGGCGCGAGTTCGACGCGGTCGAGCACGGCCCGGCCGACGCCGGCGCGCTGCGTGGTGCGCTCGAGCGGGCGGTGCACAGCCACCTGATGACCGACGTGCCCTACGGCGTGCTGCTCTCCGGCGGCCTGGATTCCTCGCTGATCGCCGCGATCACCGCGCGCTTCGCCGCACGCCGCATCGAGGACGACGACCGCACCGAAGCCTGGTGGCCGCGCCTGCACACGTTCTCGATCGGCCTGGCCGGCTCGCCCGACCTCGCCGCGGCGCGCACCGTCGCCGAGCACCTGGGCACCGCGCACCACGAGTTCCATTTCACCGTGCAGGAAGGCCTCGACGCGCTGTCGGACGTAGTGCATCACATCGAGACCTACGACGTCACCACCATCCGCGCCTCCACGCCGATGTACCTGCTGGCGCGGCGCATCCGCGCGATGGGCATCAAGATGGTGCTGTCCGGCGAGGGCGCCGACGAGATCTTCGGCGGGTATCTGTATTTCCACATGGCACCGAACGATCGCGAGTTTCACGAAGAACTCGTGCGCAAGCTCGACGCGCTGCATTCCTACGACTGCCTGCGCGCGAACAAGTCGACCCTGGCCTGGGGCGTCGAGGCACGCGTGCCGTTCCTCGACCGCGACTTCCTCGACGCGGCGATGCGCACCGCGCCGTCGGCCAAGCGTCCGGTCGACGGCCGCATCGAGAAGCACATCCTGCGCGAGGCCGGCCGCGGCCTGCTGCCGGATGCGATCCTGTGGCGGCAGAAGGAACAGTTCTCCGACGGCGTCGGCTACGGCTGGATCGATTCGCTGAAGGCCCATGCCGAGGCGCAGGTCAGCGACGCGCAGATGGCGATCGCGGCGCAGCGCTTCCCGGTCAATCCGCCGGCGAGCAAGGAGGCGTATTTCTACCGCACCCTGTTCGACAAGCACTTCCCCGGCGAGAACGCCGCGCGCCTGGTGCCCGGCGGCCCGAGCATCGCCTGCTCGACGCCGACCGCCTACCGCTGGTCGCAGGAATTCGCCGGCAATGCCGATCCGTCCGGGCGCGCGATCCGGCGCGTGCACGTGGCCGAGCAGGGCGGCGCGGCGCCGGCGAAGGCCGCGTCGTGACGCGGCGCTGCGGCGACTGATCCGCACGCACGCCGCAGGCGGACGAGGGCGCGCGGGTGCGCGTACCCGGCTCCCTCACCCGCCGCGCGATGCGCGGCGACCTCTCCCGCGAGCGGGAGAGGTGAACGCTTCTTCCTTCCCCGCGCGACTTTCTTCCACGTGCGGCGCGAGATGTGCGAGCCCCTCCTTGCGGTGAGCGAGGAAGTTCCACGCCCCCTCTCCCGCTCGCGGGAGAGGGTCGGGGTGAGGGCGCTTTTTGCGCAATGCACGGGAGCGGCGAGCCGCCAGCGAACCCGCGCGAGTCGACGACGCCTCAGCGCGCCAGCGCGCGCCGCAGCGGATCGAGCAGCGCGCCGTAGCGCGCGGTGCGCGCGGTGTCGCGGTTCAGCGGTTGACGCACCTGCGCCGCGCTCGCGGTGCGCACGCTGCGCTCGGCTTCGTGGAAGCGCAGGCACGCCTCGTCGAACGGCAGGCCACAGAAATCGAGCAGCTCGCGCGTCTGCTGCTCCGGATCGGCCAGCAGCGCCTCGTAGACCTGCTCGCGCACGTGCTGCGGATGCGCCGCCGACCAGTGCCGCATCGCCGCGTCGTACACGTGCCAGTACGCGGCGAGGTCGCCGAGGTCGTAGCTGTACTCGTGCTCCCTCCAGAAGATCTGGCGGAAGCACGACCAGCACGTTTCCAGCGGATCGCGGCGGCAGTCGACGATGCGCGCGCCCGGCAGCATGCGCCGGATCGCCGCGGTCAGCATCCAGTTGGCCGGCGCCTTGTCGGTGAAGCGCGGGCGCCGTTCGCGCCAGCGCGCCGTGCGTTCGAGGTAGCGCTCGCCCAGGCGCCGCCAGTCGGCCGCGCCGGCGTCGGCGACCCAGTCGGGGAACGCGCGCGCGCGGCGCCGCGATTCCTCGCGGATGACCGCGCCCAGATCGCCCAGCTCGCTGGCGCCTTCCACCTGCGGATGCGCGGCGAGGATCTGTTCGGTCAGAGTCGAGGCCGAACGCGGCAGGCCGACGACGAAGATCGCCTCGGCGCCGAACTGCACGTCCGCCGGCACGAACGCGCTGCGCTCGAAAGTCGCCCGCAGGTGCTCCATCCAGCGCGCGAAGCCGGCGGCATCCCAGCGGAAGCCGCGCCGGGCGAGCGCGTTGGCGTCGACGTAGGCGTGGAAGGCCTCGGCGTGGCGTGCGGTGTCATCGAGCGCCTTGGCCAGGGCGAAGCGCGCGGTCAGCTGCTCGGCGTCGGGCAGGTCGCGGCGCCGCACGAGCGCCTGCAGGCGGCCCACGTCGTCGGCGTCCAGCCGCACCGACTTCAGGTTGGCCAGGCCCCACCACGCCTGCCCCGAATGCGGATGCTGCTGCAGCAGCTCGCGGTACTGCGCCGCCGATTCGTCGATGCGGCCGAGCATCATCAAGGCCTCGGCCAGCAGCAGGCGCGCGGACTCCAGCTGCGGTGCGAGTTCCAGCGCGCGCCGCAGCGGCGCTTCCGACTCCGCGGTGCGCCCGGCCATCGCCAGCGCGTTGCCGAGATTGGCCCAGGCCGGCGACAGGCCCGGATCGAGTTCGCAGGCGCGCCGCAGCGCCGCCAGCGCGGCCTCGCCCTGGCCGGTCTGGCCGAGCGCGCCACCGAGCGCGTTCTGGATCAGCGCATCGTCCGGCCGCTGCCGCGCGGCCTGCTGCAGCAGCGCGACCGCCTCCGCGGCGCGGCCGAGCTGGTGCAGGGCCAGCGCGTGCAGGCGCAGCGGCTCGGCATGCACGGGCGCCTCGCGCCGCGCCTGCGCGAAGCAGCGTTCGGCGGCGGCGAAGTCGCCGGCGTCGAAGCTGCGGTTGCCCTGCCGCAGGAACAGCAGCGCCGCGTCGCCGAGGCCGTGCAGGCGCTCGGGATCGGAGTCGGAGGAGGCGAGCGCCGGGGTCATCGCGCCGTGGGGTTCGCGTCGTGGAAAGCGTTCCAGCTTAGCAAGGGATCGCCGCGGGCTGGCAGGCGGCCGTTCCCGACGGGCGTCGCCGGCCGGCGGAGCGGCGGCGCGCGGAGGCGATCGTGCTGCGTCTAGAATTGAGGTCCGCGTCTCGACAGGGAATTCCCGTGAGCAGTCCGTTGCACGTCATCGTCCTCGCCGCCGGCGAGGGCAAGCGCATGAAGTCGGCCAAGCCGAAGGTCCTGATGCCGCTGGCCGGACGGCCGATGCTGGCGCACGTGCTGGACGCCGCACGCGCCCTGCAGCCGGCACGCATCCACCTGGTCTACGGCCATCTCGGCGAACAGGTGCGCGCGGCGCTGACCGACCTGGGTGACCTGGACTGGGTGCACCAGCCCGAGCAGCGCGGCACCGGCCACGCGGTGAAGCTGGCCATGCCCGGCGTGCCCGAGCAGGCGCGCGTGCTGATCCTCTACGGCGACGTGCCGCTGATCCGCGTCGACACCCTGCGCAAGCTGCTCGCGCTCGAATCGACGCTGGCCGCGCTGGTCACCCAGCTGGAGAGCCCGTACGGCTACGGCCGCGTCGTGCGCGACGGGCTGGGGCGCGTGCGCGCGATCGTCGAGGAGAAGGACGCCACGCCCGAGCAGCGCGCGATCACTTGGGTCAACAGCGGCATCCTCGCCGCCGACGCGCGCCGCCTGCGCGTGTGGATCGACAACCTGTCCGACGACAACGCGCAGCGCGAGTACTACCTGACCGACGTGTTCGCGCAGGCCAACGAGGAAGGCGAGCCGGCCGAGGCGAGCCTGTGCATCAACGCGCAGGAGGTGTTCGGCGCCAATGATCCGTGGCAGCTGGCCGCGCTGGAACGCACCTACCAGCGCCTGCGCGCCACGCACCTGGCGGCCGCCGGCGTACGCTTCGCCGATCCGGTGCGCTTCGACGTACGCGGCGACGTGCGCGTCGGCCGCGACGTCGAGATCGACGTCGACGTGATCCTCGAAGGCTTGGTCGAACTCGGCGACGAGGTGCGCATCGGGCCGTTCTGCCGCGTGCGCAACTCGACCCTGGCCGCCGGCACCGTGGTGCACTCGCACTGCAACCTCGACGGCGTGGTCACCCACGGTCCCTGCGACATCGGGCCGTTCGCGCGGCTGCGCCCGGGCACCGAGCTGGGCGCCGGCGCGCGCGTGGGCAACTTCGTCGAGACCAAGCAGGCGCGGCTCGGCGAGAACGCCAAGGCCAACCACCTTTCCTACCTCGGCGACGCCGAGGTCGGCGCCGGCGCCAACATCGGCGCCGGCACGATCACCTGCAACTACGACGGCGCGAACAAGCACGTCACGACGATCGAGGACGGCGCCTTCATCGGCTCGAACTCGTCGCTGGTGGCGCCGGTGAAGATCGGCAAGGACGCCACCATCGGCGCCGGCTCGGTGATCGGCCACGACGCGCCGGCCGGCGAGCTGACCGTTGCGCGCGCGCGCCAGACGACGGTGAGCGGCTGGCAGCGGCCGAAGAAGGGATAGACCGGCGGGCGGCGGCGGCCGCCCAAGCGTGGAATATTGTGCCGCCGCCCGTCCGGTTCGGGCGCGGCGGCCTCCGGCGCGCTTGCGCGCCGTCCGTACACATTTGGCTCTTGCTAGACTTGCGCCCCCTCATCCGGAGCAAGCGATGGACGCTGCTGCCCTGCCCCGTCCCGAAGACACTCGCGTCGCCGTCATCGGCCTCGGCTACGTCGGCCTGCCGCTGGCGGTCGGTTTCGGGCGCAAGCTGCCGACGCTCGGCTTCGACATCAACGCCGCGCGCATCGCCGAGCTGCGCTCGGGCCGCGACCACACGCTGGAGGTGTCGCCGCAGGAGCTGAAGGCCGCCGCGCAGCTGTCCTTCAGCGCCGACGCCGGCGACCTCGCCGCCTGCAACGTGTTCGTGGTCACCGTACCGACGCCGATCGACGACGCCAAGCGCCCGGACCTGCGCCCGCTCGAATCGGCCAGCCGCACGGTCGGCAAGGCGATCCGCCGCGGCGGCGTGGTGATCTTCGAATCGACCGTGTACCCGGGCGCGACCGAGGAGGTCTGCGTGCCGATCATCGAGCGCGAATCGGGCCTGAAATACAACGTCGACTTCTACGCCGGCTACAGCCCCGAGCGCATCAACCCGGGCGACAAGCAGCACCGCCTGGAGACGATCCTGAAGGTGACCTCCGGCTCGACGCCGCAGGCCGCCGACTTCGTCGACGCGCTGTACCGCCAGGTGGTCACCGCCGGCACGCACAAAGCCTCCAGCATCCGCGTCGCCGAGGCGGCCAAGGTCATCGAGAACACCCAGCGCGACCTCAACATCGCGCTGATCAACGAGCTGGCGCTGATCTTCCACCGCCTGGGCATCGACACCAGCGAGGTGCTCGCCGCGGCCGGCACCAAGTGGAACTTCCTGCCGTTCAAGCCCGGCCTGGTCGGCGGCCACTGCATCGGCGTGGACCCGTACTACCTGACGCACAAGGCGCAGCAGATCGGCTACCACCCCGAGGTGATCCTGTCCGGCCGCCGCATCAACGACGGCATGGGCGGCCACGTCGCCCACCGCGTGGTCAAGCTGATGACGCAGCGGCGCATCCACGCGGCCGGCTCGCGCATCCTGGTGCTCGGCCTGGCCTTCAAGGAGAACTGCCCGGACCTGCGCAACACGCGCGTGGTCGACGTGGTCGCCGAGCTGAACAGCTACCACGCCGAGGTCGAGATCCACGATCCGTGGGTCAGCGCCGAGGAAGCGCGTCACGAATACGGGCTGGATCTCGTATCGGAATTGAAGCCCGGCCATTACGACGCGGTGATCCTGGCCGTCGCCCATCACCAGTTCGTCGAGCTGGGCGCGGACGGCATCCGCGCGCTCGGCAAGCCCGGCAGCGTGCTGTTCGACGTCAAGCAGGCGCTGCCGCGCGAGAAGGTGGACGATCGCTTGTGATGATGGAGGGCTGAGGGCTGAGGGCTGAAAAAAGCTTCGCCGACGCCGCTTTTGTTCTTCAGCCCTCAGCCCTTCGCCCTCAGCCCTTTCCCCAGCCCTCAGCCCTCAGCTCTCAGCCCTTCCCCCAACAAAGGCCCCCGCTCCATGCGCATCCTCGTCACCGGCGCCGCCGGCTTCATCGGTTCGGCCCTGAGCGAACGCCTGCTCGCACGCGGCGACGAGGTGCTCGGCTACGACAACGTCAACGACTACTACGACCCGACGCTGAAGGAAGCGCGCCTGGCGCGCCTGACGCCGCAGCCGAAATTCGGCTTCGTGCGCGCCTCGCTGGAGGACCGCCCCGCGCTGGAAAAGGCCTTCGCCGAGTTCCGCCCGCAGCGCGTGGTCAACCTGGCCGCCCAGGCCGGCGTGCGCTACTCGCTGACCAATCCCTACGCCTACATCGAGGCCAACCTGGTCGGCTTCATCAACGTGCTCGAGGCCTGCCGCCACGGCGGCGTCGAGCACCTGGTCTACGCCTCGTCCAGCTCGGTCTACGGTGCCAACCGCAAGCTGCCGTTCTCGGTGCGCGATTCGGTCGACCATCCGGTCAGCCTGTACGCGGCGACCAAGAAGGCCAACGAGCTGATGGCGCACACCTACAGCCATCTTTACGCCCTGCCCACGACCGGGTTGCGATTCTTCACGGTCTATGGACCCTGGGGGCGGCCGGACATGGCATTGTTCCTGTTCACGCGCAAGATCCTCGCCGGCGAGCCGATCGAGGTGTTCAACCACGGCCGGCACACGCGCGACTTCACCTACGTCGACGACATCGTCGAGGGCGTCATCCGCACGCTGGACCGGGTTCCGGCGGCCGATCCGGCCTTCGACCCGCTGCAGCCGAACGCGGGTTCGTCGGCTGCGCCGTACCGGGTCTACAACATCGGCAACCACCAGCCGGTGGAGCTGGCGCACTACATCGAGGTGCTCGAGGCCAGGCTCGGCCGCAAGGCGGAGAAGATCCTCCTGCCGCTGCAGCCCGGCGACGTGCCGGACACCTACGCCGACGTCGAGGAGCTGTCGCGCGACACCGGCTACTCGCCGGCGACGCCGGTCGAGGTCGGCGTCGGGCGGTTCGTGGACTGGTACCGGGGTTTTTACGGGGTGTAGCCGCCGCCCTCGGCGCCTCCGGCCGGACCGTCCCGCTTGCGGGGCGGGACATTGAGGGTAAAATGTGATGCACTTCACACTTTTATGGGAACGGGGAGCCATGCCATGCGTTGCATCAGCCGAGTCCTGACCCTGCTGGCCGTCCTGCTGCTGAGCGCCTGCGCCAGCGGCGGCGGGACCACCGCAGCGCCGCCGCCGGTCAATCCGGAAGCCCAGGCGGTCAACCTCTACCGCATCGGCGTCGACGACATCCTCGAGGTGTCGGTCTGGCACAACCCCGATCTCAACGCGAAGGTGCCGGTACGCCCGGACGGCATGATCTCGGTGCCGCTGATCGGCGACGTCGCCGCCGGCGGCAAGACGCCGGAAGAGGTCTCCGCGGCGATCACCGACAAGCTCAAGGCCTACGTGCGCGACCCGCAGGTCGCGGTGATCCTGACCGAGCTGCGCAGCCACGAATACCTGTCGCGCGTGCGCGTGACCGGCGCCGTGCGGCAGCCGATCTCGGTGCCGTACCGCCAGGGCATGACCGTGCTCGACGCGGTACTCGCCGCCGGCGGCACCACCGATTTCGCCGCCGCCGACCGCACCGAGCTGTACCGCAAGGAAGCCGAAGGCGCGACGCGCTCCTACTCGGTGCGGCTGGACCGCATCCTGCAGAAGGGCGACCTGGCCACCAACTATCCGGCGCAGCCGGGCGACGTCATCACCGTTCCGGAACGCGTGTTCTAAGGCACGCATCCGATCGGCGACGGCACACCACGGCGGATTCCGATGGCCACCTCCCTGGCTCCTCTCAGCGAGCTCACCCCGATCCTCGTCACCGAGGCGCGCCGCCGCATGCTCACGCTCGGCACGCTGTTCGCGCTGATCGCGCTGGCCGCCCTGGTGATCGGCGCGACCTGGCCCAAGCGCTACGAATCGGCGACCACGATCCTGGTGCAGGAGAGCAACATCGTCACCGGCCTGATGGAAGGCCGCGCGGTGGCGACCACCGTGGCCGACCGCGCCTCGATCGCGCGCGAGGTGATCTTCAGCCGCAAGGTGATGGGCGACATCCTCGAGGTCGGCGGCTGGACGGCGCGGCAGCCGCCGCCGTCGCCGGTCGAGCAGGACCGCATCATCGAGACGATCACCAACCGCACCAAGATCACCAGCCCACGCGACAACCTGATCGAGATTTCCTACTCCGACGGCGACGCGGCGCGTTCCTACCGCGTCACGCAGCGGCTGGCCGAGTCGTTCATCCAGGAAAGCCTCGCCGCGAAGGAGCGCGAGAGCCGCAACGCGTTCGACTTCATCAACAGCCAGGTGGAGTCCTACCACAAGAAGCTGACCGACGCCGAGGACAAGCTGAAGGCCTACCGCGAGGCGAACGTCGACGCGCGCCCCGGCGGCGAGGCCGACAGCAACGCGCGCATCGCCCAGCTGCGCAGCCAGGTCGAGCAGGCGCGCATGGAGATGATGGAGCAGTCCTCGCGCGAGGGCGCGCTGGTGGCGCAGGTGTCGGGCGAATCGGAAGTCACCGCGGTGCAGACGCGCGACGGCCAGATCCGCGCCCAGCTGGCCGAACTGCAGGGCCAGCTCGACAAGCTGCTGCTGACCTACACCGACGACTATCCGGACGTGGTGCGCATCCGCCACCAGATGCAGGACCTGCAGGAATCGCTCAAGCGCAACGAGGCGCAGAAGGCGACCGCGAAGGCCGACAGCCCGTCGTCGATCGACAGCGCCGTGCAGTACAACCCGCTGTACACGGAACTGCGCAGCAAGCTCAACGAGGTGCGCCGCAACCGCGGCGCGACCGCCTCGCGCCTGGCCGCCAGCCAGACCATGCTCAACGACGAGCTGGAGCGCAGCAAGCGCATCGCCAGTTCCGAGAACGCGCTGTCGGAGCTGACGCGCGACTACGAAGTCAACCGCGACATCTACCAGGACCTGCTCAAGCGCCGCGAGAACGCGCGCGTGTCGATGGACCTCGACCAGAAGCAGCAGGGCCTGACCTTCCGCATCCAGGAGCCGGCGGTGATGCCGCTGCGCCCCTCCGGCCTGCGCCTGATGCATTTCGCGATGGCCGGCCTGGGCCTGGGCATCGTGCTGCCGCTGGGCCTGCTGTTCGGCTACGCGCGCTTCGACCCGCGCGCGCGCTCGGCGGCACAGATCGAGCGCATGGCCGGCGTGCCGGTGCTGGCGACGATCCCGGTCTACGCCACGCCCGGCGACCGCCGCCGCCACTTCATGCACGCGACACTGCTGCTGGCGATCATCGCCGCGGTCGGCGTCGCCTACGTCGCGATGTACTGGATCCGCCTGGAGGTTCTGCCGTGACGCCCGAGGACAACGCGCAGACTTCGTCCGAGCGCGGCGAAGCCGGCGTCGGCCAGCTCGCCGAGCGCCGCGCCGCCAGCCGCTCGATCGCGCGCATGGCCGAGACGCGCGAGCTGGCGCCGCGCCAGCTCGACGAGCGGCGCCTGATCCACCGCGACGATTCGGCGCGCGTGCAGGCCGACGCGTTCCGCGAGATCCGCACGCGCCTGCTCGCGCTCGGCGGCGAGCAGAACTTCGTCACCATGGTCGCGCCGGTCAGCTCCGGCTGCGGCGGCAGCTTCGTCGCGCGCAACCTCGCCGCGGCGTTCGCCTTCGACGAGGCCAAGACGGCGCTGCTGATCGACTGCAATCCGCGCCATCCGGCGCAGCAGAAGGCGCTGGGCATCGAAGCCGGCCCCGGCCTGATCGACTACCTCGACCATCCGGCGATCGGCGTCGAATCGATCATCTACCGCACCGGCATCCCGCGCCTGCGCCTGATCCCGGCCGGCAAGCCGCGCGAACTGAGCGGCGAGTATTTCTCCTCGTTCCGCATGCGCGCCGTGCTCGATTCGCTGCGCTGCCGCTATCCGGACCGCTACCTGTTCCTCGACGGTCCGGCGATCAAGGGTTCGCCGGACGCGCGCATCCTGTCCGAACTCGCCGACTTCGTGGTGCTGGTCGCCGGCTACGGCCGCGACACCCCGGCGGCGATCGCGCAGGCCACCGCGGCGTTCGATCCGAACCGCTTCGCCGGCGTCGTCTTCAACCAGCTGCCTTGAGCACCGGAGCATCCCGTCGGCGCGCGGAGCCGGGCCGCGGACGCCGAAGGGAAACCAGGGGGAGAACGGACATGCCCAAGCGCAGTGCCATCACCGCCGCCCTCGGTCTCGCGCTCGCCGCCTCGGCGGCCGCGGAACCGGCGCTCGACTATTCCGTCGGCGTATCGCTCAAGCACAGCGACAACATCAACTACAGCGAGCACGACCCGGTCAGCGAGGACGTGCTCGCGCCGCGCCTGGACTTCACCTTCACCCAGAAGGGCTCGACCCTGCAGGCCAACGCGGCCGGCTCGCTCGAATACCGCGACTACCTGCACGGCCGCTTCGGCAGCGAGCTGCACACCCTGCTCGCCGGCACGGCGGTGTGGACGCTGCTGCCCGAACGGCTGGACTGGTTCTTCCAGGACAACGCCGGCCGCGAGCCGATCAACGCGCTGCAGAGCAACGCGCCGTCGAACCAGCAGCAGACCAACGTCTTCACCACCGGCCCGACCCTGCACGCGCGCTTCAGCCAAACGCTGCAGGGGCAGTTCGACGCGCGCTACACCAACACCTACGCCGACACCAGCAGCCAGTTCAACAGCGACCGCTATTCCGCGCTCGGCGCGCTGCTCTACACGCTGACGCCGAGCGACACGCTCAGCGGCAACGTCAGCGGCTCGCAGGTGCGCTACGACCGCGCGCAGTCGCGCGGATTCGACTACGAGCGCCAGGACGCCTACCTCGGCTACCAGCGCACCAGCCGCGCGTTCACGCTCGAAGGCGCGGTCGGCTACAGCCATCTCGACCTGCAGGGCGGCAACGGCTCGCGCTCCGGATCGCTGCTGCGCGCCAGCGTGCGCTGGAACCCCAATCCGCGCACCAGCGTCGGCCTGTGGCTGGCGCGGCAGTACTCCGACGCGGCGCAGGACCTGGTCTTCAGCCCCGAGCAGATCCGCAACACCGGCATCGGCAGCGGCATCAACGGCTCGGTGCTGACGCCGCAGGTCTACGTCGAGAAGCGCGTCAACTTCGACGTGCGCCACCGCGAGGACCGCTTCTACTTCGACGTCGCGCCGTTCTGGCGCGAACTGGACTACGTGCTGGTCGACGGCAGCAGCGACGTCGGCCTCAACCAGCACTCGACCGGGTTCTACGCCGACGCCGGCTACTTCTTCCTGCCCACGCTGTGGCTGGAGGGCAACGTCGGCCGCGAACGCCGCCGCTACACCGACATCGCGCGCACCGACGACGACCTCGCCTACGGCGTGTCGCTCAACTACAAGCGCTCGCGCCACTGGCAGTGGGCGCTGCTGGCGCGGCACGAACGCCGCGACAGCGACACGCCCAACAACAGCTACGACGAGAACTCGGTCATGCTGACGGTGACCTTCCATCGCTAGCCGGCCGCCCGCATGACCTCCGCATCCCCACCGACCGCCGGCCGCCGCGTCGCGCTGATGTACCACGCGCTGACCGGCCCCGGCAGCCCGCCGGCCGGCCAGGACCTGCACTACAGCGTGCCGGCGCCGCGCTTCGACGCGCACCTGCGCCTGCTCGCCGCGCACGGCGGCGGATCGAGCGCGCGCGACTGGCTCGGCGGCGCACGGCCCGGCGCGATCGTGCTGACCTTCGACGACGGCCACCTCAGCAACTACGCGCTCGCCCTGCCGTCGCTGCTCGAGCACGGCGCGAGCGCGGACTTCTTCGTCAATCCCGCGCGCGTGGGCACGGACGGCTTCGCCGACTGGGCGCAGCTGCGCGAAATGGCGCGCCTGGGCATGTCGATCCAGTCGCACGGCTGGGACCATCGCTATTTCACCGCGCTGAGTCCGGCCGAGCTGCGCGAGGACCTGCACCGCTCGCGCGCCTCGATCGAGGACGCGATCGGCCAGCCGGTGCGCCTGCTCGCCCCGCCCGGCGGTCGCATGCCGGCCGACCTGCCCGCGCTCGCCGCGGAAGCCGGCTACAGCCACGTGCTCAATTCGCAGCCCGGCTTCCTGTCCGCCGGGGTTGCGCTGCTGCCGCGCATGGCGGTCACCGCGCAGCTCGACGAGGACGGCCTGCGCGCCTGGCTCGACGGCCGCGGCGTGGCCCGCGCGCAGCTGCGCTACGCAGTGCTCGGCCTGGCCAAGCGCGCGCTCGGCGACCGCGCCTACGAGCGCGCGCGGGCGCGCCTGCTCGGCCCGCAGCGGAGCGGCGCATGAGCCCGCGCCTGTGGTTCGCGGTGAGCTTCCTCGCCCTGGCCTACACCTTCGTCGGCTACGCCGTGGCGATGTGGCTGCGCGCGCGCCTGACGCCGCGCGCGATCGACGCGGCGGCGATCGAACCGGACGTGGACATCGTGCTGGTCGTGCACAACGCCGCCGCCGACCTCGCCGCCAAGCTCGACAACCTGCGCGCGCTGGACTATCCGCCCGAACGCCTGCGCTTCCACGTCGCCTCCGACGGCTCGGAGGACCTGACCGCCACCGTGCTGCACGACTGCGACGATCCGCGTCTGCAGCGCTACGTGTTCCCGATCCGACGCGGCAAGTCCGCGTGCCTGGGCGACGTGGTGCCGCAGCTGCGCGCCGAGGTGGTGGTCTTCGTCGACGTGCGCCAGCGCCTGGAGCCGGACGCGCTCCGCGCCCTGCTGCGCCCGCTCGCCGATCCCGCCGTCGGCGCGGTCAGCGGCGAGCTGATGTTCGAGCGCGAGGAAGGCGGCATCGCCGGCGGCGTGGACTTCTACTGGCGCTACGAGAAACAGATCCGCCGCGCCGAATCGGAAAGCGGCTCGGTCGTCGGCGTCAGCGGCGCGCTGTACGCCGCGCGGCGCGCGCTGCTGCCGCCGATTCCGCCGGGCCTGATCCTCGACGACCTGTGGATTCCGCTGCGCATCGCACGCGGCGGCGCGCGCGTGGTGTTCGCCGCCGACGCGCGCGCCTGGGACCGTCCCTCGCGCGACGCCGCGCTCGAAGCCGGGCGCAAGCGCCGCACGCTGGCCGGCAACTTCCAGCTGATCGCGCGCGAGCCGGCGCTGCTGCTGCCGTGGGCGCATCCGCTCGGCTGGCGTCTGTGGGGCCACAAGTGGCTGCGCCTGCTGGCGCCGTGGCTGATGCTGATCCTGTTCGCCAGCAACCTCGTGCTGGCGCCGACCTCGCCGAAGTGGGCGCTGCTGCTGCTCGCGCAGCTCGCCTTCTACGCCGCCGCGCTGGCCGGCATCGCCCGTCCCGCGCTGCTGCGCCACCTGCCGCTGCGCATCGCCGCGACCTTCGTGCGCATGAACGGCTACGCGGTGCTGGGCCTGGTCGATTTCCTGCGCGGACGCCAGACCCACCTGTGGTCGGTGACGCGGCCTTCGGACACGGTCTCGCCATGAGCGCC
The DNA here is from genome assembly GCF_042652785.1 of Dokdonella ginsengisoli. Lineage (NCBI taxonomy): Bacteria > Pseudomonadati > Pseudomonadota > Gammaproteobacteria > Lysobacterales > Rhodanobacteraceae > Dokdonella > Dokdonella ginsengisoli. Next base: position 176,829 of record NZ_JBHSHD010000005.1, on the reverse strand, counting down.
GAGCGGCCGCTGCGCGTGCTGTACGTGGTGTCGCTGTTTCCGTGCTGGTCGGAAACCTTCATCGCGCGCGAGATCGCCACCCTGGTCGCCGCCGGCGTCGACGTGCGCATCCTGTCGCTGAAGCCGCCGGGCGAGAAATTCGTGCAGCCGCAGGCCGCCGAGCTGCTGCCGCGCGTGCGCCATCCGGGCGGCACGCTGCGCGACGCGGCGGCCGCGTTCGGCGCCTGGCTGCGCCATCCGCGCGTGTTCGGCGGCGCCGCGCTGCGCATCGCCTGGCGCCTGCGCGCGCAGCCGGCGGCGCTGGCCAAGTCGCTGGTCGCGCTGATGCGCGGCATGGCGCAGCTGCGCTGGATCGGCGCGTTCGATCCGGACCTGCTGCACGCGCACTGGGCCACCTATCCGTCGACCGTGGCGATGAGCCTGGCGGCAGCGCTGCGCAAGCCGTTCGGCTTCACCGCGCACGCGCACGACATCTTCGTCGACGATCATCTGCTGCTGGAGAAACTGGGCAGGGCCGATCTTCCGGTGACGATCTCGCGCTACGGCGTCGACTGGCTCAGCGAGCGCGTCACCCCGCTGGCACGCGAGCGGCTGCACGTCGTGCACTGCGGCGTCGACCTGCCGGCCTTCGCCTTCCGCCGCGACGGCCGCGCCGGCGACCTGATCGCCGCCGTCGGCCGGCTCGACCCGATCAAGGGCTTCGACGTGCTGGTCGAGGCGCTCGCCCTGCTCGCCGCCGACGGCGTGCGCTTCCGCTGCCGCATCGTCGGCGAAGGCCCGCAGCAGGCCGCGCTGGAAGCGGCGATTGCGCGCCACGGCCTGCGCGACCGCATCGAGCTGCTCGGCGCGCGCCCGCAGGCCGAGGTGCGCGCGCTGCTGCACGAGGCCGCCTGCTTCGTGCTGCCCAGCGTGGTCACCGACGACGGCAACCGCGACGGCATCCCGGTCGCGCTGATGGAGGCGATGGCGGTCGGCGCGCCGGTGGTCAGCACCTTCGTCTCCGGCATCCCGGAACTGGTCGCCGACGGCCGCGACGGCCTGCTCGTGGCCGAGCGCGACCCCGCCGCGCTCGCCGCCGCCCTGCGCCGCCTGCTCGCCGACGCCGACCTGCGCGACGCCGTGGCCGCCGCCGCGCGCACGCGCGTGGAACGCGAGTTCGACGCGCGCATCGAGGCCGGCAAGCTGCTCGACCTGTTCCGGCAGGTGGCCCATGCGCGCTGAGACGCCCGTGCCGCTGTCGCCGCTGCCGCGCGAATCCGCACCGGAGTCCCTCGCCGGCGCGCGCGAGGCCACCCGCGTCGCGGTGAAGAAGCTGCTGGTGGTCACCGACGAGATGGAAGTGGGCGGCAGCCAGCGCCAGATCACGCATTTTTTGAAGAACCTCGACCGCACGCGCTGGCAGCCGACGCTGATCTACTTCCGCAAGCGCTCGTTCCTCGTCGACGAGCTGCTCGCCGCCGGCGTCGAGGTGATCGAGCTGCCCAAGCGCGGCCGCATCGATGCGGCGTTCGCGTGGCGTCTGGCCCGCGCGCTGCGCAGCGGGCGCTACGACGTCGTGCACTGCTTTTCGTTCACCGCCGAGCTGTGGGTGCGCGCGGTGCTGTGGGCGGCGCGTGACAGCGCGTTCGTCGCCTCGGTGCGCGGCCTGTGCCTGGACTACTCGCCGACCCAGTGGCGCTTCAAGCGCTGGATCCTCGGCCGCGCCGACGCGGTCGTGTCCAACGCGCGCGCCGGCGCGCAGGAGACCGCGCGGCGCACCGGCTTCCCGCTCGAGCGCATCGAGGTGATCCCGAACGGCATCGAGCCGCTGGCGCAGCCGGTCGACCGCGACGCGCTGCGCGGGCAGCTCGGCGCGACGCCGGGACGCAGCCTGGGCCTGTTCGTCGGCCGCCTGGTGGTCGAGAAGAACCTGCCGCTGCTGCTCGACGCGCTGGCGCGCATCGCACCGGGGCGGCGGCCGCTGTTCCTGCTCGCCGGCGGCGGTCCGCTCGAAGCCGACCTGCGTGCGCGCAGCACGGCGCTCGGGCTGGACGACGACCTGCGCCTGCTCGGCGAGCGCAGCGACAGCCGCCGGCTGATGGCCGCGGCCGACTTCCTGGTGCTGCCCTCGCGCGAGGAAGGCCTTTCCAACGTGCTGCTCGAGGCGATGGACGCCGGCTGCGCGACCTTGGCCTCCGACGTCGGCGGCAATCCCGAGATCGTCGACGACGGCCGCACCGGGCTGCTGTTCCGCTCCGGCGACGCGGCGCAGCTGGCCGAACGCATGCAGTCGCTCAGCTCTGACGCTACCCTGCGCGCTCGGCTCGCCGCCGCCGCATCCGAACAGGTGCGCACGCAATACCGTATCGAAACGCTGGTCCGCCGCACCGAGGCGGTCTACGCGAAGATTTGCTGAATCATCACCGACGCACGGCGGGCGACCGCCGCGCGACGAACGACCCGCCGCAGGCCCAGGATTGCACGTGTCCAACCCCACTCCCCCGCCCATCAGCGTCATCGGCGACCTGCTGCTCGCGATCGGCACGGCCGCGGCGCCCGCCCTGGCGGTTCCGGACGGCTACACGCGCCTGCCGAGCGGGGACGAACGCATCGCCATCGCGGTGCGCGGCGCGGTGCGCCACGGCGTGACAGCCGACGGCACGCACTGGCTGGCCGTGGCCGACCTGGTCGACGGCGACCTCGCCGAAGGCGCCGCCGCCTACGCCGGCCCGGTCGTCCAGAACGGCTGGCGCGGCCGCTTCGCGCAGCTGCTGTGGCAGCCCGGCCGCGAACGCCTGGTCGCCGTGACCGACCACTTCTCGACCCTGCCGCTGTACGTGTTCCGCCACGCCGACGGCCTCTACGTGGCCAGCGACCTGCGTCTGCTCGCGGCGCTGCCGCAGTGCGCGCGCACGATCGACAAGGTGGCGGTCTACCACTACCTCAACTTCGGCTGCATCCCGGCGCCGCACACGATCTGCCGCGAGATCGCCCACGTCGAACCCGGCACCCGCGCGAGCTGGGAGGCCGGCACGCTGCATCTGGAGCGCTACTTCCTGCCCGAGTATCCGCAGGACCTGCACGGCGACGAGGACCGGCTCGCCGCCGACCTGCGCGAACGCATCGTCGAGACGGTGCACGACTACCGCCCCGGCGGCGAGGCCGATTCGTGGGGCTGCTTCCTGTCCGGCGGCACCGACAGCTCCAGCATCGTGTCGATCCTCGCGCACCAGCAGCCGCCGCGGCGCGTGCGCAGCTTCTCGATCGGCTTCGCCGAGGCCGGCTACGACGAGCTGGATTTCGCGCGGCTCGCCGCCGAAGCCTGCGGCGCGGAGCCGTCCTTCGCCACGGTCGGCCGCGAGCAGACGACCTCGCTGGTCGACTCCATCGTGCGCCACTACGACCAGCCGTTCGGCAACGCCTCGGCGGTGCCGACCCTGGCCTGCGCCGACCTCGCGCGCCGCCACGGCGTCGACGTGCTGCTCGCCGGCGACGGCGGCGACGAGATCTTCGGCGGCAACCAGCGCTACGCCAAGGACTGGGTGATGGAATCGTTCTATCGCCTGCCGCCGCCGCTGAAGGCGCTCGGCCGCGCCGTCGGCCGCGGCGCCGGGCGCAGCGCGAACCATTTCCTGCAGCGAGTGGACAACTTCTTCCGCCGCTCCTCGCTGCCCAATCCGGACCGCTTCTACACCGACGATTCGTTCGCCTCGGACTACTACGAGAAGCTGCTCACCCCGGCGTTCCGCGCCGAGGTCGGCCGCGATGCCTCGCTGGAGTTCATGCGCGAGCTGTACGCGCGCGGCGGCGAGGCCAGCCCGCTGCACCGGATCATGCGCCTGGACCTTTCGATGGCGATCGCACAGAACGACCTGGTCAAGGTGCACGGCGCGTGCAAGGCCAGCGGCGTCAGCGTGCGCTATCCGTACGTCGATCCGGCCCTGGTCGCCTACACCGGGCGCCTGCCGGCGCAGTACAAGGTGCGCCGCACGCACAAGCGCTACCTGTTCAAGCGCGCGATGGCGCAGGTGCTGCCGGAGGCGATCCTGCGCAAGAAGAAGCAGGGCTTCGGCCTGCCGATCGCGGTCTGGCTGCGCAGCGACCCGGCCTTCATCGAAACGGTCAAGGGCGTGCTGTTCGATGCGCGCACGCGCCAGCGCGGCTGGTTCGAGCCGGGCTGCGTGGAAGCGCTGATCGACGAACACATGCGCGGCAGCTGGGACCATTCCGGCGCGATCTGGCAGATGCTGGTGCTCGAACTGTGGCTGCGCAGGCATCTCGATGGCCGCTGATTCGCGCCCGCTGCGCATCCTCATGGTGCTGGAGAGCCCGTTTCCGTCGTACGGCGGCGGCGGCGCCGAGTCGCAGGTGCGCACGCTCGGCCGCGCGCTGCGCCGGCTCGGCCACCGCGTGACCGTGCTGACGCCGCTGTTCGCCAACGGACCGCAGCGACGCGTCGAGCGCGTCGACGGCCTGCCGGTGTGCCGCCTGGCCTACCCGCGCGTGAGCGGCTTCGGCAGCCTGGTGCTGTGGACGCGGCTGCTGCTGTTCCTGCGCCGCCGCCGGCACCGCTACGACGCGCTGCACGCGCACATCGCGCACTACCTCGCCGCACTGTGCTGCGCGCAAGGCCGGTGCCTGCGCCTGCCGGTGATCGTCAAGTTCACCGGGCAGTGGGAACTGGAGCGCGGCCTGCTGGTGCCGCAGCCGAGCGCGGCCACGCGCTGGTTCAAGTCGCTGCTGCGTCGCGCGACCGCCTACCAGGCGATCAGCCGGCGCATCGGCCGCGAGGCGGTCGCGCGCGGCCTGCCCGGCGAACTGGTCGTGCAGCTGCCCAACGCGGTCGACGTCGAGCGCTTCCGCGCCGAGCGCGCGCCGCGCCGCGCGGACGCGCCGCTGAGCGTGGTCTACGTCGGCCGCCTGCAGCAGCACAAGGGCCTGGACACCCTGCTGCGCGGCTGGCAGCGCGCGTTCCCGCAGGCGGGCGCGGCGCAGCTGCAGCTGATCGGCAAGGGCGAGGACGAGGCCAAGCTGCGCGCGCTCGCCGACGAACTGGGCATCGCCGCGCAGCTGTCCTTCGCCGGCCATCGCGACGACGTCGAGCAGGCGCTGGCCGGCGCGGACGTCGCGGTGCTGCCGTCGATCATCGAAGGACTGTCCAACTCGCTGCTCGAATTCATGGCCAGCGGCCTGCCGGTGATCGCCAGCGAGGTCAGCGGCAGCGAGGACTTCATCGTCACGCGGCGCAACGGCTGGCTGTTCCCGGTCGGCGACGCCGACGCGCTCGCCGCGGCGCTGCGCGAGGCGCAGTCGATGCCGCCGGAGGCGCTGCGCGCGTTCGGCCGCCAGGGACGCGCCGACGTCGAGCGCCGCGCCGGGCTGGAGCGCGTCGTCGCGCGGCTGCTCGCGCTGTACCGCGGCGCCGCGCCCGCCACGATCGCCGACGACGTCGCCGTCGTCGCGAGGGAGCACTGACATGTGCGGCATCGTCGGCATCGTCGCCGCGCCGGGGCAGCCGCTGGCGGAGGAAAGCGTCGGCCGCGCGATGAACGCGGCGATCGTGCACCGCGGCCCGGACGACGAAGGCATCTACCGCGACGAGCAGGCGATGATCGGCATGCGCCGCCTGTCGATCATCGACCTCGCCGGCGGCCACCAGCCGCTGCACGGCGCCGGCGGCCAGGTGCAGGTCGTGTTCAACGGCGAGATCTACAACTACCGCGAGCTGCGCGCCGAGCTGGAACAGCGCGGCTGCCGTTTCGCCACGCAGTCCGACACCGAAGTCATCGTGCACGGCTACCTCGAGTTCGGCGAACGCTGCTTCGAGCGCCTGCACGGCATGTTCGCCATCGCGATCTGGGACGCGCGCTCGCGCACGCTGCTGCTGGCGCGCGACCGCTTCGGCGAGAAGCCGCTGTTCTACGACGACGACGGCCGCCGCCTGGCCTTCGCCAGCGAGCTGAAGTCGCTGCTGCAGGTGCCGGGCTTCCGCCGCGAGATCGACGCCGACGCGGTGCAGTCGTACCTGTGCTTCGGCTACGTGCCGGCGCCGGCGAGCATCTTCGCCGGCGTGCGCAAGCTGCCGCCGGCGCACTACCTGCGCTACGCCGGCGGCCGCTGCAGCCTGCATCGCTACTGGACGCTGGAATTCGGCCAGCGCGCCGGCCTGTCCGAGGCCGACGCGGAAAACGAACTGGAATCGCTGCTGGAGCAGGCGGTGTCGAGCCGTCTCGTCGCCGACGTGCCGTTCGGCGCGTTCCTCAGCGGCGGGCTCGACTCGAGCGTGGTCGTCGCGCTGATGGCGCGGCAGATGAACCGGCCGGTCAGCACGTTCTCGATCGGCTTCCGCGAGGACGCGTTCAACGAGCTGTCCGACGCGCGCCGCGTCGCGCAGCATTTCGGCACCGACCATCACGAGTTCATCGTCGAGCCGGACGCGGTGGAGCTGTTCGAAAAGCTCGTCTGGCACCTGGACGAGCCGTTCGCCGATTCGTCGGCGATCCCGACCTACCTCGTCGCGCAGCTGGCGCGGCGCAGCGTCAAGATGGTGCTGACCGGCGACGGCGGCGACGAGGCCCTCGCCGGCTACGACCGCTACCTGCGCTACCTGCGCCTGCGCCGGCTCGGCGCGGCGCGCCCGCTCGCCGCGCTGGCCGCGCGCGCCGGCGGGCACCTGCTGCCGGGCAGCCGCGGCTACCGGCTGCGGCGCATCGGCGAACGCCTGGCGCAGACCTTTCCCGACGACTACCTCAGCGGCGTCGCGCTGACGCGCGCGGACACCGCCGCGGCGCTGCTCGGCCGCGCCGAGCCGGACCACTATCGCGGGCTCGATGCGATCCTGCGCGAGGTGCCGGATGGCGATCCGCTCGACCGCATCGTCGCGATCGACCTGCACAGCTACCTGCCGGACGACATCCTGGTCAAGCTCGACCGCACCGCGATGGCCAATTCGCTGGAGGGCCGCGCGCCGCTGCTCGACCATCGCCTGGTCGAATTCGCCGTGCGCCTGCCGCACGAGCTGCGCGTGCGCGACGGCCGCGGCAAGTACCTGCTGCGCAAGGTCGCCGAGCGCTGGCTGCCGCCGGCGCAGCTGTCCAAGCCGAAGCAGGGCTTCGCGATCCCGCTGGCCGACTGGTTCCGCGGCGACCTGCGCGAGCTGGCCGCCGACGTGATCGGCAGCCGCGCGTTCCGCGAGCGCGGCCTGCTCGACGCGAACGTGGCCGCCGCGCATCTGGCCGCGCACGTGGCCGGCGACGCCGACCACGGCGAGATCCTGTGGTCGATCGTCTCGCTGGAATCGTGGGCGCGGCGCTTCCTCGACGGCGTCGTGCCGGCCTGACGCCATGCTGCGCGCCCTGCTGCTGTTCCAGATCCTCTACACGGTCTACCAGGGCCACTACTCGTTCGAGACCGGCATTCCCGGCGTCAACCTGCCCAACATGCTGTTCGCGGTGACCTTGGTCGCGATCCTGGCGCGCTCGGAGAAGGACGCGCTGCAGGGCGAGCCGGCGCTGCTGAAGTCGGCCATCGTGGTGTTCTTCGCCGCGCTGCTGCAGGCCTTCGTGCTGGCACAGATGGCCGCGCCCGGCGATTTCATGCTCGACGTGAACTACCTGCGCAACGCGCTGGTGTCGCCGCTGCTGTACTTCATGTATCTGCGCTGCCGGCAGGACCTGGCGACGACGCGGCTGCTGATCATCGCCGTGCTCGCGGTCGCCGCGCTGGCCGGCCTGCAGGCCGTGCGGCAGGGCCTGGACTACGGCATCGGCACCTACAACGAGACGCATCGCGCGTCCGGCCCGTTCGGCCCGGACTACCGCGACGCCAACCGCGCCGGCATCTACTACGCGATGTTCCTGCCGATGTTCGTCGGCCTGGCGCTGTTCATGCGCAAGCAGCGCCTGTGGCGGCTGGCGGCGATTGCCGGCATCGGCCTGCTGGCGATGGCGGTCCTGGTCACCTACTCGCGCCAGTCGTACTTCATCGCGATCGCCGGCGCGGCGCTGCTGCTGCTCCGGCGCAACATCGTGCTCGCGGTCGTGCTCGGCGCGGCGCTGGTGTCGATGTCGGGCCTGCTGCCGGAAAGCGTGAACCAGCGCGTGGCCGAGACCAAGCAGCGCGACACGCACGGCGCCGAGGTGCTCGACGAGAGCACCACCAGCCGCTGGGAGATCTGGTCCGGCGCGATCGCGATGTGGTCCGAGCATCCGCTCGGCGTCGGCCTGAACCGCTTCAAGACGCAGATCGGCAACTACTCCAGCCACAAGGGCTACGACGCGCACAACTTCTACGTGCTGACGCTGGCCGAGATGGGCGTGCAGGGACTGGCCGCGCTGCTGTTCGTGTTCTACGCGCTGTTCCGCCTGACCGGCTTCCTGCGCCGCAACGTGCCCGACGACGATCCCGAGGCGCGCGCGCTGGCGGTGGGGTTCACCGTGACCACGATCAGCGCCGCGCTGGGCAACCTCTACGGCAGCCCGTTCCTGGAGAACAACGTCTTCGGAACCTACTGGATCCTGTGCGGCCTGCTCGAGCGCTACATGCGCCTGAAGCAGGAATCGCGGCCGACCGTGACACAGGCCACCGACGAGGACCCGCGCGAGAGCATGCTGGAACGCTTCCCGCTGCTCGCGCGCAGCCAGCCCGGATTGCGTGGCCGCCGCGGAGGCGAGCCGTGAGCGCCGGCTCGCGCAAGGCGACGATCGTGCTGTCCGGGCTGAACCTCGGCGGCAAGCTGCTGGCGCTGGGCAAGACGCTGCTGGTGGCGGGCCTGTTCGGCACCTCCGGCATGCTCGATGCGTTCTGGGTCGCCTACTCGCTGCCGCTGCTGCTGCCGGGCCTGCTGACCTCGACGCTGACCGTCGCCTTCGTGCCGCGCTTCGTCGCCAAGCTCGCCGGGCGCACCGGCCCGGACGTCTGGCGCGGCGCCAACACGCTGCTGACCCTGGTGCTGCTGCTCGCGCTCGGCGGCAGCGTGCTGATGTACGTGCAGGCCGGATCGCTGGTGCGCCTGCTCGCGCCGGGCCTGGCGCCGGACACGCACGATCGCGCGGTGACGCTGACCCGCATGCTGCTGCCGTGCGTCGGCCTGATCACGATGTCCTCGCTGCTGTCGGCGCTGAGCCTGGCGCGCGAGCGTTTCGTGTTGCCCGGAATGGAAGGCATCGTCAACAACATCGCGGTGGTCGCCTGCGCGCTGCTGTTCGCGCACAGCGCCGGCGTCACCGCGCTGATCTGGGGCGTGATCCTCGGCTACGCGCTGCAAGCCACCTTGCTGGTGATCGGCAACCGCGACCTGCTGGCGAGCAGCGTGCGGCCGGCATTCGACTACGCGCACGAGGATTTCCGCGCGCCGTTCGCGCACCTGCTGCCTCTGTTCGTCGGTTCGGCCGGCGCGATGCTGACCGGCTTCGTCGACCAGTACTTCGTCTCGCTGCTCGATTCGGGCTCGATCTCGGCGCTGAGCTACGCCAGCATGCTCGCCTACCTGCCGCTGGAAGTGTTCGCGCAGGCCGTCATCACCACCTACTACCCGCCGCTCGGCCGCCTGTTCGCGGCCGGCGACTCCGCCGGCGCGGCCGCGACCTACGCGCACGGCGTGCGCTTCCTGCTGTTCCTGACGCTGCCGTGCGCGACCCTGCTCGCGCTGCTGGCGCAGCCGGTGGTCGAGCTGCTGCTGCAGCGCGGACATTTCGACGCGCGCTCGACCCTGCTCACGGTCGAGGCGCTGGGCTTCCTCTCGCTGGTGGTGATCGCGCGCGCACACGCCTACTTCAGCTACCGCGTGCTGCACGCCGCGCGCTGGGCGTGGACGCAGGTCGGCATCGGCCTCGCCGGCGTGCTGACCTGCATCGCGCTCAACGCGCTGTGGGCGCGCGAACTGGGCCTGCGCGGCATCGCGCTGTCGACGCTGATCGCGGCGATCCAGTCGGCCGTGCTGTCGACCTGGGCCGTACGACGCCTGCTGCGCGTGCCGTGGCCGCCCGGCTTCGGCCGCGAACTCGCCAGCGTGGTAGTGCCGTGCGCGGTGCTGGTCGCGATCGTGCTGCCGGCGAACCGTCTGATCGGCCCTTCCGACGGCAACTGGCTGCGCGCGCTGGCGCACTGCCTGGTGGCGCTGCCGGCGCTGGCCATCGCGCTTGCCGTGGCCTGGCGCCTGCGCCAGCCCGACCTGCTCGACGCCGTCACCGCGATCACGGCCCGCCTGCACCGAAAACGGAGCACCGCCTGATGACGCGCGCCGAGCCCATCTCCTGCGAGCTGCTGTGCCAGGCCGACGAGCCGCACCTGCAGCAGATCTACGCCGGCTTCGGCATGCTCGCGCGGCAGGGACGCATCCGCCTGCATCAGCGGCTGCTGCCGACCGATTTCCACCAGCCCGACCTGCCGGCGCATCTCGTCGACGTGCGCGCCTCGCATCTGGTCGTCGTGGCCGAAGGGCTGCGCATCGGCTACGACGTGCACGACGCGAGCGAGGTGAACGCCGAGCTGCTCGAGCGCGTCGACGTCTACTTCAAGCGCAGCTGGGAAGAAGCCCAGGTGGCCGCCTGCGCGGCGCCGGAGTGCGTGCTGCCGCTCGGCGCCAACGTGTGGGTGCACGACGCCGCGCCGAGCCTGCCGGCATGGCAGCGCTCGCGCCTGCTGCACGGCCCGGAACGGCTGAAGTCCGGCCTGCGCGCGCTCGGGCTCGATCGCCTGCTCGGCGACCGCCTGTTCACGCCGCGCCTGTCCGACCTCGAGGCGCCGCCGCCGCTCGACCTGCCGCCGCGCGTACTGTTCCTCGCCGAAGCCTGGGATCCCGACACCGCGCCGTCGGCGGAAACCGCCGCCGAACGCCTCGTCATCAACGCGCTGCGCGCCGGCTGCATGCGCGCGCTGCGCGAGGAGTTCGGCGAGCGCGCCACCTGCGGCTTCCGCGCCACGCCGTTCGCGCGGCGCGCCCATCCCGACCTGGTCGTGGACGACGCGCGCCTGACGCGCAAGCGCAACTACCTCGCCCTGGTGCGCGAACATCCGATCTGCATCGCCAGCAGCGGGCTGCACCGCTCGATCGGCTGGAAGTTCGCCGAGTACCTGGCGATGTCGCGCGCGATCGTTTCCGAGCACCTGTACATGCGCCTGCCGGGGCCGTTCGCGGCCGGCAACCACTACCTGGAGTTCCACGACGCCCCGTCCTGCGCCGCCGCCGTGCGCCGCCTGATGGATGACGCTGCCGAGCGCACGCGCATGATGCAGGCCAACTTCGACTACTACCGCGGGCACGGGCGGCCGGATGCGCTGGTCGCCGCCTCGCTGCAGACCGCGCTGTCGCGCTCCGAGCCGGTCTGACGTGTCCGTCGACGCCGTGCCGGTCCCGAGCGATGCCTGCGTGAAGACCGCTCCGGCGGTCAGCGTGATCGTGCCCGCCTACAACGCGCAGGATCGACTGGAACGCTGCCTCGACTCGCTGCTGCGGCAGAGTCTGGCCGGCATCGAGATCGTCGTGGTCGACGACGGTTCCGTCGACGGCACTGCCGCGATCTGCGAGCGCTACGCGCGCGACCACGCCAACCTCGTGCACGTGCGGCAGGCGAACGGCGGCTGCAGCCGCGCACGCAATGTCGGCCTGGCGCGCGCGCGCGGCGAGTTCGTCGGCTTCTGCGACGCCGACGACTTCGCCGAGCCGGCCATGTTCGAGCGCCTGCACGCGGCGGCGCTCGAACACGACGCCGACCTCGCCGTCTGCCGCTACTTCATCGGCGCCGGCGAGGAGCGCTCCGGCTCGAACATCGAAGGCTTCGCCGCCGGCACGCACGACCGCGAGGCGCTCGTGCGCGGCTGGCTGAAGCCGCTCGCCGGCCTGGGCGACGCCGCCGCGGTGCATGGCTTCGTCTGGACCTGCCTGTTCCGGCGCAGCCTGCTGGAGCGCGAGAACCTGCGCTTCGCCGAGGCGATCTCGATGCACGAGGACGCGCTGTTCCTCATGGCCTTCCTCGCCCACGCCCGACGCCTCGCCTACGTCGACCAGGCGCTGTACCACTACGTCCATTCGCCGGACTCGCTGACCAGCCAGTACTTCGCCAAGCGCGAGGTGCCGCGCGCCAGGCGCATCGCCGAACAGGCGGCCTACTACCGCGAGGCCACCGCGGTCGCCGCCGGCGCCGGCTTGGCGCAGACGGTTCCGGCCCTCGCCGCGCACGCTTTCGCGACCTGGCTCTACTACGCCGCCAGCGCGGCGACGCTCGCCACCACACCGGCCGAGCGCCGGCGCGGGATCGCCAACCTGCTTTCCACTCCGCCGCCGGTGCCGTATTCGCGTGCACTGCGCTGTGGCGAACTGGGCACGTTCAAGCGCGCCTTCCTGCTGCTCGCCGCGCTGCGCGCCGGCCTGCCGATCCGGCTGCTCTGCCGGTTGCGCCCGCCGCGCCTGTACTGACCGGCGCGTTTTTCCGCGTCCCGCCCGCGTCATTTGCGCCGCATTTCGCGCGGCCGTGCGCCGTCATTTTCATTTAACGAAAAATGCAGACATTCGTCTGCGTTTTTTGAAAGCGATCACGTAATTCGACAGCCGGATCGGACCTCGCCGCGGCCGATCAACTTTCGTGACCCCGATCGCAATTCGGCGCGGATACGCCTCCCAGAATCGCCGCCTCCCCCTCCGGTTCGGTGAACCTCTGCGCGAAGTCCCTTAAAAGATGACTATTCGAAATATCGCCGTTTTGCTGTCCTTTTCCGCCGCGTTTTGCGGCATCGTCTCCCACTCCGAAGCAGCGCAACCGCCCGCCGGCGACGTGATTTTCGACGGCAGCTTCGAATTCGCGCCCGTCGCAGGTCCTTGCGCCGGCTTCTATCCCGACGCCTTCGCGCTGATCGAAGGCCGCAACGCCGGCGGTTCGGCCGCGGCGGCGTCGCCCAGGCCGGCCAAGGGTCAGACCTTCGGCGAGCCGAATTTCGGCACCTGCATGGTGCGCACCACCGATCACCGCGTCGAATATCCGCCGGCCGCGTTCCTGCGCGAGGACTATTCGCGCCGCCAGGCGTTCAACGCCGACAATTCGCGCTTCTTCGTGTTCGGCTCGAACGGCTACTGGCACCTGTATGACGCCAATTCGCTGGCCTACATCCATGTCCTCGACGGCCTCGCCGGCGACGCCGAGCCGCAATGGCATCCCAGCAATCCGTCGCTGCTGTACTACGTGCCCAACAACGGCGGCACCGTGCTGTATTCGCTCAACGTCGAGACCGGCGCCCGCCAGACCGTGGCCGACTTCTCCGGCCGCCTGCCCGCCTGGGCGCAGGGCGCCGCGCACATCTGGACCAAGTCCGAAGGCTCGCCGTCGGCCGACGCGCGCTACTGGGGCTTCATGGTCGAGAACGGCAGCTTCTCCACCCTGGGCTTCATCGTCTGGGACCTGGTGCAGAACCGCCTCGTCGGCAGCCGGCAGAGCACGTACCGCCCCGATCACGTCAGCATGTCGCCGTCCGGCCGCTGGTTCACCACGTCCGGCTTCGACGGCACCTGGGCCTGGTCGCCGGACTTCACGCAGAAGAAGAAGCTGCACCACACGACCGAGCACTCGGATCTGGCGATCGGCGCCGACGGCCATGACCTGTACGTCTCGATCGACTACCAGAGCAACGGCGGCGACGTGTTCTACATCGACGTCGACGCCTGTCCGGCGGTGCCGGCGGACGCGACCAATCCGCCCGAATGCCCGCGTACCGTGCTGTTCCCGACCTACGTCAACGGCAGCACGACCGCGCTGCACATCTCGGGCAAGGCCTACGCGCGTCCGGGCTGGGTCGTGATCACGCCGTACGGCACCGCGCTCAGCCGCGACGGCACCATGCCGTGGTACGGCAACAAGGTGTTCGCGATGCAGCTGAACACCAATCCGCAGGTCTACGAGCTGGCGCGCCACAACAGCGTCGGCGTCTCGCCGCTGGCGTACTGGTCCGAGCCGCAGTCGAGCACGAACCGCGATCTGACGCGCATCCTGTTCAATTCGAGCTGGTACGGCACCGACCAGACCGACATCGAGGCGTACCTGATCCAGCTGCCGCACGAGGCGATTCGCTAGGCGGCCGGTCGCCGGAGCAGATCCCTCGCAACGCCCCAACGTCGCACGTCATTCCCGCGAACGCGCGAATCCATTTCCGCCGTCACGCCGGAATCGAAGCAGGTTTCTCGCAGAGGCGCGGAGAACGCAGAGAGAAGAAGACCGTTTTGGGCTTTTCTCTGCGCTCTCTGCGTCTCTGCGAGACATTGCTCCTCCGCGCAACGCTCCGCCTCTCGCAGGCACGTCAATCGCGCAACCGCGGGAATCCATTCCGCGACCACGCCGCAAGACGATGGATGCCCGCTTTCGCGGGCATGACGTCCATGAGCGTCCGGGCACGACGCGCACGGCTCGAGGCGGAACCCAGAACGACGTCATTCCCGCGAACGCGGGAATCCATTTCTGCAGTCACGCCGCAATCGAAGCAGGTTTCTCGCAGAGGCGCGGAGAACGCAGAGAGAAGAAGACACCTGAAGTTTTTTCTCTGCGTCTCTGCGTCTCTGCGAGGAATGCTTTCTCGCAACGCTCCGAACTTCGCAAGCACGCCATTCCCGCAACCGCGGGAATCCACTCCGCGGTCACGCCGCAAGACGATGGATGCCCGCTTTCGCGGGCATGACGTCCATAAGCGTCCGGGCACGACGCGCACGGCTCGAGGCGGAACCCAGAACGACGTCATTCCCGCGAACGCGGGAATCCATTTCTGCCGTCACGCCGGAATCGAAGCAGGTTTCTCGCAGAGCCGCGGAGAACGCAGAGGGAAGAAGATCGTTTTTTTGGGCTTTTCTCTGCGCTCTCTGCGCTCTCTGCGCTCTCTGCGCTCTCTGCGCTCTCTGCGCTCTCTGCGGCTCTGCGAGAGAATGCTTTCTCGCGCAACGCGCCGAACCTCACGCCCTCGCCGACGCCCTCACTCGCCCAGCGCGCCGTCCGGCAACAGCACCTGGTACGCCTCGATGTCGCCCTCGCTGGTGCTCAGCCAGCTCGAGGAAAACTGGATGCGCCGGAAGCCGCGATCGACCGTCGCCTGCGGCTCGGACCAGTAGCCCAGGCCGCTGACGCCGATGCTGCGGTGGTAGGCGATGCCGAGCGCGCGCGGCTTGTCCTTCAGCTCCAGCGCGAAGATCTTGTCGGCGAACCACGGCAGGCTGCCGTCGCGGCTGGCCGTGGTGCCGTAGGTCGACACCAGCGCCCAGCCGGGCCGGTCGTAGGCCTTGCCGGAGAAGTGCATCGCGCCGACGCTGCCGTTCACGTAGCTGCGGAACAGCACCGTGCGCGGGCACTCCGGCGCGCTGCGTGCGTCGGCGGGCACCGCCGGGCAGGCGTCGACGTCGACGAAGAACACGTCGCCGCCGTTGCTCTGGTAGTCGATCGAGACGTACACGTCATGGCCGTCGGCGCCGATCGCCAGATCCGAGTGCTCGCTCTTGTGGTGCAGCTTCTTCTTCTGCGCGAAGTCCGGCGACCAGGCCCAGGTGCCGTCGTCGTCGCTGGAGATCGTGAACCAGCGGCCGGACGGCGACATGCTGACGTGATCGGGACGGTCCGACGCCTGCCGCGTGCCGACCACGCGCCGCTCCTGCTGGTCCCAGACCATGAAGCCGAGCAGCTCGAACTTGCCGTTCTCGACCTGGAAACCCCAGTAGCGCGCGTCGGCCGACGGCGAGCCTTCGGACTTGGTCCAGATGTGCTCGGCGCTGGCGCCCCATTCGGGCAGCGCGGCCTTCAGGTCCGCCACCACCTGCGAGGTGCCGCGGCGCACGTCGATCTCGTCGATCACGGTGCCGCCGTTGAGCGGCAGGTAGTCCAGGCGGTGCGGATCGCGCGGATGCCACTGCGGCTCGGCGTCGCCGGCCAGCCCCTTCAGCACGCCCAGGTGCCGGAAGCTGGCGGCGTCGTACTGATGCCAGTAGCCGTCGGGCGAGAACGCGAGGTAGCGCGTGCCGTCGGCGTTGAATGCCTGGCGGCGCGAGTAGTCGTTGCGCAGGAAGCCGCCGGCCGGGTAGTCGGCCTGGCGATCGGTCGCGCGCACCAGGCAGGTGCCGAACGTCGGCTCGCGCACGCCCACGCCCTTCTGCGGACGCGCCAGCGCGGGCACGCTCGTCGGCGCTTCGTAGGCCGAGGTCAGCGCGAAGCCGGCCGCGTACAGCGCGGCGCAGCCGCCGGCCTGCAGCATCGGCGGCGGCGACGGCAGCGCGCGCGGCGAATGGCCGAGCACCGCGCCGCCGCGTGCCGGCGCCTGCCGCGTCGACGCCGGTTGCGCCGGCAGTTCGCGCGCGAAGGAAGGCGGAGCGGCGCCCGCCGCCAGCAGCAGGAGCACGAACACGAGCCAGGACGGGAACGCTTTCGGCATGATCGATCGGCCGGTTCGGAAGCGGTGCGACAGCGGCGACGCAGCGCGTGGAGGCGGGCGAGTGTACGCCCGATCGAACGCCGCGCCGGGCCGAAACGATTGCGCGTTACCGTGCCGGTCAGGTGCAATCGCGCCGGTACCGGCGCGCGGCGTCCGGCACGCCGCGGAATGGGCCGCCCGAGTGGGGAATACGCACGACATGATCGACTTTCTGCTCTCGCCGCTGACCTGGTTGCTCGCCTCGTTCGCGCTCCTGCTCGTCCTGCCGCGCAGGCGCCTGCCACGACGACTGGCGGCCGCGCTGGCCGTGCTCGCCGTCGTGGCGACCACGCCGCTGGGCGCCAACGCGCTGGTCTGGATGGTCGAGCTGGCGCCGGACGATGCGGCCTCGTGCCATGGGCCGGCACCGGCGATCGTGGTGCTCGGCGGCGGCTTCGAGCGCGACCCGGCCGACGAACGCGACGTCGCCGCGCTGTCCGGCACCGGGCTGCGCCGCCTGCTCGCCGCGGCCGCGCTGCACGAGCACAACCGCGACGCGCGGCTGTACATCGCCGGCGCCGCCGACGACGACGGCATCCCCGAAAGCGTGGTGATGGCGACGCTGGCGCAGCGCCTGGGCGTGCCGGCGGACGCGGTCTCCACCGAACGGACCTCGATGACCACCTGGGAGAACGCGCAGAACCTGCGCGCGCTGCCGCAGCCGCCGCCGGTGCGCATCGCCCTGGTCACCTCGGCCCTGCACCTGCCGCGCGCGCTGGCGGCGTTTCGCGCCGCCGGCTTCGAGCCGTGCGCGATCGCCAGCGACTCGGTGTACGTGCCGCCGCAGGACCTGGGCTACTTCCTGCCGCGCGCCTCGGCCCTGCGCAAGGCCGACGACGCGATCCACGAGATCGTCGGCTCGCTGTGGTATCGCTGGCTCGCGTTGCGCGCCGGCTCATGACGGCGAGGCCGCGGCCAGCCGGCGTTCCCAGGCCAGCGCGGTGCGCGCGATGACGTCGATGTCGTCGTAGCGCGGGCGCCAGCCGAGCACCTCGCCGGCGCGGCTCGCGTCGGCGACCAGCGACGGCGGATCGCCGGCGCGGCGCGGCTGTTCGAGCACCGCCAGCGGCGCGCCGTGCGCGCGCTCCACCGCGGCGATCACCTCGCGCACCGAGTAGCCGTGGCCGTAGCCGCAGTTCAGCGTGGTCGAGGCGCCGCCGCGGCGCAGGTAGTGCAGCGCCTGCAGGTGCGCGGCGGCCAGGTCCTCGACGTGGATGTAGTCGCGCACGCCGGTGCCGTCGGGCGTGGGATAGTCCGAGCCGAACACGCTCAGCTGCGTGCGCCGCCCGAGCGCGACCTCGCAGGCGACCTTGAACAGCAAGGTGGCGTTCTTCGTGCTCTGGCCGATGCGCGCCTGCGGATCGCTGCCGGCGACGTTGAAGTAGCGCAGGACCACATGGCGCAGCGCGCCGATCGCGTCGAGGTCGCGCAGCATCCACTCGCTCATCAGCTTGGAGCTTCCGTAGGGATTGATCGGCTGCGTCGGCGAATCCTCGCGCACGCGGCCGTCGCCGGGAATGCCGTACACCGCGGCGGTGGAAGAGAACACGAAGTGGCGCACGCCGACCTTGACGCAGCGTTCGAGCAGGCTGCGCGTCTGCGCCGTGTTGTTGCCGTAGTAGCGCAGCGGGTCGGCGACCGACTCCGGCACGATCGTTCGCGCGGCGAAATGCATGACGGTGCCGACGGCGTGTTCGGCGAGCACGCGCTCGACCAGTGCCTCGTCGCCGACCTGCCCGACCACCAGCGTGGCGTCGAGCACGGCCTCGCGGAAGCCGGTGCTGAGGTCGTCGAGCACGACGACGCTTTCGCCCGCCTCGCGCAGCTGGCGCACGACGTGGCTGCCGATGTAGCCGGCGCCGCCGGTGACCAGGATCGTTTCCGCGTTCATCGCGTGTCCTCCGACATTCGTTTCTTGGAAACCGCCGGTGCGGCGGCGCTCTGCGGCTCGTGCTCGCGCCGCCGCCCGACCAGGATCTTCGCATCCAGCACTTCGAGCCCGGCGTGCGCCGAGTACGTGTGGCAGCCTTTCAGGTGCGCGTCCCAGGCCGGATCGAGGCGGCCGACGCGGCGCTCCTCGTAGCGTTCGGTGTCCAGCTGGGTCACTTCGTTGAAGACCACCGCGTAGCCGTAGTCGACGCTGCAGTCCTGCGACGGACGGATCAGGCGCCCGTCGTGCACGAACAGGCGCCCGGCCGGCCGCGCCGCGCGCACGTCGCTGACGATCGGGTTCTTCGGATGCGGCCGCCACGGCCCCAGCGGCGTCGGCGCCCAGAACAGGAACAGGTCGTCCCAGATGCGGTCGTCGTAGCTGAGCGCGCTTTCCTTCACGGTGGCGAACAGGTACCAGCGCGTGCCGTCGAAGTGCAGGGTCGGATCGACGATGTTCCAGCCGTGCAGCAGGTGCGCGACCAGGTCCCAGCGGTCGGGGAAGCGCCGCGCGCGATACAGCGTGACGCGCTGGCTCTCCGACGATTCCACCGTCATGTAGGTGTCGCCGTCCCAGTCGAACAGGCACGGATACGACAGGTGCCACGGCGTCTCCAGCGCGACGCTCGAGCGCACCGCGCGCAGGTCGGCGTCCAGCTCGACCGCGGCGATGCGGCCGCGCCGCGTGGCGTACAGGTATTCCTCGACGAACACGTAGTCGCGTCCGTCGTGGCGCACCGCGCAGGGATCGGCCCAGAAATGCCCCGGCGGCGCATCGATGCGGCGGAACTGCCCGAAGCTCGGCGCCGCCGGATCCAGCTGCGGTCCGCGGCGCAGCGCCAGGAACCACGACTCCACGCGTCCCAGCCGCGGCAGCTGGCGGCGCATCGCGCGCAGCACGAAGCGCGGCCCGAACAGGCACATTGCCAGCGCGCCGGGCGGCTCGAAGCGCGGCGCCGGATGACGCGCCGGCGTGCGTCCCTGCGCCAGCTCGCGCAGCGAGCGCACCAGCAGCGCCGGCGTGCGCAGCAGCTGGTTGGCGCGGTTGCGCGAGAACGACAGCTGCGAGGTCGCGCTGCGCAGCGGTTGCAGCAGGCGCCAGTCGTCGATGTCGGACAGGTGCAGCACCAGTCCGCTGCGCGTGACCGGATCGCCGCGCATGACCGGATCGAGCAGCCACAGCGCCGAGCGCAGCGCGTCGGCGGCGTAGCGCTCGAAGGTCCACACGCCGTGGCGCGCGATCGCGCCCAGGCGCGGCCCCGCCGGCGGTAGGCCGAACGCGACGATCAGGTCCGGCTCGCTCGCGGCCAGCCGCTGCAGGTCCTCGTCGGACAGTTCCAGGCGCGGCTCGACCTGCACCGCCGAACACGCGCCGAACACGGTCTGCGGCAGCCGCCCCGGCAGCGAGCAGCGCGCGGTCGCCATGCGCGCGATGCCGGCCACCCACGCGTCGGCGTGCAGGAACAGTTCCAGCAGGTGCGGCATATGCCGTGGCGGCGGCACCGTCACCGCGGCGACGGTGACCAGTTCGGCGACGTCGCTGTCGACCACCGCGGCCAGCGTCTCGGCGATCCAGCTCGGCGCGTTCACGCCGCTGACCAGGGCGACCACGCGCAGCCGCCGGGTCGCCGCCGGCAGGGCCGGATACAGGCGCGAACGCGCGGTCGGGGCGTCGGCGGAAAAGTCCATCGCCCTAACCTCGCGCGCACCACGCGCGCACCGCCTGCAGCAGGCGCTCGCGATCGTCGCGATGCATGAACAGGTGGTCGCAGTCGGGCCAGTATTCGAAGTCGAGCGCCGCGTGCCGCGCGGCGGCGCCGAAGCTCGCCGCGAACTGGCGCGGATGCAGGAAATACCCCGCCACGCCGCCGGTGTACAGCGCGAACACGCGCACGCCGCGCGCGAGCATCTCGCGCAGCTGCGACGATGCCGCGCCCGGCTCCGGCCAGTCGCGCAGGTCGTCGTCGGTGACCACCGCGGCGGCCTGCGCGCGCCGCCTCAGCATGCCGGGCCAGCTGCGCAGCGGACGCTGCAGCAGCAGCCGCAGCTGGCCGACGCGGAACCACAAGCCGCGCGCGGCGAAACCGTCCAGCAGCAGCAGGCCGCGCACGCGGCGATCCGCCAGCGCGACCTTCCAGCCGAGATCGGCGGCCGAGCAGATGCCGCCGACGACGAAGCCGCGATCGCCGAACCGCGCCTGCAGCGCGTCGAGCGCGCGCGTCACCGCACCGGGCGCATCGGTGCCGGCGAGCAGCGGCGCATCGCCGATGCCGGGCAGGTCGAAGCGCAGTACCGCATGTCCGGCCTGCGCCAGCGAACGGGCGAGCTGCACGTGCAGGCGGAACGGCCCGACGCGGTGGATCAGGCCGGCATTGAGCAGCACGACGATCGCGCCATCGGAACGCTCCTGCGCGGGCAGGGTCAGCACGCCGAACAGGCCGCCGCCCAGGTCCATCGTCTGTTCCCTCATGCGGCCGGACTCCCCGGCCATGCCGCCGTCAGCCGCTCGACCACGGCGCCCACGTCGCGGGCGGGAAACACGTTGCGAATCGTCAGCTCGCTCTCCCAGCCGGCCAGCGCCGGCGGCAGCTCGACGCGGCGGCCAACGGCGGCGGTCCCGTCCGCGGCCGCATCGACCACGTCGAACGGGATCGCGTGCGGCGGTTCGATGCCGCGCTGCGCGGCCAGCTCGGCGCGCAGCGCGGCATCGACGGACGAACCGAGCAGGCGGTCGGCGACCGCCGCGCGCGAGCCCGCGCGCAGGTGCGGATAGCGCTGGCGCGAGGCGCGCTCGTGCGCGTCCATCGCCTGCAGCTGTTCGAGCCAGGCCGCGCCGTTCGCCAGCGGCTGCCACAGGCAGGCACGCGCGACTCCCGCATCGGCCGCGCCGAGCGCCGGCCAGATGCCGGCGCGCACGCCCAGCGCCAGCACCGGCCGGCCCGCGCCGACCAGGCCGCGCAGCTCCTGCAACGCGGTGCGCGCGTCGGCGGTGGCGCCGGCCAGGGTGAACGCCTCGTCCGCGCCGGCCGAGTCGCCGCTGCCGAAATAGTCCAGACGCAGGCACAGCCAGCCCTGCGCGGCGAGCCGGGCCGCGACCTGCGACATCAGGCGATAGCCGAGGAAGTGTTCGTGGAAGAACGGCGGGCACATCAGCACGCCGCCGCGCAGCGCGGCCTGCGCCGCCGGCACGTAGGCGACCGCGAACAGTTCGCGGTCGCTCGTGCCGATGCGCAGCGGCCGGATCGAATGGCTCATGGGCTCGTCCGCCCGCGGCCGCCGCGGCCGAACAGGCGTCCGAGCAGGGACGGCGCCGACGCGTGCCCGTCCGTCTCCGGCAGCTGCCGCGCCAGCGAGCCGAGCGTACCGGTCGCCACCGCCATCAGGTTCAGGCGCACGCCGGTGTCGCGCTGCACGCGCGTGGCCATCTCCACGGCGAGCAGCGAGTGGCCGCCCAGCTCGAAGAAGTTGTCTTCGCTGCGCAGCTCGTCCAGACCGATCAGTTCGCCCCAGATGCGCCCGAGGTAGGTCTCGCGCGCGTCGCCGGCGGCGGCCGCGGCGAGATCGGCGGACGGTGCCGGCGGCGCGGCGACCGACGCGGCCAGCGCGTTGCGGTCGAGCTTGCCGTTCGGCGTCTTCGGCAGCACCGCGAGCACGTCGATCTGCTGCGGCTGCATGTAGGCCGGCAGCGTTTCGCGCAGGCGCTCGCGCAGGCGCTGGGCGAGGTCGCCGGCGGCGGTCGGCGCGCCGACGTACAGCACCAGGCGCTCGTCGTTCTCGCCGAGGCGGCGCACCGCGGCGGCGGCTTCGCGCACGCCGGCTTCGGCGCGCGCGGCGGCCTCGATCTCGCCCAGTTCGATGCGATGGCCGCGCAGCTTGATCTGGTCGTCGCCGCGGCCGTGGAAATGCAGCACGCCGTCGCGCAGGCTGCCGAGGTCGCCGGTGCGGTACAGGCGATGGCCGTCGACGAGGCGGAAGCGCTCGGCGCTGAGATCGGGCCGGCCGAGATAGCCGTCGGCGACGCCGTCGCCGCCGATCCACAGCTCCCCTTCCGTGCCGGACTCGACCGGCTTCAGCTCGGCGTCGAGCAGATGGATCGTGGTGTTGGCGATCGGCCGGCCGAGCGGCACCGGCCCCGAACCGGACTCGACGCGCGCCAGGGTCGACCAGATCGTCGTCTCGGTCGGCCCGTACAGGTTCCACACCTCGCGCGCCTGCGCCAGCGCACGCTCGGCCAGATCGCGCGGCAGCGCCTCGCCGCCGACCAGCAGCCGCAGCCCGCGCACCGCCGCGTCGCCGGCGCCGTCGAGCAGCAGCCGCAGCAGGGTCGGCGTGGTCTGCAGCACGCTCGCCTGCGCCGCGCCGAGCGCGCGCGCCAGTTCGAGCGGATCGCGCGCCTGCGCCTCGCCCACCAGGTGCACGCGCGCGCCGACGGTCAGCGGCAGGTACAGCTCCAGGCCGGCGATGTCGAACGACAGCGTGGTCACCGCGGCGAGCACGTCGCCGGCGTCGAGGCCGGGCTGCGCGCGCATCGAGACGAGGAAGTTCGCCAGGTTCCGGTGCAGCACGCGCACGCCCTTCGGCACGCCGGTCGAGCCGGAGGTGAACAGCACGTAGGCGAGGTCATCGCCGGTCACCGCCGGCAGGTCTTGCGCGTCCGCCACCCCCGGCGACGATGCGGCGTAGGCGATGCGCGCGAAGCTGCCGTCGCCGATCGCGGCGGGCACCTGCGCGCCCTCGCCGACCACGACGTGGCGCAGCGCCGCCTGCCCGATCATCGTGCACAGGCGCGCGTCCGGAAAAGCCGGATCCAGCGGCACGTAGGCGGCGCCCGCGCGCAGCACGCCGAGCAGGGCCGGCAGCAGGTCGATGCGCCGCGGCAGGCACACGCCGACCAGATCGCCGCGCGCGACGCCGGCTGCGCGCAGGCGTGCGGCGAAAGCGCCGCTGTCGCGCCACAGCTGCGCGTAGCTCAGCGTTCCGCCCTCGCCTTCGATCGCGATGCGCGCGGGCGTGCGGCGCACCTGCGTTTCGATCAGCGCCAGCGGCGTGTCCGCGGACGCCGGCGCTTGCGGCGCGGCGACGGAATCCACTGCCGCCGGAATCGTCTGCCGCAGCAGCGCCGCGAGCGGCGCCGGCTGCGGCTGTGCGAACGCGGCGAGCACGCGCTCGAAGTCGGCGATCCAGGCGCGGATCGTCGCCGCATCGTGCAGCGCGGTGCGGTAGTGCACGTCCAGGTTCAGCGAGCGGCCGTCGTCGTTGAGATTGAAGAACAGCTCCCACAGCAGCGCCGCGTGGCGGCAGTCCTGCCAGCTCGCGGCGACGCCGTCGTAGGCCGGCGCGCGCACGCGCGGATTGAGGTTGAACACCACGTCCGCCAGCGCGGACTGCGCGTCGCGCCGGCGCGGGCCGAGCGAGCGCACCACGTCGAGCAGGGTCAGGTCCTGGTGCTCCGCGGCGTCGAGCAGCGCGCGCTGCGCGGCGCCGACCAGCGCGTCGAGCGGAGCGGTCTCGTCGATCGCGATGCGCAGCGGCAGGGTGTTGACGCCGTCGCCGATCAGCGCGCCGCTGCCGGCCAGCGCCTGGCCGGCGAACGGGATCGCGACGGCCACGTCGCGCCGCCCGGAAACGCGCGCCAGCCAGGCGGCGAAAGCGGCCAGCAGCAGGCCGTACACGGTCACGCCGCGCCGCCGCGCCGCCTGGCGCAGCGCATCGGCCAGTTCCGGCGCGAACGCGTGGCGTTCGCTGTCGGCGCGAAAGTCCGGCATCTCGCCGCGTGGGCGATCGACCGGCAGGCCCAGCGGCGGCGGCGGATCGCGATGGCGTTCACGCCAGTAGTCGACCTGCGCCGCGTTCGACCGGCGCCGTTCCTGCTCGGCCAGCACGTAGGCGCGATAGCTCTGCGCCGCCGGCAGCGACGGCTCGCGGCCGGCGGCGAAGGCGTTGTAGGCGGTTTCCAGTTCGTCGAAGAACACCGCCAGCGACCAGCCGTCCATCACCAGGTGATGCGCGATCAGGTGCAGCGCGTGGCGGCGCTCGCCCAGGCGGATCAGGGACAGCCGCAGCAGCGGCGGCGCGCCGAGATCGAACGGCTCGCGCATCGCGTCGCGGCAAAGCGCCTCGAGCCGCGCTTGCGCCTCGTCGCCGGAGAAATCGAGTTCGCGCAGCGGCAGCGGCGGCGCGGCGCGCAGGCTCTGCGTGCCGTCCTCGCCGATCGCCAGACCGAACGCCTCGTGGCGCGACCAGACCCGCTCCAGCGCGCGCCTGAGCGCTGCGACGTCGAGATCGCCGTCGTAGCGCATCACGACCGCCTCGTTGCAGGCGAGCGCGGCGTCGCCGCCGTACTGCCCGCCGAGCCACTTCTCCAGTTGTCCCTGCGTCAGCGGCAGCGTGTCCGGCAGCGCGGCGGACGCCGCGATCGGCGCCTCGCCCGCACTGTCGCCGGCGGTCAGCAGCCGCTCGCGCATCAGCATCGCGGTCGCCGCCTCGACGCCGGCGACGATGCGCTCGACGTCCGCCTCGCCGTGCGCCTCGGTGAGGAAGCAGTTGAACTGCTCGTACACGTGCAGGCCGTTGGCGCGCAGCGCGTACCAGAACAGGCTCGCGAACGGCTGGCCCTCGTCGGCGACCACGCGCCACAGCGAGCTGAAGCCGACCGCCTTCAGCGGCGCGCCGTGCGCGGCGAAGATCACGTCGAGGCGCTCGACCAGCGCGGCGGTGCGCTCGTTCAGGCGCTGCTGCAGCGCCGGGCCCTGCGCCTTCAGGTGCAGCAGCGCGGCCTTCGCCGCGGCCAGCGCGAGCGGATGGCGCACGAAGGTGCCGGCGAAATAGGTCACGCCGGCTTCCGGATACGAATCGTCGCCGAAGCGCCAGTCGCCGCCGTCGAGCGCGTCCATCCAGTGCGCGCTGCCGGCGATCGCGGCGAACGGCAGGCCGCCGCCGATGATCTTGCCGTAGGTGGCGAGGTCGGCGCGCACGCCGTAGAACTCCTGCGCGCCGCCCGGCGCGATGCGAAAGCCGGTGATGACCTCGTCGAAGATCAGCGCGCAGCCGCCGGCGTCGCAGATCGGACGCAGCGCGCGCACGAATTCGCGCGGCTGCAGCGACGGATTCTTGCCCTGCACCGGCTCGATCAGGATCGCGGCCAGCTCGTGTGCGCGCTCGCGCAGGATGCGCAGCGATTCCTCGCTGCCGTAGTCGAGCACCAGCACGTTCTCCACCGCGCTGGCGAGGATGCCAGGCGCAGCGGCAATCGAGCGCAGGCTGCGCGTGCCGCGCACGATCACCTCGTCGAAGATGCCGTGGTAGGAGTTGGTGAAGATCGCGATCGTCTTGCGCCCGGTCACCGTGCGCGCGATGCGCATCGCGCCCATCACCGCTTCCGAGCCGGTGTTGCAGAACGCCACGCGTTCCATGCCGGTCATGCCGGCGATCAGCTCGCTCACCTCGGCGGTCAGCGGGTGCTGCGGGCCGACCTCGAAACCGGCGTCGATCTGCCGCTTCAGCGCGTCGACGACGTAGTCCGGCTGGTAGCCGAGGAAGTTCGCGCCGAACGCGTTCAGGCAGTCGACGTACTCGTTGCCGTCGACGTCCCACAGCCGCGCGCCCTTGGAGCGTTCGACCACGATCGGGTAGACCAGCTCCTTCCACAGCGGATTGAAGCCGGTGACCACGCGCGGATCGGCCATGCGCGCGCGATGCTGCTGGCTGAAGGCCTTCGAGCCGGCGGTGCGGCGGTTGTAGTCGCGCGTGAACGCGTCGACGAAGGCGCGCTGGCCCGCGTCCAGCGCGAGGTCGCGCTTCAAGCTGATGCGCGCGGACGCGCCGAACGGACGCTCGACCAGGTTCGCCGCCGCTTCCTCGCTGCGCACGGCCGGTGCGGCGACCGCGGCGGCCACCGGCGCGGGCGCGGCCACGGCGTTGCCGGCCAGCGCGGCGAGCAGCTGCGTCTGCTGCTGCATCAGCGCCATCTGGCTCTGGATCAGCTGGGTCAGCAGCGGCGAGCCGCCAACCGGCGGCGGCGGTGTCGCAAGCGGAGCGGCCACCGCCGTCGCCGCCGCGGCCGGCGGTTCGGGCGGCAGCGTCGCTTCGAGCAACGCGGCCAGCTTGTCGATGCTGTCGAGATCCTCCATCAGGCGGCGGAACTTCAGCTTCAGGCCGTAGCGGCGTTCGAGTTCGAGCGCGGCCTGCGTCAGCGCCAGCGAATCGAGGCCGAGCTCGAGCAGGGTCGCGCCGTCCTGGGCGGCGTCGACCGGCTCGCCACTCAGACCCTCGACCAGTTCGCGCAGCTCCGCGCGCAGGCGCGCGCCCCGCGACGAGGCGGCAGGCGCGGCGGATGCGGTGGCGGGTGGATTCATCTCGACGACTCCGATGGCGCCGATGGTGGCCGGCGCCGGGGTTTCGATCCAGTACCGTTCGCCACGGAACGGGTAACCCGGCAGCACGACGCGGTGGCGCGTCTGCCCGGCATGATAGGCGTCCCAGTCCGGCTCGCGGCCGTGGCGCCAGCATTCGCCGACGGCGGCGGCGAGGTGCTCGGCGTCGCTGCCCTGGCGCGTGGCGGCGCCGAGCGAGGCGGTCGCGGCGTCGCCGTCGCGCAGCCGCGCCCGCGCGAACGTGGTCAGCGCCTGCGACGGGCCGACCTCGACGAACAGCACCGGGCCGCCCGCCAGCACGTCGCCGAGCGCATCGGCGAATCGTACCGGCTCGCGCAGCTGGCGCAGCCAGTAGCTCGGATCGACCGCCTCGGCGGCGCCGATCGGCCGGCCGCTGACGCAGGAATGGAACGGCCGCGTCGGCGGCGCCGGACGGACCGTCTCGAACGCGCGGGCCAACAGCGGCAGCGCACCGTCCATCGCGGCGGAATGGAATGCGTGGCTGACCTTCAGCCGCGTGCTGGCGATGTGCTCGGCGTCGAGCGCGCGCGCGAACGCGTCCACGGCGGCCTCGTCGCCGGCGACGGTGACTAGCTCCGACGCGTTCACCGCGGCCAGCGAGACGTCGGCCGGCAGGCGCGCCAGCACCTCGTGCTCGGCCGCGCGCACGGCCAGCATGGCGCCGGCCGGCTGCGCCTGCATCGCGCTGCCGCGCGCGCAGACCAGGGCGACGGCGTCTTCGAGCGTGAACACGCCGGCCAGGGTCGCGGCGACGTATTCGCCGACGCTGTGGCCGATCATCGCGTCGGCGACCACGCCGATCGACTCCCACCAGCGCGCCAGCGCGTACTCGACGGCGAACAGCGCCGGCTGCGTGCAGCGCGTCTGGGCCAGCTGCGCGTCGGCGTGCGCCTCCTCGCCGGCGGACGGCAGGATCGCCGCGCGCAGGTCGAGGCCGAGATGGCGCGAAGCGAGCGCGCAGCAGCGTTCGAAATGTTCGCGGAACACCGGCTCGGTCTCGACCAGCTCGCGCGCCATGCCGGCGTGCTGCGAACCCTGCCCCGGGAACAGGAACACCAGCTTCGGCTGCCGCGCGCGCGCGGTGCCCAGGCGCGCCAGGCGCTCGCGTGCCTGCGCGATCGTGCGCGCGACCACCACGCCGCGCGTGGCCATCGCCTTGCGGCCGAACGCGAGCGTCGCGCCGATGTCGGCGAGATCGGCGTCGGAGTACGCGGCCAGCGCGTCGGCGAGTTCCGCCGCGCGCCGCTGCAGCGCCTCGCCGTCGCGCGCGGACAGCGGCAGCAGCGTGACCGCGCGGCCGGCCGAGGACGGCGCGCGCCGCGGCGCCTCCTCCAGCACGACGTGGGCGTTGGTGCCGCCGACGCCGAACGAGCTGACGCCGGCGCGGCGCGGCGCGGCCTTGCGCGGCCACGCCTTGGCGCGCTGCACGACCTTGAACGGCGTGGCGGCGAAATCGATTTCCGGATTCGGCGTGCGGTAGTGCAGGCTCGCCGGGATGCGCCCGTGATGCAGCGCCAGCGTCGCCTTGATCAGTCCGGTCACGCCGGACGCGGCGACCAGATGGCCGAGATTGCCCTTGAGCGAACCGATCCAGCAGGTGTGCCGCGCGCCGCCGCCGTGCTCGGCGGCGAACGCGCGCGCCAGCGCTTCGACCTCGATCGGATCGCCGAGCGGCGTGCCGGTGCCGTGCGCCTCGACGTAGCCGATCGAGGCCGCGTCGACGCCGGCGCTGGACAGCGCGAGGCGGATCGCGGCGGACTGGCCGCGCACGCTCGGCGCGCTGAAGCTGGCCTTGTCGGCGCCGTCGTTGTTGACGCCGACGCCGCGGATGACCGCCCAGATCGTGTCGCCGTGCTCGATCGCGTCGGCCAGGCGCTTGAGCACGACGACGCCGGCGCCGGAGGAGAACACCGTGCCGCTGGCGTCGGCGTCGAACGGCCGGCAATGGCCGTCGGCGGATTCGATCGCACCCTCGGCCGGCAGGTAGCCCGACTCCTGCGGCACGGCGATGTTGACGCCGCCGGCGAGGGCGACGTCGCACTGCCAGCTCATCAGCGCGTACCAGGCCTGCGCGATCGCCACCAGCGAGGTGGAACAGGCCGTGTAGAGGCTGATCGCAGGTCCGGTCAGGCCGAGCTTGTGCGCCACGCGCGTGGCGACGTAGTCCTTCTCGTTGGCCAGCATCGCGGCGAACTCGCCGGCCGCGGCGACCACGTCCGGCCGCGCCTCGACCAGCTTGCGGTAGCCGTTGTTGGAGGTGCCCGCGAACACGCCGATGGAAGCGGGACCGCTGCCGCCCGGCGCGCGCGTCGGATCGATGCCGGCGTGTTCGAGCGCGTTCCAGCACAGCTCGAGGAACACGCGCTGCTGCGGATCGATCAGCTGCGCCTCGCGCGCGCCGATGCCGAAGAAGGCCGCGTCGAAGCGGTCGGCGTCGGCGACCACGCCGCGCGCCGGCACGTAGCGCGGATGCGCGCGCAGCTCGGCCGGCACCAGCGGCGACAGCTCGTCCGGCGAAAACCGCGTGATGCTCTCGCGGCCGGCGAGCAGGTTGGCCCACAGCTCGTCGATCGAGGCCGCGCCCGGAAAGCGCCCGGCCATGCCGACGATGGCGACGCCGTCGATCGCCGTTTCGCTCATCGCGCACCTCCGCCGCGCGGACCGAAGCGCGCGAACGCGGCGCGCTGGCGTTCGCCGCGCTCGCGCACGTCCTCGTTCGCGGCGGCAGGCGCCGCCGCCGGCGCGCCGAGCGCGGCGGCCTGCGCCGCCACGCTGGGATGTTCGTAGACCTGCGCGGCGCTGAGCACGTGGCCGTGCCGGCGCAGTTCGGTCAGCGCGCGCACCACCAGCAGCGAACGCGCACCGCGCTCGAACAGGTTCTCGTGCGCGTCGAGCGCAGCGACGCCGAGCAGCTGGCGCCAGAGGTCGAGCAGCTGCTCCTGCAGCGGCGCGCCGGCGCGCCAGCGCAGCGCCTGCGCACCGGCCTGCTGCGCCAGCTCGCGGCGGTCGATCTTGCCGCTGGCGGTCAGCGGCAGCGCCGCGTGCACGACGATTTCCTGCGGCACCAGATAGGCCGCCAGCGCCTGCGCGCAGTGGGCGCGCAGCGCGTCGGCGAGCCCGGCGTCGTCGCTGCGCGCGTCGCGCGGCACGACGTGCGCGACGAGCCGCCGCGAACCCTCGGCGCCGGCGGCGACGACCGCCGCTTCGGCGACCGCGGCGTGCCGGCACAGCACGGCCTCGATCTCGGCCGGCTCGATGCGGAAGCCGTCGAGCTTGATCTGTTCGTCGATGCGTCCGAGGTAGTCGAGCACGCCGTGCGCGTCGCGCCGCACGCGGTCGCCGCTGCGGTACCAGCGCGCGCCGTCGCGCTCGACGAAACGCTCGGCGGTGAGTTCCGGGCGGTGGATGTAGCCGGCCGCCAGGCAGTCGCCACCGAGCAGCAGCTCGCCTTCGGTCAATCCAGCAGCCGCAGGCTGTCGCGATTGCCCCTCGCCCGCGAAGCGGGAGAGGGGAGGACCATCGGCGGATGCCGATGGTGGGGTGAGGGGTACGTCGGCGATTGCGTCGCCCCGGCCTTCGCCGTCGACGACGCGCACCTCGACCCACGGCAGCGGCGCGCCGATCGGCGGCAGCTCCGGCCACGCGGCCGGATCGCCGGACAGTTCGTGCGCGGTGACCACGTGCGTCTCGGTCGGCCCGTAGTGGTTGTGCAGCACCGCGCCGGGCAGGGCCGCGAACAGCGCGCGGATCGCCGGCGTGACGCGCAGCTGCTCGCCGGCGGTGATCACGTCGCGCAGCGAGGAAGGCACCGCCGCGCCGGTCGCCACCGCCTCGGCCAGCGCCTGCAGGCCGACGTAGGGCAGGAACAGGCGCTCGACGCGTTCGCGCGCGAGCAGGTCGAGCAGGGCGTAGGGATCGCGCCGTTCGGCCTCGGCCGGCAGCACCAGCGTGCCGCCGCAGGCCAGGGTGGAGAAGATTTCCTGGAACGAGACGTCGAAGCCGAGCGGCGCGAACTGCAGCGTGCGCGCCGGACGGCCCAGGCGCGGGTGCGCGCGATGCCAGTCGATCAGGTGCGCCACCGCGCGGCGCCGCATCGCCACGCCCTTCGGGCGGCCGGTCGAGCCGGAGGTAAACAGCACGTAGGCAAGTTCGCCGGTGTGCGGAGCAAGGTCCTGCGCCGCCGACGCCGCGGCAGAGTCGATCCACGCCGTGCCGCGCGGCAGGCGCGCGCGCAGCGCGGCGTCGCCGAGCGCGCAGCGCGGGCGCGCGTCCTCGAGCATCGCGGCCAGCCGCGCGTCGGGAAAATCCAGGTCGAGCGGCAGGTAGGCGCCGCCGCAGGCCAGGGTCGCCAGCATCGCCGCCAGCGCCTGCGGCCGGCGCTCGGCCGACAACGCGACGACGTCGCCGGCAACGACGCCGGCCGCGTGCAGCGCCTGCGCCAGCGCGGCCGTGCGCGCCAGCAGGCCGGCATAGTCCAGCGCGATGCCGTCGGCGCGGATCACCTCGGCGTCCGGCCGCGCGGCGGCCTGCGCCAGCAGTGGCGCGAGCAGCACGTCGGCGGCCGCCTCGGCTGCGCTCATCGCAAGCCCCATTCGACGGCCGCGTCGAGGCCGAAGCGTTCCAGCGTGGACAGCAGCGGACCGAGCACGCTCAGGTAGGCGCCCAGCACGGCCGCCTTCACGCGCTTGCCGGCGCGGCGCCGCTCGTCGACGACGTCGCCGATGAAATCGCGCCAGTTGTCGGCGCCGAGCTGGTCGAAGGCGACCGAGATGGTCAGGTTCAGGCTGCGCGCGGTGTGCCACCAGCCGCAGGGCAGGAACAGCGTCTCGCCGGCGCGCACCACCACCTTGCGGCACCGGGCCTGCCGGAACAGCGGGTAGCGCTCGTAGTCGGGATGGTGGTGGTCGCGGATGCTCGACTGCCACGGCATGTCCGGATTGACGTAGAGCAGGTGCTCCTGGCCCGGCGCGTACAGCGTGAATTCCTTGTCGCCGTGGATCTGCGTGATCCACGCGTGCAGGCGCAGCACGTCGTAGTGCAGGTACGGAAATTCGCCGCCGGGACCGCCGAAGAAGATCTCCAGGTTGTTGACCGCGGCGAACAGCCGCTGCGGCACGCCGATGCCGGTCTGCCGGTCGGGCAGGCTGTAGGCGAAGCGCGGCGTCACTTCCGGCAGCAGCTCGCGGAAGGTCTTGGCGATCTCGAACTTGCACGGGTACGGCGCCGGATGCGCGGCGCTCGACGCCTCGAGCAGGTCGATCAGCTCGTGCAGGCGGTAGTCGTGGCCGCGCACGCGCACCACGTGCTCGCCGTAGCGGCTGCGGAAATGCTCCGGCGTGCCGCGGCCGTACAGCGGCCAGTCGCGCGCCGCGTCGGTGATCACGACCGGGCGCCGCGGGTTTCGGTAGCGCTCGACGAATTCACGCACGTCCAGGTTGCTGCGGCGCTCGACCCACGGCGAGGCTTCCTCGCGCGACGCATCTGCGAGGTCCGAATCGAAGGGTACGTGATGGTTCATGGCCCAATCTCCGTGACGCACTCAGATTCCCCAGTCGGCGAGGCGGTTCGCACCGAACGCCTCGGCCAGATTGAACAGCGGCCCGAGCAGGCCGAGATAGGCGCCCACGGCGAGCGCGCGAAGCGGATGGCCGCTGCGGCGCTCCTCGAAGACGACTTCGCCGACGAAGTCGCGCCAGTTGGTCGACTCGAGCTGGTCGAAGGCGACCGTGACGTTCATCGTCAGGCAACGCGCGGTATGCCAGATGCCGCACGGCAGGAACAGCGCCTCGCCGGCGCGCACCACCACCCGGTGGCTGCGCGCCTGGTGCAGCAGCGGCCAGCGCGCGGCGTCGTGCAGGTCGTCCACGCGCGACAGCCACGGCATCTGCGGATGCACGTACAGCAGGTGCTCCTGGCCGGGCTCGTACAACGTGAACTCCTTGTCGCCGTGGACCTGCGCGATCCAGGCGTGCATGCGCAACATGTCGTAGTGCAGATACGGGAATTCGCCCCCCGGACCGCCAAAAAAGATTTCCAGGTGGTTGACCAGCTCGAACACGTGCCGCGGGATCAGCGCGCTGGCGTGCCGGTCGGGCAGGCTGTACTCGAAGCGCGGCGTCAGGTCGGCCAGCAGCGAGGCACAGTCCGACAGCGTGCACGGATACGGCGCGGGATGATCCGCGTCGGAAGCCTGCTGCATCGCGATGACCTCGCCGAGACGGAAGTCGCGGCCGCGGATGCGCACCGCCCGGTCGGCGAATTCGCGGCGGAAGAATTCCGGCGTGAACCGCTCCAGCGCGCTCCAGTCGCGCAGCGCGTCGGTCAGCACGACCGGGCGGCGCGACTTGCGGTAGCGACGCACGAAATCCGCCAGCGTGACGCCGTGCACGCGCTCGATCCACGGCGACGCCGCGGAAGCCGCGTCCGTCGCCTGCGCCGCTGAGCCGATCTGTGACATGGCCGGTGACCTGCGGGCGAACCCTTCGCTGCCTGCTGCATTCCGCCGTCTCCGACGACGGCCCCTGACGTCACGGGACCGTCCACCCGAACGGCGGCCCCGAAAAACTGCGACACAGTTCACATTTTAGCGCCGATGGCGCACTCTTTGCGAGCGGATTCCCGATCGCCGGGCCGCGACCACCCATCGTCCAGGGGACGCATGAGCAGTCCGACCGATTTCGTCGCGTTCTACCAGCAGCTCGGACTGGGGCCCGACTGCAGCCTGACGCAGCTGAAGAACGCCTACCGGCGTCGCGTCGCCGAACTGCACCCCGACCGCCATCCGCAGCGCGGAGCCGACCCCGGCGCCGCGGCGCAGCTGCAGGAACTGACCGCGGCCTACCACGCCGCGCTCGGCTTCGAGCGCCGCCACGGCCGCCTGCCGGGGGCACGGCTGCCGGCCGACCCCGGCGGCGGCACGGCACATTCGCCGCGGCGCCCCCCCGATCCCTCGCGCCGCACCGGGCTGCGCCGCGTCGCGGTCGCCGCGCTGGCGCTGGCGGCCCTGGTCTGGCTGGCCTGGGACGGAAGCGGTCACGACGAACCCGTCGCGATCGCGCCGCCGGCGTCCGCACCGGTGGAAGAGCGGCGCTTCGTGCCGCTGCCGCCGCCGGTCGAACCCGGCCAGACGCTGCCCGAGCAGCGCATCGAGCTGGGCATGGAGGCGGCGGCAGTGCGCGTGATCGAGGGCCGGCCGGTGATGGAAACCCCCGAGCGCTGGGACTACGGGCCGTCGTGGATCGAATTCGAACGCGGTCGCGTCAGCGACTGGTACAGCTCGCGCCTGCGCCCGCTGAAGGTGGCCGCCGCGCGGCCGGCGCACTGAGCCGTCTCCGCCGCGCGGCCGCGTCAGCGCGCGCCGCGGCCGAACAGGACGACCTCGACCGTCTGGATCAGGATCATCAGGTCGAACAGCAGGTTGTGGTTCTTGACGTAGAACAGGTCGTACTTGAGCTTCTCGGCGGCGTCCTCCTCCGAGGCGCCGTACGGGTAGCGCAGCTGCGCCCAGCCGGCCAGGCCCGGCTTCACCGCGTGGCGCAGCGTGTAGTAGCGGATCTTGCCGGACAGTTCGCCGACGAACTGCGGCCGCTCCGGGCGCGGCCCGACCAGGCTCATCTCGCCGCGCAGCACGTTGCCCAGCTGCGGCAGCTCGTCCAGCCGCGTCTTTCGGATGACGCGGCCCACGCGCGTCACGCGGTCGTCGTTGCGCGTCGCCCAGCGTGCCACGCCGTCGCGCTCGGCGTCGGTGCGCATGCTGCGGAACTTGGTCAGCGCGAACACGCGGCCGTGTTCGCCGACGCGCTCCTGCCGGTACAGGATCGGCTGGCCCCGGCCCGACTCCAGCCGGATCGCCAGCGCGACCAGCAGCATCAGCGGCCAGGTCAGCGCCAGCACGATCAGCGCGGTGGTGACGTCGAAGATGCGCTTGATCGCCAGCCGCAGCGGCGAGGCGTTGAAGCCGTCGGAGAACACCAGCCACGACGGCTCGATCAGCGACAGCTTGACCTTGCCAGACTCGCGCTCGAAGAACGTCGGCAGGTCGGTCACCGCGATGCCGGACTGCTTGCAGTCGAGCAGCTCCTCCATCGGCAGGCCGCCGCGGCGGTCGTCCGGGCCGACCACGATCTCGTCGATCTGCAGCCGCTCCGCCCATTCGCGCAGGCCGCCTTCCTGCTCGATCAGGCGGTCCTCCGGCACGGCGATCTCCTCCTCGCCCATGCGCACGAAGCCGACGATGGTGAAGCCGCGCCGGTCCGAGCGCCGGCGCATGCGCTGCGGAATCAGCGCCGAGCGCCGTCCGGCGCCGAGCACGAGCACGCGCCGCTTCAGCGCCTCGGTGTCGACCAGCCGCGCGAAGATCACGCGGAACGCGGCGATCGCGACGAAACCGAAGGCCAGCGCGATGCCGAACACGCCGCGCCCGATGTAAGCCAGCGGAAAGACGTAATAGATGACAATCAGCGCGATGCCGCCGAGCACGAAGCCCACCGCCTGCCGCGCGATCAACCCGAACCAGGTCTCCCGCAGATGCGTCTGATACAGCCCGAGCGAGGCCATTCCCGCGGCGATCACCAGCGCGAACAGCAGCGCGCGCGGCCACAGGTCGGCGGAGAACCCGCTCAGGGTCTGTTCGTCGGCGATGAAGCGCAGGTGCGAGGCGGCCTTCACGCACAATGCCAGCAGCACGACCTCGAGCAGCGCCAGCAACAGCAGCCAGCGCGTCGGGCGTTGACGCAACAACTGGTACATCGGGCTCGTTCTCCTTGCCGGGCCGCGCGCATCCGTCCAGGGGTCGGTGCGGTCGACGCCCGTCGTCGATCGCCACGGATTCGCCGGTCCTCCGGCCGCCCGCGCGCTCTGGCGAGCGCGCGGAAGATTTATCATCTTCGCAGCGCCGTCCGCCGCCAGCAAGGCGTCGCGCCCCTCCTTCCTTCCCCTGCCAGGAATTTCCTATGTGTGGAATCGTAGCCGCCACCGCCGACCGCGACGTGGTGCCCGTGCTGATCGCCGGCCTGAAGGCGCTCGAATACCGCGGCTACGACTCGGCCGGCATCTCGGTGCTGCAGGACGGCCGCCTCGCGCGCGTGCGGGCCAAGGGCAAGGTGCGCGACCTGGAGACGCTGTACGACTCCGCCCCGGTCGCCGGCGTCACCGGCATCGCGCACACGCGCTGGGCGACCCACGGCGCGCCGAACACGGTCAACGCGCACCCGCACGTGTCGAGCGAGCGCGTTGCCATTGTTCACAACGGCATCATCGAGAACCACGCCGAACTGCGCGAGGAACTGAAGGCGCGCGGCTACCGCTTCGAGTCGGAGACCGACACCGAGGTGATCGCCCATCTCGTCGAGCAGGCCCTCGCCGGCAACGCCGACCTGCGCAGCGCGGTGCTCGCCGCCACGCGCCGCCTGCACGGCGCCTACGCGATCGCGGTGATGAACCGCGACCAGCCCGACCGCATCGTCGGCGCGCGCCGCGGCAGCCCGCTGGTGGTCGGCGTCGGCGACGGCGAGCACTTCCTCGGCTCCGACGTGCAGGCGCTGATCAAGCAGACCAACCGCTTCGTCTATCTCGACGAAGGCGACGTGGTGGAGATCAGCCGCGGCCGCTTCGAAATCTGCGATGCCGACGGCAACCCGGTCGAGCGTCCGGTCCGCAAGAGCGAACTGTCTGCCGACGCGGTCGATCGCGGCGAGTACCGCCACTACATGATCAAGGAGATCCACGAGCAGCCGCGCGCAGTGGCCGATACGCTCGAGGGCCGCCTGAGCGAGAACCGCATCCTGCCCAACATCTTCGGCGTCGACGCCGAGGCGCTGCTGGCGCGCGTGAAGCACGTGCAGATCGTCGCCTGCGGCACCAGCTTCCACGCCGGCCTGGTCGCGCGCTACTGGCTGGAAGGCATCGCCGGCCTGCCGTGCAGCGTCGAGGTCGCCAGCGAGTACCGCTACCGCCGCGCGGTGGTGCAGCCGGGCACGCTGTTCCTGGCGGTGTCGCAGTCCGGCGAGACCGCCGACACGCTGGCGGCGCTGCGCGACGGCCGCCGGCACGGCTATCTCGGCTCGATGGCGATCTGCAACGTGCCCGAGTCCAGCCTGGTGCGCGAATCGGACCTGGTGCTGATGACGCGCGCCGGCCCGGAGATCGGCGTCGCCTCGACCAAGGCGTTCACCACGCAGCTGGCCGCGCTGGCCCTGCTGGTGCTCGAGCTGGCGCGCATCAACGGACTGGCGGCGGAGAAGTATTCGCGCCTGGTCGCGGAACTGGCGTCGCTGCCGCGCGTGATCGGCGAGGTGCTCGCGCTCGAACCGCAGATCGCCGCGCTGGCCGAACGCTTCGTGCCGCGCCATCACGCGCTGTTCCTCGGCCGCGGCGTGCACTACCCGGTCGCGCTCGAAGGCGCGCTCAAGCTCAAGGAAATCTCCTACATCCACGCCGAGGCGTATCCCGCCGGCGAGCTCAAGCACGGCCCGCTGGCCCTAGTCGACGAGGACATGCCGGTGATCGCCGTCGCGCCGAACAACCAGCTGCTGGAGAAGCTCAAGTCCAACCTCGAGGAAGTGCGCGCGCGCGGCGGCGAGCTGTTCGTCTTCGCCGACACCGACGCGCCGGTGGTGCAGGCCGGCGAACGCGGCGCGGTGCTGAAGATCGCCTCCGGCGGCAACCTGATCGCGCCGGCCGTGTTCACCGTGCCGCTGCAGATGCTCGCCTACCACGTCGCCGTGCTGCGCGGCACCGACGTCGACCAGCCGCGCAACCTGGCCAAGTCGGTGACGGTGGAGTAGCCACGCGGCGGGCCGCCGGCCCGCGTTCCGGTCGCTGCCGGCGGCGGTTGGGTTAGCATGCCGCCGTCAACGGAGCTGCCATGCGCGATCCCGAAGCGATCACGCCGCCGCACGGCGATGCGGAAGATCTCGATGCGACCTTGCGGCCGCAGGTGTACCAGCGCCTGCGCGAACTGGCGCGGCGGCAGCTGGCCGGCGAACGCGCGGCGCAGACGCTGGACACCACCGCGCTGGTGCACGAGGCCTGGCTGAACCTCGCCGGCGGCGCGCACGGCTTCGCCGACCGCGCGCATTTCTACGCCTACGCGGCCACCGCAATGCGGCACATCCTGGTCGATCACGCGCGCCGGCGCATGGCGCAAAAGCGCGGCGGCAACGAGGCGCCGCTCGATCTCGACGCGCTCGAGATTCCGAGCGAGCACGCCGCCGCCGAGATGCTCGCGCTGAACGAAGCGCTGGAGCGGCTCGACGCGCTCGAACCGCGCCTGGCGCGCGTGGTCGAGCTGCGCTTCTTCGCCGGCCTGTCGGTCGAGGAAACCGCCGAGGCGCTCGGCATCGTGGCGCGCAGCGTGGTGCGCGACTGGGCGCGCGCGCGCGTGTTCCTGCAGCAGGCGATCGAATGACCCGCGACGGCGCGATCGAGCGGCGCTGGCTCGAGCTCGGGCCGCTGTTCGACCGCGCCTTCGAACTCGACGCGGCCGGACGCGCGCGCTTGCTCGCCGAGGTCGCCGACGCCGAACTGCGCGAGGCGCTCGCGCGCATGCTGCAGGAATCCGCGCGCGACAGCCGCCTCGACGAAGGCAGCGGCCGGCTCGCCGCCGAACTGATCGACGCCGAACCCGGACTGCGCGGGCAGCGCCTGGGCGCCTGGCGCGTCGGCCGGCCGATCGGCGCCGGCGGCATGGCCAGCGTGTTCGCCGCCGAGCGCGAGGACGGCGCCTACGCGCAGCAGGTGGCGATCAAGGTGCTGCGCTACGGCCTGCACGACGAGGCCGAACGCGCGCGCTTCGTGCGCGAACGCGCGATCCTCGCCCGCCTCGAGCATCCGGGCATCGCGCGCCTGCTCGACGGCGGCTTCACCGCGCAGGGCGTGCCGTGGTTCGCGCTCGAATACGTCGACGGACGGCCGCTGACCGAATACTGCGACGAGCGGCGCCTGGACGTCGCCGCGCGACTGCGCCTGTTCGCCGACGTCTGCGCCGCGGTCGACTACGCGCACCGCAACCTCGTCGTGCATCGCGACCTGAAGCCGTCGAACATCCTCGTGCGCGAGGACGGCGCGCTCAAGCTGCTCGACTTCGGCATCGCCCGGTTGCTCGACGACGGCGACCGCGACGCGACGCGCACCGAAGCGCGCCTGCTGACGCCGGCCTACGCGGCGCCCGAGCAGCGCGACGGCGGCGCGATCACCACCGCCACCGACGTCTATGCGCTCGGCGTGCTGCTGCACGAACTGCTGACCGGCAGCCGCCCGCACTGGCGCGAGGACGCCAGCCTGCGCGCGCCGTCGGCTTCGCTGACCGGCGCCGGCGCCGCGCACGCGCAGGCGCGCGGATGCGACCTGCGCTCGCTGCGCCGGCGCGTCGCCGGCGACCTCGACCTGATCGTGGCGAAGGCGCTGCAGCGCGATCCGGCGCAGCGCTACGCCGGCGCGGCCGAACTCGCCGCGGACCTCGACCGTCACGCGCGCGGCGAGCCGGTCCGGGCACGCGCCGGCTCGCGCCGCTACCGCGCGAGGAAGTTCGTCGGCCGGCATCGCGTCGGCGAGGCGCTCGGCGCGGCGATCGAGCTCGCCGTTCTCGCCGGCGTCGGCGCCACGCTGTGGCAGGCGCGCGCGGCGCGCGCCGAGGCCGCGCGCGCCGACGCCGCGCGCGACTTCGTGCTGGCGCTGTTCGACGGCGTCACGCCGGACGAGAGCAAGGGCCGCACGGTGTCCGCACGCGAACTGCTCGACCGCGGCGCGCTGCGCCTGGCACAGACGCTCAAGACCCAGCCCGAACTCGAAGCGGAGCTGTCCACCGCCTTGGCCGGCGCCTATCGCCAGCTCGGCGACTACGCGCGTGCGCGCGACCTCGCGCAGCGCGCGCTCGATCACGCCGACGGCGACACGGCCCGGGCCGGCGCCCTGGTCGAGCGCGGACGCGTTCTCGCCGCGCAGGGCCAACTGGAAGAAGCCGAGCGCGACCTGCGCCAGGCACTCGCTCTGGCGCCGCAGCGGCGCGACGGCATCGAGCTGCGGCTGGCCGAAGTGCTGTCCGAACGCGGCCGGCTGCCGGACGCGCGCGCGCTCGCCGAAGCCGCACTCGAGCGCACGCGCGGCAGCGGTGCGGAAACCGAGAGGCGCGCGCTCGCCGCGCTCGGCGGCATCCGCTTCCGCGAAGGCGATCTCGACGGCGCCGCCGCGGCGCTGCGCGAAGCGCTGTCGTTGCGCCGCCTGCACGACGGCGAGGCGCACACGCAGACCGCCGCAGCCGAACACGACCTCGGCGTGGTCGTGCTGCAGCAGGGCGACGCGAAGGCGGCGGCGGAGCTGTTCGCGCAGGCGATGGCGACACGGCGCGCGCTGCTCGGCCCCGAGCACCCGGATCTGGCCGAGAGCGAGTTCAACCTCGGCACCGCCCTGCGCCGCCAGGGCGATCGCGCCGGCGCGGCCGAGCGCATCGGCCATGCGGTCGCGATGCAGAAGAAGCTGCTCGGACCGAATCATCCCGGCGTCGCCAACGGGCTCAACTCGCTGGCCGTGATCGCCTTCGAGCAGGGCGACCTCGCCACCGCGATCGCGCGCCTGGAGGAAGCCCTGCAGGCGGCGCGCGCGAGCTACGGCCAGGCGCATCCGACCGTCGCCACGATGCAGAACAACCTGGCCGGCATGCAGCGCAGCGCCGGCCGCTACGAGGAAGCCGAAGCCAACGCGCGCGCGGCGGTGGCGACGACGATCGCGGCGGTCGGCCAGGACCACTACCTGGTCGGCATCGCACGGCTCGGCCTGGGCAATACGCTGGCCGAGCGCGGCCGCGGCGCGGCGGCGCTGGAGGAAATCCGCGCCGCGCACGCGCTGCTCGCCGCCAGGCTCGGCGCCGAGCACCAGGACACGCTGCAGGCGCAGGCTTCGCTCGCAGCCGCCTTGCGGCAGAACGGGCAACTCGATGCGGCACGCAGCCAAGCCTCCGCCGCGCTGGCCGCCGGCGAACGCGCGTTCCCGGCCGGGCACCCGCGGCTGGGCAAGCTGCGCCTGATCGCCGCGCGCATCGCGGCCGAAGGCGGCGACTGCGCCGGCGCGATGCCGCAACTGGCCGCGGCGGATACGGAACTGGCCGCCGGCGGCGCGGCCGCCCGCGTCGATCGCGCCTGGGTCGCGGTCGAACGCGCGAGCTGCCGCCGACACCTGCATGCGCAAGACGCCGACGAAGCGGCGACCGCCGCGCGCGCCGCGGTCGCCGCCCTGCCCTTCGTGCCGCCCGAACTGGTGGCGGCAAACGCCACCCTGCTCGCCTCACGCTGACGCCTGTCCTCTCCCGACGCCGTTTTGCGCTTGCAGGACGGCATTCCAACGGAGAGCTTCCATGCAATTTCCGCGTTACGCGCTCGCGCTGCTGGCGAGCTTCACCGGCCTGGCCGGGGCCGCAACCCGCACCTGGCCCGGCGCCGCGCCCTGCGATGCGAGCCTGCAGGCCTGCATCAACACCGCCGCCGACGGCGACCGCGTCGAGATCGCCACGCAGACGCCGATCACCGAGCCCGTGGTGATCCGCAAGCGCAGCCTCACGCTGACCGCAGCCGACGGCTACGCGCCGCAGTTCACCGGCGACGGCCTGTTCATCTCGAACGCGGAGATCGGCGACGATCTGGACGTCCGCATCAGCCGCCTGAATTTCGCCAACGCCTACATCAGCGCGACCTACAGCGGCACCGGCACGGCCAATCTCGACCTGCGCGAACTCACGCTCACCTACGCGCCGGGCAGCACCGGCCGCCTGATCAGGATCAATTCGGCCGGCGGCACCGTCAACGCGAGCCTCTACGACAACCGCCTGCGCGGGCAGCCGCCCGATCTCAATTCCGGGCTGATGGAACTGGTCGCCAGCGCCTCGACGCTGAACGTGGAGGCCTACTACAACCGGATCGAAAGCAGCGCCCCGGGCCTGGCCGAAGGCGCCGGGCTTTTCGTCGACGTGCATGCCCTGACCTCGGTCGGCGGCGCCGGCTCGATCAAGCTGCACGGCAATCGCGTGCAGGGCGCGTTCTCGCGCGGTGCATTCTTCGTTTCCGAAGGCCTGTTCACCAGCACGGCGAGCGCATTCGACCTGCGCATGTACAGCAACGTCGCAGTGTGCGGATCGGCAGGCGACGGCGGCGGCTCGGGCATCGACCTGGTCGTCGCCAACGGCACGATCGATGCGCAGGCGATCAACAACACGGTATCGCGCTGCAACCGCGGCTTGTCGGTGTCGAACTGGGATGGCGCCGCCGCCGGCCGCGTCACCGGCACGGTCTACAACAACCTGGTCTCCGCGCAGCGCGGCATCCATTTCAACGCCGCGCAGACGCCGGATCTTTCCAACGACTACAACCTGATCGATGCACCGATCCCCAGTTCCGGCGGCTTCACCCTCGGTCCGCACACGATCCTCGCCCGCGCGAACCTGGTCGCGGCGTCGACGCCGCGCCTGCGTGCGGATTCACCCGCGCGCGACGCCGCCGACACCGGCATGCTGGGTTTCGGCCTGATCTTCAACGGCCTGCCGCTGACCGACGCCGACGGCCTGCGCCGGATCAAGAATCCCGCCGGCAGCGGGCCGGACAAGGCGGACATCGGCGCCTACGAGTTCGGCGACATCAGCTTCGCGCACTCCACCGCCGCCGCGAACATCGACGACTACATCAGCACGATCGACCATCCGGCCGGCAACGACCGGCCCGGCGCGGACCTGTTCCTGACCCCGAACTTCGACGGCGGCGAAAACTCCGCGGTCACCTTCAACCGCCCGTTCGGCGTGTGGTACTCGGGGCCGCGCTGGACCGTGTTCGACCAGGGCTTCGCCGCGCTCCCCGAACACGTGGATTTCGACGCATTCGTGCCCGCGCGCGGCAGCGGCGTGTTCCGCCACGTCGCGGACGCGTCGAACGCCTCCGGATGGACCAGCCAGCTCGACGACGCCAGCGTGAACGGGTTGCCCGACCGCATCGTGCTGGTCACCCAGAACTGGAGCGCGGGGCCGGTCTACAACGCGCATCCGGTCGGTGTCTTCTATTTCTCGTTCGGCGGGCCGGGCGCCTGGCTGGTCGCCAACCTCGACATGACCGATGACCTGCCGCTCGGCGCCGGCTTCAACGTGTACGCGCAGGAGCCCAGCCCGAACGCGTTCCGCGCGACGGCCACGGCGGCGAACACTCTCGGCAGCGGACTGGTGCTCGACCATCCGCTGCTCAACGGCACCGCCTGCGCGCAGCCGATGGTGACCCGGCTGTTCGACGGCAATCCGGTCGCCGGCCACTTCGACGTCGACTACGACAACGGGAAGTGGCGGATCTTCTCCTACGACGGCATGCCGGCCGGCACCCAGTTCCACGTGCTGGTGAACCCGGCCCAGATCGACGACTGCAGGGACCGCCTGTTCGCCGACGGCTTCGACTGAAGGCCGCAGCCGCGGACGCGCCCGGCGCGTCCGCGGCCTCGTCTCACGGGAACGGCTGGTCCAGCGGGAAGCCCTGCACGAGGATGCCGGAGGCGCCGGCGTTGACGTCGTAGACCTCGAACGCGAGCACTACCACGTCATCGGAACTCACCGTCGAGCGCAGCGGCGAGCCGCCGTCGAAGCGCACGTTGTCGATCGTGCGCGTCCACAGTTCCATGCCGGTCTGCGAATAGGCGCGCAGCCGCACCGTGCGCAGCGCCTGCGGCGGGCCGTACGGCGCCGGCTCGGTGTAGATCGCCAGCGCACGCCCGGCGCGGTCGCCGACCAGGCCCATCAGCTGCATGCCGGGCATGTCCACCGGCACGCTGTCGGCGCGCCACATCAGCGTGCCGTCGGCGTGGAAGCGCGACAGCGAGCTGGCCCAGCCGAACACGTCGTTGGACACGGCGAGCGCGCC
The DNA here is from genome assembly GCF_042652785.1 of Dokdonella ginsengisoli. Classification (NCBI taxonomy): domain Bacteria; kingdom Pseudomonadati; phylum Pseudomonadota; class Gammaproteobacteria; order Lysobacterales; family Rhodanobacteraceae; genus Dokdonella; species Dokdonella ginsengisoli. The sequence continues at coordinate 133,223 of NZ_JBHSHD010000005.1, read as the reverse complement.
GTCGTCCGGCAGCGCGGCGAGCGCGTGCACCATGCGCGTGCCGCAGCAGCCGATGTCCAGCGCCACGCCCCACGGCGTCTGCGCATCCATGCGCAGCAGCTCGTCGCGCATGAACTCGCGGTCGCGCCGCACCACGTAGCCGATGCCGCCCGGCGACAGCGCGAGGTCGGCGACCTGGCCGTAGGACGGATCGCCGAACTGGAAATTCGGTCCGTTGGGCTGGCCGGCGGCGTCGTACGTGAGCAGGAACACGCCCATCGTCGGCGTGTTGGTGTCGTCGGCCGTGCCGATCAGCGTGACCGAGCCGTCGGCCGCCACCTGCATGTCGCGCACGCGCGGGTACGACAGTGGCATCACCGCGATGCCGGTCTGCCACAGCGGCGACAGCGTGGAGAGATCGTAGGCCTGCAGGTCGACCGAGCTGCCGCCGATCTTGTCGCGCACGATCACCGCATGCCGCGCTGCGTCCACGCCCAAGCGCACGGGTTCGATCGCCGAGTAGCTGGGCAGCGGGAAGTCCGGACCGAGGCTGCCGGGGGCAGGCAGGAAGCCGGCGAGCCGGCTCCAGCGGCGCGCCTCGACGTCGCCGTAGGCCGAGTAGCCGACGATCGGATCGCCGAAGCGGCAGTCGATGCCGAACGTGGCCAGCTCGCGCGAACCGAGCGAGGCGTGCAGCGGCGTCGGCGCACCGTCGGCGGCGTGGAAGCCGTAGACGTGCGCGAAACCCATGTTGCCGAAATCGCGGTCGTTGCTGAGCAGGCAGACGTCGCCGTCGGTGTCGGCGACGAGCGCCGCACCCGGCGCGAGGTTCTGCTGGAAGGAAGGCCCGCCGACGATCGTGTACTGCCAGGCATGCGCCTGCACGGCAGCGGACGCGAGCGCCAGTGCGCCCGCGACGGAAAGCAGTCTGTTCATGGTGTCTCCCCCGGGATGCGTGTGGGAACGCGCGCGCACTATAGCGGCACGCCGTGACGGCCGATTGTCGATTCGCGCACGCGCCGCGGCGGCGTGGAATCCGCCGCCCGACCCGCTACGCTATGGCGCCTTTTCGTGGAGAGCCCGGCATGCGCGTCTGCGTCTATTGCGCCTCGAGCGCCCATTGCGACCGCGTCTATCACGAGGCCGCCGCCGAGCTGGGCCGCACCCTGGCTGCCGCCGGCTGCACGATCGTCTACGGCGGCGGCGCGATCGGCCTGATGGGCGCGCTGGCGGACGCCGCGCTGGCCGCCGGCGGCGAGGTGGTCGGCATCATTCCGCGCTTCATGACCGAGGTCGAGTGGCAGCATCCGGGCGTGGCCAACCTCGAGGTGGTCGAGGACATGCGCGAGCGCAAGCATCGCCTGCTGACCGGTTCGGACGCGGTCGTCGCGCTGCCCGGCGGCAGCGGCACGCTGGAGGAGCTGTTCGAGGCGCTGACCCTGAAACGGCTCGGGCTGTACTTCAACCCGATCATCCTGCTCGACACCAACGGCTTCTACCAGCCGCTGCAGCGCTTCATGGAGCAGGTCGTCGAACAGCGCTTCATGAACCGCGATCACCTGGCGATGTGGTCGCTGGCCGAGCGCGTCGAGGATGTGCTGCCGGCGATCCGCAGCACGCCGCGCTGGCGCGAGGACGCCCGCGCCTACGCCGCGGTGCGCTGAGACTTCAGTCGAAGCGCGACAGGTCGCGGTCGGCTTCGCCCGGCGCGGAGCCGCCGCCGTCGGGATCGTCGAACAGGCTGCTGACCGCTACGTCTTCCGTGCCGTCGCCCGCGCGCGCGGCGGCCGGCTCGCTCGCCGCCTTCTGCTTTTCCCAGCGCGTGCGGATCGGATTGGCCGACTCGGCCGCGTCCAGGGTCAGCAGCAGTTCCTGTTTCTGTTCTTCCGGCAGCTCGGCCCAGTGGCAGTCGGCGAGCGCGCCGGCCATCGAGTAGAGCAGGTTCAGGCTCGGCCGGAAACCGGCGCGCTTGACCTTCAGGAACGCCTCGACCGGGCCGATGCGCGCGAGATCCTCGGTCGTGCGCACGCCGACCTGGCGCAGCCAGGCGGCGGATTTCGGGCCGACGTTGCGGATCTTGGTGTCGCGACTGCTCATCTTTCGTTCCCCATGCGGCGCGTGCGGAAGCGGCGCCCGTTCATGCGATCGACCCGAGGTAGATCGCGCACAATGCCTCCATGCCGCGCCGGTCGTCGGCGTCGAAACGCGCCGTCTGCGGGCTGTCGACGTCCCACACGCCGATCAGGCGCTCGCCGTCGTACAGCGGCACGACGATCTCGGAATTGGAATCGGCGTCGCAGGCGATGTGGCCGGGGAACGCGTGCACGTCCTCGACCAGTTGCGTAACGCGCGTCGCCGCCGCCGTGCCGCACACGCCCTTGCCGAGTGCGACGCGCACGCAGGCCGGCTTGCCCTGGAACGGACCGACCACCAGTTCGCGGCCGTCGAAGAAGTAGAAGCCGCACCAGTTGATGCCGGGCAGTGCCTGCCACACCAGCGCGGCGAAGTTCGCCGCGTTGGCGACGCGGTCGCGTTCGCCGTGCAGCAGGCCGCGCATCTGCTCGCCCAGTTCGGCGTACAGCGCGGTCTTGTCGTCGGTGCGCAGCGGGGAGGCGGTGAACATCGGGCGGATGCGGCGGGAAAGCTGCATTCTACCCTTTGCCGCGTTCGCGGTATTGCCTATGCTGCGCCGGCACGAATCGCGTGCCCGTTCCCGACTGCCGATGGCCGCGTCCGTCGATGATGTGCTGCAGGTGCGCAGGCACCAGCCGACCCGGCTGGAGGGCTTCGTCGACGCCTCGTTCGCGTTCGCCGTGACCTTGCTGGTGATCTCGCTCGGCCACGTGCCCGCCTCGGTGTCGGAGATGCTCGCCGCGCTGCGCGACGTGCCGACGTTCGCGGTCTGCTTCGTGCTGATCGCGCGCATGTGGCGCAACCATCGCGACTGGAGCCGCCACTACGATCTCGACGACGCCGGCGCGGTCGGACTGAGCCTGCTGCTGGTGTTCGTGGTGCTGATCTACGTCTATCCGCTGCGCATCGTGTTCTCGCTGATGTTCTCCTCGCTCAGCGGCGGATGGCTGGCCGAGCACGCCATCGGCATCCGGACGGTGTTCGAGCTGCGCGCGGCCTTCGTCGTATTCGGCCTCGGCGGCCTGGCGATCTGGAGCGTGTTCGCGCTGCTCTACCGCCACGCCGGCCGGCAGCACGCGGCGATCGGCCTGTCCGCCGCGGAGCGGCTGGTGACGCGCGTGCTGATCCGGCGCAACGTCGCCTTCGCGCTGGTCGCGCTGCTGTCGGTCGCGCTCGCCGCGACGCTGCCGTTCGCGCAGTGGCCGGCGACGATCTGGCTGCCCGGCCTTGCCTACCTGCTGCTGATTCCGGCGGCGGCGCGGTTGCGCCGCGCCGCTGCGCGCGAGCTGCAGGCCCTGGCGGCGGCGCCGTGAGCCGCGGCGTCTTCGTCACCGGCACCGACACCGGCATCGGCAAGACCTACGCCGCCGTCGCGCTGCTGGCGAGCCTGCGCGCGCGCGGCCTGCGCGCCACCGGCATGAAGCCGGTGGCGAGCGGCTGCCGCATCACGCCGCACGGCCTGCGCAACGAAGACGCCGAGGCGCTGATCGCCGCCAGCGATCCGGCGCCGGCCTATGCCCATTGCAATCCGTACGCGTTCGAGCCGGCCATCGCCCCGCACGTGGCGGCGCGCGAAGCCGGCGAGGAAGTGCGTTTCGATCCGATCCGCGCCGCGCACGCGCGCATCGCGCACGGCGCCGACCGCGTGGTCGTGGAAGGCGTCGGCGGCTGGCTGGCGCCGCTGTCGGATTGGCTGATGCAGGCCGACCTCGCGCGCGGGCTGGAACTGCCGGTGATCCTCGTCGTCGGCCTGCGTCTGGGCTGCCTCAACCACGCCCTGCTCAGCGCGCGCGCGATCCGCGCCGACGGCTGCACGCTGGCCGGCTGGATCGCCAACCGCATCGATCCGGCGATGGAGCGCTGCGAAGAAAACCTCGCCACCCTGCGCGCGCGCCTGGACGCCCCCTTGCTCGGCGTGCTCGCCTTCGCGCCCGGCGGCGCCGGCGCGGCGCTCGACGTCGCCGGCCTGTAGCCGATGCGCGAGACGTCGCCCCGCACTACCGGCATCGCGGCTGGGTGGCCCTGGCTGCTGGCGCTGGCCGGATGGCTGTTCGACGCGGCCGCCTACTGGCCGGGCCACATGTCGTTCGATTCGGCCTACACCTGGTGGCAGGCGCGCAGCGGCCAGACCGTCGACGTCGTTCCGCAGGCGCTGGTGCTGGTCTGGCGCGCCTGCGAGGCGCTGCATTCGGGCCCCGGCCTGGTCTTCGCGCTGCACCTGACGCTGTTCTGGAGCGGACTGGCGCTGCTCGCACGCGCCCTGCGCCTGCGCGCGGCCGGCACCGCGGCGCTGATGGTGCTGGTGGCGTTCGCGCCGGTGCCGTGGCTGCTGCGCGGGCACGTGTGGACCGACGTCGGCCTGTTCTCGGCGCTGCTGCTGGCGACCGGCGCGCTCGCCTGCGTGCAGACCGGCGCGTCGAAGCGCTGGCTGGCGCTGGCGCTGCCGGCGCTGTTCTACGCGGCCGCCCTGCGCCACAACGCGCTGCCGGCAGTGCTGCCGTTCGCGCTCTGGTTCGCCTGGCTGGCGCTGCGCGGTCCGCACGCGGTCTCCCGGGTGAAAGTCGTCGCGCTCGCCGGCGTGCTGCTGGCGGCGATGCTGGCGACCAGCCAGGGACTGTCGCACACGGCGCAGCGCCGCGTGCTGGTGTGGCCCTCGCTGGCGCAGTTCGATCTCGTCGCCGTGTCGATCGCCACCGACCGCCTGCTGCTGCCCGACTTCATGTACGCACCGGGCCTGGAGGTGGCGGAGCTGGCCGGCACGTTCCGGCCGTGGAGCAACACGGCGATGTACTCCGGCCTGCAGCACCCCCTGTACGAACCGTTCCTGGTCGAAGCGGGTTCGGAACAGGCGCGCACGCTGCGACGCGCATGGCTCGACGCCGTGCTGGATCATCCCGGCGCGTGGCTCGCGCACCGCTGGACGCTGACGCGCGCGCTGTTCGGCACGCACGCGCGGAACTGGCCGCGCGAGCTGGTCTACGTCGACGCCGAAGTGCAGTACCGCGACAACCCGCCGGTGGCGCGCAACGCCTCCGCGCTGCACGCGGCGCTGATGCGCGCGGCGGCGGCGCTGGTGGCGACGCCGCTGCTCGCCGCGTGGCCGTACGGCGTGGTCGCCCTGCTCGCGTTCGTGCTGGCCTGGCGCCGCCGGCGCGAGACGCAGGCCCGACTTGCGCTGATCCTGCTCGCCAGCGCGGTGCTGTTCGCCGCGCCGCTGCCGCTGCTCGCTCCGGCCGCCGAACTGCGCTATCTGGGCTGGCCGTGCGTGGCGGCCCTGCTCGCGCTGGCCTGCGCGCTGGCGGGGCCGCGCGGCTCGGCACGCTGATACACTCCGAGCCGTTTCGCGGCGGCCCGGACGTTCGCACGCACGGACGCGCGGGACTTGCCTCACCTTCCTGCTCCCGCACGAGGAATTCCATGCCCACCCGACAGCGCTTCATCTTCTCGATCGACGATCTTCCGAAGGCCCGCGGCGAATCGCACGAGCTTTCCTTCAGCGGCGGCTCCGCGGAGAGCTTCGCCGGCCTGCTGCAGCAGTCCCTGCGCGAACCGACGCTGTGGCAGCGCTGGAAGGCGATGCAGCCGGACCCCGATGCGGTCGATCCGTCGCTGGGCCAGAACGACCCGGCGGCGACGGTGGAGGCGCACCAGTCCGACGTGCACGTCAGCGTCACCGTCGTCACCACGCTGCCGCACGCGATCATCCAGCACCGCATGACCCTGTTGATCGGCAAGCACTGGACGCTGCGCGACGTCAGCTCCGCCTGATCCCCGAAGCCGCAACCGCCGCGCCTGCGCGGACGCGAACGGAGCTTCGCTGCGCGCCCGCGCTTCAAGGCACCGCGGGTCAAGCGCCGCTGAGCGCCGGCGCCGCCCGCTCCTGCAGGCGACGCCCGGCGGCGCAGGACCTCAGGTCCCGGGGGCGCCCTTCGCGCGCATGTTGTCCGGCGCCTTGACCGGATCGGCCGGACGTCCGGGCAGCTTGACCGGCGCGGCCTGGATCGCCTTGCGCAGTTCCTCGATGCCGCGATCGAGCTGCGGGTCCTTGCCCTCGAGCTGCGCGGCGACGTCCTGCTCGACCACGATGTCCGGATCGACGCCGTGGCCCTCGACGACGTACTGGCCCTCGGGACTGGCACTGGCGAACTGCGGCACGAAGATCTCGCCGCCGTCGATGGCCGGTCCCCAGCCGGTGATACCGACCACGCCGCCCCAGGTGCGCACGCCGATCAGCGGTCCCAGCTTCGCCTGCTTGAACATGTGCGAGAAGATGTCGCCGTCCGACGCGGTGGTGCCGTTGCACAGCGCGACGAGGTGGCCGAGGAAGGTCTCGTTCGGGTAGGTGCCGGTGAAGTCGACATTGCGTCCGTAGTCCAGGCCGAGCACCTTGCGCGACAGGCGCTCGATGACCATCGCCGAGACGTTGCCGCCACCGTTGTCGCGCACGTCCACGACCAGCCCCTGCTTGCGCAGCTGCGGGTAGTACCACTTGATGAACTCGCGGATGCCGTCGGGGCCCATGTCGGGGATGTGCAGGTAGCCCATCTCGCCGTTGCTGGCCTTGGCCACGTACTCGCGGTTGTGAGCCACCCAGGCGTAGTAGTTCAGCGGTTCCTCGCTGTCGATCGGCCGCACCAGCACGGTGCGCGCGCCGTCGCTGCCGGGCTTGCCGTTGACGGTCAGCTGGATCAGCTGGCCCGGCGCGGTGCGCAGCAGGCGGTACGGGCTGTCGTTGCGCGTCAGCGGCTGGCCGTTGATCGCGACGACGTAGTCGCCCTCCTTCACGTCGACGCCGAGCTCGGTCAGCGGCGAGCGGTAGCGTTCCTCGTCGTTCTGGCCCTGCAGGATCCTGGCGATGCGGTACTGGCCGCTGGCCGCGTCGAGCTCGAAGCGCGCGCCGAGCAGACCGACGTACGGCTTGGCCGGCAGGCCGAGGTCGCCGCCGCTGACGTAGGCGTGGCCGACGTTGAGCTCGGCGACCATCTGGCCGAGCAGGTAGTTGAGGTCGCTGCGGTCGCCGACCCAGGCCAGCATCGGCTCGTACTTCGCGCGGATCGCCGGCCAGTCGTAGCCGTGCATGTTCTGCACGTAGAAATGGTCGCGGTAGCGGCGCCAGGTCTCGCGGAAGATCTCGGCGTACTCGGCCTTCGGGTCGACCAGGGCGAACAGGCCGTCGGTCTTGACGTCCTTCGGCTCGGGCTTGCCGGCGTCGAGGTCGATCACCTTGTAGGCGCCGTCGCTCTTGACCAGCGCGGTGCTGCCGTCGCGCGAGATCGACAGGCCGTCGACGCCCTCGAACACGTCCTCGCTCTTGCGCTGCTCGAACGACCACGCCTTCAGCTTGGTCTTGAAGGCGCCGTCGCGGCCGTAGTACTGGCCGTCGCTGACGACGTAGAGGATCGCCTTCCTGGTGACCTCGAAGCCGTCGATGTTGTCCGGATCGATCGGCGCGCGGGTCAGGCGCGCGTCGAGGCCCTCGAACTCGATGCGGTCGTTGACGTCGGCGGCCGCCTTCGGCTTGGCCTCGTCCTTCTTGTCGGCGTCGCCGTCCTTCTTGTCCTCGGCCGCGGCGCTGTCGTTGCGCGGCGCGAACGGATTGCCCACGCCCTTGCGCAGCGCCAGCGCGTACAGGCCGGTGCTGCGGTTGCCGGCGAAGTTCCATTCGATGTTGGACAGCTGCGGCGCCCATTCGCGGTTGCCGAGGAAGTACAGGTACTGGCCGTCCGGCGAGAACGACGGCGAGTACGAATCGAAGCGCGCGTCGCCCACGCGCACGCTCTTGCCGGCGGCGAGGTCGTATACGTGCAGGCGCGGCTTGATGTCGTCCTTGTCGGTCAGCGAAAAGGCCAGGTAGTGCCCGCCCGGCGACCAGACGTGGTCGCGGCGCGGATAGGCCAGCTCGTGCGCGACGACCGGTGCGGGTCCGCCGCTGGCGGCGACGATGCGCAGGTTGTTGTTGCTGTCGACGAAGGCGATGCGCGAACCGTCGGGCGACCAGCGCGGCGCGTACAGGCGACCGAAGGTCTCGCTGGTCAGCGGCTTGGCGTTGCCGCCGTCGGCGTCGCGCACCCAGATCGCGTCCTCGCCGCTCTGGTCGGAGACGTAGACGATGCGCCGGCCGTCGTGCGACCACTCCGCCTCGCGCTCGTGCGCACCGGGCGTGTGCGTGAGGTTGAGCGTGATGCCGTCCTTGATCGGCACGCTGAACACCTCGCCGCGCGCGGTGAACAGCGCGCGCTTGCCGTTCGCGCTGAGCGCGTAGTCCTCGATCTTGTCCTTGACGCTGCGCTCCTGCGCGCGCGTGCGCACCAGATCGCTCGGCACGGTGATGTCCAGCGCCTGGTCCTTGCTGGACTGCGTGTCGTACAGGTGCAGCTCGCCGTCGACCTCGAACACGATGCGGCCCTTGGTGTCGCCGCTGGCCCAGCGCGCGTCGGCGCCCTGGTAGTCGGTCAGCTGCTTGGTGTCGCCGCTGGCGGTGTCGTAGCGGTACAGGTTCAGGTGCGCGCCGCGGTCGGCGATGAAATACACCGCATCGCCGATCCACACCGGATCGCGGTCGGTGTTCGGATCGTTGGTGATGTTCTTGGCCGACTTCGCGGCGAAGTCGTAGACGTACAGGTCCTGCGCCCAGCCGCCGACGTAGCGGTTCCAGGTGCGGAAGTCGCGGTACTTGGGCGAATAGACGATCTTGCTGCCGTCCGGCGAATAGCGGCCGACGCCGGCGACCGGCATCGGCAGCGCGGTCGGCAGGCCGCCTTCGGCGGGCACCGTGTACAGGCGCGGATTGGATTCGCTGATCGACTGCTCCCACGAGCGGAACAGCACGGACTTGCCGTCCGGCGTCCAGCCGTAGACCTGGTTGTCGAAGCCCCAGCGCTGCGGCAGCGGGCCCTTGGCCGGATAGAACGTCAGCTGCTTCGGCTCGCCGCCGCCGGCGGCGATCGTGTAGACCTGGTCGTCGCCGCCGTACTGGCCGGTGAAGGCGACGGTCGAGCAGTCCGGCGAGAAGCGCGCGGACTGCTCCAGGCCCGGCCCGGCGGTCAGGCGGACCGCGGTGCCGCCCTGGGTCGAGGCGGTCCACAGGTCGCCGGCGTAGGTGAACACGACCTTGTCGCCGCAGACGTCGGGAAAGCGCAGCAGCTTGGTGCCGGCGAAGGCGGCAGGCGACAGGAACAGGCTTGCCAGGATGGCAAGCGAGAGCGGACGGCGGGCGGACATGCGGACTCCCAAGCTTCGTGCGGAAGGGCGACGACGGTTGCACGAGCGCGGCGGCGACGCCTGCGCCGGAAGTCACGCCACGGGCGCGCAGGCCGCTTCGCGGCGCCCCGACCGTCGGCTCGGCCCATTCGTCGACGCGCTCACGATCGGCCCATAGAAGCGGTTGTAATAAGCCTCAAGGCGTAGTACACGATCGGTCTCCAGTCGCATGGAAACGGGGGAAGGACATCGCGAAGGGAGCGTGGGAGACGCAAATCTTGGCATCACTGGGGAGTCATCGAATGAAGAAATCGCATCCAACCGGCGCGGCGCTCGCCTGCGCCGCCCTGCTCGCGCTCGGCGCGGGCCACGCCGACACCGCCGCAGCGGCAACGGAGCCGAAGGAAACGCCCGCGGTCGTCGAGCAGGCCCGCGGGGCCGACCCGGCGGTCGATTACGCAAGCCTCGTGCGGTTCGGCCCGTGGGACGACCGCAACTACGAGCTGACCGCGGCGGACGTCGCGCTGCTGCCGGCCGACGACCGTCCCGTGCGCGGCGTGCCGGCGTTCTTCAAGGTGCTCAAGCGCAAGGAATTCGCCGCCGAGGGCCATCCGCTGGAAAAGTACTATCCGCGCGAAACCGACAAGGAATTCCTCGTGCGCTACGGCGGCCTGATGCGCAACGGCAAGCTGGAGCGCCGCGGCCTGGGCATCTACGCGCAGCCCGATCCGCACAATCCTCCGCCGGGCCTGATCTACGCCACCGATCCGCTGCCGCACGCGGTGCCGGTCGAAGGCGAGGGCCCGATGGCGATCGGCAACAACGAGACCGGCATCGAGTTCAACCCGGTCGATCCGAACATCGTCATCGCCGGCTCCAACGGCCCCGGCGGCCAGAGCATGAACTACTCCAGCGACGGCGGCGTGACCTGGATGTCGGCGGGCACCCTGCCCAACACCTGCTGCGATCCGGCTTCGGACTGGTCGTCCGACGGCACCGTCGCCTACACCGCCTCGCTCGGCGGCTCGAGCAGCTTCCGCACCGTCGTGTTCCGTTCCACCGACTTCGGCCAGACCTGGGGCCCGGCGCTGCAGGTGTCGTCCGGCGGCTCGGACAAGGAATACATCCACGTCGACAAGTCGCCCGGCTCGCCCTATCTGGACTACGTCTACACCACCTGGCACCAGGGCAACACGATGTACTTCGCGCGCTCGACCGACCGCGCGCAGACGTTCCAGACGCCGATCTCCTTCGGCACCGCCGCGCGCGGCATCGGCAGCGACATTACGACCGACGCCCAGGGCCGGATCTACTACGCCTGGCCCAGCACTGCCAACCACCCCAGCTCGGCGATCTGGGTGGTCACCTCCAGCGACGGCGGCGCGACGTTCTCCGCACCGGTACAGGCCTACGACCTGCACGGCGAGTTCGATTTCGCCATCCCGTCGATGGAGTCGCGCCGCGCCTTCATCTACGTGTCGGCCGACGTCGACCAGTCCGGCGGACCGCACGACGGCCGCGTCTACCTCGCCTTCACCGACGAGGCGCCCAACAGCCCGGGCGACGGCAGCGGCACCGCTTCCGCCTCGCACGGCTGGGTGCAGGTGGTCTATTCCGACGACCAGGGCGCCACCTGGCAGGTCGCCAGCACGCCGCACTCGACCACCGACCAGGCCACGGTCGATCGCTACCACCCCTGGCTCGACGTCGACGCCAACGGCATCGTGCACATCGGCTTCTACGACACGCGCAATTCGACCAACCGCGCCGGCGTCGACTTCTACTACGTCTACTCGGCCGACGGCGGCAGCACCTGGACGGACGAGACGCGCGTGTCGCAGATCGTTTCGCAGAACATCAACAACGGCCAGGAATGGGGCGACTACAACGGCCTGTCCGTGTCGCTCGCCAACACCGTCGCGATGAGCTGGACCGACAACCGCATCCCGGCCGGCGGCACCTCGCCGCAGCAGAAGTCCTACGTCGGTCGCGTGACGAACGTGGCCGGCGGCCCGAGCTTCCAGCTCGCGATCGGCGGCGGCGACGTCGCGGTCTGCGCCGGCCAGCCGGCCGACCCGATCGCGTTCAGCGCACGCGCGTTCGGCGGCTTCTCCTCCGCGGTGACGCTGAGCTTCCCGGGCATCGACACCAGCGTATTCCCGACCGCAACCGCGACGCCCAATCCGATCACGCCGGCCGATCCGGCCGCCAGCGGCACGATCACCCTCGGCACCGCGGCGGCCGCCGCACCCGGCGACTACGAGATCACGCTGTTCGCCACCGACGGCGCCGCCTCGCCGACCGAGCGCTCGGTGTCGTTCGGCGTGACCGTGGCCAGCGGCACTCCGGGCGCGGCGAGCCTGCTCGCCCCGGCCGACGCCGCCGCCGGCACGCCGCGCCAGCCCGTGTTCACCTGGTCGGACGATCCGTCCGCGGTCAGCTACACGATCGAAGTGGCCAGCGACGCGGCATTCGCCGACATCGTCGCCACCGCCGAGGTCGACGAAGCCACCTGGACGCCGGGCACGCCGCTGGCGCCGCTGACGACGTACCACTGGCGCGTGCGCGCGAACAGCCCGTGCGGCGACAGCGCGTGGTCGTCCGCGTTCTCGTTCACGACCGGCGTCACCTTCCCCGAGCCGTACTGCCCGTGGGCGGTCTCGAACAACGTCGAGCCGATCACCCTGGTCGACTTCGCCGGCATCGACAACCGCACCAGCCCGACCCTCAACGGCACGCCCGCGCACGAGGACTTCACTGCGATCGTCGGCCACCTGTCGCCGGGAACGACGGTGCCGATGGCGGTCGAGGGCAATACCGACGGCGACTACACGACGGTGATCACGGCCTACGTCGACTGGAACCGCGACGGCGACTTCGGCGACGCCGGCGAAACCTTCCCGATCGGCAGCATCGACAACTCGACCGGCGTCGACGGCCAGCAGGTGACCGCCGGCATCGCCGTGCCGGCCACCGCCAGCGGAACGACGCGTCTGCGCGTGACGAAGAAGTTCAGCTCCGCCGGCGGCCCCTGCAACACCGACGGCTACGGCCAGGCCGAGGACTACACGCTGCAGATCGGCGACGAGCCGCCCACCCACACGGTCGGCGGCACGCTCGGCGGCCTCGCCGGCAGCGGGCTGGTGCTCAGCCTCAACGGCAGCGAGAACCTGCCGCTGGTGGCGGACGGCGCGTTCGCCTTCAGCACCGAGCTCGCCGACGGCGTCTCCTACGCGGTGACGGTGGCGAGCCAGCCCACCTCGCCGGCGCAGACCTGCACCGTGACCGGCGGCAGCGGCAGCATCGCCGGCGCAGACGTCACCGACGTGGCCGTGACCTGCACCACCGACATCGACGACGCGATCTTCACGGACGGCTTCGACGGCGCCGAGCGCTGATCCTGCCTCGCACTGCGTGACGTACCGGGGGCCGCCGCGAGGCGGCCCTCTTTTTTGCGGTCGGCGCGCGAGGAACCGGGCGGCGCGTCGGCGTGCCTGCCGCTCAGTACGCGAATTCCTGGAAGACGCGATCGACGTTGCCGTTCCAGGCGCCGTGGAACAGTTCGAGCTTGCGCTCGGCCGGCGTCTGGTTCGCGTCGACGATCTGCAGCAGGATGTCGAGGAAGATGCGCTCGTCGGCACCGGCCGGCGTCGGACGTGCGCGGCGGCGCAGGCCTTCGGCGGCGATCTTCAGCGCCTCGTCGGCCAGGTCGCGCACCGTGCCGGAGCGGAACGGCAGCTTCAGCGCGTGCCGGGGCACGCCGTCGCGCAGCGCGTGGCGCTCCTCGCGCGTGAAGTCGGCGACCAGATCCCAGGCCGCGTCGAGCGCGGTGCGGTCGTAGAGCAGGCCGACCCAGAACGCCGGCAGCGCGCACAGCCGGCTCCACGGGCCGCCGTCGGCGCCGCGCATCTCCAGGTACTTCTTCAGGCGCACTTCGGGGAACGCGGTGGTGGTGTGGTCGGCCCAGTCGCGCAGGGTCGGTTTCGCGCCCGGCAGTTCGGCCAGTTCGCCGGCCATGAACTTGCGGAACGACTTGCCGGCGAGGTCGACGTACTCGCCGTCGCGGTAGCTGAAGTACATCGGCACGTCGAGCAGGTAGTCGACGTAGCGCTCGTAGCCGAAGCCGTCCTCGAACACGAAGTCGAGCATGCCGGTGCGGTGCGGATCGGTGTCGGTCCAGATGTGCGAACGGTAGCTCTGGTAGCCGTTCGGCTGGCCCTCGGTGAACGGCGAGTCGGCGAACAGCGCGGTCGCCACCGGCTGCAGCGCGAGCGCGACGCGGAACTTCTTCACCATGTCCGCTTCGTCGGCGTAGTCGAGGTTGACCTGCACGGTGCAGGTGCGCGTCATCATGTCCAGGCCGAGCGTGCCGACCTTGGGCATGTACTCGCGCATGATCTTGTAGCGGCCCTTCGGCATCCACGGCATGTCCTGCCGCCGCCACTTCGGCTGGAAGCCCATGCCGAGGAAGCCCAGGCCGATCTCGTCGGCGACGGTCTTCACCTCGCGCAGGTGCTGCGAGACTTCGGCGCAGGTCTGGTGGATGGTCTCCAGCGGCGCGCCGGACAGTTCCAGCTGCCCGGCCGGCTCCAGCGTGACCGACGCGCTGTCGCGCAGCAGCGCGATCAGCTGGTCGTGCTCGGTCACGCGCTGCCAGCCGAAGCGCGTCATGCCCTCGAGCAGCACGCCGATGCCCTGCGCGCCTTCCCAGGTCGGCGGACGCAGGTCTTCCAGGCGGAAGCCGAACTTCTCGTGCTCGGTACCGATGCGCCAGGCGGACTCCGGCTTCTCGCCGGAGGCGAGGTAATCCACCAGCTCGCTGCGGCCGGAAATCGGGGTTTCTTTGACGGCGGAAGGTCCGGACACGGGGCAACCTCGGCTGGGAGCCCGCACTATGGGGCTTGGGCGGGCTCCTTAAAAGGGTGCTCCGCGGCAGGCGTCGGCCAGACTTCGGCGAACCAGGCCTTGACCTCCTCGATGAAGACCAGCTGCGCGGCCGACAACGCGCTCTTGCGGTCGTAGGCGAGCAGGATCCGCTGCAGCGGCAGCGGATCGGAGATCGGCCTGCGCACCAGCGGCTGGCCGTCGTAGCTGACGTCGCCGTAGGGACGCGAGTACGCGACCGCGATGCCGAAGTGGTTCGCGACCATGCTGCGCTGCAGTTCGAACGAACCCGTGCGGACGGCGCGCGCGGGCCTCACGCCGCGCAGGTGGAACAGCTCCAGCACGTGCTGCCAGCTCTGCGCCTGGTCGGTCATGATCAGTGGCTCTTCGGCCAGCTCGGCCAGCGACACCGCATCCCGGCCGGCCAGGGCGTGATCGGCCGGCAGCAGCGCCTGCGGCGCGAGTTCGCACAGCACCGTCGTGGCCACCGTCGCCGGCAGGCCGAGATCGTAGCTGAGGGCGATGTCGACAGCGCCGTCGTCGAGGCGACGGCCGATCGTGTCGAACCCTTCCTCGCGCACCGTCACGCTGATCGCCGGATATTTCCCGCGCAGCCGAGCCAGGATCGAAGGCACGCAGTACGGCGCCAGATCCTCGAAGCAGCCGAGCACGAACTCGCCGCTCGGCAGCGCGGTGTCGTCGGCGAGCGCCTCGAGGGCCTCGACCTCCGCCAGCACCTGCCGCGCCTTGATCACCACCGCCTGCCCGAACGCGGTCAGCGAGACGCCGGCGCCGCGCTGGCGCACGAAGATCTGGCGGCCGAAGAATTCCTCGATCTGCGTGATCGCCATCGAGATCGACGGCTGCGAGACGTGCAGCGCGCGCGACGCTTCGGTCAGATTGCCGTAGCGGGCGGCGGCCAGCGCGTAACGCAGTTGTCGCAGGGTCAGATTCATTGGATTTCCTGATGAGGCAACGAAGTATTTGATATTTCACTTTCTTGCCAAAGCAACCCCACACTCCGGTCACACGGGGTGGATAGGCGGATAGACGTCCATCCAGCTCACCAGACTGGTCTTCTCGACATTCTGTCAGGAAACAGGAAGGGTCCGCCGCCGCTCGCACCACGGCAGTGGCCCGTTCGCCGTGTCCGGCATCTCGATGGGGGTACTTGCAATGACTATGGGTAGACGTTTTCTTTGGCCGGTCCTGGCGTCGCTGACGGTGGCCGCAGCCGCCGGGGCGGCCGCGCCCGGAAATCCGGTTCGCGCTTCCGCGATCACGCACGTCGATTCGAAGGCGACCGGCGGCAAGATCGCCCTCGGCGCCACTGCGTACGACCGGAGCGCCCCGCACCGCGTCGGCGCTTCCTTCGCGGCCTCGCCGTCGGCTTCGGACGGCCGCGGCGCCGGCGATCTCGCGATCGGCCTCAGCGTGACGCCCTACGCCGGAGATCCGGACGAATGCGGCAGCGGGACCGACATCGCGGTCAATGTCGGCGATCAGGTCAACCTCTGCTACACGCTGACCAACAACGGCACCCAGACGCTCGCCTACCAGTCGATCGTCGACAGTCTCGACGGCGCCGTGGTCACCTACGACCCGACTCCGATCGGCCCGGGACAGAGCCATACCTACGTGCGCACGATCGTGGCGACGTCCGACACGCAGCGCACGGCGAGCTGGACCGGCTACGCGAACCTGCCCGGCTACGCCTACGACGACACGGTGGCGCCGGACTTCATCGACATCTCGGCGACCGGGACGCCGATGGGCTTCGTGCCGGGGGACGGCTGGGGCAACGAGACCGGTCACGTCACCGCGCCGTTTCCGCTGCGCTTTTACGGGCAGGAATCCACCGACCTCTGCTTGGCCATCGACGGCCTGCTGCAGTTCGCCGACCCGAGCTGCACGCCGCCGGGCGGATCGACGCCGCCGCCGGGATTCTCGTTCAACGAAGACATCCCGAGCACGTTCGGCACCGAAGTGCCGACCTACCTCGCACCGATGTGGATGGACCTCGACGACGTCTCCGGCGACGTCTACGTGCAGGCGCTGGGCAACGCGCCGAACCGGACCTACGTGGTGCAATGGCACGACCTGGAGAGCTACGCCATCGCCACCAGCACGGCGACGTTCGAGATCGTGTTCCACGAAGACAGCGACACCATCCGCTTCGAGTACCTGACGACCGCGTTCGGCAACGACGCCGACGACGGCAACTGGGCGACGGTCGGCGTGCAGGCCGATCCGCACGGCCTCTACACGAAATACTCGTATCGCCAGCCGGCGCTGCACGCCAATTCGGCGATCCAGTGGACCTTCACGCCGGCGGTCAGCTCGGCCGCGGACAGCGGCGAAGTAAGCATTTCGGCAGGCGATCCGACGCTGGCCGTCGCGCAGACCTCGATCACGGCCGTGGCCGGCCCCGACGGCAACGTCACGCGCAGCCTGACGATCGCCAACACCGGCAACCGCGACCTGCACTGGAGCCTCGGTGAAGCCCCGGGCGGCACGCAGGCGCACTTTCCGAAGACGCCGCGCTACGTCGCGCCGCCGCAGCTGGAGGCCGGCGCGCCGGTGGCGGGCGCGACGCTCAGCGGTGCACTCGCCCGTCCGCGCACGCAGGGCGCCGCCCCCTCGCCGCGGGCCGCCACCGGCGGATTCGCTGTGCCGGCCTACGGCATCAGCGCCCTGCTGCCCGGACTGGTGACGTTCGACGCGCTGGCGCCGGCGGCCACCTACACGCCGCTCAACAACAGCAGCGACTGGATCTATGCGGCGACGTTCGTCGGCAACGATTTCAGCAAGCTCTACGTGATCGTCAACGACAGCTGGGAGCTGGCACCCGGCACCTACGGCACGGTCGACACCGCGACCGGCGTGTTCACCGAGCTGGGCCAGATCGCCGGCGGCGAGACGCGCACCTGGGGCGGCCTGACCGAAGACCCGCTGACCGGCACGGTGTACGCGGTCAATTTCCTCGACCAGCTCGGCAGCGCCGGCGCGACGCTCTACACGATCGACTTCGGCACCGGCCAGGCCACCCGCATCGGCCCGATCGACGGCCCCGGCGTGAACCCGGTGCGCTACATCTCCGGCATCGCGGTGTCGCCGGCCGGCCTGATGTACGGCATCGACCTGTACGGCCAGAGCCTGATCGCGATCGACAAGGCGAGCGGCGCGGCCAGCGTGATCGACGGTTTCGGGCTCAACGTGCAGTACGTGCAGGACCTCAAGTTCGACCCGCAGACCGGCGACCTGTACTGGGCCGCGTTCTACATCGACTCGATCACCAACCAGCCGCTCGGCGAGATGCGCGTCATCGATCCGATGACCGCGGCCTCGCAGGCGATCGGCGCCTTTCCCGCCGCCGGCGAATTTCCGGTCGACGAGATGAGCGCGCTGGCGATCGCCAAGCCCTCGGTCGGCTGTTCCGCTCCCGGCGAGGTGCCGTGGCTGTCGCTCAGCCCGACCAGCGGCACGATCCTCGCCGACGGCGCGCCGCAGGACGTCAGCGTCTCCTTCGACGCCGGCGGGCTCAGCCCCGGCCTGCACCAGGCGACGATCTGCGTGTTCAGTGACGACCCGCGCCACCAGCGCGTCGCGGTGCCGGTGTCCTTCGCCGTCATCCCGGCCGAGCCGCTGTACGACCAGTCCATCGACGACACCGACGTGCACGCGTTCAACAACACCATCATCGCGCCGCCCGAAACCGAGGGCCTGTCTGCCGAGGGCGCCGACGACTTCGTCGTCAGCGGCAACGGCTGGTCGGTGTCCGGCTTCGAGTTCTCCGCCTACGGCAACAACAGCAACCCGCTGCCGCCGACGGTGAACCTGCGCATCCTCGCCGACGACGGCAACGGCCGTCCGGGCGGCGACGCGCTGTGCTCGGCGAACGGCGTGCAGGCGATTGCGCTGGATGCGCCCGCCAACCGCATCGGCGTCTGGCTGACGCAGGACTGCCCGCTCGCACCGGGAACCTACTGGGTGGCGTGGTCGTTCGCCGACGTCGACATCTCCTCGCCGATCCTCGGCTTCTGGGGCGTCACCAGCGAGCAGCACAACCAGCCGGCGGTCTGGCGCAATCCGGGCGGCATGCTCGGCACCGGCTGCTCCGTCTGGTCGACGTTCGATCAGTGCCCGAACATGTTCGCGGAAGGCTCGAAGGACTTCGGCTTCTCCGTCTACGGCACTGCGTCGACGGTCGACTGCGGCGACGTGATCTTCGGCGACGGCTTCGAGGGCGGCAGCGGCAGCTGTCCGGGCAAGCGGAACACACACGACTGAAACATGGCCGCAGAAGCCGCCGCCGCCCACCGGCGGCGGCTTCGCGCGCGATGCACGCCGCCCGGCGGCAACCCTGATTCTGCACGACGGCCTCGCACCCCTGCCGCCGCTTCGCGCCGCCATGCCGTCGCGCACCGGCGGCAGGCCGGCCATGCCCGCTTGCACATGCCCTCGTTTTTTCGACAAGGACGGCCTTTCCTCATGAACCTGCGTCTCGACACGACGACAGAACCGATCCAATCCGCCGCGTACACCATCCGGCGCGGCACACCCGCCGACGCGGCGGATCTGGCGAGCTTCGCCGCACGCACCTTCACCGACACCTACGGCGACTACAACAGCCCGGCCAACCTCGCCATGCACCTGACCTCGACTTACAACGTCGCCCAGCAGACGCGCGAGCTGAGCGACGCCGGCGTCGCCACGCTGCTCGCCCACCAGTACACCGACCTGGTCGCCTATGCGCAGGTCCGCAACGGGCCGCCGCCGCCGTGCGTCGGCGGCGCCGAGCCGGTCGAGCTGCTGCGCTTCTACGTGGACAAGTCCCGTCACGGCGACGGCCTCGCCCAGCGCCTGTTCGAGGAGGCACGCCGCGCCGCGGTCGCCCTCGGCGGCGTCACGCTCTGGCTGAAGGTGTGGGAGCGCAATCCGCGCGCGATCGCGTTCTACCGCAAATGCGGGCTCGTCGACGTCGGCGTTGCGGAGTTTTTCGTCGGTACCGACCGGCAGACCGATCGCGTGCTGGCGATGAATCTGCGCGACTCGCGCGCGCCGAGCTGAGCCGGCTCGTCGGCCGCCACCACCGCCCTCAAAGGAACCATCATGCGCAAACCGATCGCTACCGCCATCCTTGCCGCGCTGGCCGCCGCCGGCGCCGGTGCCACGAACCCCTCGCCTGCCGCGCCGCTCGACGCGGAACGCAACCTGCTGCAGTTCAGCGCCCATCCGTTCGATACGCAGCGCGACGTGCTGCGCGCACCGGCACCGTTCTCCGATGCCGTGCCGAGCGGGGCACGCCTGCAGCTCGTGCAGTTCACCGGCCCGGTCCGGCAGGAGTGGCTGGATGCGCTCGTCGCGCGCGGCATCACGCCGGTGCAGTACGTCGCCAGCAACGGCTACATCGTATGGGCCGACGAAGCGGCGCAGGCGCGGCTCGACGGCTTGCGCGGCAGCGCCTCGTGGCTGCAGTTCAGCGCGCCGTTCCACGGTTTCCTGAAGGTCGATCCGGGCCTGTCGCGGCGCCTGGCCGCCGCGGCGAGCGGCGACGAGGAGGTCGACGTCACCGTGCAGGTGTACGCGCACGCAGGCGTGGAGGAGACGCAACGCTTCGTGCAGGGCAAGGCCGTGCTGCCCGTGGCGCAGCGCGGTCCGCTGGGGCCTGGGGCGGCCACGCTCGCCTGGGCGCCCGTGCTGAAGTTCCGGAACCTGCCGCTGCGCGTGCGCCTGGCCGATGTTCCGGCAATCGCGCAGCGCGCGGACGTGACGTTCGTCGGCGAACGACTGCCGACGCGGCTGTTCGACGAGAAGCAGGCGCTGATCATGAGCGGCGACTTCGCACCGGGCATCGCCTCGCCGAGCTATCTGCAGTTCCTGCTCGATCGCGGCTTCAGCCAGACGCCATCCGACTACCCGATCGTCGACGTGACCGACAGCACGATCGACGAAGGCGGCACCGGCAATACGGTGCTGGACACCGAGGACGAGATGCTGCACGAGCTCGGTGACGTCACGCGCCCGGTGCGCGTGGCGTATTTCCGCAACTGCTCCTCGCGCCCGGACAACCAGGTCGGTGCCGCCGACGGCCACGGTTCGCTCAACGCCGGCGTGATCGCCGGCTACGACCAGCGCGAGGGCTACCCGTACCGCGATGCCGACGGCCAGCAGCTCGGCCTGGGCATCAATCCTTTCGCGCGGGTGGGCTCCACCACGATCTTCGTCAGCGCCCCGCCGAGCTACGACGTCAACGGCTGCGACGGCAACGATCAGGGCGTGATCCGCGCCAATGCCGCCGGCGGCGCGAAGATCAGCAGCAACTCCTGGGGTTCGGCCGCCAGCGGCACCTACGGCGAACGCGATCAGCTCTATGACGCGGCCGTGCGCGACGTCGACGTCGACGCCGCCGGCAGCCAGCCGATGATCTACGTCGTCTCCGCGGCGAACGACGGGCCGGGCATCAGCTCGGTCGGTTCGCCCGGCTCGGCCAAGAACGTCATCACCGTCGGCGCCTCGGAGAACCTGCGCCCGTTCAACAGCCCGCAGGACATCTGCCCGGACGACGGCAGCGATGCCGCCGACGATCCGCAATCGGTGGCCGGCTTCTCCAGCCGCGGCCCGGTCCCCGGTCAGCGCGTCAAGCCGGAGGTCATCGCACCCGGCACGCACATCCAGGCGGGCGCCAGCGTGTATTCCGGCTTCCAGGGCGGCGGCGTGTGCATCCGCTACTACCCCGAATCGCCGGAGCAGACCGAATTCGCGGCATCCAGCGGCACCAGCCACTCGGCACCGGCGATATCGGGCGCCGCCTCGCTGGCCTACTGGTGGATCGAGCACGGCGGCGCCGGCGACGCCGCCGGCCGCCTCGAGGAGATCGGCGGCTCGCGCGCGCCGAGCCCGGCGATGATGAAGGCCTGGCTGATCGCGCATCCGAGCTATCTGACCGGCGCCTACGCCAACGACAATCTGCCGAGCAATGCGCAGGGCTACGGCATGCCCAACCTCGGCGACATGTTCGACGCGACGCCGAAGGTGCTGCTCGATCAGAGCGAGGTGTTCGACGGCAGCGGCGAGACGCGCAGCTACGCCTGGGGCGTCGCCGATCCGACCCGGCCGGTGCGCATCGCACTCGCCTACACCGATGCGCCCGGCGCGCTGGGCACCAGCCCGCAGGTCAACGATCTCGACCTGGAAGTGGAGATCGGCGGGCAGACCTACCTGGGCAACCGCTTCGACCACCAGTGGAGCGTGACCGGCGGCGACCCCGATGCCAGGAACAACTACGAGGCGGTGTTCCTGCCGACCGGCACGATCGGCGACCTGACGATCCGCGTGAAGGCGTCGAACGTCGCCGGCGACGGCGTGCCCGGCAGCGGCGACGCGACCGACCAGGACTTCGCGCTGGTGTGCAGCAACTGCTCGCAGCAGCCGTCGTTCTCGCTGACCGCCGCGCAGTCGGCGATGCAGGTGTGCACCAGCGGTGAGCGGACCGCGGCGGTGCATCTGCATCCGATCGTCGGCTTCGCCGGCGCGGTCAGCCTGAGCGCGAGCGGAAATCCGGCCGGCACCAGCGCCACCTTCGATCCGAATCCGGCCACGCCGCCCGCCGACTCCACGCTGAGCGTGGCTGCGACCGCTGCGGCAGTTCCCGGCCGCTATCCGCTGCAGATCCGCGCCGCCTCGGGCAGCATCGAGAAGACCCTTGACCTGGAGCTGGGCGTGTTCGACGTGCCGCCCGCCACACCCGGCGACGAAAGCCCGATCGACGGCAGCGCGGACGTCTCGCCGACGCCGACCTTCACCTGGAGCGCGGCCGCCGGCGCGTACGACTACCGCGTGGAGATCGCCACGGATGCGGACTTCACCAACATCGTGCTGTCGCACCAGACCACCGATACCGCGTGGACCGTCGGTTCGGGCGAAGCGCTCGACTCCAGCGCGCGCTACTGGTGGCGCGTGATCGCGCAGAACCCCTGCGGCGACAGCGGCCCGGCGGCACCGGCTTCCGACACGATCTTCGGCGACGGTTTCGATTCCCGCCCGGCCGTCGCCGGCCACGAATTCACCACCCTGGCCATCCCCGGCGACTGTCCGGTCGACGCCACGACGCAGGTGCTGTTCGACGACGACCTGGAAAACGGCGCTGCCGGCTGGACCCACGGCGCCGCCGGCGGCAGTGTCGACGGCTGGTCGCTCGGCGCCGCCGCCAACAGCGGCGAGCACGCCTGGCAGGCCAACGCGCCGGCGTCCGGCACCGTCAACGACCAATGGCTGATCTCGCCGAGCCTGGCGCTGCCGGCGGATCTCGACACGCTCAGCCTCAAGTTCTGGAGCCGTCAGGCGCTCAAGTCCGGCGGGGCCGGCAGCTGCAACGATGCCGCGATCGTCGAGGCCTCGACCGACGGCGGCGTGGTCTGGACGCAGCTGACGACGCCGCTTACCGACCCGTTCGACGGCACCGTCAGCGGCGCGTTCGGCAACCCGCTGAGCGGCAGGCAGGCCTGGTGCGGCGATCCGCAGGCCTATCTGAAATCGGTGGTCGACGTGCAGAGCCTCGCCGGCCGGACCGCGAAATTCCGCTTCCGCCTCGGCCACGACCGCTTTCCGCATCGCGCCGGCCCGAACTGGGCGATCGACGACGTGAAGCTGACGGGCTGCACGCCGTAAGCGACGATGCGCCGCACCGACGACGCGCAGGGCCGGTACGCGCCGGTCCTGCCGTCGAAGATCCTCAGTCGGCGCTTCCAGGCAGCGGGCCGGCGCCGTGCGTGTCACCGCCCGCGTCCAGCCCGAGCCAGCGGCCGACCACACCCCGCGCCTCGTCGAGCCCGGTCTTGGCGTGCGAGGAGAACAGCTGCGCGCCGGCGTTCGGAAACTCCTGCGCCAGCGTCTTGCGCACGGCGGCGAGCGTGCGCGCGCCCTCGCTCCGCGACAATTTGTCCGACTTGGTCAGCAGACAGTGGCAGGGACGCCCGCTGGCGGCGCCGAAGGCGAGCATGTCGCGGTCGAAATCCTTCAGCGGATGGCGCGAGTCCATCACCAGCACCAGACCCTTGAGCGATTCGCGCTCGCGCAGGTAGCGGTCGATGACGCCGCGCCAGTGCAGGCGCATCGCCTCGGGTACCTTGGCGTAGCCGTAGCCGGGCAGATCGATCAGGCGATGCGCCTCGTCGCCGACCGGAAACACGTTCAGCAGCTGGGTGCGGCCGGGCGTCTTCGAGGTGCGGGCCAGCGTCTGCTGGTCGCAGATCGCGTTCAGCGCGCTGGACTTGCCGGCGTTCGAACGGCCGGCGAAGGCGACCTCGGCACCGCGATCGGCGGGCAGCTGATCGATGCGGTTGGCGCTGGTCAGGAAGCGCGCTTGACGGAACGGATGAGTGGGCATGGGCCTCGGCGCCGGCTCGCGGCGGTTTGACCGCCTTTGAAGTCACGGGGATAATTCCGCGGTTTCCGTCGGCGCGCCGCAGCGGCTTCGCGACGAGGACCTGCGTCATCCCCTTTTCCTGGAGTCGAGTGTATGAGCTTTCCGCGCGCCCATGTTCGACACGCGCTTGCGCTGGCGACGCTGCTGACGGCCGGCGCGGCCGTGGCCTCCGAATCGGCGCCGGTGCTCGGCGACGCCAAGGCCGGCGAAGGCAAGGCCGCGGTGTGCGCCGCCTGCCACGGCGGAGACGGCAACCCGGCCGACAAGCAGTATCCGAAGCTGGCCGGCCAGAACGAGGCCTACATCGCGCGCCAGCTCGAGGCATTCAAGTCGCAGAAGCGCCAGAACCCGATCATGCTCGGCTTCGCCGCGACGCTGTCGACGCAGGACATGCACGACATCGGCGCGTTCTTCGCCACCAAGACGGCCCTGCCCGGCGTCGCCGACGACAAGCTGCTCGAGCGCGGCCAGGCGCTGTACCGCGGCGGCGACGCCAAGCTCGGCGTGCCGGCCTGCATGGCCTGCCACGGTCCGGACGGACGCGGCATGGCCGGCACCGGCTATCCGCAGCTCGGCGGCCAGTGGGCCGACTACGTGACCACCAAGCTGAAGGACTGGAAGGGCGGCACCACCTGGGGCGACGACGCCAACGCGAAGATCATGCCGGCGATCGCCACGTCCCTGACCGAAGCCGACATCAACGCAGTGGCCTCCTACGTCGAGGGCCTGCACGCGGCCGGCGCGGGAACCGCGACCGCCTCGAAGTAATCCAAGCGCGGCGGTTGCGGCGAGTTCAGCGACGCGGCCGAAGACTGCGCCGCGGCGTTCCGCGACGCCTGCACCGCCCACCGATCCGGAGAGCCTCATGTTCAAGCGCGTTTCGATTCTGCTGCTCGGCCTCGCCTTCACCGCCCTCGGCCACGCCGCCGACGAAGGATTCGAAGCCGGCAAGAACTACTTCGTGATCGAACCGCCGCAGGCGACCAACAGCGGCGACAAGATCGAGGTCGTCGAGGTGTTCTCCTACGCCTGCCCGGCCTGCAACATGTTCCAGCCGACGATGAGCAAGCTGAAGGCCGCGCTGCCGGCGAACGCCGAGCTGGTCTACCTGCCGGCCGCGTTCCGTCCCGACGAGGACTGGCCGGTGTTCCAGCGCGCGTTCTACGCCGCGCAGGCGCTGGGTATCCTCGACAAGACCCACGAGGCGACCTTCGACGCGATCTGGAAGGACGACGGCACCCTGCGCATCAGCGACCCGAAGACGCGGCGCCCGGTGAAGCAGATGCCGACGATCGAGGACGTCGGCGCGTTCTACGCGAGCAAGGCCGGCGTCAAGGCGGACGAGTTCGTCGGCGTGGCCAACTCCTTCGCGGTCAACACGAAGATGAAACGCGCCGATTCGATGATCAAGGCCTACGGCGTCGATTCCACGCCGACCATCGTCGTCGCCGGCAAGTACCGCCTGACCGCTTCCTCGGCCGGCGCGATCGACAAGGTCGCACCGCTGGTCAAGTTCCTGATCGAAAAGGAAAGCGCCGGCAAGTGACGCCGCGCTTCGCCGCCCTTCCGCCACGGGAGTACCGCCCATGTTCGCGCGTTCGCTGATCCTCGCCGCCGGTTTCGTCCTCGCCTCGGTCGCCAGCGCGGCCGACGCGCCGAAGTGGGAGGCGGGCAAGCACTACGCCGTGATCGATCCGCCGGTGGCCACCAGCACCGGCGACAAGGTCGAGGTGCTGGAGGTGTTCTCCTACGCCTGCCCGCACTGCGCGCACTTCCAGCCGTATGCGGACAAGCTCAAGGCGAGCCTGCCCAAGAGCGCCGAATTCACGCTGATGCCGGCCGACTTCCAGCCGGTCTGGCTGGTCTTCGCGCGCGGCTTCTATACGGCCAAGTCGATGGGCCTGCTCGACAAGACGCATCAGGCGATGTTCGACGCGATCTATCGCGACCACGTGCCGATGCAGAACATCGACCAGGTCGCCGACTTCTACGCGCAGAACGGCGCCGACAAGCAGACCTTCCTGTCGACCGCCCAGTCGTTCGTGGTCGAGGGCCAGCTGGAGCAGATCCGCAGCCGCGAAATGGCCTACGGCGTGGATTCGACGCCGACCCTGATCGTCAACGGCAAGTACCGCATTTCCGCCGAGCGCGACGCCGGCGTCGGCTTCGACCAGATGGTCGAGATCGCGCAGTACCTGGTCGCCCAGGAATCGAAGAAAGGCAAGAAGTAGCGACCTGCGGCGGCCGCGGACGAGGGCCGCCGCCGGTTTCCGCCGCCGCGCTGCGCGGCGGCCACGGGAGCTTCGTGCCGGCGCGGGAACGATCGCGCCCGGGCGCGGTCTGGCCTAATCTGCGCCGTCACCATTCTTCCGAGGGAACACGATCATGCTGAAGCATCTGGGTCCGCTGCTCGCCGGTGTGCTGCTCGTTTCGGCCGCGGCGAAGGCGGAAACCGCCGCCGCGCCGGCCGCCGGCTGGGAAGCCGGCAAGAACTACTTCGCGATCGATCCGCCGCAGCCGACCGCCAGCGGCGACAAGGTCGAAGTGCTCGAGGTGTTCTCCTACGCCTGCTCGCACTGCGCGAACTTCCAGCCCTACGCCGAGCAGCTGAAGGCCTCGCTGCCGGCCTACGCCAGCTTCGGCTACATGCCGGCGGTCTTCAATGCGCAGTGGGAGCCGTTCGCGCGCGCCTACTACGCGGCGCAGTCGCTGGGCGTGCTCGACAAGACGCATCAGGCGCTGTTCGACGCGCTGCATCGCGACCGCGTGCCGCTGCGCACGATCGACGATCTCGCCGGCTTCTACGCCCAGCACGGCGTGGACAAGGCCAAGTTCCTGTCCGCGGCCAACTCGTTCGAAGTCGAGAGCAAGCTCTCCCGCGCACGCGAGCTGGTGAAGAACTTCGGCGTCGACGGCACGCCGAGCATCGTCGTCGCGGGCAAGTACCGCGTCACCGCGCAGTCCGCCGGCGGCTACCCGAAACTGATCGAGCTGGTCGACTACCTGGCCGAGAAGGAACACGGCGGCCCGTCCAAGCCGGCCAAGGCGGCGAAGAAGCCTTGATCCGTGACCGGTGACGCTTGCGAGCGTCATCGACGGTGACTAGCCTGCGCGCATGATCTCGGAGCCTGCGGTCGCCGCGCCGGACGTCGACGACGCGACGGCGCTGCGCCTGGTCAGTTGCAACATCCTGGCCGGCGGCAGCGTCAAGCGCTATCGCGACTACGTCACGCACAGCTGGAAACACGTGCTGCCGACCGGCAAGCGCGCGAACCTCGACGGCCTGGCGCGCGTGATCGGCGGCTTCGACCTGGTCGGCCTGCAGGAAGCCGACGCCGGCAGCCTGCGCTCGGGTTTCCTCAACCAGACGCAGTACCTCGCCGAGACCGCGGGCTTTCCGTACTGGAGCCACCAGCCGAACCGCCGCGTGTCGCGCCTGGCGACCTCCAGCAACGGCCTGCTCGCCCGCCGCCAGCCCGACGAAGTGCTCGACTACCCGCTGCCCGGCCGCATCCCCGGCCGCGGCGCGCTGTGGGCGCGCTTCGGACACGGCACCGACGCGCTGGTCGTGGTCGTCGCGCACCTGTCGCTCGGCGCGGTCGCGCGCGCGCGCCAGCTGGCCTTCCTCGCCGAGCTGATCGGGCCGTACCAGAACGCGATCCTGATGGGCGATCTCAACACGCCGGCGCACAGCACCGAACTCGAGACGCTCTACGCGCGCACCTCGCTGGTGCGCCCCGCGCACGCCCCGCCGACCTTTCCTAGCTGGCGCCCGACACGCGCGCTCGACCACATCCTCGTCTCGCGCACGCTCGAGGTCGAACGCCTGTGGGCGCTGCCGTATCCGGTGTCCGACCACCTGCCGATCGCGGCGAGCGTGCGGCTGCCCGGAGCGCGTGCGGCGCTGCCGAAGGGCTGATCGCCGCCGCATTGCGCCGCGAGGCGCCCGCCCCGTTCGCGCAAAAAAAGGGCCGCGCAAGGCGGCCCTTCTTGCTCTGCGCCATCGGCGTCAGAACCGGATGCTCGCCTCGACGTAGCTGAAGCGGCCCGGCAGGTCGTAGTTCGACGCGTCGTAGCCGTTCAGCGAGCAGGACAGGCACACCGGAGCGTCCTTGCCGAAGATGTTGTTGATGCCGGCCGAGACGCTGAAGTCGTAGTGGATCGGCACTTTCCAGCTCACGCGCGCGTCGTGGTACGTGGTGGCGCCGAGGTAGTGCGTGCCGTTGTTGCGCCCGCCGAAGACGTTGTCGGGGTGATCGCAGATCGGAAAGCCCGCGGCGCTGCCGCAGTCCTCGACCAGCCGCGACAGGTAGCGCAGCGTCCAGCTGACGTTCCAGTCGGCCAGGCCCCAGCTCGCCGTGAAGGTGGACTTGATGCGCGGAATGCCGCTGTCGGCGACTTCCACGCCCACGCGGGCCGGCTCGGCGGCGCCGGTATCGGTGGCGACGGACTTGTAGTCCTTGGTGTAGGTGATCTGCCAGTTCGCACCGAAGTGGCCGATGCCGGTCTCCGGGCTCAGCCAGTTCAGGCCGAGATCGAAGCCGCTGGTGTCGATGCGGCCGAGGTTGCGCAGCGTGTTGTTGAAGCCGTTGATCGAACCGTTGGCGGCGCGCGTGATGCCGTTGCAGAACAGCGGGTCGAGTGTGGCGACGCAGCGGTTGAGCTGGGTCTGTGCGTTCGGCGCCTGGATCGAATTCTCGACCTTGATCTTGTAGTAGGTGAATTCGAAGTCCAGCCGCTGCGACCACGCCGTGTTGTCGGCCCAGCCGGGACTGTAGATCGCGCCGAGCGTGGTGCTCTTGGACTCTTCCGGCTTCAGGTTGCGGTTGCCGCCGGTGATGACCGAGATCTGCGGATTGGTCTGCTCGAATCCGGGCGGAACGCCGAGCGCGGCGCAGTTGGCGCCGACCTCGCCACTGCAGGGGTCGTTCAACTGCGCGTCGAAGCGCGAGAACGTGCTGAACAGCTCGCCGATCGAGGGTGCGCGGAAGCCTTCCGCGTAGGTGCCGCGCAGGGTCAGGTCGTCGACCAGCTGCCAGCGCAGGCCGAACTTGTTGTTGGTCGTGTTGCCGAAGTTCGAGTAGTCCGAATAGCGCGTGGCCACGCTGAGGTCCAGGTGCTTGGCGAACGCCATCTCGGCCAGCAGCGGCACGTTGAGTTCGAGGTAGTACTCGTCGACCGAATAACCGCCCTGCGTCGGACCCGACGGCACGCCGTTCGAATCGCCGGCGGTGACGACCGCGTCCGGCGTGTAGGAGCCGCTCAGCTTGCGGTGCTCGTAGCCGGCGGCGACGTCGAGCGAGCCGGCCGGCAGCTGGAACAGGTTGCCGGAGATGTTCGCGGTCCAGACCTTGAGGTCCTGCTTGCTGTGGTCGCGCTCGGTGAACTGGATGTAGTTCAGCATCTCGCGCGTGATCGTGCCGGGCCCGCCGAACAGGTTCAGCGGCACGCACGGCGCCGTGCACAGCTCGACCGGGCCGAGCGCGTTCATGATGTGGCGGATGTTGTAGGTGCCGGTGACGGTCTGCGTCGCCTTGTTCGTGCTGTCGACGTAGTTGACGTCCCAGAAGAACTGGCGCTCGCCGAACGAGAAGTCGCCGTTGAAGCCGGCCGCGTAGTACCGGGTGTCCACGCTCTGCTTGTAGATGCGCGGACCGCCTTCCAGCGGGCGGCGGCCGAGGCCGAAGTTCGGGTCGTCGCCGCTCAGGCTGAAGCCGAACGGGTTGTACGGATTGCTCGCGTCGACGCCGACTCGGTAGCACAGGTCGGTCGCCATGCAGAACTGCTGGCCGAGGAAGATCGGCTCGGGCGCGGCCTGGTTGGTCGAATCACGCTCGTTGTACAGGCCCTTCAGGTAGAAATTGACGTGATCGGTGATGTGGTAGGTGCCCTGCGCGAAGATGCCGGTGCGGTCCTGCGGCGTCAGCAGCAGGTTGTACGGCGCGAAGTTGAAGCGATCCGGGCGGCCGAACGCGTGGAAGCCGTCGGGAAAGCGCTGGAACTCGTTGACGCTGTTCGGCGTGATGTCGCAGAACGACGACGCGGGGCTGCCGTCGTCGTTGAACTGCGCGCACAGGCCGCCGTAGGTCTGGTTCGGATCGCCCGGCGCGAACAGGATGCGCGTGTAGGGCGTGGCCGAACTGCCGTTGGCCAGGCCCGTTCCGGGGATCGGCTCGCTGCCGGCCTGCCTCCAGTCCGCCGAGCTGATGCGGTTCTGCTTGAACCGGCTCACGTCCATGAAGAAGTCGAACTTGTCCGCGCTGCCGCCGATGGAGACGTTGCCGGACCAGGTCTTGCCGTCGCCGGTCGAATAGTCGCCGCCGTAGACGTGCAGGCCCAGGCCCTTGTCCTTCTTTTTCGTGATGATGTTGATGACGCCGGCGATCGCGTCGGAGCCGTACAGCGAGGAAGCGCCGTCCTTGAGGATCTCGATGCGGTCGACGATGCTGGCCGGGATCGTATTCAGGTCGACCGCGGCCGAAACGCCGGAGGCCGAGGATTCGTTCACCCAGCGCAGGCCGTCGACCAGGATCAGCGTGCGCTTGGCGCCGAGATTGCGCAGGCTGATCGTAGTCGAGCCCGAGCCGACGCCGCCGCCGTCCGGCGGAAAACCGAAATTGCCGGCCGAATTGAATTTCGTGTTCAGGGAGGAGCCGCTGACCGACAGGCGCTGGATCACGTCGCCGATCGAACCGAGGCCGGTCGCCTCGATGTCCTTGGAGGTGATGGTCAGGATCGGCGTCTGGCCTTCGACCTCGGCCTTCTTGATGCGCGAACCGGTGACTTCGATCGCCTGCAGCACCTGCGTATCGTCGCCGCCTTTCTCCTGTGCCGCGGCGGGTATCGCGCAAGTTCCCAGCAAGGCCAGCCCGGTCATGGAATACAACGCGAACGGCGGCAAACGGTGTGGCTTCATCGTATCTCTCCCGTACGAAAGAAAACCCATGCTGCGCCGCCGGGATGCGGCCCCGGCGACGTAAAGAAAATGTAAAACAATTATTTCTCCATGGCTACAATTGTTCTTTGCGGATGCGAATGGCGTTGTTTTTCCGCTCCCGCATCCCTCGTAATTCGTGCACTGGCGCACGTTAAACTCCGATTGCACTCGCCACGGTTGCCGCATTGATGCCCCTGCGTCCGATTCGACGATTCCTGCAGCGCTGCCTGGTTCCGCTCCTGGCCGCGCTCGCCACCGCTCCCCTCCACGCCGCCGACCGCGCCGAACAGCGCGCCCAGTTCCGCACCGCGCTCTCGCTCGCGGCCAAGCCGCAGGACACTGCCTGGAAGCGTTACGCGGCCGCCCTCGAGGAGGCGCGCTATCCGCTGGCGCCGTATGTCGAGCTGGCGGCGCTGCGGCCGCGCGTGGCCAAGCTCGAACGGCGCGAGGTCGAGGATTTCCTCAAGCGCTGGCCGGACACCCTCGCCGCGCGCGACCTGCGCGAGGCGTACCTGCGCGAACTCGCGCGCCGCGGCGACTGGACGACGTTCCGCGCGCTGTGGCAGGACAGCAGCGATCGCGAACTGCAATGCAACGCGCTGCAGGCGCGGCTGGCCGCCGGCGACAGGCTCGACTTCGCGCGCGACCTGGAAACGCTGTGGCAGGATTCGCGCGCGCTGCCGTCCGCCTGCGATCCGGTGCTCGCCGCGGCGCATCGCGGCGGCACCCTCGACGACCAGCGCATCCGCGAGCGCCTGGACCGCGCCGCCGCGGCCGGCAACGCCGAGGCCGCAGCGGAGATCGCGCCGCTGCTCGACGGCGTCGAACGCGCGGACGCCGACCGCATCGTCACCGCGCTGCGCGATCCGTCCGGCACGCTGGCGAAGGCGAAGAACTGGCCCGACGGCGCGCACGTCCGCGACGCGGTGTCCTACGCGTTCGCGCGGCTGGCGCGCAGCAACAGTTCCGCCGCCGAAACGGCCTGGGCGAACCTGCAGGCGCGTTTCCAGTGGAGCGCCGAACAGAAGAACCGCATCCTGCATGCGATCGCGCTGTATCGCGCGACCAGCTATTCGCCCGATGCGCTCGCACGCCTGAAGGCATTGCCGGAGGAGGCCGAGGACGAGGCCACGCGCGAATGGCAGGTGCGCATCGCGCTGACCGGCGGCGACTACAAGGAAACCCTGGAGGCCCTGGACGGGCTTTCCGACGCGCAGAAGGAAGACCCGCGCTGGCGCTACCTGCGCGCGCGGCTGCTCGACAAGCTCGGCCGCAAGGCCGAGGCGGCGCCGATCTACGCCGCGCTCGCGCGCGAGGCCAACTTCTACGGCTTCCTCGCCGCCGACTGGAGCGAGCAGCCCTACGCGATCTGCCCCGGCAAGCTGGCCGGTACCGACGCGGCCGAGGCCACGCTGGCCAAGCAGGTCGATCTCGAACGCGCCTACGAATTCCGCGAACTGGGCATGCTGCGCGAGGCGCGCCGGGAGTGGGATTTCGCGATGGGCAAGCTCGACCAGAACCAGCGCCGCCTGGCCGCCGATCTGGCCTATCGCCGCGGCTGGTACGACCGCGCGGTGTTCGCCTTCTCGGCCGATCCGGAGACGCAGAAACTGTACGAGCAGCGCTTTCCGCTCGGCATGGAGAAGCACGTCCGGCAGGAAGCGCGCGCGGCCGGCGTCGATCCCGCCTGGGCCTACGCGATCATCCGCGCCGAGAGCGCGTGGATGACCGACGCGCGCTCGCACGCCGACGCCTACGGGCTGATGCAGCTGCTGCCCGGCGTCGCCAAGCAGATGGCGAAGGCCGAAGGCCTGCCGTACTCCAAAGCGCAGGACCTGTTCGATCCGGAACTCAACGTGCAGCTCGGCACGCGCTTCCTCGGCCGCATGGCCGACAAGTACGACGGCAGCCCCTGGCTGGCCAGCGCCGCCTACAACGCCGGCGGCGCGCCGGTCGGGCGCTGGCTCGACGCGCGCGCCTCGCTGGAGCCGGATTTCTTCATCGAAACGATTCCGTACAAGGAAACACGCGAATACGTCTCGCGCGTGCTCGCCTTCAGCGTGATCTACGACTGGCGCATGAACGGCAAGGCGCTGCCGCTGTCCTCGCGCATGCCCAAGATCGGACAGGCCTACCGCGCGCCGGACGACAGGACACCGCGCAAGGCGGTGGTGTGCGCGCCCTCGCCGACGCCGCCGGCGACCGTGGCCGACGGCGCAGCATCGCCGAAGCAGGACACCGGCACCGGCGAAGACGCTTCGCAGCCGTAAGCCACGCACGCGCCTTGCAGGTCTGGCCGGAACGGGTTAAATGGAATGCCCGATCCGCGGAATGCCTCATGAAACCCCTGCAGATCGTCATCCTCGGCGGCACCGGCTTCGTCGGCCGTCACCTGGTACCGCGCCTGCAGCGTGACGGCCACTCGATCACGGTGCTGTCGCGCAACCGCGAGCGGCGGCGCGATCTGGGAACGCTGCCGCGTGTGCGCGTGGTCAACGCCGACGTGCACGATCACGCGGCGCTGGCGCGGCGGCTCGACGGCGCCGACGCGGCGATCAATCTGGTCGGCATCCTCAACGAGCACGGCAGCGACGGCAGCGGCTTCCGCAAGGTGCACGTCGAGCTGACGCAGTCGCTGATCGCGGCCTGCGTCGAAAGCAAGGTTCCGCGCCTGCTGCAGATGAGCTCGCTGCGCGCCGGCGAGGGCGAGAGCTTCTATCTCAAGAGTCGTGGCGAGGCCGAAGCGCGCGTGCAGGGCTCGCCCCTCGCCTGGACGATCTTCCGGCCTTCGGTGATCTTCGGCGACGGCGACGGCCTGTTCTTCCGCTTCGCCGACCTGCTGCGCCTCGCGCCGGTGCTGCCGCTGGCGCGCGCACACGCGAAGTTCGCGCCGGTCTACGTCGGCGACGTCGCCGAGGCGTTCGCGCGCGCGCTGGCGCACCCGGCGACGGTCGGGCGCGTCTACGAACTCTATGGCCCGCGCACGATCGAGCTGGGCGACCTGGTGCGCTGGACCGCAAGGATGATCGATCGGCGGCGCTGGGTGCTGCCGCTGCCCGACGCGCTCGGCGCGCTGCAGGCCAGGGTCGGCGAATGCCTGCCGGGAAAGCCGATCTCGCGCGACAACTTCCGCTCGCTCAAGCTCGATTCGGTCGGCAGCGCCGACGGCCTCGCCGCGCTCGGCATCGTCGCCACGCCGATGGACTTCGTCGTGCCGCTGCTGCTCGCCCGTCGCACGCGCGCAGCGAGCACGCGCCGCGGCTGAGATCGCGGGCAAGTTGTCGCTGCACACGCTCTGGCACAATCGACCGCATGCAGATCTATCTCGTCGGCGGCGCGGTACGCGACCAGTTGCTCGGCAAGCCGGTCGCCGATCGCGACTACGTCGTCGTCGGCGCCACTCCGGAGGAGATGCGCCGCCTCGGCTACCGTCCGGTCGGCAAGGATTTTCCGGTGTTCCTGCATCCGCACAGCGGCGAGGAATACGCGCTGGCGCGCACCGAGCGCAAGACCGGCCACGGCTATCGCGGCTTCGCCTTTCACACCGACGCCTCGGTCACGCTGGAGCAGGACCTCGAGCGCCGCGACCTCACCATCAACGCGATGGCGGCCGACGCGCAGGGCGCGATCGTCGATCCCTACGGCGGCGGCCGCGACCTCGCCGACCGCGTGCTGCGCCACGTGTCGCCGGCCTTCGTCGAGGATCCGGTGCGCGTGCTGCGCGTGGCGCGCTTCGCGGCGCGCTACGCCTCGCTCGGTTTCCGCATCGCCGACGAGACGCTCGCGCTGATGCGCTCGATGGTCGCCGACGGCGAAGTCGACCATCTGGTGCCGGAGCGCGTCTGGGCCGAAACGCGCCGCGCGCTCGCCGAACCGACGCCGTCGGCCTTCCTGCGCGCATTGCGCGCCTGCGGCGCGCTGCGCGTGGTGTTTCCCGAGGTCGACGCGCTGTACGGCGTGCCGCAGCGCGCCGAATTTCATCCGGAGATCGACACCGGCGTGCACGTCGAGCTCGTGCTCGGCATGGCGGCGCGGCTCGCGCCGGGCGACGACCTGATCGGCTGGTGCGCGCTGACCCACGACCTCGGCAAGGCGCTCACGCCCAGGCACGAACTGCCGCGTCACCTGCGCCACGAGCACAACGGCGTCGAGCCGCTGCGCGCGCTGTGTGCGCGACTGAAGGTGCCGGCCGAACACGCCGCGCTGGCGGAGCTGGTCTGCCGCCACCATCTGGAAGCGCATCGCGCGTTCGAGCTGCGCGCCTCGACCGTGCTCGAGCTGCTGGAAAAACTCGACGCGTTCCGCCGCCCGGAGCGCCTGCAGGGCTTCCTGCTCGCCTGCGAGGCGGACAAGCGCGGTCGTCTCGGCCATGCCGACTCGCCCTACCCGCAGGCCGACTACCTGCGCGCGGCGCGCGCCGCCGCCGGCACGATCAGCGCCGCCACCTTCGTCGCGCAAGGCCTGTCCGGCACCGCGATCGGCGCGGCGATGCGCGAGGCGCGCGTGAAAGCGATCGAGGGCGTGAAGCGGGACCTGAAAGCCGCGGAGTGAAGTCGCGAGCGCGGAAAGACCGCGTGCGACGCTGTTCGCCTCTCCCGCTGGCGGGAGAGGCCGGCGCGCGCAGCGCGGCGGGTGAGGGAACGCCGATGAAAGTCCGCACGCCAAGCCCCTCACCCTGCCCTCTCCCGCAAGCGGGAGAGGGGAAAGCAGCGTACGACCATCCACCTCTCCGGCGAGAGGAAGAGGGGAAAACGGCGTACGACCGTTCGCCTCTCCCGCTCGCGGGAGAGACCGACGCGCGCAGCGCGGCGGGTGAGGGAATTCCCTACAGACGCCGCGAGCGGTCGACGGCGCGCAAGCCCGGCAGCACGCCCTCGACGCCGCGCGCGAAGGCCATCACCTGGAAGCGCTCGCCCATCTCGCCGGGCAGGGTCAGCCGCTTGGTCTCGGCGGCGCGGCGCAGCCGTTCGAGGTCGGATCCCTCCGGCGCCGAGGCGACGATCTCGGCGAGCCCGCTGGCGAGCAGGAACGCGCCCTGCGGCGCGTAGCCGGCGAAGTCGAATCCGGCGCCGGTGCCCGCCTCGGCCAGCGCGGTGAAATCGACGAAGGCGGTGATGTCTTGCAGGCCCGGCCAGAGCAGCGCATCGGCGTGCGCGCGGTGCCGGTAGTGGCAGACCAGGGTGCCGTCGCGGCGTTCGGGCAGGTAGAACTCGCGGCGCGGATAGCCGTAGTCGACGAACAGCATCGCTCCGGCTTCCAGCGTGGCGCCGATCGCCTGCATCCAGTACGGCAGCTGCGGCAGGATCTCCGAGCGGTAGCCGTCGTCGAACGGTGCCCCGAGGGAGCGCTCGACCACCCGTACGGCGCTGCCGACCAGCCCGTCGGCGGGACGGTCGACACACACGAGGCGCTCGCCATCGACGGCGACGTGCTCCTCGAACACCTCGCCGTCGAGCATCGCAAAGCGCGTCGCCGGCAACGCGTCGACGACTTCGTTGGCGAACAGCACGCCGCGCCACGGCTCTTCCGGCGGCCGCTCGATCCATTCCACGCGCTGCGCGAGCTCGTCCGGCAGCTCGCGCGCGGCGCGCTCGCGCTGACGCTGGCGCAGGTCCGCGCTCGGCTCCAGGATGCGGTAGCGGCGCGGCAGCGCGTCCAGCGCGGCGAACTCGCGCAGCGCGTCGAGCGCGAACGCGCCGCTGCCGCCGCCGAGCTCGACGAAATCCGCCGCGTCGCCGAGTTCGCGCAGCACCGGCGCCAGCGCGCGCGCGATGCTGCGCGCGAACAGCGGACCGAGTTCCGGCGCGGTGACGAAATCGCCGGACGCGCCGAACTTGGTGCGGCCGGCGCTGTAGTAGCCCAGCCCCGGCGCGTACAGGCACGCGGTCATGTAGCGCGAGAACGGCATCGGGCCGCTGGCGGCGATCTCGGCGCGGATCGACGCGGCGAGCCGGTCCGACAGCGCGCGTTCGTCGGCACCGGGTTCTGGCAGGGCGGTGTTCAAGGCTGGCTCGGCGCGGCGTTCTGCGGCAATCTCGAAAGGTGGCCAGCATAGCGACCGGCCGGGAGAACTCAACGATGAACGAACGCCCGGTCGTGCTGGTCACCGGCGCGGCCCGTCGCATCGGCGCGACGATCGCGCGCACGCTGCACGCGGCCGGCTACGACCTCGCCCTGCACTGCCGGCGTTCGCGCAGCGAACTCGATGCACTGATCGACGTGCTCGAGCGCGCGCGGCCGCGCAGCACGCTGGCGCTGCAGGCCGACCTGGCCGAGG
The DNA here is from genome assembly GCF_042652785.1 of Dokdonella ginsengisoli. NCBI lineage: Bacteria > Pseudomonadati > Pseudomonadota > Gammaproteobacteria > Lysobacterales > Rhodanobacteraceae > Dokdonella > Dokdonella ginsengisoli. Next base: position 96,386 of record NZ_JBHSHD010000005.1, on the reverse strand, counting down.
TCGAGCGCCTGCCCGCGCTCGTCGACGCGGCAGTGCAGCGCTTCGGCCGCCTCGACGGCCTCGTCAACAACGCCTCGGCGTTCCATCCGACTCCGCTCGGCACGATCACCGCGGCGCAATGGGACGAGCTGTTCGCGGCCAACGCGCGCGCGCCGCTGTTCCTTGCGCAGGCGGCCGCGCCGCATCTCATGGCGAGCCGCGGCGCGATCGTGAACCTGATCGACGTCTACGCCGAGCGTCCGCTCGCGCAGCACAGCGTGTACGGCATGGCCAAGGCTGCGCTGGCGATGGCCACGCGCGCACTCGCGCTCGAACTCGCGCCGGCCGTGCGCGTGAACGGCATCGCGCCCGGCGCGATCCTGTGGCCGGACGCCGGCAAGCCGCCGGCCGAGCAGGAAGCGCTGATCGCGCGCACGCCGCTGCAACGCATGGGAACGCCCGAGGACGTCGCCGCGACCGCGCTGTGGCTGCTGCGCGACGCCGCGTTCGTGACCGGCGAAATCCTCCGCGTCGACGGCGGGCGGGCGCTGCTCTGAATCCGCTGCGCCGCGGGGGACGGCTTGCGTAAAATTGGGCCTTCTTCGCATTGTGGAAACTTCGGCCGGCGTATGGTCCGCCCCGCGCGTCGCCGGCGGCATCACCACCGATCCCGGCGTCACCATGAACGCGCGCACCGGCGCCGGGCGGGCGGTGACCGGTCCGGCGCTGGCGCTGGCCGGCCGCGGCGAAATCCAGATGCTGGTGATGCTGCGCTGACGGATTGCGGCCCGATCGCGCAGCCTCGGCTGCGCGATCGAGCGGTCTGCGCGACACCGGTGGCGGGCGGAGCCGCTCAGGCCACCGAGTTGCGCACGTGACGGTACTGCCCCGGCGGCAGGTAGAGCGGGAACACGCCGGCTTCCTCGTGCTTGAGCGCGCCGGCGAGCAGTCGCGCCGCCTTCACCACATCGGTGAGGAAGCGCTGGCGCTGCTCGACCAGCCACGGACCGTCGAGGTATTCCTCGAAGATCGATTCCACACGGCGGACGGCACGCAGCACCTCGGCCTGCACGGCGTTGAACTGCCGCGCGGCGAAACGGTCGTTCTCCAGCCCCCAGCGCAGGTACGGGTACAGCTGCGTCGCCTTCACCAGACTCAGGTGGCGGAACGCCGCGGCGACCTCGCGCAGGCCGTTGATGCAGGCGTCCTCGTCGCGTCCGCGGCACACGTCCAGCAGCGAACGGATCAGCGCGCGCAGCGTCTCGTTGTCCTGCAGGAGCTGGGCGATCAGGCGCGGCCGGAAGCGCACGGGCACGTCGGCGGCCACCGGATCGGCGCGACGCGGAAAGGCCACCGGTACGGGCCCGGTGGCGAACAGGTGTTCGAGCAGACGTGCCACGACTCCTCCTCCGACGCGCGCCTCCGAGGCCCCCGGCGCGACCAGGGCGGTCTTTATCCCAGCCCGGCGGGGCCGGCGTAAGCTAGGGAATTTCCCAGATGGACAGGCGTGCCGGGGTCGGCGGGAGACGCCGCCGCCCACAGTTCGCGCAGCGATCGGCCGCTGCGCGGCTCGCGCAGGTCCGGCGCGATGTCGGCCAGCGGGCGCAGCACGAAGGCCTCGGCGAGCTCCCTGCGCGGGATCTCCAGGTTGCCCGGCCCGCTGAGCACGAGGTCGTCGAACAGCACGATGTCGACGTCGAGGGTACGGCTGGAGAAGCGCGGCACGTCGCGGCGGCGGCCGTGGCGGTCCTCCAGCGCGTGCAGCCAGTCGTTCAGCGCGTGCGGGTCGAGATCGCTGTCGATGCCGGCGGCGAGATTGACGAAAGCCGGCCCCTCGAAGCCGACCGCAGCGAAGCGATACGCCGGCGAGACGACGAGCGTGCCGAAGCGAGTCCGCAGTTCGGCCAGCGCGGCGGGCAGATGACGTTCGGGGTCGAGATTGGAACCGAGGCTGAGCCAGGCGCGATGCATTGGCTTCATCCTCCACGTGTGCGCCGCCGCGTCAAGCTGGCAAGAGTCCCCGCAGCCTGCCTACAATCGCGAAGCCGCGGAGGCGGCTCCTGCATTGAGGTTGAGGAACGGCAATGACGTATTGCGTGGCCATCCGGGTCGACGCCGGACTCGTGCTCGCGGCCGATACGCGCACCAGCGCAGCCTTCGACGACATTCGCACGCACACCAAGCTGAGCACGTTCGAGTACCCGGGCGAACGCGTCTTCGCGCTGCTGTCGGCCGGCAATCTGGGCACCACGCAGAACGTGCTCGCGCGTATCGCGCGCGACGCGGACACGCCCGGCGCCACCGCCAGCCTGCGCTCGGCCGCCGACCTGTTCGAGGCGGCGGACTACCTCGGCCGCGCGCTGGTCGAAGCGCAGCAGAAGGCGAACGGCGCGGCGGCGGACGGCGTCAACCTGGAAGCGACGCTGATCTTCGCCGGGCAGATCGGCACCGGCGCGACGGGCCTGTTCCTCGTCTATCCGCAAGGCAACTGGATCGCCGCCTCGCCGGAGACGCCGTTCCTGCAGAGCGGCGAGCTGAAGTACGGCAAGCCGATCCTCGACCGCATCCTCCGGCCGGAGACTTCGCTCGAGGACGCGGCACGCTGCGCCCTCGTTTCGATGGACGCCGCGATCCGCTCGAACCTCTCGGTCGGCCCGCCCATCGACCTGGCCCTGATCCGCGACGGCGACCTGCGGCTGTCGCACCGGCTGCGCCTGGGCCAGGATTCGCCGTTCTACGTCGAGTTCCGCGAGACCTGGTCGACCGAACTGGCCGCGGCGGTGCGCGGCCTGCCGCCGTTCGAATGGGAAGCGCCCCGCGCGCCGCCGGCGCCCTAGCCGCGGAAATACGCCTCGCCGACCGCGTGGTGCAGCTGCGCCAGGCCAAGCTGGATGCGGTCCATCCATTCGCGCAGCCCGCTTTCGACGAGCTCGTCGGCGTCGGCCTCGCGCGCGAGCGCGAGGGTGTGCCGGAGTGCTTCCTCCGGCGCGCGCCCTTTCGGCGGCATCAGCGACAACGTGTGGCGGATGCCGGCCAGGCAGTAGGTCACGCTGCGCGGAAATTCCGCGTTCTGCAGCAGGAACTGCAGCGCCTGCCGCGCGCTCACGCGCTGGCGCACGTGGCGGCGGTACATCTGGTAGGCGGCCAGCGAGCGCAGCACGCTCATCCACTGGGTCGCCTGGTAGGCGTCCAGTTCCTCCGCCGCGCGCGGACGGATCAGCCCGGAAGCGCCTGCGTCGATCAGGCGCGTGGTCATGTCGGCCTGCTCGATCGCGGTGCCCAGCCGCAGGAACTGGAAGCCGATGTCGTGGCTGACGTTGGAGGTCAGGATGCCGGTGGCGGTCAGCGAATCGTCGACCACGCGGTTGATCAAGTCCATGCGATAGCGGCGCATCAGCGCGCGCTCGCCGTTCTCGCCGACCCACAGGAAGGTGCCGTTGACGCGCTCCCACAACTCCGCCGGCACCGTCTCGCGCACCGAGCGCAGGCTGTCGCGCGCGGCCTTGAGCGCGCTGAGCATCGAATTGGGGTTGCGCTCGTCGAGCAGCAGGAAATGCACCGCCTCGCTCTCGACGACCGCAGCGGCGGAATCCGGATGCAGCGCATGGAAGGTCTCGCCGGCGCCGAGCGTGTCGAGCAGCGGATGCCAGGCGAAGCGCACGCTGCGCGGCAGGTCGAGCTGCAGCTGGTTGGTGACGCCGACCAGGCGCGCGGTGTTCTCGGCGCGGCGCAGGTAGCGGCTGAACCAGTACAGGTTCTCGGCGACGCGCGAGAGCATCTCAGCTGGCCTCTTCCAGGTCGACGATCCAGGTGTCCTTGGCGCCGCCGCCCTGCGAGCTGTTGACCACCAGCGAGCCCTTGTTCATCGCCACGCGCGTCAGGCCGCCGGTGGTCACGTAGATGTCGCCGCGCGAGAGCACGAACGGGCGCAGGTCCAGATGCCGCGCCGACGGGCCGCGCGGGGTCAGGATCGGAGCGGTCGACAGCGACAGCGTCGGCTGCGCCATGTAGTTGCGCGGATTCTCCGCGATCCGCTCGCGGAACTGCGCGATCTGGCGCCGCGTCGCGCGCGGGCCGATCAGCATGCCGTAGCCGCCGGACTCGTTGGCCGGCTTCACCACCAGCTCGGCGATGTGCTCGAGCACGTAGGCCCGGTCGCGCGCGTTCGCGCACAGGTAGCTCGGCACGTTCGGCAGGATCGGTTCTTCGCCGAGGTAGTAGCGGATCATCTTCGGTACGTAGGCGAACACGACCTTGTCGTCGGCGACGCCGGCGCCCGGCGCGTTCGCCAGCGCGACCTTGCCGGCGCGCCAGGCGCGCATCAGGCCGCGCACGCCGAGCACCGATTCGGGATGGAACACTTCCGGGTCGAGGAACAGGTCGTCGACGCGCCGGTAGATCACGTCGACGCGCTGCGGACCGTACACGGTGCGCATGTAGCAGCAGTCGTCGTCATCGACGAACAGGTCCGGTCCCTCGACCAGCTCCACGCCCATGCTCTGCGCCAGATAGCAGTGCTCGAAGTAGGCGCTGTTGTAGACGCCCGGCGTCAGCAGCACGATCACCGGCGACTGGCCGCGGCGCGGACTCAGCGCGGCCAGCGTGTCGTAGAGCTGCGCCGGATAGTCGTCCACCGGCAGGATCGTGGTCGTCTCGAACAGCTCCGGGAACACGCGCTTGGCGACCATGCGGTTCTGGATCATGTACGACACGCCGCTGGGGATGCGCAGGTTGTCCTCCAGCGCATACAGCGTGCCGTCCTGGTCGCGCACCAGATCCGAACCGCACACGTGCGCCCAGACGCCCAGCGGAGGCTTCACGCCCACGCACTGCGGGCGGAAGTTGGCCGAATCCTTCAGCAGCGCGCGCGGGAACACGCGGTCCTTGATGATCTTCTGCTCGCCGTAGACGTCGCCGATGAACAGGTTCAGCGCATGCACGCGCTGGCGCAGGCCGGCCTCGGTGCGCTCCCACTCGCGGCGCGGGATCACGCGCGGAATCACGTCGAACGGCAGCGTGCGGTCGACGTTGCGGCCTTCGGAATACACCGTGAAGGTGATGCCCATGACGCGGGCGGCGAGGTCGGCGGCGAGCTGGCGCTCGGCCAGGTCGCGGTCGCCGAGGGAGCGGAGGTAGTCGACCAGCTTGCGCGCGGCGGGCCAGGGCTGTCCGTCGGAGCGGAACAGTTCATCGTAGGTCGATGATCGATACCCTTCCCACTTCATTCGCGGCCCTCGACGCGGCGCGGCGCAGCGGACGATCGCTGTGCCGCGGGGGTTGTCGCACCGCATCATGCACTTCGCGCGCGGTTCCGTCGAGACGGGGCGGCCCCATGCGGGGCAACCGGATCGTTACGAAAGGTGGCCGCGCTCGATGATCACCCCGACCGCGCGCGAGCCGGTCACCGCGCCGAGCTTGGACAGCTTCAGGCGCAGCCAGCCCACGCCGAATTCGTCGCGGATGATCTGCGCGCAGCGCTCGGCCAGGGTCTCCACCAGCTCGAACTGCGAGCTCTCGACGAAGGCGATCAGGCGCTTGGACACCGCCTTGTAGTTCAGCGTGTCCTCGATGCGGTCGGTCGCCGCCGGGCGGGTGTTGTCGAACGCCATCTCGACGTCGAGCGCGATCGTCTGCCGCGTCGTGCGCTCCCAGTCGTAGATGCCGATGATCGTCTCGATGCGCAGGTCTTCGATGAAAACGCGGTCCATGGGCTTTCCGTCTTGTCCGTTCCGGGTCGAGGCGCGAGGACGTTCGTACCTTGTGCGCGGGCCCGACCGGCCCGGCATACTACGGAGGTCAAGTCGCGCTGTCGCGTCCTTGGCGCCAGGGGTCCGTCCAGCTCACTCTCGGGGGAGAACATGCGTCACCAGTGGTTCGCCAGAAGTTTCCTGCTCGTTCTTGCCGCAGCGCTCGCCGGCTGCTCGATGAACGCGCCCAAGTACACGCCGGTGATCGGCAACGTGCAGCTCCTGCGCGACGCTGGCGAGGCACGCGTCAAGGTCGGCAGCGTCACGGCCCAGGGCAAAGAAGCGCACGACGAATCGATCGGCCTGCGCGGCAGTCCCATGCGGTCGCCATACGGTAGCTACTCGAACTATCTTCGCGAAGCGTTGACGCAGGAACTGCGCGAAGCGCAGCTGCTCGACGGTAATACGCAGATCGAGATCGGCGCGGAATTGCTCAAGAACGACGTCGACGCCACCGGTTTCACGAAGGCGTCCGCGGACATCGAAGCGCGCTTCAAGGTGGTCCGCGCCGGCGTGACTGCCTACGACAGGGTGAAAAGCGCCCGAATCCAATGGGATTCGAATTTCATCGGCGCCGTCGCGATTCCGCGTGCGCTGGAGCGTTATCCGGAGCTGGTGACGGCACTGCTGAAGGAGCTCTACGTCGACAAGGACTTCCTCACGGCGCTGAAGCCGTGAACCCGCTCCGCGCATTCGCGTTGCCAACGATCCTCGCCGCTGCCGCGGCCTGCGGAGGCTGCGCGCACACGATCCGGATCGCGCCGGACACCGACCGCTGGCCGACCGCTGCGGGCGAACGCCGCGCCGATGTCAACGTCGCGTATTACGTCGATCCGGCCGATCGGGCGCGCACCGTCACGACTCCGGGCGGAGGCGGCGACAAAGTCGCCTACGCGCCGTACAAGGATCTCGAGGCGCCGCTGTACAGGGTGCTTTCGAACGTGTTCGGGCGGGTGTACCCGCTGAGCGATCCGAACGACGCGACCTTCATCGCGGAAAAGTCCATTCGCTTCGTTTTCAGGCCACATTTCGAGACGAATTCGTCCTCCGACAGCCTGCTGACGTGGCCGCCGACGGAATTCACGCTGACGATCGAGGTCGACGCCGTGGACGCCGCCTCCCGCCCGGTGTGGAAGACGCGCGCGACCGGCGTCGGACGCGCCTCGTATTCGGAGTTCAAGCACGATCCCGGCCTTGCGGCGAAGCGTGCGGCGGAGCAGGTTTTCGGCCAGCTCAACGGGGAGCTGCTCAAGTTCCCGCAGTGACAAAGGAGCCCGGCCCGCACGGCGGGGCTGCCCTGAATCGATGATGTCGTCGACCGGAATTGCAAATCGTCTGCTGATCGTCGCCATGGCATTGCTGCTCGGCGGCTGCCAGGGTGCATGGTTCGTCAGCCTGAATGCGGCGCGCGCGCCGGCGGACGTCGAGCTGCGCGGCGATCTGGAGTTCGATTCCGCACACGGGCTGTCCCTGGACGTCTATCGTCCGCTACGCGCCGCGCACGCCCCGGTGGTGGTGTTCTTCTACGGCGGCGACTGGACGCACGGCGAGCGCGCCTGGTACCGCTTCGTCGGGCGTGCGCTGGCGGCGCAGGGCCTGGTCGCGGTGATTCCCGATTACCGCAAGTTTCCGGACGTGGCGCCAGACGGTTTCATGAGCGACGCCGCGCGCGCCGTGGCGTGGACGCGCGCGCACGCGGCCGAGTTCGGCGGCGATGCGGACGACCTGTTCGTGATGGGGCATTCGGCCGGCGGCCACATCGCCGCCCTGCTCGCCACCGACCCCGCCTGGCTGGCCGCGGCCGGCCTCGTGCCGCGCGACCTCGCCGGCTGCATCGGCCTGGCCGGGGTCTACCTGTTCCTGCCCGAGGATTCCGACGACGACGACATGCTCGCCGTCTTCGGCGACGACGAACCCGTGCAGGAAAGCGCCATGCCGCTCGGCTTCGTGCGCGGCGCCGAGCCGCCGATGCTGCTCCTGCACGGGCTGGACGACGACGAGGTCGATCCGGCCAACAGCCGGCTGCTGGCCGAGGCGCTACGCGCGCACGGCGACGAGGCCGAGCTGCGGCTCTACCCGGACGTCGACCATTCCGCCCTGCTGTTCGCGTTGTCACCGTCGCGGCACGCTCGGGCGCCGGTGCTGGACGACCTGCTCGCCTTCGTGCGCGCGCACCCGCACGCGGCGAACGCCGGCGCCACGCCTACGCCGCCGGCAGGCTCTCCAGGTCCCAACGCGGCTGCACCTTGATCGCCGGCGTCTCGTGCTGGCCGGCGCTCAGGCGCAGGCTGCCGGCCAGCGCGATCATCGCGCCGTTGTCGGTGCAGAACTCCAGCCGCGGGAAATACGTGCGGAACCCCTCGCGCGCGCCGGCCTCGGCCAGCTGCGCGCGCAGGCGGCGGTTGGCGCCGACGCCGCCGGCGACGACCAGCGAGCGCGCGCCGGTCTGCGCCAGCGCGCGGCGGCACTTGATGGTCAGCGTCTCGACGATCGCCTCCTCGAACGCGCGCGCGACGTCGGCCTTGGTCTGCTCGCTGCGGTCGCTGGCCTGCCAGGCCAGCAACACCTGGGTCTTCAGGCCCGAAAAACTGAAATCCAGCCCCGGCCGGTCCGTCATCGGGCGCGAGAAGCGGAACGCGCCGGCCCGGCCCTGCTCGGCTAGCCTGGCCAGCGCCGGGCCGCCCGGATACGGCAGGTCCATCAGCTTGGCGGTCTTGTCGAAGGCTTCGCCGGCGGCGTCGTCGAGCGTGTCGCCGAGCAGGCGGTAGCGGCCGATCGCACTCACCTCGATCAGCATCGAATGCCCGCCGGAAACCAGCAGGGCGACGAACGGCGGCTGCGGCGGGTCGGGCTCGAGCAGCGGCGCGAGCAGGTGGCCTTCCATGTGGTGCACGCCGATCGCCGGCACGTCGAGCGCCCAGGCCAGCGAGCGCGCCGCGGTGGCGCCGACCAGCAGGGCGCCGACCAGCCCGGGCCCGGCGGTGTAGGCGACGCCGCCGAGGTCGGCGACCGTCAAGCCGGCCCGTGACAGGGTTTCACGCACCAGCGGCAGCAGCTTGCGCACGTGGTCGCGCGAGGCCAGCTCCGGCACCACGCCGCCGTAGTCGGCGTGCATGCGGATCTGGCTGTACAGCGTGTGCGCGAGCAGGCCGCGGCCGCCCTCGCCGCCGCCCGGGTCGAAGATCGCCACGCCCGTCTCGTCGCAGGAGGTTTCCACGCCGAGCACGGGGCCGGCCGTGCCCGCCTTTGCAAAGTCTTGATTCATCGCGATAGAATACACGGCTCGCCCGACAGCCCGGGTCGATTCTGCAACGGAGAAGTCATGCCCAGCGTCAAAGTTCGCGAAAACGAACCGTTCGAGTTTGCCCTGCGCCGCTTCAAGCGCACCTGCGAGAAGGCCGGCGTGCTGGCCGAAGTGCGCAAGCGCGAGTTCTACGAAAAGCCGACCCAGGAGCGCAAGCGCAAGCGCGCTGCCGCGGTCAAGCGTCACCTCCGCCGCGTTTCGCGCGACGTGACCAAGCGCCAGCGCCTGTACTGATTCAGCGATGCGGTCCGCCCGGGCCGCGTTCCAGATGAGGCTGTTCATCGGCCGGCCGTGCTCGCGCACTGCCGGCTTTTTGTGTTGAGGAGATCACGATGTCGCTCAAAGCCCGACTCAGCGAAGACATGAAGGCCGCGATGAAGGGCGGCGACAAGGACCGCCTCGGCGTGATCCGCCTGATCAACGCGGCGATCAAGCAGCGCGAGGTCGACGAGCGCATCGAGCTGGACGACACCCAGGTGCTCGCGGTGATCGAGAAGATGCTCAAGCAGCGTCGCGATTCGATCACCCAGTTCCGCGACGCCGGCCGCGAAGACCTCGCGACCAAGGAAGAATTCGAGGTCGGCGTGATCCAGGCCTACCTGCCTGCGCAGCTCGGCGATGCCGAGATCGACGCGATCGTGAGCAAGGCCATCGCCGATTCCGGCGCGAGCAGCGCCAGGGACATGGGCAAGGTGGTCGGCCTGGTCAAGCCGCAGGTCGCCGGCCGCGCCGACATGGGCAAGGTCTCGGCCCTGGTCAAGCAGAAGCTGGGCGGCTGAAGCCTTCGGCGCGGGCGCTACAATGCGGCTTCCGTCCGTGGAGCCGCTCCGATGACGAATTCGCCCCTGCGCCGTTCGCGCAGCAACCGCGTGATCGCCGGCGTCGTCGGTGGACTGGCCCAGCATTTCGGCGTCAATGCGCGCGGCCTGCGCATCGTCTACGTGCTCGTCTCGATCCTCTCCGCGGCGTTTCCCGGCATCCTCGTGTACCTGCTGTTGTGGCTGCTGATCCCGCAGGAAGACTGATTGCGCGGTGCCGCTGCGAATGACGATCTAGCCAGGCGTCCGATGGCCGGCCGCATCCCCGACAAGTTCATCGACGACCTGCTCGCGCGCGTCGACATCGTCGACGTGATCCAGGAACGCGTGCCGCTGAAGAAGGCCGGCCGCGACTGGTCCGCGCGCTGCCCGTTCCACGACGAGCGCTCGCCCTCGTTCACGGTCAGCCCGGCCAAGCAGTTCTACCACTGCTTCGGCTGCGGCGCGCACGGCAGCGCGATCGGCTTCCTGATGAACTACGACCGCCTGGAGTTCCCCGATGCGGTCGAGGAGCTGGCCAACCGCGTCGGCCTGAAGGTGCCCTACGAAGGCGGCCGCGCGGCGCCGCGCGAGGACGTCGGCGACCTCTACGACCTGCTCGACGCGGCGACCGGGTTCTACCGGCGCCAGCTCGACTCCAGCCGCGGCGCGCGCGACTACTTCGAGCGGCGCGGCCTGGACGCGGCGATCCTCGCGCGCTTCCGGCTCGGCTACGCGCCCGACGCCTGGGACGCGCTGAAGAACGCGCTCGGCACCAGCGCGCCGCGCATCGCCCTGCTGGAGAAATCCGGCATGCTGACCAGCGGCGACCGCGGCAGCCGCTACGACCGCTTCCGCGACCGCGTGATGTTCCCGATCCTCGATCGGCGCGGGCGCACGATCGCGTTCGGCGGAAGGATACTGACCCAGCCGAAGGCGAAATCGGGCGGCGACGACGGCACCGCAAGCTCCCGGGAAACCCCGTCAGTCCCGCGAACGCAAGAATCCAACTCTCCGCTTTCCGTGGATGCCCGCGTTCGCGGGCATGACGTTGCAGCTGAAATTCCTTCCGCCGCACAGGACGGGCGCAAGGGCGAAGGCCCGAAATACCTCAACTCGCCCGAGACGCCACTGTTCCACAAGGGCCGCGAGCTGTTCGGCCTGTGGCAGGTGCGCGAGGCGCACTCGAAGGTTCCGCGCCTGATCGTCGTGGAAGGCTACATGGACGTGATCAGCCTGCACCAGTTCGGCGTCACGCAGGCAGTCGCCACGCTCGGCACGGCGACCACGCGCGACCACGCCGAGATCCTGTTCCGCCAGTGCGCCGACGTGTACTTCTGCTTCGACGGCGACCGCGCCGGACGCCAGGCGGCGTGGCGCGCGGTGGAGTCGGTGCTGCCGCGCATGCGCGACGGACGCCAGGCGCTGTTCCTGTTCCTGCCCGACGGCGAGGATCCGGATTCGCTGGTGCGCAAGGAAGGCCTGGAGGGTTTCGAGCAGCGCCTGAAGGACGCCACGCCGCTGAGCGAATTCTTCTTCGCCGAAGTCGGCAAGGACGTGAACCTCGCCAGCCTGGACGGCAAGGCGCGGCTGGCCGAGCGCGCGCGTCCGCTGCTCGGCCAGATTCCGGAAGGCGCATTCCGCGACCTGATGTTCGGCGAACTGGAGCGGCGCAGCGGCGTGAGGACCGTGCCGCTCGCTTCCGGCACGCCGGCTTCGGCAAGCGCCTCCGCGAACCCGTCCGCTGGCCGCAACGCACGTCCGCAGCAGCGCTCGCTGGTGCGTGCGGCGATCACCCTGCTGGTACAGCGGCCGTCGCTGGCGAGCGCGTTCGAGCCGCCGTGGGCCTTCGCCGGACTGCGCCAGCCCGGCATCGCGCTGCTGATCGAGCTGCTCGACTTCTGTCGCACGCGGCCGGAGATCAGCACCGGCGCGCTGCTGGAGCACTACGCCGAGCGCGAGGAAGCCAGGGCGCTGCAGAAACTCGCCGTGGTCGACTTTCCCGGCGGCGAGCACGAGGCACGCGCCGAACTCGTCGACGCGATCGCGCAGCTCGAACGGCAGACCGTGCGCCAGCGCCGCGACGATCTCTCGCGCCAGCAGGCGGAAGGCTCATTGTCGGACGCGGAAAAGGAAGAACTGCGCCGCCTGCTCGCGGACAAGGGCGCGCGCGGCTGAAGGCCGTTCCCTCGTTTCCGCAAGATGCCTTCGGCGGGACCGTTCTTCACCCGTGCAGCGCGAACGACGCTGCCGCGGCGATCACCCGTCCGGCGGACACCGCGCCGGCTCGCGATCGCCGGGCGCAACGAGGTCCAGGTCGATCGCCGCCTGCGCGTTCGCCGGATCGAGCCTCAGCGCGCAACGGTAGGCCGCCGCCGCCTGCACGAGGTCGCCGTCGAGGCGGCGGGCGTAGCCGAGGTTGAGCCACGCGCGCGACTTGCGCGGCGAGTCGCGCACGGTGGCCTGCCACAACGCGGTTTCGCTGCGGTAGTCCGCATTGCGGTGGAGCGTGGCGAGCGTCAGAGCGGCGCACAGCGCGAGTGCCGCCACGCGGCCGGCGTGCCGGCGCGCGAGCAGGCAGGCCAGCGCGAGCGCCGGGCCGGCCAGGGCGGGATACAGATGCCGGTCGTTGGCGAGGTCCAGGCGCGGCAGCAGCGAATTGGCCGGCGCGAGCCACAGGAAATACCAGCCGATCGCGAACGCCAGCCACGGCCGGCGGCGGCGCGCGGCGAGCATCACCGCGACGAGCGCGACGAGCAGCAGCGCGCAGGCGACCAGCGCCAGCGACCACGCCGGCGGTATGCGCAGGTCGGGATCGACATTGGTGCGGCCGAGCAGCGGATGCGCGATCAGATAGCCGTGCGCGAGCACCTGCCCCATCGCCTGCGCGGCGAGATCGCGCGTGGCGAGGCTGACGCCGAAGAACACGTGGTAGCCCGGTGTCGCCAGCGCGGCGAGCGCGGCTGCGCCCAGCACGCCGGCGTAGCGGCGCAGGCGCCACAGTTCGTCGCGCAGGGACTGTCCGCACGCCCACGCGCGCAGCAGCGGCAGCGCCGGAATCACCAGCGCCGTTTCGCGCACGGCAAGCGCGAGCGCGAACAGCACAGGGCCGGCCCAAGCCAGTACGCGGCGTGACGGCTGCGCCCGCGCGACGTCGTCGGCGAGTAGCGCGGCCAGTCCGAACGCGGCGGCGAGCGAGATCGAGCGCCCGCTCGCGTAGGTGACCGCTTCGGTCGCCGCGGGATGCAGCGCGAACAGCAGCGCGCCGAGCAGCGCAGCCGGCTCGACGCATTCGAGCGACGGCGCCAGCCCCGGCAGCCAGCGCCGCCACAGCGCCCACAGCAGGCAGGCATTGAGTGCGTGGATCGCGATGTTCGTCGCGTGCACCGCGACCGCGCCGCCGCCGAGTTCGGCGGTCAGCGCGTAGCTCAGTTTCAGCAGCGGGCGGATGCCGGGCAGCGCCTGCCACCAGCCGGCGAGGCCTTGCGCGGCCGGATGGGCGAGGATCGCGGCGAAGTCGTCGAACTGGTACGCCGCGCCGAACGCGTTCGCGTAGGCGAGCAGCACGGCGCCGGCGAGAATCGCGATCGCGTGCGGCGCGCGCATCAGCGTTGGATCGATGCGTCGAACGCCAGCTCGACGAGGCCGACGCTGTCCCACCAGCGCTCGGGCGCGTGCAGCAGCACGGCGAGCACGCGGCGGCCGCCGCGTTCGACCACGGCGACGAGGCAGCGCCCGGCGGCCGGCGTGGTGCCGGTCTTGAGGCCGCGCGCGCCGGCGAGGCCGTCGAGCAGCGCGTTCGTCGTGCGCGCGGACAGCGTGCGCCCGGCCTGCGTGGTCAGGCGCAGCTCGCGACGCTGCGCCGCCTCGGCCAGCACCGGCTCGGCCAGAACCGCGCGCGACAGCACGGCGAGATCGCGCGCGCTGGTGTACTGCGCGGCCTCGTCGTGGCCGCAGGGATTGGCGTAGTGCGTGTTCGTCAGGCCAAGCGATCCGGCGCGCACGTTCATGCGCGCGACGAACGCGCCGGTCGGATCGCGTGTGTCGATGGCCGCGCCGACGGCGTCGGCCAGCGCGCGGCAGGCGTCGTTGGCCGAACGCACCATCGCGGCGAGCAGCAGGTCGCGGCGCGTGACGCGTTCGCCGCGGCGCAGGCCGATGCGCGTGCCGGTCTCCGCCGCGGCGCCGGCGGAGACTTCGGCCCAGGCGTCGAGCCCGCCCTGCTCCACCGCGACCAGCGCGGTCATCAGCTTGGCCAGGCTCGCCATCGGCAGGCGCGCGTCGGCACGGCCGGCCCACAGCGGCCGGCCGTCGAGTTCGACCCAGTACGCCTCCGCCACGTCGGGATACGCATCGATCGGCGCGACCGGCGCCTGCGTGGCGCGCACGGCCGCGCAGGCGAACAGCGCGAGCGCGGCGACGCGGCGCATCTCAACCGCCGCCGAGGCGATCCTTGAGCGCCTTGAAGCGATCGCCGATTGACGGCTTCTTCGCCGGCGCGTCGTGCGTCGCCGGTGCCGTCGCGGCGGCACCGTCCGTGGCCTGCCGCTGCGCGGCCGCGTTGCGCTCGCGCAGGCGCTCGGCCGCGTAGCTGTTGCAGAAGCCGCGGTACGGCGAGGACTGCATCGCGGTGTAGCCGCGGCCTTCGCACTGCTGCGCGGCGAGCGAGCGGGCGCGCTCGGCGCAGTGCCGCACGAGGAAGCGGCCGCTGCGGTTCGGATCGGCGTCGGCGCAATGGCGCGGCGCGAGGTCGGGACAGTAGTCGCCGACGAAGTCGAGATCGCCGCCCGATTCCGCGCGGCCGCAGGCCTTGCCGAGGATCGCCGTTCGCGAACCGCCGCAGCCTTCGATCGCCGGCCAGATCGCAGCACCCATCGTGCGCTCGGTCTCGGCGAAGCGCGCCGGATCGGCGATCTGTTCCGCAGTGCGGTTCACGTTGGCGCAGAACTTCGCCTTGTACGTCGGACACGCCGCCTTCGGGCCGACGTACATCGAATACGACACGACCGAACCCAGCTGCGCCTCGCAGGCCTGCGCGGTCAGTGCCTTGCCCATCGCTTCGGGCGATTCGCTCGCGTAGTCGCAGCCGCCGATGCGCTTGCCTTCGTAGCTCATCGTGATCTGCTGGCCCTGCACCTGCGCCTTCATGCTGCCGCGGTAGCCGTCGGGCAGCGTCTCCATCTCGCCGTCGCTGGTCATCGCGTTCTTGCCGGTGCACACGACGTGGTACGAGGCCTTGCTGCCCTCGACGCGGAAGTTCTGCACCTGGCAGTCCTTGTCCTTCGGGACCGCCTGCTCGCTGACCGGATTGGCGCGCGCGGTGCACACTTCCACCGGCTTGGCCGGCATCGACATGCCTGCCATCTGCATCTTGCTGGTGACGCGGTAGCGATCGCCGCTGTCGGGCGCGGCGGAAGCGGCGACGGCCGTGCAGAACAGCGCGGCGGCGACGACGCGGCGCGGGAGGAACGGTTTCATGGAACGGCTCCGTGCGGCGCGGAAAGGCGCCGGGCCTGTGCTGTTACGCACAAGCGCGCGGGAAACCTCAACGCGCGATTCCGACACCTCGCGAGCGCACCATAAAAAAAAACCCGGCCATCGCTGGCCGGGTGCGGGGGCCGGCATGCATGGGCCGGCCGAAAGGGAAATCGCGGCGGGAACCGCGTGCGGCGGCTCAGCGTCGGGCGCGCCGCTGCGCGGCGGCGGCGACCAGCGCGCCGGCCAGCAGCAGCAGCGCCCAGCGGCCGCCGCCGGGCACCGGCTGTGGCGCATTCGCCGCCGGCGCGGACGCCGCGCGATGGATGCGGCGCCCGGTTCGCGTGACCGTTTCGTGCAGTGGGTGCCGCGCGACGCAGCGCGCGCAGTCCGGCTCGGCCGGACCACCGCCGTCGGCGTCGACACGGCTCGCGACCGCATTGCCCGCATCCGCCGCAACCGTGGCCGCGTACGTGAGCGAATAGGCGCCCGGCGCCGTTCCGGCCGGCAGCGCGCAGTCCAGGCGGCCGCTGCAGCGGAAGTCGCCCGCGTCGATCACGCCGCCGAAATCCAGGCCCGCGCCGGACGCTTCGCTCAAGGTCAGCGGCGACGTCAGCGTGGCGCCGGTGACGGTGGCGGTCAGCGTGTAGACGATCACGCGCCCGGCGGCGACGTCCGTGCCGATCGGCGGCTCCGACGACACGCTCACCTCGACGAGCGGCGCCGGCAGCGCGTGTGTGACGCTGCACGGATCGCAGGTCAGCGTGCCGCCTCCGCCACTGGCCACGACATTGTTCGCGACGCGCACCTGCGCGGACGGCTGCACCGTCGCCGCGTACGTCAGCGTGTAGCTGCCGGGCGGCGTGCCCGCCGGCAGCACGCAGCGCAGCGCGCCGCCGCAGTCGAAGGCGCCCGCATCGATCACGCCGCCGAAGCCGAGGCCGCTGCCGAGCGTGTCGTCGAGCACCAGCGGCGCGGCCAGCGGCGCGTTCGCGATCGTCACGCCGAGCGCGTAGCCGATCGTGTCGCCGGCGTTCACCGGTGAAGCGACACCCGGCATCGAACTCGCGGCCACGCTCACCTGCGGAGCGGCGACCGCGCTGCGAGCCTGCGCCGTATTGGGTGCCGGCGCCTGCGGTGCCTCGTTCGACGCGGCGACCGCCGTCGAAAGCGATATCGGTCCGGCATTGGTCGCGGCGACGACGAAGCGCAGACCGAAGCTCAGCGTGGCGCCGGGGCCGAGCGTGTGCGGCATGCCGTCGAAGCGGATCGCGCAGGCGGGCGCCGGCTGGTAGGCCGCGGCGACACCGGACGGCAGCTGCGTGAAATCCACCGCGTCCGGACACGTCCCCGGCCGGAGCGGATCGCCGATCCGGGCGCGGTAGACGACGCCGCTCGCCGGCGCATCGCCGGAGTTGCGGAACGCGAAGCCGCCGCTGCCGACACCGTCGCGGACGGACGGCGCGAGCGCGGCCGTGGTGCCGACGTCCACGCCGCGGAACGGAGCCACGATCGCGAGCGGTTCGACGAAGGCGTCGGACTCCTCCGGCGCGGGACGTTCACCGCCTTCGATCGCGGCGTCGCGCTCGTCGATCGCCGCGGAATCGCCGCCGGAGGACGCCGGCGGTTCCGGCGCATCGTCGAGACGGGTCAGGATCACGCCGGCATCGGGAGCTGCGGCAACGCCGATCGCCGGGATGCGCATCTCGCCGCCGCGGGCGACGACGCGATAGGCGTGGCGACCGGCGGGGAACGCCCGGCCGGCGTTGTCGCGGCCATCCCACGGCACCTGCTGGCCGCCGTCCACCGCGACGCCGGTCAGCACGCGATTGGTGCGCGCGGCCGGATCGAAATCCATGCCGTCGCGACTGACGACGATCTCGTAGGAATGCGCATGCGCCGTGGTGAACGCGAACGTTCCTCCGGCCGCCACCGTCGACGCGCCGACGCCGACGTCGCCGGCGAAGGTCGGACTGGTCAGCCGCGGCGCGGCCGGCTGCAGCGCAATGGCGAGCGCGCCGAGCACGCGGTCGACCTCGGTGGCGTTCGGCCCGTCCGGCGCGACGTCGCTGAAGAAGACCGGATGCCGCGCGGAGTCGTCCGCCCTGTTCGCTTCGAACGTCGCACGGCCTGCCGCGTCGCCGCGGAAGGTCCGGCGGTAGCGATGGCCGTCCGTCGACACGACGTGGAGACTGCCGTGGAGACCGCGGCCGGTGCCGGTGTCGAGCGAGAGCGCATGGGCGAACACGCGCCCGTCCAGGTCGGCCAGCGAGCCGGCGCCGCTGCGCACGCTCACGTCCCAGGCGGAGACGAAGCCGGCCAGCACCGGCGGATGGGCGAGCGAACCGTCGTTGCCGCGCGCGCCGCGGGTCGCCCCGGTGAAGTGCACGCCGTAGAGCCCGCTGCGCGGCGCGACGTACCAGCACGGTGCGAAGCCGTCGCGCACGGTCGACGTACCGTCCGCGCTGTGCGGACCGGCCAGCTCCTGCGCGCGGCCGGCGATCGCGCCGCGGCCGCGCTGCGAGCTGCAGCGAAAATCCGCCGTCGCCGACGACGCGACGTCTGCCGTGCCGGCGGACGCCTGCGGCGCATGAACGAGGATGTCGCCGCCGCTGCCGCGGTTGCGCGAACCGAGCAGGACGTACTCGCCCTGCCGTGCGTAGACGAACACGAGCCGGTCGCCACCGATTTCCATCGCACCGCGCGCGCCGGCATAACCGGCCGGATACAGGCTGCGCGAACCTTCGGCGCACGCGAGCGTGCCGGCCAGCAGCAGGATCGACGGCAGCCAGCGACGCGACCGTGCGGCGCGCGAACGCGGCGGCGCGTATCCGGCGGGTCTGGTCGGCGACATAGTGAAGTTCCTGCGTGTTCCCGCCGCCCGCGATCCCGCGGCGGCGGCGCGACCCGATGGCGGCCGCGACGTTCCGGCCGCGCGTCACCGCGCGGCCAAGGCTCGCGGCGACGCCTGGCGTCGGGCCGTCGAGTCGGCGCGCAGGGTACGAACGGGTCGGCGGCGAGTCATGCACCCACGCTCACGAAAACTCACCGTCACTCACGCCCGCCGTGGCCGTCGCACGTCGCGATCGGCTCCGGCGCGGTGTCGCACGGCCGGCTCGGCCGGCGCGTCGGTGCACGCACCCGTTGCACTCGTTGACGATCGCCGGCGCGGATCGCGTCTCAGGCGGCCGGCCGCCGGATCGCCAGCAGCGCGAGCAGGGTGATCAGCGCGGCGCCGCTGAGGTAGTAGCCGACCGCCTGCACGCCATGGTGCGCGGCCAGCCAGGTCGCGGCGTACGGCGCCAGCGAAGCGCCGAGGATGCCGGCGAGGTTGAACGCGAGCGAGGCGCCGGTGTAGCGCACCGCGGTCGGGAACAGCTCCGCCAGCGCGGTGCCGAGCGGGCCGTAGGTGAGCCCCATCAGGAACAGGCCGCAGGCCAGGAACACGGTCACCCGCAGCGGATTTCCGGCCACGAACAGCGGCGCGAACGCGGCGCCGAAGACGAGGATGGCGACGGTCGCGATCAGCAGCATCGCGCGGCGCCCGCGGCGGTCGGCGAACACGGCGGAAAGCGGGATGCCGATCGCGAAGGCGAACATCGCGATCATCTGCAGCAGCAGGAAATCCTTGCGCGGATACTGCAGCGCCGTGGTGCCCCAGGACAGCGCGAACACGGTCATCAGATAGAACAGCACGAAGGTGGCCATCGCCGCGAACGTGCCGATCGCCAGCGGGCGCCAGTGCTGCGTGCACACGGTGGCGATCGGAAGGCGCACGCGCTCGTCGTTCTCGATCGCGCGCAGGAAGGCCGGCGTCTCGGTCAGCTTCAGGCGCACGTACAGGCCGACGCCGACCAGCAGCGAGCTGGCCAGGAACGGGATGCGCCAGCCCCAGGCGAAGAACTGCGCATCGTCGAGGAAATCGGTCAGCAGCAGGAACACGCCGCTGGAGCAGACGAAGCCGATCGGCGCGCCGAGCTGCGGAAACATGCCGTACCACGCGCGCCGGTGCGGCGGCGCATTCTCGGTCGCCAGCAGCACCGCGCCGCCCCACTCGCCGCCCAGGCCCAGGCCCTGGCCGACGCGGCACAGCATCAGCAGCAGCGGAGCGAACAGGCCGATCGAGTCGTAGGTCGGCAGCAGGCCGATGACCACGGTCGACACGCCCATCGTCAGCAGCGCGGCGACCAGGGTCGCCTTGCGCCCGATGCGGTCGCCGTAGTGGCCGAACACGGCCGAGCCGATCGGTCGCGCGAAGAACGCCAGCGCGAACGTCGCCAGCGAGGACAGCAGCGCCGAGGTCGGATCGGACGCCGGGAAGAACAGCTTGGGGAACACCAGCACCGCGGCGGTGGCGTAGATGTAGAAATCGAAGAACTCGATCGTGGTGCCGATCAGGCTCGCGAACAGCACGCGCCCCTTGCCGTTCGCCTGGATCGTGCTATCCGCCGTCGCCGCCGCGCTTGCCACCGTCACAGACTTCGCCACCCTTGTCGAAAACGACGCGCCATGTCCCCGGCGCCTCGCGGCGCCAGGTCGAGTTGAAGACCCCCACGATCTTCCCGTCCGGCGTACGCACCGGTCCGGTACTGAGCGCGAGCGTACCCGATTCCAGCACCTCCACCCGCTCCGGCTCCCACGAAAACGGCGCCGTCGTGCCCTTGAAGAACGGCGCCCAGCCCTGCGCGACCGCCGCCTTGCCGCGCAGCGGCCCGGAATCGCCGAAGAAGATCGCCTCGTCGGCGAGGAAGCGCGTGAAGGCGGCATGGTCGCGCCGCGCCATGGTCTGCGCGAACGCGCGCTCGGCCGCCTCGACCTCGCGCGCGGCCTCGTCGCGCGAAGGCCGCGACGCCGTGGTGCCGCAGGCGGCGAGCAGCATGGCGACCGGCAGGGCCGCCGCGGGGAGGATCGGGAAACGCGGAAACTTCGTCATGGCGGGACTCCGTCGACGACCGCCGCAGCAGCGGTCAGGGCATCGGCGCAGTATTTCCGCTTCCGCCCACCGCGCGGGTGACCGCGCTTGCGCGATGGCGTTGCCGCCGCTCAACGCAGGTCGCGCGTGATCGCCTTCGCCGCGTTGTGCCCCGGCGCACCCGTCACGCCGCCGCCGGGATGCGTGCCGGCGCCGCACAGGTACAGGCCCGGCAGCGCGCCGCGGTAGTCCGCCTGGCCGAGCATCGGCCGCGCGCTGAACAGCTGGTTGAGCGACAGCGCGCCGTGGAAGATGTCGCCGCCGATCAGGCCGAAGTCGCGTTCGAGATCGAGCGGCGACTTGACCTGCCGGCCGAGCACGGAGGCCTTGAAGCCCGGCGCGTAGCGTTCGACCGTGTCGATCATGAGGTCGGCGACTTCCTCGCGGTGCGCGTCCCAGCTCGCGCCATCGGGCAGCACCGGCGCGACGTGCTGGCAGAACAGGCTGGCGACGTGGCCGCCCGGCGGCGCGAGCGAATCGTCCAGCGTCGACGGGATCAGCATCTCGACGATCGGCTCGCGCGACCAGCCGTGCGCGCGCGCGTCGAGGTAGGCGCGGTCCATGTAGTCCAGGCTCGGCGCCAGGATGATGCCGGCGGTCAGGTGGTCGCCTTCGCCGGGCAGGCAGGAGAAATCCGGCAGGCGCGACAGCGCGACGTTCATGCGGAACGTGCCCGAGCCGCAGCGCCAGTTCGCCATGCGCTCGCGCGTGGGCGCCGGCACCGCGGCCGGCGCGAGCAGGCGCTCGTAGAGCAGCTTCGGGTTCACGTTGGCGACAATCGCGCGCGCGCGCAGCGTATCGCTGGCGTCGGTGACGACGCCGACGGCGCGCCCGGCCTCGACCACCACCTCGCGCACGCCGCAGCCGGTGCGGATCTCCACGCCGGCGGCGATGGCCGCCTTCGCCATCGCCTGCGTGATCGCGCCCATGCCGCCGATCGCGTGGCCCCAGGCGCCCTTGACGCCGTTCACCTCGCCGAACACGTGATGCAGCAGCACGTAGGCGCTGCCCGGCGTGTAGGGGCTGGCGTAGTTGCCGACCACGCCGTCGAAGCCGAGCACCGCCTTGATCGGCTCGCTCTCGAAGAAGCGGTCGAGGTACTCGGCGGCCGAGATGGTGAACAGGTCGAGCAGGTCGTTGCGCAGGGGCGCGTCGAGCGCGCTGAGCCGCTTGCCCAGGCGTCCGGCGCGCGCCAGTTCCGGCAGCGCCTTCAGCCAGCCGCCGTCGGTGACGTTCGGCGGCGGCTCCAGCGCGAGCGCGCGCAGCACGTCGGCGATCGCGTCGAGGCGGCGCTCGTACTCGGGCAGCGCGTCGGCGTCCTTGCGCGAGAACTTCGCCACTTCCTCGCGCGTGCGGCCGGCACCGGTGAGCAGGTAGCTGCCGTCGGGCCGCGGCAGGAAGTTGTTCGCACGGCGCAGCACGACGCGCAGCCCGTGCCTGTCCAGCTCGAGGTCGCGGTTCACCTTCGGCTGCAGCAGCGAGACCGTGTACGCGGCGACCGAATTGCGGAAGCCGGGGTGGAACTCCTCGGTCACCGCGGCGCCGCCGACCACGCCGCGCCGCTCGAGCACCAGCACCTTGAGCCCGGCCTTGGCCAGGTAGGTCGCGCAGACCAGGCCGTTGTGGCCGCCGCCGATCAGGATCGCGTCGTATGCGGAATTCGTCATCGCGCGATTGTCACACGAAGCCCGCCGCGGGCGCGGCCGGGCCATGCTGCGCCCGGCCGCGCGATACCTCTCAGCGGCGTTCGGGCGCGCCGTCGAAGCCGTTCTCGAAGATCGAGTCCTGCACGGCGGGCACGTAGCGTTCGGCCGCCGCGCTCGGCATGTCGCCGACGGTGTCGCCGGCGAAGGCCCAGCCGCCGACCAGCAGCACCGAACCGTCCTGCAGGTTGGCCGCGACCGGTTCGTCGCGCGGCACGACCATCGAGCCGGCCTCGCTGAACGTGCCGGTCGCCGGGTCGTACAGCTCGCCTTCGGCGACCGTCACCGTGCCGGGATTGCCGCTCAGGTGCGAACCGCCGGCGACCAGCACGCGGCCGTCCTGCAGCACGGCGGTGGCGGGAAAGTCGCGCGGGTGCGCGAGGCTGCCGGTCGGTGCGAACTGGCCGCTGGCCGGGTCGTACAGCAGCGACTGCGCGAGGTAGTGCGGAAAGCCGTTGTCCTCCACGCCGAAATCGCCGCCGACGATCAGCACGCGGCCGTCCTGCAGCACGATCGCGTCGTGGTTGTCGCGCGGCTCGGGCATCTGCCCGGTCAGCGAGAACGTGCCCGTGGCCGGATCGTAGAGTTCGGCGCTGGCGAGCTGGCCGTCCTCCTCGTTGTTGCCGCCGGCGATCAGCACGCGGCCGTCGTGCAGCAGCACCGCGGCGGTGACCTGGATGCGCGGCCGGCTGAGGCTGCCGGTCGGCGTGAACTGGCCGGTGGCCGGATCGAAGATCTCGGCGGTGGACAGCGGGCCGGTCTCGCGGTTGAAGCCGCCGGCGAGCAGCACCTTGCCGTCCGCCAGCAGGACCGCGGTGACGACGTAGCGCACGGTGCTCGTGCTGCCGGCGGCGGTGAACTGGCCGGTGGCCGGGTTGTAGATCTCCGCGTCGCTGAAGTAGCCGCCGTCGCCCTGCCCGCCGTAGACGAAGACGCGGCCGTCGGCGAGCGGCACCGTGGTCGGGCGCATGCGGCCCCGGTTCGGCAGGCCGGTGCCGGTGAAGCCGCCGGTGGCCGGGTCGTACAGCTCGGCGATGCCGACGAAGTTGCCGAAATCGGCGATGCCGCCGATCACCAGGACGCGCCCGTCCGGCAAGGCGGCGGCGCCGTGCAGCGCGCGCGCGGAAGCCATGTCGTCGACCTGCACGAAGCCTTCCGCGTAGGCGGACGGGGCGAAGGCGAGCGAGGCGAACAGCGCGGCGCGGCGGACGCGCCCGAGGAAATCGTTGCCGAAACGAAGCATTGCCGGAATCTCCCGAAGCCGAAAAAGGAAGGGAACGGTCCCCAGGACCGTTCCGGCCCGAGGGGCGCGCGGCAGGAGCGTCGCGCCAGAGGAGGGGCGGACGTCGCGCTCGGGGGTGCGATCGTCCGCCCGGGCGCGGCGCTCCCCGTCCGCTCGCCCCAAGGGCCGGCCCCGACCATGGCTCCGGCACGCCGCAACGGCATGCCGTTTTCGTTAGTGCGGCGTTTGGCCGCCGTTAGCGGGCGTGTCGCCGAGCTGCAGCCGTGGCCTGGGCGAGCGCAGGCGCGGCGGGATCACGCGCTCGCCGGCCAGCGCGGACGCCTGGCGCAGCGCTTCCTGCCAGGGCGCCTGCTGGTCGAGCGCGCGATACAGCTGGGCCTGCAGCAGGGAGGCCTCGAAGCTGCGCGCGGCCCAGCGCGCGACGCGGCCGACGACGACGCCGGCGCGGTCGAGCTCGCCGCGGTCGATCAGATAGGTGCCCTGTGCCTGCGCCGCGGCGAGCACGTTGGCCGGCACACGGCTGGCGTCGGCGGCCCTGGCCGAATCGGCGAACGCCGCCTCGGCGGCGGCGACGTCGCTCACGGCCAGCGCCTGTCCGGCCGCGACCAGCGCGGTGAACACGCGCTGGTCGGCCTCGTCCTGCTTGTCCGCGGCCAGGCGCCGGGCCGCCGTCGCGGTCTGCGCCGCGTCCTGCGGCCGGCCGAGGGCGAGCTGCGCGCGCAGGGCCAGCCACAGCACGCGGGCGCGCGCGCCGGCCGAGTCGTAGCCGGCCGGCAGGGCCAGGGCCGCGGCGGCCTCGTCGGCGGCGGTCTTCGCGTCGTCGATGGCGAAGGCGAGTTCGGCGCCGAGGCGGTGCAGCTGGAACTCGGACTGATGCAGCAGGCTCCGCTCCGGCACGCCCGCCTGCTCGCGGATCGTGCGCAGGCGCGCGCCCGCCTCGCCGAGCTTGCCGCCGGCGATCAGCGCGTCGACGCAGACCAGGCCGGCGTAGTGCTTGCGGCGCGGGTCGGAGACGCGCGCGGTCAGCTCGTCCAGGCGGGCGCACTGGCCGAGCGCGGCGGCCGGATCGAGCATCGCCAGCTCGGCCATGACGATGCCGACGCGGCCGTGCAGCTCCTCCACCACCGCGTCGTAGGTGCGCAGGCGCTCGACCGCGTCGCGCAGCATCGGCAGCGCCTCGCCGGGACGGTCGCGGTTGACGTCGAGCAGGGCGACGTAGGTGTCCACGCGCGCCAGCGCGCGGCGGTCGCCGGCCGCGGCGAAGGCGACGCGCGCCTGCGCGTAGTCGGCCAGCGCCGCGTCGTAGCGATGCAGGGCGGTGCGTGCGCTGGCGCGGCCGAGCATCGCGCGCCCGGTCTCCTCCGGGTCGTCGTGGTCGGCGAGCCAGCGCAGCGCCTGCTCGGCATAGGCCTCGACCTGGCCCGGCTGGTTGCGCTGGTAGGCGATGTTGGCCAGCGTGTTGAGGATGCGCGCGTGCAGCAGCGGCTCGTCGGCGCTGCCGTCGGCGAGCTGCTCGGTCAGCGCCCGCTGCGCCTCGTCGAGCCGGCCGGCGCGGAAATCGATCTCGGCCAGATGGAAGCGCACCTCCGGCTGCGCGCGTGCGTCGGCGCCGGCTTCCAGCAGCAGCTTGCGCGCGGCGTCGAGCTGCTCGGACAGGATCGCCGCGCGTGCCTGCTGCAGCAGGCGGCCGGCGCCGCCGGTGTCGTCGCTCGCCGCCGGCTGCAGCCCGAGCGCGAGCGCCAGGCGGTCCGCGGCCAGACGCGCGGCGACGATCACGTCGGCGTCCTCGCCCTCGGCGCGCGCGTTGCGGCCGCGCGCCTTCAGCACGACCTGCCAGCGCTCGCCGACCAGGCGCGCGCTGGCGTCGACGACGAGGCCAGCGCCGGCGGCCGCGGCCAGCGCCTCGGCGTCGAGCGTGCCCTTGGCGTCGGTGTAGCGCGCGGCGAGGCCGACGATGTTGTCGCTCGGCACGACCGTCTGGCCGGACGCGCGCAGGCGCTGCGCGACGAGATCCATGATGCCCAGACGCACCCACGCCGCCGTCGACGGCCCGTCCACGACCACCGGCAGCACGACCAGGGCGGCGGGAGCGGCGGCGGGCGGATGCCGCGCGCCGCGCAGGCCGAACCACAGCGCGGCGACGGCGAGCAGGAGCGCTGCCGCGACGGCCGGCCAGCGCCAGCGCCGGCGGCGATCGGGCGCGGGCGACGGCGCTGCGACCTGCGGCGACGTCACCGCAGGCGCCGCAAGCTCGACGGCGGCCTGCGCCTTCGCCGGCGGCGCCTCGGTCGTCACCGGCGCGGCCCAGCGGTAGCCGAAGCGCGGCACGGTGACGATGCTGCGCTGGCCGCCGTCGCCGCCATCGTCGAGCGCGCGCCGCGCCTGCAGCACGACCTGGCCGAGCGCGTTGTCGGTGATGTCGACCCGGCCCCACACCGCCGCGATCAGCTCGTCGCGCCCGACCGCGCGGTCGCGCCGCTCGATCAGGTACACGATCAGGTCGAGCGCCTTCGGCGGCAGCGTCGTCGCGGCGCCGTCGCGCAGCAGCGTGCGCGTGGCGGGATCGAGCTGGAACGCACCAAAGCGATAGGAAACCAAAGCCATGCGCGGCGGAAGGAGGTCAGCGGCGGAGTCGGGTCAACGGCACGGCGCAACCGCCGCGCCGCGGTGGATGATCACGGATCGAGGTAGCCTTCGCGCACGTAGAAGCCCAGCCCCTGCCGCGGCGGCGACAGCATCTTCGCGCCGTAGCCGGACAGGATCTCGCGCCCGTCCGCGCTCTCGAAGCGCCACGCCCAGTCGGTGTCGCGATAGTGCGTGGGTTCGCGCTCGATGCGTTCGACGTGCGTGGTCATCGGACCGTCGCAGCGGAACACGACCTCGCCGTTCTTCGTCGCCGGCGCGCCGTCCCTGCCGACGCGCAGGCGCGTGCGCCGCACGAGCGCGCCGCGGCAGGTCATGACGTTGTAGTAGTTCGGGTTGGTGCGGTCGGGGAACGTCACGCTGAGCGCCGGCGGCGGCGCGCCGGCCGTGGCGAGACCGAGGGCGGCGAGCAGCGGCGGGATCATCGGACGGCCAGCGCGTCGGGGACGGACTCACAACTGCGCGGCGAGATCCTTGCCGATGCTCTCCGGCGTGTCGGTCGGCGCGTAGCGGCGCACCACGCTTCCTTCCTTGTCGACCAGGAACTTGGTGAAGTTCCACTTGATCGACTCGCTGCCGAGCAGGCCCTTGGCCTGCTTCTTGAGGAACTGGTACAGCGGATGCGCACCGGCGCCGTTGACCTCGATCTTGGCGAACATCGGGAAGGTCACGTCGTAGTTCAGCGAGCAGAAATTGCGGATCTCGGCCTCGTCGCCGGGCTCCTGGTGGCCGAACTGGTCGCACGGAAAGCCCAGCACCACCAGGCCCTGGCCCTGGAACTTCTCGTACAGGGCCTCGAGCCCGGCGTACTGCGGCGTGAAGCCGCATTTCGAGGCGACGTTGACGATCAGCATCGTCTTGCCGCGGTAGGCGTCGAGTCCCTGCTCGTCGCCGTCGATGGTCTTCGCGCTGAAGTCGTAGATCGTGGTCATGGCGGCGCTCTCGAGTCGCGGGCGCGGCCAGTCTACTACCCCCACACCTCGCCGAACACGCGCGCGAAATTGCCGCCGAGGATCTTGGCGATGCGCGCGTCGGAATGGCCGCGCGCCGACAGCAGACCGGCGAGCACCTCGAAGCGGTTCGCCACGTTCAGGTCGGTGATGAACAGGTGCACGCCGTCGGCGCTCTTCTGCTTCAGCCAGCCGCTTTCGATCATGCCCTGGATGTTCTCCCGGTTCTGCTTCTCGTACTCCGGCGTGCGCTCGACCGGCGCGATCGCGCAGTCGGTGCCGATGCCGACGTGGTCCTCGCCGCAGACCTTGATCGCGTGTTCGATGTGGGCGACCACATCGGCCGCCATCGGCTGCCGGTCGGTGCGCAGGTACGGCCAGAACACGATGCCGGCGACGCCGCCGCGGTCGGCCAGCGCGCGCAGGTTGTCGTCGCCGGTATTGCGCGGCACGTCGGCCAGCGCGCGGCAGCCGGTGTGGCTGATCAGCACCGGCGCCTTCGACGCGCGAATGCCCTCGGCGATCGTGCGCGGCGAGCCGTGCGCGAGGTCGACCACCACCTTCCGCGCGTTCAGCTCCTCCACCACCTTGTGGCCGAATGCGCTGAGGCCGCCGTCGTTGGCCTCCATGCAGTCGTCGGCGGCGAGATTGCGCCTGGCCTGGGTCAGCTGGATCACGCGCACGCCCAGCTCGCGGAACAGCGGCACGCGGTCGAGGTGCTCGCCCAGCGGCTCGCAGCCCTGGAAGCGCGGGATCACGCCGAGCCGGCGCTCGCGCCGCGCGCGCTCCAGGTCCGCCGCGGTGTCGACGAGCAGCAGCGCGTCCGGATGCGCGGCGATCTTGCGCCGGCAGTTGGCGAGCAGCTCCTTGGTCTTCTCGAATCCTTCCACGTCGTAGCGGAAGCGCGAGTTCGGCGCGACCGTGAGCAGCGCGCCGGCCAGGCCGCTGGCGCGCGCGGCGGCGAGGTCGGCGGCGTCTTCCTCGTCGGTGGCCGACAGCAGCATGAACAGCCCGCCCTCGCCGTCGACCGCGACGGTGTCGCGGAACGGTTTCCACGCGGCCGTTTCCGCGCGCCCGTAGCCGGAGCGCGCGAGCAGGCCCGCAGCGCCCGCCGCGGCGGCCATGGCCAGTACCTCGCGTCGTGTCGTCATCCCGTTTTCCTCCTCGATGATCGGATTGCGCGCCGCGCGCGTTCAGAAGCGTTGCCGGTAGCTGGCGTACCAGAAGCGTCCGGGCAGGTCGTAGTCGGCGAAGAAGCCGCGGAACCCGGCCGAATACGACACCGGCGGACCGCGGTCGAACGCGTTGCGCACGCCGAGCGCGACGTGGCCGCCCCACGGCGCGGTCCAGCCCAGATCGAGATCGAAGAAGGTCACGCTGCCGACGCGATTGCGCGGCGCCGGCTGACCGATGCCGGAATCGTCCTGTTCGACGATGCGGTCCGGCTGCGAGCACAGGTTGCGCAGCGCCGGGTCGCCGATGCGCTGCGCGTAGAACAGCACGCCGCTGCAGTCTTCCTGGATCGACGAGAAGTAGCGCGCGGCGATGCTCGCGCTCCAGCGTTCGCGCTGCCAGGCCAGGGCGAGCACCGAGCGCAGGCGCCACACCGTACCGAACGCGGCCGAGTTCTGCCCGACCGCGTTGCCCTGCGCGAGCGAGCCGTCGGCCAGCGGCGCGAGGCGGTCGGGCTGGCCGATCTGCCCGAAGTAGCTCACGTAGGAATTCTCCCAGCGCAGCGTGAAGTCGCCGATCGCGGTGGGCCGGCGGTACAGGGCGCCGAAGTCGAAGCCTTCGGTCTCCAGCCCGCCCGGCAGGTTGCGCGGCATCTGCACGATGCCGGCCAGCGTGCCGTCGGCGCCGCGCCGGATCTGCGCGCAGGCGGTGCGGTCGGCGCGCAGGTAGCAGTCGTCGAGGACCGAACCGGCGTCGACCTGCTGGATCGAGCCGCGCAGCTCGATGCGGTACCAGTCCAGGCTCGCCTGCAGTCCTTCCAGCCACTGCGGCGAATAGACCAGGCCCAGCGTGCGCGTCGTCGCCGTCTCCGGCTGCAGCTTCGGATTGCCGGCCACCGTGACCTCGACCGCCTGCGGGTCCTGCACATCGGCCGGAACGCCGAGCGCACGGCAGCGCGCGAGCACCGAAGGACCCGATTCGTTGGCGGCCACGCACGGGTCAAAAAATTGGCCGGTGTTGACCTGCGCTCCGGCGAACAGCTCGAACAGGCTCGGCGCGCGGAAGCCTTCCGAATAGTTGCCGCGCACGAGCAGGTCGTCGAACGGTTTCCAGCGCAGGCCGAACTGCGAGTTGGTCGTGCTGCCGAACTGCGAATAGCGCGAGTAGCGCGAGGCCAGCGACACGTCGAGGCTGCGCGCCAGCGGCAGGTCCTTCAGCAGCGGGACCTCCAATTCCACGTAGGCCTCCTCGACGCGGTCGCTGCCGCGGGTCGGCTCGATCGAGCCGCCGCCGCTGCCGTTCGCGTTGCCGCTGCGGATCAGCGCATCGATGCGCTCCTCGCCGCGTTCGCGGCGATGCTCCAGGCCCGCCGCAACGGCGACCGCACCGGCCGGCAGCTCGAACAGCGTGCTGCTCGCGTGCAGGTTGAAGTCGTGCAGGTCCGCGCGGCGGCTCGCGTGCGTGACGCGCCGGATGTAGGCGAGCATGTCCGGCGTGATCGAGCCGGGCGGGCCGAACAGGTCCATCGGCACGCAGCCGGCGACCGGTGCCTGCGGCGTGCCGCAGTGCGCGGCGCCGGCGGCGTCGCGGAACGACGGCCCGATCGCCAGCGCGAGAGCGCGGTTGTCGAAGTACGGATCGGTCGACGAGCGCTCGTCGGCGCGGATCCAGGTGAAGTCCGCGCCCCAGGCCACCTCGCGCCCGGCCAGCGAGGCCAGGCCGTCGAGCCCCAGGTGCGCTCGTTTGGTGTCGACGGACTGCTCGAAGCGCCGCGGCCCCGCTTCGACCAGGCGCCGCTGCGCGGCGATCACCGGTTCGCCGAACGGGTTGTAGAGATTGTCCGGCGAGATCGACAGCAGCGACTCGGGCCCGCTGGCATACGGCGAGAACAGCACCACCGGCGGCGCCAGCTGCTGCGAGGACGTGCGGCGGTTGTAGAGCAGGTCGCCGACCAGGGCCAGGCTCGGGCTGATCTCGTAGCGGCCCTGCGCGAACGCCGCCTTGCGCCCGGCCGGCGTCTGCAGGTACGTGGTCGACTGGTAGTTGTAGTTGTCGCGCCGCGAATCGAACGGACGGAAATCGTCCGGCGACGTGCCGCTGCGTCCGTCGATCAGGCGCAGCGGCCCGCCGCCCGCCAGCGTGAGGCTCGTGTACGGCGTCGCCGACGAGCCGGTCGCCGCGGCCGGCAGGTCGGGCAGCGGCGTGCCGGAAATCTCGCGGTTGCCGGCCAGCACCGGATCGTAGCGTTCGTATTCCAGTCCCATCGCCGCACTCCAGCCGTCACTGGCGCGGCCGAAGCTCAGGTCGTAGGAGCGGCGCAGGCCGTCGTCCTGGTCGTACTGGCCGACGTAGGCGCCCAGCTCCGCGCCGTCGAAGTCGCGCCGCGTGACGATGTTGATCACGCCGGCGATCGCGTCGGAGCCGTAGATCGCCGAGGCACCGTCCTTGAGCACCTCCACGCGCTCGACCAGCGCCAGCGGAATCGCGCTGAGGTCGACGCCGCCGTCGAGTGCGGCGGCCCAGCGCTGGCCGTTGACCAGCACCAGCGTGCGATGGCTGCCGAGGCTGCGCAGGTTCACGCGCAGCTCGCCGGTACCGCCGTTGTTGATGTTGCGGTTCTGCGTCTGCCCGTTGGCGGTGATCGTCTGCAGGATGTCCGCCACGTCGGTGAGACCGGTGCGCAGCAGCTCGGCGCGCTCGATCGTCAGCAGCGGATGGCGTGTCTCGACGTCGATCCTGCGGATGTGCGAGCCGACCACCTCGATCGGCTGCAGCACGGTGGCTTCCTTGGGATTGCCCGCCGGCCGCTCCTCCGGCGCCGGGTCCTGCGCCGCCGCCGGCGCGCCCGCCAGCGTCAACGCGACGAGTGCGAATTTCGCACGGCTCTTCCGCATGGCATGGCCCCCCGGGGTGAAACCAGCTGCAACGCTTCCGCCCGGCGATGGTAGCTCCGATGAAAATCGTATGAAACCATTCGTACGATGTTTTAGTCTGAATCCGTGCCGTAGCGCACGAAGACAGAGCGGCCTTCAGGAGTCCACACGCGACAGCGGCGCGGCGACGTCCTCGAGCGGACGCCGCTCGGCGTCGACGCCGAGCACGCCGCAACACGCTACCCTGCGCGTTCCACGATTGCCGGAGACCCCGATGCGACACTTCCGACGACGCCCCGCCCTCACGATCCTCGCCCTCGCCGGCGCGCTCGCCTGCATCCCGGCCGGCGCCGCCGAGGTGCAGCGCGTGGAGCGCGGCAATCGCGTCAGCGAGAACATTCCCGAGATTCCAGCGGCACTGAGCGAGCGGCTGCAGCGCTACGCCAACACGCGCAACGCCGGACTCGGCGGCTGGATCGCCGACGGCTCGGGCCTGCTGGTCGGCACGCGCTTCGCCAACACCACGCAGGTGCATCGCGTGAAGACGCCCGGCGGCGCGCGCGAACAGCTGACGTTCTACGACGAGCCGATCGCCGCGATCGCCGCGAACCCGAAGCGCGACGGCTTCGTGTTCGGCAAGGACGTCGGTGGATCGGAGTTCTGGCAGCTGTACTGGTTCGACCTGGGCACGCGCGAGACGAAACTGCTGACCGACGGCAAGTCGCGCAACGACGGCCCGCTGTGGTCGCGCGACGGCGCGCGGCTGGCCTACAGCAGCACCGCGCGCAACGGCAAGGACACCGACGTGTGGGTGCTCGACCTGGACAGCGGCGCGAAGAAGGCCGTGGTGGCCGAAGGCGGCAGCTGGGGCGCGAGCGACTTCTCGCCGGACGGCAAGCAGCTGCTGGTGCAGCAGTTCGTCTCGATCAACGAGATCCGCCCGGGCGTCGTCGACCTCGACAGCGGCAAGCTGACGCTGTTCCCGGTCGACGGCGGCAAGGCCTCGTTCGGCGCGTTCAAGTTCGCGCCGGACGGCAGCGGCGCGTACTTCACCTCCGACGAGGAAAACGAATTCCGCACGCTGCGCTTCCACGACTTCAAGACCGGCAAGGTCGCCGCGCTCAGCGCCGGCATCGCCTGGGACGTCGAGGACTACGCGCTGTCCGCCGACGGCCGGCGCCTGGCCTTCGTCAGCAACGAGGACGGCTTCGGCGTGCTGCACCTGCTCGACACGGCCACGCGCAAGGAGCTGCCGCTGCCGGCCCTGCCGAAGGGCGTCATCGGCAGCGTCGAGTTCAGCCCGGACGGAAAGCGCATCGCGTTCTCGCTCAACTCGGCCGTGTCGCCGAGCGACGTCTACACGGTCGATCCGGAGGCGAACGCGGTCGCGCGCTGGACCGAGAGCGAGGTCGGCGGACTGGACGCGTCGAAATTCGCCTCGCCCGAGCTGGTGCGCTTCGCCACCTTCGACAAGGCCGGCGGCAAGCCGCGCACGATCCCGGCGTTCTACTACCGGCCGAAGGCGGCGGCGCAGAAGAAGGTGCCGGTGGTGATCCAGATCCACGGCGGCCCCGAGGCGCAGGCGCGGCCGGTGTTCAGCGCCGAGATCCAGTTCCTCGTCGACCAGCTCGGCGTCGCGGTGCTGGTGCCCAACGTGCGCGGCTCGTCCGGCTACGGCAAGAGCTACCTGCTGCTCGACAACGGCTTCAAGCGCGAGGATTCGGTCAAGGACATCGGCGCCCTGCTCGACTGGATCGGCACACAGCCCGAACTCGACGCGCAGCGCGTCGCCGTCTACGGCGGCTCCTACGGCGGCTACATGGTGCTGGCGACGATGACGCACTACGACGCGCGCCTGCGCGCCGGCGTCGACATCGTCGGCATCTCCAACTTCGTGACCTTCCTCGAGAACACCGAGAACTACCGCCGCGACCTGCGCCGCGCCGAATACGGCGACGAGCGCGATCCGAAGATGAAGGCCTTCCTCGAGAAGATCTCGCCGACGACGAACGCGAAGGCGATCACCAGGCCGCTGTTCGTCGCGCAGGGCGCGAACGATCCGCGCGTGCCGGCCAGCGAGGCGGCGCAGATCGTCCGCACCGTGCGCGGCAACGGCGGCGACGTGTGGTTCCTCGAGTTCGACGACGAGGGCCACGGCTTCCGCAAGAAGCCGAACGTCGACTACTTCCGCGCGGCGACGATGCTGTTCTGGCAGAAATACTTGATCGGCGGATGAGCGCCGGGTCCGGAAGGATTTGCTTCCTCTCCCGCATGCGGGAGAGGCAACGACAAATCAGCGGTGCTGTTCTCCCTCTCCCGCTCGCGGGAGAGGGCCGGGGTGAGGGGCATCGGAGCGCTGCGCTCCGGCTTCCCTCACCCGCGCCTGCGGCGCGACCTCTCCCGCGAGCGGGAGAGGTGACGGCGAAGGCAGCGCTGCTGTTCTCCCTCTCCCTCTTGCGGGAGAGGCAACGGCAACCAGCGGCTACCCACGGTGATCGCACACGAGTCCCACCGACCTCAGCTTTCTCCAAGCCAATATCCTCGTGAAATTCCTGCGCACCCTCTTCGACGGCTTCACCCTCGCCCTGTTCGCCACCGTGGCGCTCGCCGCACTGCTGCCGTGCGAGGGGCGCGTGGCGGTGGCGTTCGATCATCTGACGGTCGCCGGCATCGCCGTGCTGTTCTTCCTGCACGGCGCGCGGCTGCCGCGCGAAGCGATCCTCGCCGGACTGACGAACTGGAAACTGCACCTGCTGGTGCTGGCCTGCACGTTCGCGCTGTTTCCGCTGCTCGGGCTCGTGCTGAAGCCGCTGGCGACCGCCGTCGCCACGCCGGCGCTCTATCCCGGCCTGCTCTACCTGTGCTGTCTGCCGTCGACGGTGCAGTCGTCGATCGCGTTCACGGCGATCGCGCGCGGCAACGTACCGGCCGCGGTCTGCGCGGCCTCGCTGTCCAATCTCGCCGGCGTGTTCGTCACGCCGCTGCTGGTCGCGCTGCTGCTGACCACGCGCGGCGAAGGCACCTCGCCGCTGCGCGCGATCGGCGACATCGTGCTGCAGCTGCTGGTGCCGTTCCTCGCCGGGCATCTGCTGCGGCCGTGGATCGGCAGCGCGATCGAGCGCTGGCGCGGCGTGCTGTCCTATACCGATCGCGGCACCGTGCTGCTGGTGGTCTACGTCGCCTTCAGCGCCTCGGTGGTCGAAGGACTGTGGCACCTGGTGCCGCCGCTCGCGCTGCTCGGCCTGCTGGCGGTGGTCGTGCTGCTGCTGGCGATCGTGCTGGCGACGACCACCGTGCTCAGCCGGCGCCTGGGTTTCTCGCGCGCGGACGAGATCGCGGTGGTGTTCTGCGGCTCGAAGAAGAGCCTGGCCAGCGGCGTGCCGATGGCGAAGATCCTGTTCGCCGGCAATCCGGCGCTCGGCATGCTGGTGCTGCCGGTGATGCTGTTCCATCAGGTGCAGCTGATGGCCTGCGCGATGCTCGCGCAGCGCTACGCGCGACGCTCCGGTGACGGCTAGCCGACCTTGCGCAGCAGCATCGCGCCCGAATCGAGCGTGCCGATCGGCAGGTAGTGGTCGACCAGCAGGAACGCGAACAGCGCCATCAGGTAGATGATCGAATAGTTGAACACGCGCATCGCGAAGAAGTCGTCCGGCGGGTTCATCAGGCGGATCGCGTAGTACAGGAAGCCGCCGCCGAGCACCAGCGCGCCGCCGAGATAGAACAGCCCGCTCATGCCGGTCAGGTACGGCAGCACGGTGATCACCAGCAGCAGCACGGTGTAGTACAGCACGTGCCAGCGCGTGTAGGTGACGCCGTGCGTGACTGGCAGCATCGGCACCTGCGCGCGCGAATAGTCCTCGCGGCGGAAGATCGCCAGCGCCCAGAAATGCGGCGGCGTCCAGATGAAGATGATCAGGAACAGCAGCAGCGCGTAGGCGTGCACGCTGCCGGTGACCGCGGCCCAGCCGAGCACCGGCGGCGCGGCGCCGGCGGCGCCGCCGATGACGATGTTCTGCGGCGTCGCACGCTTCAGGTACGCGGTGTAGACGACCGCGTAGCCGATCAGCGAGGCGAAGGTCAGCGCCGCGGTCAGTGGATTGACGAACGCGATCAGGATCGCCATCGACAGCGTGCCGAGGCCCAGCGCGAAGGCGAGCACCTGCGTCGGCGTCAGCGTGCCGGTGGCCAGCGGGCGCTGCGAGGTGCGCGCCATCAGCTTGTCGATGCGCTGGTCGATCAGGTGGTTCAGCGCCGCCGCCGACGCCGCGGCGAGCCAGATGCCGATCGCGCCGGCGATCGCCTGACGCAGCGGCGGCACGCCCGGCACGGCCAGCAGCATGCCGATCACCGCGGTGAACACGATCAGCGCGACGACGCGCGGCTTGGTGAGTTCGAAGTACTGGCTGGCAAGGGAGCGCTGCTTCACGACGACACCATGCTTCACGACGGCACTAGGCGGCCTGCCGCAGTGATGCGGCGGCGGGAGACGGTGCGGGCGGCGCCTGCACGCGGACCAGCAGCGCGATCAGCGACAGCAGCAGCAGCGCGGCGATGCCGTTGTGCGCGGTCGCGACCGGCAGCGGCAGCAGCAGCTTGACGTTGGCGATACCGAGCGCGACCTGGGTGCACAGCAGCGCCGCCACCAGCGCGCCGAGGCGAGGCAGGCCGCGGCGCCAGGCCAGCACGGCGGTCGCGAGCACGTGGCCGAACACGACCAGCGCACCGATGCGGTGGGCGATCTGGATCGCCGCGCGCGCGGCCGCGTCGAGCACGCCGCCTTCGTAGTTGACGCCGATGCCGCGCCAGAGCACGAAGCCCTCGCGGAAATCCGTCATCGGCCACCAGTTGCCGGCGCACTTGGGGAAATCCGCGCCGCAGGCCAGTGCGGCGTAGTTGGCGCTGGTCCAGCCGCCGAGCGCGATCTGCACTGCCAGCAGCACCAGTGCGACGATCACCATCGGCTGCAGGCGCCGCTGCTGTGCCGTCGGCGCCTGCGTGGTGCCCAGGCGCAACGCGACGTAGCCGAGCAGCGAGAACGTCAGCAGGCCGCCGAGCAGATGGCCCATCACGACCACGGGCTTGAGCAGCAGGGTGACCGTCCACATGCCGAGCATGGCCTGGAAGATGACCACCGCGAAGGTGACCACCGCGATGCGCCACGGCGCGGCGCGGTCCAGGCGCAGCGCGGCGAGCAGCGGCAGGGCGATGGCGACCGCCGACAGCAGCGCCGACGCCGCGTACTCCTGCTTGATGTACAGGAACACGCCGATGGCCGCGGCGAGCGCCGCGATCAGCAGCATCGCGACCAGCACGCGGCGGCGCCAGGCCGCGATCAGCGCGAGCGCGAACACCAGCAGGCCGAGCGTGCCGGCGATCATGCGGTGCACCTGCTCGCGCCAGGCCTTGTGCGTCTCCACCGGGCGCTCCGGGAAGTTCGCGTTGGCGTGCTCGATCTCGTGCTCGTGACCGGGCCAGGTCGCCTTGCCGTAGCAGGTCGGCCAGTCCGGGCAGGACAGGCCGGCGTTGGACAGGCGCACGAACGCGCCGAACACGATCACGACGAAGGCGAACGCGGTGGCGAACGCGGCGATGCGCGCCGGCGAGAGGAGCGCACGCGCGCTCATCGCTTCACCAGGCGCGCGAGATCCTTGCGCAGCTGGTTCGCGTCGTAGCCGACCGCGTAGCGCAGCGCGAGGAATCCGTGCGGGTCGGCGAAGGCGACGGCGACTTCGTCGGCGCCGGCCGGCCGCAGCGCGGCGAGCCTGGCGTCGACGTCGCGCGCGGACTCCAGCGGCTTCAGCGGCGCCAGCTGCTCGGGGGTCAGCCCGGCATCGAGCACGATCACGCGCACGCGATAGGCGTTCTGGTTCAGGGTGAGGCGCGCGCGGCGCAGCTCATCCAGGCGCGCGAGGCAGCTATGCGCGCAGCCGGGTCCGGTCAGGGCGAACACGGTCCAGGACCAGTCCTCGTCCTTCCACTGCAGCGGCTTGCCGTCGGCGAGCACGAAGCGCGCGCCGGACAGGTCCTGCGGTGGCTCGACCAGGGTGCCGTAGTTGCGCGTGCCGCCCGGGCGCCAGTCGAGCGCGTTCAATACGTAGGCGGCGACCAGCGGCGCGAGGAACAGCGCGATGATCAGGAGCAGGCCGATGCGGTTGCGCGTGCGTGGAGTCATTGGGGTGTCTTGCGCCAGTGCAGGATCGCGAAGGTCGCGACCACGACGGCGGCGAACGTGAACCAGGTGAGAGCGTAGCCGTAGTGGCGCTCGGGCGGAAACACCTCCGGGCGCCATTCGCGCACGAAGCGCGCCGACTCGGCCGCGCCGGGCTCGGGCAACAGCAGCAGCACGCGCGGGTCGAGGCGGCGGTCGAGATCGGCGCCGACTTCGGCCAGATCGAGATAGATGACCTTTTTCGGATATTTCTGCGCTTCCAGGCCGTTGCCGCCCAGCCGCAGGCCGGCGCCCGGCGGCGGCGCGTACAGTCCCGACAGCGACACTTCGCCGCGCGGCAGCGGCGGCAGTTCCGGATAGCGGCGGTCGCCGCTCGCGTACGGCAGGAAACCGCGGTTCACCAGCAGCGGATCGCCGCCGCCGGCCGGCTGGAACAGGGCGAACGCCATGACGCCGACGCGCCCGTCGCGGACCTGGTTTTCCAGCTCGTATTCGTAGTCCGGCTCGACGTAGCTGCCGCGCACGACGACGTGCGGGTAGACCGCACCGCCGGCTTCGCGCCGCGCCTGCTCCAGCGCGATCGGCGCCTGCGCGAAGCCGCGGTCGAACGCGGCGAACAGCTCGGCCTTCTCCTGTCCGCGCCGCCACTGCCAGCTGCCCAGCGCGATGAACAGCGCGACCCCGGCCAGGCACAGCACGACCGCGAACGCGCGCGGACGACGCCAGCGCCTAGCGGACATGCCGGCGTATACTCGTGCATGCCGCCGCAACGCGCGGCCGCATGGACAGTTTCACTATGCTCAGCAAGGTCCTGATCCTGCTTTTCCTGGCGGCGATCCTGTACAACCTCGGCGCCGGCCTCTACTTCATGATGACCGACAAGAGCGGCAGCGACCGCGTGGTGAAGGCGCTGACCCGCCGCATCGGCTTGTCCGTGCTGCTGATCGTGCTCGTCATCATCGCGATCGCGACCGGGCTGATCAAACCGCACGGGATCGGCGGCTGAAGGCGCGCAAAGCGCCGCGCTACGAAGCGGAAGTCCTCGTCTGGATCCGTCGAGACGCGTCGACGCTCGAAACCAGCGCCGACAACAGAGGCAGCAGCGCTATGGTAGCCAAAAAATAGCGTTCCTGCGCCTCGAAGACGAGGTGCACCAGCCAGAACGACAGCGCCCAGGCGATCGGCACAAGCGCCAGTCCTCCCACGCGGCGGCGGCGTATCGCAATCACGACGACACCCAGGTAGATCGCCAGCGTCAGGAGGCGATAGAGCGCGCGCTCCCAGGGACGCAAGGCTTCGACGACATCCAGGCGCCGCCGCTGTTCCGCGTCGAGCGAAACCGCATCCGCCCCGGGTGGGGCGAGCCAGAACAACGCGAACGGCCGCGGCAGCAGAACGACCCGAGTGAGCTTGCATTGGATGATGCCGAGCCAATGTCCCGCCGGGCGCGCCGCGAGTCGCTCGCTCATCGCCGTGGACAACGGCTTGTCGCGATCCTCGAGCGCCGCCTGACTGGCCGCCGGCGTCCATCCGCCACACCACGAGCCGGCTTCGGTCGCCAGCAGACCCGAATACAGGGTCACGGCCGAACTGGTGCGCACGCGCTCGCCCGTCCCCGCGGCGTAGCGCGCCCACAGATCGAGCGAGAACCCGATCGCCACCACCAATGCGAGCGTCGCCGACAAGGCCAGGAGAACCTTCGTGCCTCTCCGGCTATCGAGCGCCAGCCAGAGCACGACGAGCATCCCGACCAGGACGCTCATGGTCAGAGCGAATTGGGGACGCGTCGACACCGCGGCGACGCCCAGCGACAGGCCCAGCCCCCAGCTCAGCCAGCCAGGCCACCCCTGCGGTGGCCGCAACAGCAAGGCCCAGCACGCGGCCAGGCACGCTGTCGCGATCAGGTCGATCTGCACGAGAGCGAAGTACGGCGTGATCAGCAGCAGATAGAGCGCGCCCAGATGGGCGAATACGCGCCAGCGCGTCGTATCGCAGCGCCAGAACAGCCACAGCAGGAACACCGCAGCCGAGAGATTGACGAACAGGGCCGCCCATTGCGGTGCGGACAGAAACCGCCGCACCAGCGCGAACACCAGCACGCCGGCGCCGCCGCGTTCGTAGGCCGCGGTTCCGCCGGCCTCGTCCCAATAGAGAAAGAAATCGCTGAACGGGGTGGGCCAGAACCAGAGGGTCCAGAGCACGCCCAAGACGACCAATGCCACCAGCTGTACGACGGCGCATTGGCCCAGCAAGGAAGATGGGGACGGATTCGAGCTTGCTCTCCGTCGCGCTGCCATAGGCCTGTCGTATTGTCCGAAACCGATTTATGTCCTTATGAGGAATTTCCTTCCTGCATCAATTTTCCAAAAATTCAATATAACCCAAGCTCAACCACGACTCGACCCTCAGGATCGTACCCGACGCTTTCGCCCTCGGCCGTGGATGAAATCTTTCATGTTCATGGGCTTTCCGGCGCCCCGAAGAATCAGCCGCTGAAAAGATCGCGAACACCGCTCGTGCCTGTTCTTCGCACGCCGGAAACTTGCGGAAGTTGCGCCAACGAATGGGCGCGCCAGAGGAAAGAGGCCGAATGGCAAAAGTCTTTTCGAAGACTCGATCGCGTGACCGCCGGCATGGGCTTCACCCTGGCGCAGCATCGCCGCGAACAAGGCGAGCATCAGTTAGCTGTCAGCGGAAAGCCTGCAGCGATGTCGGCGTCTGTCCAAAGGTGAGCAGGCAGCCGATTGCCGCCCGAGCATCGAGCGTGCACGAGGTCTTCCACGGAAGGCCGCTGACCAGCGGTTGTCGTGAGACGTTGCGATCGGATTCGGACATCAAAGGCTCCCCTCCGCCACGTTGTGGGGAAGCCGCCGTGCGTCCTTCAACTGGAGGACCGACGGGTCTTGCCAGGAAGGCCAGTGCGACGACGCAGATCCGGTGTCACAGGACGTGACCATGCGCCGGCCGAGCATTGCGCCGAAGGGCAAGCGACGAGAGAAAACCTCGATCGTCGCGCAAGCCTCGGCGGAACGGGGATCTATGCGCGAGCCGCTGTCATGCAGCGGCCCGCGCGAGCGGGATACGGCTCAGAGCACGTAGACGAACAGGAACAGGCCCAGCCAGACCACGTCGACGAAGTGCCAGTACCAGGCGAC
The DNA here is from genome assembly GCF_042652785.1 of Dokdonella ginsengisoli. Classification (NCBI taxonomy): domain Bacteria; kingdom Pseudomonadati; phylum Pseudomonadota; class Gammaproteobacteria; order Lysobacterales; family Rhodanobacteraceae; genus Dokdonella; species Dokdonella ginsengisoli. Next base: position 56,200 of record NZ_JBHSHD010000005.1, on the reverse strand, counting down.
GGCTTCGAAGCCGAAGTGGTTGTCGCGCGTGAAGTGGCCCTTCGCGCAGCGGAACCAGATCACCGCCAGCATGATCGCGCCGAGCGTGACGTGCATGCCGTGGAAGCCGGTCAGCATGAAGAACGTGCTGCCGTAGATGCCGCTGCCGAGAGTCAGGTTCAGGTGGCCGTAGGCGTGCGCGTACTCGTACACCTGGAAGCCGAGGAAGACCACGCCGAGCAGCACGGTGAGCGCGAGGAACACCAGCAGGCGGCCGCGGTGGCCGGCGCGCAGCGCGTGGTGCGCGATCGTGATGGTGACGCCGGAGGTCAGCAGCAGCAGGGTGTTGAGCAGCGGGATGCCCCACGGGGTCATCGTGTGGAACGTGCCGCCGACGTCTCCCGGACCGTTGGTCGGCCAGGCCGAGGTGTAGTCGGGCCACAGGAAGTAGTTCGTCAGCGCGCCCTTGCCGGCGCCGCCGAGCCACGGCACCACCAGCTCGCGTGCGTAGAACAGCGCGCCGAAGAACGCGGCGAAGAACATCACTTCGGAAAAGATGAACCACATCATTCCCATGCGGAACGAAGTGTCGACCTGCTTGTTGTAGAGGCCGCCGACCGATTCACGGATGACCGTGCCGAACCAGCCGAAGATCATGATCACGAGCAGCGCGATGCCGACCGCCATGACCGGCTTGCCGAGGCTGTGCTCGTTGAGCCACATGCCGGCGCCGCCGACCGTGCCGAGCAGGCCGAACGAGCCGACGATCGGCCAGTGGCTGCCGTGGGGGACGTAGTAAGCACCTTGTGTTTGCGCCATGGCGGCGGCCCTCGATTCGTGTTGCGTTCGGTGAATGCGCGGTCTCAACCGGCCGTCGGAAGCGGCGAACCGGTCTCGGAAAGCCGCTGGGTGGCGACTTCGTTCGTATAGAACGTGTACGACAGGGTCAGCTCGCGCACGCTCTTGGGCAGCTGCGGATCGACGAAGAAGCGCACCGGCATGCGGCGCGTCTCCCCGGCGTTCAGCACCTGCTCGGTGAAGCAGAAGCATTCGGTCTTGTTGAAGTACAGCGAGGCGTTGCTCGGTGCGACGCTGGGCACCGCGTTGCCGACGATGGCCTGCGCGCTCGTGTTGGTCGCGTCGAACCAGACCTCGGTCAGCTTGCCCGGATGCACGTCGACGCTGGTGCGCTCGGCGGCGAAGCTCCACGGCAGCTTGCTGTTGACGCTGGTGACGAACTGCACGGTGACCGTCCGGCTGGTGTCCTCCACCAGGTCGGCCACGCTGGTCGGCGAGGTGCCGCCGTTGGCCAGCTTGATGCCGAACACGTGCTCGCAGACGATGCGGTACACCGGAACCATCGCGAAGCCGAACAGGAACGCGCACGCGACCACGATCGCGCCGGTCTTCAGCACGCTCGCGTTGCGGTTGGCGATTTCTTGCTTCATGTCCTGCGAGTTCGGTTCCGGCGAGTACATCCGATTCCAACGATGACGCGGTTCACCTCTCCCGCCTGCGGGAGAGGTCCAGACGCGAAGCGTCTGGGGTGAGGGAGCGCTTGCGACAACGTCACGAACTGTGCCCCTCATCCGGCCCTGCGGGCCACCTTCTCCCGCGAGCGGGAGAAGGGAAAACATTCCTTTTAGTGACTGACGTCGTCGTGCGCCAGCATGCCCGGCTTGATCACCGGCGGCGTCGAGAACGTGTGGTGCGGCGCCGGCGACGGCACGGTCCACTCCAGACCCTTCGCGCCTTCCCACACCTGCGCGGTCGCGCGCTGCTTGGAGAAGTACACGCAGTGGATGATCACGCCGACGAAGATCAGCTGGCTGGCGCCGAACCAGAAGCCGCCGATCGAGCTGATCATGTTGAAGTCGGCGAAGGCGACGTTGTAGTCCGGGATGCGGCGCGGCATGCCGGCCAAACCCAGGAAGTGCTGCGGGAAGAACAGCACGTTGACCGAGATCACGCTCGACCAGAAGTGGATCTTGCCCCACTTCTCCGAGTACATGTTGCCGGACCACTTCGGCAGCCAGTAGTAGGCCGCGGCCATGATCGAGAACACCGCGCCGGTCACCAGCACGTAGTGGAAGTGCGCGACGACGAAGTAGGTGTCCTGGTACTGGAAGTCGGCCGGCACGATCGCGCACATGACGCCGGAGAAGCCGCCGATCGTGAACAGGATGACGAACGCGATCGCGAACAGCATCGGCGTCTCGAACGTCATCGCGCCGCCCCACATCGTGGAGACCCAGTTGAACACCTTCACGCCGGTCGGGATCGCGATCAGCATCGTCGCGTACATGAAGAACAGCTCGCCGCCGAGCGGCATGCCGACCGAGAACATGTGGTGCGCCCAGACGATGAACGACAGGAACGCGATCGAGGCGACCGCGTACACCATCGCCTGGTAGCCGAACAGCGGCTTGCGGCTGAAGGTCGGGATGATCTCCGACACCACGCCGAACGCCGGCAGGATCATGATGTAGACCTCGGGGTGCCCGAAGAACCAGAAGATGTGCTGGAACATCACCGGGTCGCCGCCGCCGGCCGCGTTGAAGAAGCTGGTGCCGAAGAACTTGTCGGTCAGCAGCATCGTGACGGCACCGGCCAGCACCGGCATCGCCGCGATCAGCAGGAATGCGGTGATCAGCCAGGACCAGACGAACAGCGGCATCTTCAGCAGGTCCACGCCGGGGGCGCGCATGTTGAGGATGGTGGCGATGATGTTGATCGCGCCCATGATCGAGCTGATGCCCATCAGGTGCACGGCGAAGATCATGAAGGCGACGTTGGCGCCGCCCTGCATCGACAGCGGCGGGTACATCGTCCAGCCGCCCTGCGGGCCGCCGCCCGGCAGGAAGATCTCGAAGATCAGCAGGAAGAACGCGAACGGCAGGATCCAGAACGACCAGTTGTTCATGCGCGGCAGCGCCATGTCGGGCGCGCCGATCTGCAGCGGGATCATCCAGTTGCCGAGGCCGACGAACGCCGGCATGACCGCGCCGAAGATCATGATCAGCGCGTGCATCGTGGTCATTTCGTTGAAGAACTCGGGCTGCACCAGCTGCATGCCCGGCTGGAACAGCTCGGCGCGGATGACCATGGCCATCGAGCCGCCGATGAAGAACATCACCAGCGAGAAGACCAGGTACAGCGTGCCGATGTCCTTGTGATTCGTCGTGAACAGCCAGCGATTCAGGAAGCCGTGCGGCTTGTGATCGTGGTCGTCGTGCGCGTCGTGGATGGCGGGATTGGCAGCGGCCATGGCCTGAACCTCGTAATTTGAAAAGTGCGGTCAAGGACGACCGCTTTTTTCCAGCTCTGCGTTCAAGGACGAACGCTGTAAATCATGCGCGGCCGGAGATCACCGCTTTTTCTCTTGCTCTGGCGTTCACGGATGAACGCACATACGACTCGTCAACCCTGGGTGGCCGCCGGCACATTCGCCTGCGCGGTCGCCGGAGCCTTCGCCGCGGCCGCCTCGGCTTCCTGCGTGGCCAGCCACTGCTCGAACTCGGCCTTCGGCACCGCCTTGACCACGATCGGCATGAAGCCGTGGTCCTTGCCGCACAGCTCGGCGCACTGGCCGCGGTAGACGCCGGGCGTCTCGATCTGCGTCCACTGGTCGTTGATGATTCCGGGGATCGCGTCCTGCTTCCAGCCGAGCGAGGGCACCCACCACGAGTGGATCACGTCGTCGCCGGTGATGACGAAGCGGATCTTCACGCCGGTCGGCACCACCAGCGGCTTGTCGACGTTGAGCAGGTAGCTGTCGTAGCTGCCGTCCTTGGCCGACTTCGGATCCAGGCCCGAACCCGGCTGGCGGATGCGGTTGGACTCGGCGTCCAGGCTCGAGATGAAGTTCACGCCGGTCGCCTTCTTGTAGTAGTCGACGTACTCGTAGCGCCACTTCCACTGGTAGCCGGTGACCTTGACGGTCATGTCGGAATTCTCGACGTCGGCCATGTCCACCAGCAGCTTGGTCGCCGGCCATGCCATCACGACGAGGATGATGATCGGCACGACGGTCCAGATCGCCTCGAGCGTGGAGTTGTGGCTGAACTGCGCCGGCACCGCGCCCTTGGATTTGCGGAACTTCAGCATCGCGTAAATCATCGCGCCGAACACGATGATGCCGATGCCGACGCAGACCCACAGCGCGATCATGTGCACGTCGTGGATGCGCTGCGAGATCGGCGTCACGCCGCGCGTCATGTTGAGCTGCCACGGCTCCGGATTGGCGAATGCCGTACCGCTCGCCAGCAACGCGAGCGCCGCAAAGACGCGACTGGCGCGCCGTACCCCGGATGAAATCATCGCCATCACCTTGTCTCGATTAACCGGATGCGCCGCCGTGCCGCCGCGACGCCGACCCCTCGCCCGAGGCGCCGGTCGGTCGCCTGGGAGCCGAACATCTATTGGGAAAATCCCGGCGATGATAGTGGACGGCGCACGGCAGCGGCAACCGCGATGCCACGCAGCGACGCGGCGCGTTGCCGCGCCCGTGCAGGCCATCCATAGCCGATGCCACCGGCCTTTTCGCGCGCCCGACCGGCGGCCGCGAACCCCCGCCCGCACTGCGACAAAGCGCCGCGCCGGGGAGGCCGCCGGACCCCGGCGGGAGCGTCCTCGACCCCCGCCGGCCGCCTCACTACACTACGCGACTCCGCGGCGCCGGACGGCGCCGTCCTCTCGATTTCCGCGAGAACGACCGCCTTGAGCGAACTTCTGAATTCCGAGCTGCCGGCCGCGATCGAGCCGGCGCGCGCGCGCATCACCGCCGCCTGGTCGCGCAACGAAACCCAGGCCGTCGACGAACTGCTGGCACAGGCCGCCCTGCCCCCGGCCGAGCGCGAACTGGTGCTGGCGCGAGCCGCGGAACTCGTCGCGCGCGTGCGCAGCAAGGCCGGCGATCAGAGCGCGGTCGAATCCTTCATGCGCCAGTACGATCTTTCCAGCGAGGAAGGCGTGCTGCTGATGTGCGTGGCCGAAGCCCTGCTGCGCATCCCGGACAAGGCCACCGCCGACAAGCTGATCCGCGACAAGCTCGGCGAGGCGAACTGGAAGAAGCACCTCGGCGGCAGCGATTCGGTGTTCGTCAACGCCTCCACCTGGGGCCTGATGCTGACCGGCCAGCTGGTCAATCTCGCCGAGGAGACCCGTCGCGACTTCACCGGCGCGCTCAAGCGCCTGGTCGGCCGCGCAGGCGAACCGGTGATCCGCCTCGCCGTGCGCCAGGCGATGCGCATCATGGGTCACCAGTTCGTCATGGGCCGCACGATCGAGGAGGCGCTCGACCGTTCCGCCGAGAAGGACAACGCGGCCTACCGCTATTCCTACGACATGCTCGGCGAAGCGGCGCTGACGCAGCCGGACGCCGAGCGCTACCACCAGGCCTACAAGGACGCGATCGCCGCGCTCGGCCGGCGCGGGCCGTTCAGGAGCGTGCTCGACGCGCCGTCGATCTCGGTCAAGCTGTCGGCGCTGCATCCGCGCTACGAAATCGCCAAGCGCGCGCGTGTGCACGCCGAGCTGACGCCGAAGGTGCTCGAACTGGCGCAGCTGGCGATGAAGAACGGCATCGGCATGACCGTCGACGCCGAGGAGGCCGACCGCCTGGAACTCTCGCTTGACGTGATCGGCGCGGTGTTCGCGCATCCGTCGCTGGAAGGCTGGAACGGCTTCGGCCTCGCCGTGCAGGCCTACCAGAAGCGCTGTCCGTTCGTGATCGACTGGCTGGCCGAGACCGCGCACAAGGCCAAGCGCCGCTGGTGCGTGCGCCTGGTCAAGGGCGCCTACTGGGACTCGGAGATCAAGCGCGCGCAGGAGCTGGGCCACGGCGGCTATCCGGTCTACACGCGCAAGCCGAACACCGACGTGTCCTACCTCGCCTGCGCCAGGCGCCTGTTCGCCGCCGGCAGCGAGGCGATCTATCCGCAGTTCGCCACGCACAACGCGCACACCATCGCCGCGATCCATCACTACGCGCAGGGTCGTCCGTTCGAGTTCCAGCGCCTGCACGGCATGGGCGCTGACCTCTACGGCGAGGTGATCGGCGAAAAGAACCTCGCCGTGCCGTGCCGCGTCTACGCGCCGGTCGGTTCGCACGAGGACCTGCTGCCGTACCTGGTGCGCCGCCTGCTCGAGAACGGCGCCAACACCTCGTTCGTGAACCGCGTCGTCGACGAGGACGTGTCGATCCGCGACCTCGTCGCCGATCCCTGCGAGACGGCTCGCGCGTTTCCCTCCAAGCCGCATCCGCGCATCCCGCTGCCGATCGGTCTTTTCGGTGAACAACGGAAGAATTCCATGGGCGTCAATCTCGCCAACGACAACGAACTCAGGGCCCTCGCCGACGCGGTCAACGCGAACAAGGCCGGCTGGAAGGCCGCGCCGCTGGTGCCGGGCGCGAGCAGCACGACCGAGCTGCGCCTGGTCACCGACCCGGCCGACCGCCGCCGCGTGATCGGCGAAAGCCGCAACGCCGACGCCGCCACGATCGAGAAGGCGCTCGCCAACGCGGTCGCCGCGCAGGAAGACTGGGACACGCTGCCGGCGGCGAGCCGTGCGGCGATCCTCGAGCACGCCGCCGACCTGCTCGAGCAGCGCCGCGCCGACTTCATCGCGCTGTGCGTGCACGAAGCGGGCAAGACGCTGTCGGCGGCGATCTCCGAGGTGCGCGAGGCGGCCGACCTGCTGCGCTACTACGCGGCCACGGCGCGCAAGCTGTTCGGCCAGCCCGAACAGCTGCCCGGCCCGACCGGCGAAAGCAATCAACTGTTCCTGCGCGGCCGCGGCGTGTTCGTCTGCATCAGCCCGTGGAACTTCCCGCTGGCGATCTTCACCGGCCAGGTCGCGGCCGGCCTCGCCGCCGGCAACGCGGTCATCGCCAAGCCGGCCGACCAGACCACGCTGATCGGCCACGCCGCGGTCAAGCTGCTGCACGAAGCCGGCGTGCCGGAAAGCGTGCTGCAGTACGTGCCGGCGAAGGGCTCGACGATCGGCAGCACGCTGCTGACGCGTCCGGAGATCGCCGGCGTGTGCTTCACCGGCTCGACCGAGACCGCGTGGACGATCAACCGCACGCTCGCCGCGCGCCACGCGCCGATCGCCGCGCTGATCGCCGAGACCGGCGGCCAGAACGCGATGATCGCCGACTCCTCCGCGCTGCCCGAGCAGCTGGTCAAGGACGTCATCGCCTCCGCGTTCGATTCCGCCGGCCAGCGCTGCTCGGCCGCGCGCGTGCTGTTCGTGCAGGAGGACATCGCCGACAAGGTGATCAAGATGCTCGCCGGCGCGATGGACGAACTCGTCGTCGGCGATCCGGCCGTGCTCTCCACCGACGTCGGCCCAGTCATCGACGAACCGTCGAAGAAGGCGCTGACCGATCACGCCGAGCGCATGGAGCGCGAGGCGAAGAAGATCGCGCAGGTCGCGCTCGCCGCCGAGGCCGAGCACGGCACGTTCTTCGCGCCGCGCGCGTTCGAGCTGCCGTCGCTGTCGCTGCTGACGCAGGAAGTGTTCGGCCCGGTGCTGCACGTGATCCGCTGGAAGGCCGACCAGCTCGACGCGGTCATCGACGCGATCAACGCGACCGGCTTCGGCCTCACGCTCGGCATCCACAGCCGCATCGACGCGACCATCGAGCACATCTCGCGCCGCGCCAAGGTCGGCAACTGCTACGTCAACCGCAACCAGATCGGCGCGGTGGTCGGCGTGCAGCCGTTCGGCGGCGAGGGCCTCAGCGGCACCGGCCCGAAGGCCGGCGGCCCGCACTACCTGCTGCGCTTCGCCACCGAGCGCACGCTGACGATCAACACCACCGCCGCCGGCGGCAACGCCTCGCTGCTGACGCTGGGCGAGTGAGCGCGCCGATCGCCTGATCCGGGCTTCCGGCAGCGCGATCGACGCGATTGGGGTTTCCCGCGCCGTTCCGCGTACCTGTACGCAGGGACGACGAAAAGGGGACCTCCATGCCGACCATCCACCGGCGCGCCGGCGGCGCACTGCTTGCCTTCGCCGCATTCGCGGCGGCCGACGTCGCGTCCGCGGCGATCTACTGCGTGCGCAACGAAAGCGAACTGCAGCAGGCGCTGAACGACGCCGCCGCTTCGGGCAACGACGACGAGATCCGCATCCGCGAAGGCGCCTACACCGCCTTCAGCCAGAGCTTCCGCTACACCGCCACGACCACCGGCTGGCTCGTCATCAGCGGCGGCTGGACCACGGTCGACGGCGTCGACTGCGTCGGGCAGGGGCGGGACGCCTCGCGCACCATCCTCGAAGGCGCTGGCCAGCGCTCGGTGCTGCGCATCACCCATCTTGCCGCCGAAGGCGCGACGCGCGCGCCGAGCGTGTTCGTGCAGAACCTCAGCCTGCGCAACGGACGCGGCGACGAGGCCGCGTTCGAACGCGGCGGCGCGCTGGACGTCAGCGGCTACTCCGATCACTACATGGAAATCCGCCTCGACAACCTGGTCGTCGCCGACAGCAGCGGCTACTTCGGCGGCGGCGCCAACCTGTACGTCAAGAATGGCATGATCCGCGTGCTCAACAGCCTGTTCGCCGGCAACCGCTCGGAAACGGTGGCCACCGGCCATCTGACGACGACCGTCGTCGCCACCGAGGCAGGCACCAGCCCGGCGGTGACGATCGCCAACAGCACCTTCGTCGGCGGCCGCTGCCCGGGCCAGGGCTCGCGCGGCTGCGGCGTCAGCGCCGGCCTGCCGGAAGGCGTGCGCCTGGACGTCGTCAACAGCCTATTCTTCGACAACGAGATTTCCGACCTCAACATCGAGGGCATGAGCGTGATCGGCCTCGGCAACGGCGAGGCGCACGCCGACCACAGCCTGATCGGAACAGTCAGCGGCAACCTGCCGCTGGACGCGACGAACCTGCTGTCGGGCGATCCACGCTTCGTCGACGCCGCCAACGGCGACTACCGCCTGCGCGACGACTCGCCGTTCATCAACCAGGGGCTCGCCGCCGTGCCGCTGACGCAGCCACCGCTGGCCCACGACCTGGGCGGCTCGCCGCGCACGCGCTTCGGCGCGATGGACCCGGGCGCCTACGAGAACCAGACCTGGGACTTCATCTTCCGCGACGGCTTCGGGGACTGAGCCTCGCAAGCGCGGCCGCGAAAGGCGCGCCTCACCGCCGGAAAGCTCGCGGCAGCCGCGATCGCACACGATCGCGGCTGCCGAAAAGGCAGCGGGCGCCCGAAGGCGCCCGCCACGTCTCCCCAAACCGGTTGCGTCAGAACCTGTACTGGCCCGACACGCTGAGCACGTTGCCCTTGCTGGTGAACTTGCCCTTCAGCGTGCTGAAGGTGGCCGCCTGGTGGTCGACCGCACCATCGTCGACCCAGATGTGCAGGAAGGCCGCGTCGATCTTCAGCTGTTCGTTGACCTGGTAGCCGACGCCGATCGAACCCCAGGTGCGGTCGCCGTCGGGCACGCGCGGCGTGCGCGTCGCGTCCACCGTCGGCGTCTCGTCGAAGGCGACGCCGGCGCGCAGGGTCCAGCGATCGTTCAAGCGGTAGTCGCCGCCGATCGAGTAGAACCAGGAATCCTCCCACTTGAACTCGGACACCGAGTTCGGCTGCGCGGGATTGTCGTAGTCGACGACCAGCTCCTTGAAGCTCGACCAGTGCGTGAAGCCGAGATTGACGCCGAGGCTGAGGCGCTCGTTGACGGTGTGCCACCAGCTCGCGTTGACGAACCACGGCGTGTCGAAGCCGGCCTTGCCGCCGCTGTTGACGAAGGTGTTGCCCAGCAGCGGCCGCAGGTTCACCGGCACCTTGAACTTGCCGTCGCCGTCGATGGTGTGGTCGATCTGCGAATGGAAGTTGATGCCGATGCGGTCGGCGTCGGTCGGCTTCCACAACGCGCCCAGGCCCCAGCCGAAGCCCCAGTCGTTGCCCTTGAGGCTGCCGAAGCCGTCGGCTTCCTGCGGCAGCAGCGCGCCGCCGGTCGGCGTCGCGAGGATCGTGCCGAAGTCGATCGCCTGGGTCAGCTCGGCGGCGGTGTTCTGCACGATGAAGCTGGCGCCGACCGAGAAGCTGTCGCTGATCTTGTACGAGGCCGAGAAGGTCAGGTCGATCGACTGCAGCTTGGACTTCAGCGCTTCGTAGCGGCCGACCCAGGTGTCGTTGTACTGCGTCTCGAAGCCGAACGGCGCGTAGATCGCCGCACCGACGACCCAGTCCTGGTTGACGCGGTGCGTGAAGAAGGTGGCCGGCACCGGCTTGGTCACGCCGCCGTCGCCGCCGTTGCTGCCGGTCAGCGGTCGGCCGAGGAAATCGCTGCCGCCGCCCTTGAACTTGGTCTCGAAGTTGATGATGTTGAAGTCGGCCTGGGCGCAGTTGCCGTCACCGAGTTCGCTCATCGCCGCCGGATTGTTGACGACGACGGCGCAGTCGCCCGGCGCGGACGTCTCGCCGGCGAACGCCCGACCCAGTCCCTGCACGCTGTTTTCCTTGAGCTGGAACGCGCTGGCCTGCGCCTCCTGCCCCGCCAGGGCCGCAGCCAACGCCAGAGGCAGCGTGGCGAGCGCCGGTGCGAGCCGAGGACGACGGGGGTTACGCTGCATGGGACACTCCTTCTCCGAACGGCTTTTTTGCGGGTTTATAACAAATCAGCGGCGATCTTAGCCGCAAATTCGACGATCCATCATCGTGCGCTGCCGCAATTCGCATGGCACCGCGGGCTGGCGCCACCCCGCGGGGCCGGCAAACCCTACCGCGGCGTACGGGCGAGGCCGCCGGTGCCGCGGCTAACCACGCTCTAACCCGCGGCTAACCCGGCCGACGCCATCATCGTGCGGATGCGCCTGCCCCTCCGCTTCCTGTTCTGCCCCGTCCTGGCTTTCGCTCTCGCCGCTTCCGCCGGCGCCGCCAGCACCGTGCGCCTGCCGCCCGGCGAGTGCTCCGGCTCGGGCACGGACCGCATCTTCGGCGACGGCTTCGAGGGCGTGGCGATACCGCACGATCCGTCCAACGGCAGCGGCGGACCGTTCCCCGGCAACGTCACGCGCACGATCGCCGTCGCCGGCTTCGGCAACCGCAGCTACTACCTGCATCTGCCGCCCGACTACACGCCGACGCGCTCATGGCCGCTGCTGCTGGCGCTGCGCGGCTCGACCTCGCCCGCAGCGACGGCCACCGCCGCGCAGCAGGTGCGCAGCGACTGGTCGGCCTGGGCCGACAGCGGCGGCTTCATCGTGCTCGCGCCGGTCGGCACCTCGACCCAGGGCGGCTGGGGCGCCAGCGGCGACGGCGCCGAGATTTCCGCCGCGCTCGACGACGCGTTCGCCAGCTACAACGTCGAACGCAGCCGCATCTATCTGTGGGGCTTCTCCGCCGGCGCGCATTTCGGCCACGCGCTCGCGTTGAACAACACCGATTTCTTCGCCGCCTACGGCGTCAGCGCCGGTTCGCTGGAGCAGTACGCCTGCACCGACAACGGCTCGTTCCCGCCGACCTGCGCGGCGCTGCTGTCCGGCGCGCAGCCGAAGATTCCGGTCGACATCCACCTCGGCACGAGCGACCCGCTGGCGTCGCCGCCGTACACCGCGGCCGGCGATCCGGCGCGCTTCCAGAACCAGGGCTGGGTGTCCGGACAGACGCTGTTCTACACCTCGTTCGCCGGCGGCCACACCTACACCGCAGCGCACCTGGGGCAGATCTGGAACCACCTGTGCGGCTTCGCGCTCGGGCCCTGAGCGCGCGCCTCAGGACGCCACGGCGCTTTCCATCGACGCCAGTTCGCGCACCCCGGCACGCGCCAGCTCGCTGAGTCCCTCGCCGCCGGAATCCAGATGGGCGGCGATGCGCCGGCGCATGCGCGGCTCCCAGAAGCGGCGCATGTGCGCGGCGATGCCGCTGGTCGCGGCGACGCGGTCGGGCTCCGAGGCGAAGTAGTCGGCGATGTCGTTGGCCATCTTCACCAGGTGTTCGTTGCGGCTCATGCGACCGGCTCCGGCCGCGCGAGGAAGCGCTGCGGCTGCGTGTAGACGACGTGGCTGTCGCGCCGCGCGAAGCCGATCAGGGTGACGCCGGTCTGCTCGGCCAGCTGGATCGCCAGCGCGGTCGGCGCCGAGATCGCCACGACCAGCGCGATGCCGAAGGTCGCCGCCTTCTGCACCATCTCGTAGCTGGCGCGGCTGGTGACGACGAGGAATCCGCGCTGCGCGTCCTCGCCGCTGCGCGCCATCGCACCGATCAGCTTGTCCAGCGCGTTGTGGCGGCCGACGTCCTCGCGCAGCAGCGCGATCGCGCCGTCCTCGCGCACCCAGGCGGCCGCATGCGTGGCGCCGGTCGCCACGTTCAGCGGCTGGCGCTCGTGCAGGTCCGCCAGCGCGCGGCGCAGGATCGCCGCGTCGATGGCCGGGCCGCCGCTCACCGGTGCCGGCTGGCGCACCGCGTCCTCGAGCGCCTGCGCGCCGCACAGGCCGCAGCTGGTGCGGCCGGTCAGGTTGCGCCGTCGTGCCTCCAGCGCGTCGGCGCGTGGCGCCGGCACGCGCAGGCGCAGCTCGATGCCTTCCAGCAGCGTGCGCTCCTCGACCGCTTCCAGCTCGCACGCCTCGGCGATCACCGCCTCGCTCAGCGAGAAGCCGAGGGCGAAGTCCTCCAGATCGCGCGGCGTCGCCATCATCACGACGTGCGGCCGTTCGTTGTAGAGCAGCGCCACGGGCACTTCCTCGGCGATCGCGTCGCGCAGTCGCTCGACGCCGTCGCCGCGGTGGCGCTCGACGTCACGCGCGACGGCGCCGCGCGGGAGCGGATCGACTGTCGGGCTCGCGGGCTGCGCGGACATCTCACTTCACCGCCACGGCGTCCTGCAGCAGCGCCTGCTGCCGCTCGCTGAACGCGCGGTAGCGCTGCTGCCAGTCCGACGGCTGCGTCACGCGCGTGATCTGCACGGCGGTCACCTTGTACTCGGGGCAGTTGGTCGCCCAGTCGGAATTGTCGGTGGTGATCACGTTGGCACCGGAGAACGGGAAATGGAACGTGGTGTAGACCACGCCCGGCTGCATGCGCTCGCTGATCGTCGCACGCAGCACCGTCTGGCCCGCGCGGCTCTCGATGCCGACCCAGTCGCCCTCGGCGACGCCGCGGTCCTCGGCGTCCTGCGGGTGGATCTCCAGGCGGTCCTCGCTGTGCCAGCGGCTGTTCTCGGTGCGCCGCGTCTGCGCGCCGACGTTGTACTGGCTGAGGATGCGGCCGGTGGTCAGGATCAGCGGGAATTTCGCGTTGACCTTCTCCGCGGTCGGCACGTATTCGGTCAGCATGAAGCGGCCCTTGCCGCGCACGAACTCGTGCACGTGCATGGTCGGCGTGCCGTCGGGCGCCGCCTCGTTGCACGGCCACTGGATGCTGCCGAGCCGGTCGATGCGCTCGAAGCTGACGCCGTGGAAGGTCGGCGTCAGTCGCGCGATCTCGTCCATGATCTCCGAAGGATGCGCGTAGTCCATCCGATAGCCCATCGCGTTCGACAGCAGCTGGGTGATCTCCCAGTCGGCGTAGCCGCGCTTTCCGTCCGAATTGCGCGGCCGCATGACCTCGCGCACGCGCGAGATGCGCCGCTCGGCATTGGTGAAGGTGCCGTCCTTCTCGAGGAAGGAGGATCCCGGCAGGAACACGTGCGCGAACTTCGCCGTCTCGTTGAGGAACAGGTCCTGCACGACGACGCACTCCATCGACGTCAGCGACGCCGTCACGTGCTGCGTGTTCGGGTCGGACTGCGCGATGTCCTCGCCTTCGATGTACAGGCCCTTGAAGTCGCCGTCGAGCGCGGCCTCGAACATGTTCGGGATGCGCAGGCCCGGCTCGTTCTGCAGCGGCACGCCCCAGGCGTGCTCGAAGCTGGCGCGCACCGCGTCGTCGGAGACGTGCCGGTAGCCGGGGAACTCGTGCGGGAACGAGCCCATGTCGCACGAACCCTGCACGTTGTTCTGCCCGCGCAGCGGATTCACGCCGACGCCCTCGCGGCCGATGTTGCCGGTCGCCATGGCGAGGTTGGCGATGCCCATCACCGTGGTCGAGCCCTGCGAATGCTCGGTCACGCCCAGGCCGTAGTAGATCGCCCCGTTGCCGCCGGTCGCGTACAGGCGCGCGGCCGCGCGCACCGTCGCCGCCGGCACGCCGGTGACGCTCTCGGTGGCCTCGGGCGAATGCCGCCCCTCGGCGACGAAGGCGCGCCACTTCGCGAACGAGTCCGCCTCGCAGCGCTCGCGCACGAACGCCTCGTCGACCAGGCCCTCGGTCACGATCACGTGCGCCAGCGCGGTCACCAGCGCCACGTTGGTGCCAGGCCTGAGCTTGAGGTGATGGTCGGCGCGCACGTGCGGCGTGCGCACGATGTCGATGCGGCGCGGATCGACGACGATCAGCCGCGCGCCCTGGCGCAGGCGCCGCTTCATCTGCGAGCCGAACACCGGGTGGCCGTCGGTCGGGTTCGCGCCGATGACCATGATCACGTCGGCCTGCATGACCGAGTCGAAATCCTGCGTGCCGGCCGATTCGCCCAGCGTCTGCTTCAGTCCGTAGCCGGTCGGCGAATGGCACACGCGCGCGCAGGTATCGACGTTGTTGTTGCCGAACGCCGCGCGCACCAGCTTCTGCACGAGGTAGGTCTCCTCGTTCGTGCAGCGCGAGGAGGTGATGCCGCCGATGGAATCGCGGCCGTAGCGGGCCTGGATGCGCTTGAACTCGGACGCGGCGTGGCCGATCGCCTCTTCCCACGAAACCTCGCGCCACGGATCGCTGATCTTCGCGCGGATCATCGGCTTGAGGATGCGGTCCTTGTGCGTGGCATAGCCGATCGCGAAGCGGCCCTTCACGCAGGAATGGCCGTGGTTCGCGTGGCCGTCCTTGTTCGGCACCATGCGCACGACTTCCTCGCCCTTCATCTCGGCGCGGAACGAGCAGCCGACGCCGCAGTAGGCGCAGGTGGTGACGACGCTGTGCTCGGCCTGGCCCTTGGCGATCAGCGTTTTCTCGCTCAGCGTCGCAGTCGGGCAGGCCTGCACGCAGGCGCCGCACGAGACGCACTCGGAATCCATGAAGCCTTCGTTCTGGCTCGCCGACACCTTCGACTCGAAGCCGCGGCCCTGGATGGTCAGCGCGAGCGTGCCCTGCTGCTCGTCGCAGGCGCGCACGCAGCGCGAGCAGACGATGCACTTGGACGGATCGAAGGTGAAGTACGGATTGCTCTCGTCCTTGACGGCGAACAGCGGATTGGCTTGCTTTTGTCGAGAAGTGCGGCCATGGACGGCCGCTTCTTGATCTTCGCGATCAAGGACGATCGCACTGGTAACGGGAAACACGTGATTGGCGCCGTCATAGCCGTAGCGCACCTCGCGCAGACCGACCGCGCCGGCCATGTCCTGCAGTTCGCAATGCCCGTTCGCCGGGCAGGTGAGACAGTCCAGCGGATGGTCGGAGATGTACAGCTCCATCACGCCGCGGCGGATGTCGGCGAGCTTGGCGTTCTGCGTGGTCACCTTCATGCCCGGCGCGACCGGCGTCGTGCACGAGGCCGGGTAGCCCTTCATGCCGTCGATCTGCACCAGGCAGAGCCGGCACGAACCGAACGCGTCGAGCAGCTCCGTCGCGCAGAGCTTGGGGATGCGGATGCCGGCCTCGGCCGCGGCGCGCAGCACCGAGGTGCCGGCCGGCACCGTCACTTCGCGCCCGTCGATGGTCAGCGCGACCGGCTGCGCGGACGGCGACTTGGGCGTACCGAGATCGAGTTCGACGATCGACAACATGACGCTTTCTCCAACGCCGCTTCTCCCGCGGGAGAAGCGCGCACTATGCCGCGCCGACGCGCGGCTCGAAATCTTCCGGGAAATGCCGCAGCGCGCTGACCACCGGATCGGGCGTCAGCCCGCCCAGCGCGCACAGCGAGCCGTAGCGCATCGTCTCGCACAGGTCGTTGAGCACGACCAGATTGCCGTCGCGCTCGATGCCGGCGCGGATGCGGTCGATCACCTCGACGCCGCGCGTCGAGCCGATGCGGCACGGCGTGCACTTGCCGCAGGACTCGGCCGCGCAGAACTCCATCGCGTAGCGCGCCTGCTCGAGCATGTCGACCGTGTCGTCGAAGGCGACGATGCCGCCGTGGCCGAGCATCGCACCGACCGCGGCGAAGGCCTCGTAGTCGAGCGCGGTGTCGAACCGCGACTCCGGCAGGTAGGCGCCGAGCGGACCGCCGACCTGCACCGCGCGGATCGGCCGGCCCGACCAGGAACCGCCGCCGTAGTCCTCGAGCAGCTCGCGCAGGGTCAGGCCGAAGGCCCGCTCGACCAGGCCGGTACGGCGCAGGTTGCCGGCGAGCTGGATCGGCAGCGTGCCGCGCGAGCGGCCGACGCCGAAGTCGCGGTAGAACGCGGCGCCGCGGTCGAGGATGGTCGGTACCGAGGCGAACGAGATGACGTTGTTGATCACCGTCGGCCGGCCGAACAGGCCCTTGATCGCCGGCAGCGGCGGCTTGAAGCGCACCTGGCCGCGCTTGCCCTCGAGGCTGTCGAGCAGGGAGGTTTCCTCACCGCAGATGTAGGCGCCGGCGCCGAGCCGCACCTCCAGGTCGAAGCGCCGGCCGCTGCCGCCGACGTCCGCGCCGAGCCAGCCGGCGGCGTAGGCGTTGGCGATCGCCGCCTGCAGCGCGCGATGCGCGTGCGGGTATTCGCTGCGCAGGTAGATGTAGCCCTGCGTCGCGCCGACGGCGACGCCGGCGATCGTCATGCCTTCGATCAGGCACAGCGGATCGCCTTCCATCAGCATGCGGTCGGAGAACGTGCCCGAGTCGCCCTCGTCCGCATTGCAGACGACGTATTTGGCGGCTCGTCCGATTCCCGATTCGCGATTCCCGATTCCCGACGGTGCGTCCAGCACCGTCTTCCACTTGATGCCGGTCGGGAATGCCGCGCCGCCGCGGCCGCGCAGGCCGGATTCGGTGACGGTCGCGACGATTTCGGCGCCGCTCGTCACGAGCGCATTGCGCAGGCCGCGATAGCCGCCGTGCGCGACGTAGTCCTCGACGCTGAGCGGATCGGTGATGCCGACGCGCGCGAAGCACAGGCGCTGCTGCCGCGCGAACCAGGCGCTTTCCTCGATCGCGCCCCGATGCAGCGCATGCGCGCGGCGACCGTCCTGCGCGGAAGGAGAAGCGTCGAAAGCGCCGGCCTCGAAAAGGCCCGCCACGTCGTGCACGCCGACCGGGCCGTACGCGACGCGCGCGCCGGCATTGCCGGACTGGACTTCGACCAGCGGCTCGAGCCAGAACATCCCGCGCGATCCGTTGCGCACCAGTTCGATGTCGAGGCCGCGCCGCTGCGCCGTCTCGACGATCGCGCGCGCGACCGCGTCGGCACCCAGCGCCAGTGCGGTGGCGTCGCGCGGCACGTAGACCTTCACGCCGCTCACGGGGCCGTCCTCGCCGCTTCGACCAGCGCGTCGAACGCCGCCGGCGTCACGCGCGCGTGCAGCTCGTCCTCGCCGACCAGCACCGACGGCCCGCAGCCGCAGTTGCCCAGGCAGTAGACCGGCTCCAGGGTGACCGCGCCGTCGGCACTGGTCTGGTGCCAGCCGATGCCGAGCGTGCGCATCGCGTGCGCCTCGAGCGCGCGCGCGCCGAGCGCCTGGCAGGCTTCCGCGCGGCAGATGCGCACGACGCGGCGGCCCGGCGGCGCGCTGCGGAAGTGGTGATAGAACGTGACCACGCCGTGCACTTCGGCGCGGGTCAGGTTGAGCTCGTGCGCGATCAGCGCCAGCGACTCGGGCGGCACGTAGCCGAGCGCCTCCTGCACGCCGTGCAGGATCGGCAGCAGGGCGCCGAGGCGGTCGCGGTGCGCATCGAGCGCGGCGCGGACCGCGGCGGCGACGGCCGGTGCGAGATCGGCGCCGCGGCGTCGCGGCGGATCCATCGGTAGCGGTTGGGCTGCCATGTCATTCCTCGAGTCGCCATCGCGGGGCACGGCCGCGGCGGCCGTTCCCGCGCGGACCGGCGCAGGGCACAATAGGCTTTTTCCGACCTATTCGGGCGCGTCGCTTGCGATCCTGCGAGGACTCTGCCGCAGCGCCCGAAAGTCTACAATAGGCTCCGGAAAGCCTTTTTGGGACTCGGCTCATGTTCAAGGTGGCGATCGACACGCACTGGCAGCTGCGACGCGCCGACGGCACGCCGCTGGTGCCGCGGCTGACCACGCTGCTGGTCGGCATCCAGCGCAGCGGCACGCTCGCGGCGGCCTGCCGCTCGGCCGGGCTGACCTACCGCTACGCCTGGGGCCTGCTGCGCGAAGGCGAACGCGCCTTCGGCTGCAGCCTGGTCGAAAGCCAGCGCGGGCGCGGCGCGCGGCTGACCTCGCTCGGCGAACGGCTCGCCTGGGCCGACCAGCGCATCTCGGCGCGGCTGGCGCCGATGCTCGACAGCCTCGCGTCCGAGGTCGAGGCGGAGATCGAACGCGCGCTGTCGCAGGCGCAGCCGGTGCTGCGGCTGCAGGCCAGCCACGGCTTCGCGGTCGAGACGATGCGCCAGCTGATGATCGACCGCGAGATCCCGCTCGACCTGAAATACCGCACTTCCGACGAAGTGCTCGGCGCGCTGGCCGATCGCCAGTGCGACCTGATCGGCCTGCACCTGCCGATCGGCGTGCTCGAGCCGGCCGCCGCCGCGCACTACGCCGAGCGCATCGGCGCCGACTGGAGCGTGATCCATCTGGCCACGCGGCGGCAGGGCCTGATCGTCGCCGCCGGCAACCCCAGGCGCATCCGCGGCCTGGACGACCTGACGCGGCGCGGCCTGCGCTTCGTCAACCGCCAGCCGGGCTCCGGCACGCGGCTGCTGTTCGACCTCGTGCTGCAGCACGCCGGCATCGACGGCCGCGCCATCGAGGGCTACGAAAGCGTCGAGTACACGCATGCCGCGGTCGCCGCCTACATCGGCAGCGGCATGGCCGATGTCGGGTTCGGCCTGGAAGTGCCGGCGCGCCGCTTCGGCCTGGGCTTCGTGCCGCTGCTGAGCGAGCGCTACTTCTTCGTCTGCCGCGACGAGCTGCTCGACGAGCCGGTCATGCGCGACTTCCTCGCCATGCTCGGCGACGCCGAGCTGCGCGCGAAGATCGCCCGGCTGCCCGGCTACGATCCGTCCGGCGCCGGTCGCATCGAGCCGGCACGCGAGGTGTTCCCGGCCGCGCGCGCGCGTCCCCGCGGCGCGCGCCGCACGTAGCCGATCGCCTACCATGCACGGTCCGCCGCCCGCCGCATTCCGATGAGCAAGCCCTACGATCGCGCCTATTTCGACAAGTGGTACCGCAGCCAGCGCCACCGCGTCGGCTCGCGCGCGCAGCTCGCGCGCAAGGCCGCGCTGGCCGTGCATCTGGCCGAGTACTACCTCGCACGGCCGATCCGCAACGTGCTCGACGTCGGCTGCGGCGAGGCGCCCTGGCGCGCCGCGCTGAAGCGGCTGCGCCCGGACATCGAGTATCAGGGCCTGGATTCGAGCGAGTACGCGGTGCGCCGCTACGGCCGCACGCGCAACATCGGCCTGGCGACGTTCGGCCAGCTCGGCGAG
Source organism: Dokdonella ginsengisoli (assembly GCF_042652785.1). Lineage (NCBI taxonomy): Bacteria > Pseudomonadati > Pseudomonadota > Gammaproteobacteria > Lysobacterales > Rhodanobacteraceae > Dokdonella > Dokdonella ginsengisoli. Next base: position 36,644 of record NZ_JBHSHD010000005.1, on the reverse strand, counting down.
CTGCGCTTCGACACGCGCTTCGACCTGATCGTCTGCTCCGACATGCTGCACTACGTGCCGGCGCCGGAAGTGCGCCGCGGACTGGCCGGCTTCGCCGACCTGCTCGAGGGCGTCGCCTTCATCGAGGTGTTCACCTCGCGCGATCGCGTCGACGGCGACACGCACGGCTACATCGCACGCTCGCCGGCCTGGTACCGGGCGGCGTTCGTCGAGGCCGGCCTGCTGCCGTGCGGCTCGCACGCCTATCTCGCGCCGCGCCTGATGCGCTCGGTGGCCGCGCTGGAGAGCCTGTAGGGCCGCACCGCATGCCCGCTTCGATCTACCGCTTCGGCGCCTTCACGCTCAACGCCTCGACCCGCGAACTGCACAAGGACGGCGCACGCATCGCGCTGCCGCCGCGCGCGTTCGCCTGCCTGCTGAAGCTGATCGAGCAGCGCGAGCGCGCGCTCGGCCGCGACGAACTGATCGCCGCGCTGTGGCGGCACGGCGCGGCCTCGGACGTGCAGCTCGGCCAGCTCGTCGTGCAGTGCCGGCGCGCGCTCGACGACGACGGACAGACGCAGTGGGCGATCCGCACCGTGGCCGGCTTCGGCTATCAATGGGCGGCGGCCACCGTCGCCGAGGAAGCGCCGCCGGTGATGCCGGCCGCGGCCGCCGAAGACACCGCTTCCGCGCCGCCCCTCGCAGCGCCGCCCGGGACGGATGCCGCGCCGCGGCCGCGAAGGCGCGCACGTGCGGCGGCCGTCGCCGTCGCCGCGCTCGGCGCGCCGGCGGCGGCCGCGCTGGCGATCCTCGGCTCGCCGCGACGCGCCGCGCCGGTCGCCACGGGCGACGCCGAGCGCGTGATCGTGCTGCCGCTCGCCGCGGGCGACGGCGAGGACAGCTGGCTGCGCCTGGGCGGCATGGATCTGATCGCCGAGCGCCTGCGCCGCGGCGGCCTGGTGGTGCAGCCGAGCGAACAGACCGTCGGCCAGCTGCGCGCGCTCGACGAATCCGGCGCCGCGACGCAGGACCCGGCCGCCGCCCTGCACCGCGTCGCGCCGGCGGCGACCTGGGTGGAAGGCTCGATCGAGCATCGCCAGGCGCGCTGGTTCGCGCAGGTGCGCGCGACGCACGACGGCAGGCCCGCATCGGCGGCGAGCCACGAGGACGCGACGCCGACCGGCGCGCTGCGCGGCGCGGCCGACCGCCTCGTCGCCGCGCTCGGCCGCGTGCCGGCGGCGGCGGTCGAGACCGAATCCGTGGCCGAGACCCTGCAGCGCGCGCAAGCCGCCCTGCTCGCCAACCAGATCGACACGGCGCGCTCGATCCTGCTGGCCGACGCACGCCTGGCACGCGACGCGCCGCGCCTGCGCCTGCAGCTGGCCGAGGTCGACATCCGCGCCGGCCGGCTCGACGACGCGCGCGCCGCGCTGGACGAACTGCTCGCCGCGCCGGGCGGCGATGCGGTGTTCCGCGGGCAGCTGTTCGCCGCACGCGGCCTGGTCGCGGTGCGCTCGGGCGAGTACGCCGACGCCGGCCGCTGGTTCGGCGAAGGCATCCAGGCGCTCGGCGAGGCCGCCGAACCGCAGCTGCGCGGCCGCCTGCACAACGGCCGCGCGGTCAGCCGCACCTCGCTGGAGGACTACTCGGCGGCGCTGCTCGACTACGGCATCGCGCGCGACGCGTTCCGCCGCGCCGGCGACGAAGGCGGCGTGGCGCGCGTGGACGGCAACATCGGCGCGATGGAACTGCTGCGCGCGCACCCGGCGCAGGCCGAGCCGTATCTGGTCGCCGCGATCGCGCGCTTCGAGACGCTCGGCCTGGTGCAGGAGCGCATCGGCGAACTGCAGCTGCTGTTCGAGGCGCGCCGCGCGCAGCTGGACAACGCGCGCGCCTGGGAGGCGATGGACGCCTCGTGGGCGCAGCGCGCGCGCGTGCCGAGCCCGTACTCGCGCCTGTCGATGCGGCTGTATCGCACGCAGCAGCTGCTGCAGCAGGGCCGCCACAACGAAGCGGGCGAACTGCTCGACGATCCCGCCAACGACGGCCGCCCGGCCGACGTGGCCGAGAACGAGCGCATCCGCCTGCTGCGCGCCGAACTGGCGTGGCGCCGCGGCGACGGTGCCGCGGCGCTGGCCGAACTCGAACCGGTGCCGGTGGGAGCGCTGGCCTCGGCCGACAGCGACCTGATCCGCGCCGACGTCGAGCTGCTGCGCGCGCGCATCGAGCGCGCGCTCGGCCGTCGCGACGCGGCGCCTGCCGGGGCCGACGACGGCTCGGGTCTGGCGGCGGTGCCGAACGCGCGCACGCCGCTGCGCCTGGCCGCCGCGGCCAACCGCGCCTGGGCCGCGGAGCGCAGCGACGCGGCGGCGCGCGGATTCGGCGAGGCCTTCGCGCTCGCGCAGGCGCAGGGCGTGGCGCTGACGATCCTGCGCGTGGCGCAGGACTACGTCGACTTCCTGCTCGCCCAGGGCCGCGTCGACGACGCCGCGGTGATCTCCAACCAGGTCGCGCTGTGGGCGCCGGTCGACTACGACGCGGCGCGGGTGCAGCTGGCGGTCGCACATGCACAGGGCCGGCGCGAAGCCTGGGCGGCCGCGTTCGAGACCGCGCGGCGCCTCGCCGGCGAGCGCGTCATTCCGCGCGCGCTCGGCGTTCCGCCGCCCTGAGCGGCGCGGCGAATGCGATCCGAGCGTGATCCGAGCGCGATCGGAATGCGCCGGCAACACGCCCGACGCAGGCTGCCCGCTCCCGTCCGCCGCGACGCCGTTCCCGGAGTGCCGTCCATGTCCCGTTCCGCCCTGGCCCTGTCCGCCCTGCTCTGCCTGCCGGCGCTGGCCGCGCACGCCGGCGAGGCGCCGCGCTACCACCTGACGCCGATCGAAGTCCCGGGCGCCACCGGGGTCTACGTCAACGCCGTCAACGAGGCGGGTCAGGCGGTCGGCTACTACGTCTCGGACGAGGGTTACAACCAGGCTTTCCTGTTCGACGGCGCGAAGGTGGTCACCCTGCCGCGCCCGGCCGGCCGCGACGAGGCGATGGCCACCGCGATCAACGACTCGGGCCAGATCGTCGGCTACGCCAGCACGATCACCGACGACGGCGCGCAGACCACCGCGCTGGTCTGGAACGCGGCCGCGCCGCAGGACTACCTCGTCATCGGAGACGACCAGTCGCACAAGCTCAATCCCGCCGACATCAACGACAACGGCGTGGTCGTCGGCCTGGCTTCCGTGGACGGCGCGTTCCGGGCGTTCAGCTGGACCCAAGCCGGCGGCCTGGTCGACGACGGCGTGCCGCCGAACGGCCCGGATTCGCAGGCGTACTGGTCGGCGATCAACAACGCCGGCACCATCGTCGGCGGCTGGAACGCGATCTTCGCCGCGACGCACGCGACCACCGGCCAGTTCGGCGCCGCCGGCATCGTGCCGATCGCCGCCGGCGTCGACGACGTCGCCAGCATGGCCCACAACCTCGACGAGGACGGCACCGCCGTCGGCGAGATGGACGTGGACGGCAGCGGCAACTCGGTGCCGGTGACCTTCCGCGACGGCACCGCCAGCGCGATTCCCGGCGCCCTGCTCGGCCTGAGCACCGGCGCCGCCTTCGGCATCAACGCCGCCGGCACCATCGTCGGCCGCGCGCAGGACTTCGCCACGCTGAGCTTCAAGGCGTTCGTCTACGCCGACGGCGTCGCCTACGACCTGCTGCAGCAGAGCGACGGCGACGCGGGCTATCCGTACCTGCTCAAGGCGGCCGCGATCAACGACCGCGGCGTGATCGTCGGCCTCGGCCGCGTCGGCGACTTCCAGGTCGGCAGCTTCATCGCCACGCCGCTCGCGGGCGACGCAATCTTCGCCGACGGCTTCGACGGCTGAGTTTCAGCGCCGGGCGTCTTTCGGTTTACCGGGAAGAACGGCTCTCGCAGAGACGCAGAGGGCGCGGAGAAAAGCTTTTTAAAGTGTCCTTTTCTCTTCTCTGCGTCCTCTGCGTCTCTGCGAGAAATCAGGCTTTGGCCGTCACTTCTTACTCGCCTGCAGCAGCTGCGCGCGCGTCGGCTGCTCGACCGGCACGCCGTCGCGGTCGCAGGCGCCGAGCCGGCACAGCTGTTCGCGCAGCGCGTCGGAACTCTGCGCCAGCACGTGGAACAGCGCGTTCTGCTCCATCGAGCCGCGCACCGCGCCCGCGCCGGGGCCGCGCGCGTAGACGGCCACGTCGTCGCCGCCGTGCGTCTCCGACGACAGCGGCACCAGCGCCTCCTGCTCGTAGTCGGGGCTTTCGGTGTCCACGTCGGTCAGGTTCGGGCGGCCGTCGCGCGCGGCCTGGTAGCCGCTGGCCCGGTGCGGGTAGCGCTTGGCGCCCTCGGGCTGGGAGTCGCTGGCGCCGGCATAGCCGGGGCCGTTGGCGTAGCTGAGCGTGGCGTACGGCAGGCCGATGGCGTCGCGCGCCAGCTCCTTGCTCGGCGCGCCTTCGCCGCTGGAGCCGCGCACCTTGCCGAGGATCGGGTTGCCGCGCGCCGGATAGCCGACGATGTTGAGCGTGTGCGCGTGGTCGGCGGTGACCAGGATCAGCGTGTCGTCCGCCGAGGTCAGCTCGTTGGCGACGGCGACCGCGCGGGCGAACTCGATCGTCTCGGTCAGCGCGCGATGCGCGTTGCCGGCGTGATGGGCGTGATCGATGCGGCCGCCCTCGACCATCAGGAAATAGCCCTTCGGATTCTTCTGCAGCACCGACAGCGCGGCGCGCGTCATGTCGGCCAGGTTCGGCTCGCCGGCCGGATCGGTGGCGCGCTCGATCTCGTACTTCAGATGCTCGGGTTCGAACAGGCCGAGCAGGTGCCGCGTCTTGGCCGGATCGATCGCGGAGAGCTGCTGCGCGTTCCACACGTAGGCGGAACCGGACTTCTTCTTCCACTCGGCGATCAGGTCGCGTCCGTCCAGGCGCTTGCCCGGCAGGCCGTCGTATTCCGGATCGCGCTGCGTGGCCGGCATGAATTCGGTGCGGCCGCCGCCGAGCGCGACGGTGACGCCGCCGCCGAGCGGGAACTCGACCAGCTGGCGCGCGAAGTCGGCGCAGCCGGCCGCGCGTTCGCGCTCGGGCATCTCGACGTCGACTTCCCAGTCGCGGTCCGGCAGGTGGCCGTAGGTGGCCGCCGGCGTGGCGTGGGTGATGCGCGTGGTGGTGACCACGCCGGTCGCCTGGCCGGCCAGCGCCGCCAGCTCCAGCGCGCTGACCAGCTCGTGCCCCTTGCTCGCGGCGCAGTCGCCGCGGTTGGGCACCTGGTCGATGCCGATGTAGCCGGCGCGCGTCTTCACGCCGGTCATGATGGCGGTCATGGTGCCGGCCGAGTCGGGCGTCTGCTGGTCGGTCTCGTAGGTCTTGGAGAGCGCGCTGGCCGGGAAATTCTCGAAGCTGAGCCGGTTCTCCTCGCCGCTGCCGCCCTTGCGCTGGCCGTCGAGGATGCGCGCGGCGGTGATGGTCGGGATGCTCATGCCGTCGCCGAGGAAGACGATGACGTTCTTCGCGTGCGCAGGTCCCGGCGCGTTCGCATGCGCGGCGGCGGCGCCGGCACGGAACCAGTGCGCGGGCGTCTCCTCGCGCGGCTGCACCGCCGGCGGCGGAACGATCGCGGCGAGCGGCGCCGGCGGCGGAGTGGCCGGGCCGGACGTCGCACAGGCGGCGAGGCCGAGGCAGGCCAGCACGCTGGCGGAAAGGACGGACGGGAACGCACGGCGCATGGCGGAGACTCCGAATTCGATCCGTGCAGTATCGGGAATTCGGTTACCGCTTGCCTACAACGGCGGCCTCGTCTGCCGCCGGCCGCCCTGTCGCGACGCGCTCAGGCGCCGGCAGTTTCGCGCCGGCGGCGCGCCCGCCGTTCGCGCCGTTCCGCCAGATGCCGCTCGATCTGCACCACCACCGGACCGGCCGCGCGCACGGCCCGCACCAGTTGGGACTCGCTCAGCCCCAGGCGCTCGGACCAGTAGCGTCGCGAATGCCAGTTCTCGACGTCGACGCGGGCCGTGTCGCACACCGCCGCGCATCCGCCGTCGCCGGACGGGGCGCGGGGCCCGGTAGAAAAAACTGCCGTGATTTGTCGCTCACTGACGAGTTGAGGCTTGTTCAAACGCGTCATGGAACACCTTCCGCCTGCAATGCGCCGCATCGCGTCCGCGATTTGGCTGGATGATTTCCGTTTCGCCAGCGCGCCGTCCTGGCCCCCGCGAAAAGTGAATCAAGTTTCGTGCCAGCAATTACCGGAAGGCGTTGATGTACTTCACATTTCAGTATTCCACTTTGTCACGAAGTGAAACCTTGCCGCGATCAGCGCGGCGCCGGCTCGGCCGGAAGCAGGCGGATTTCGTCGACGGCCCACAGCGGATCGTGCCCCTTGCCGCTGAACCGGAAACACAGGTCGCCGCGGCCCGGATGTGCCGCAAGCGGCGCCGACAAGGTCGTCAGCACCGGGTTCGCCGCGGCGGCGGCGAGCGGCAGCGCGGCCAGCGTCTGCCCGTCGCAGCCGCCGAACCGGACCTGCAGTTCGCCGGGCACCGACGCCGGCGCGGGACGCGGCACGATGTTGCGCACGTCGTTCCACAGCTGGAAGTTGTACGGAAGCTGGCCGACCACCGCCTCGATGCGCGCGATGCCTTCGAGCGGCGCGTCCGGCCAGATCCAGCACGGATCGAACAGGTCGACGTCGAAGAACGCGCGCGCGCCGGCCGGCGGCGCGTCGTCCTCGATGCGCAGGGTCAGCTTGCCGCTGCACTGCTGCAGGCGATCGCTGCCGCGGGCCAGGACGGACCGCGCGGGCTCGAAGCGCAGCACCGGCCCGGCGCGTTGCGTGCCGAGGAAGGCCGCCGCGCGCAGCTCGCCCGTCGGCGCCAGCGATAACGGCTCGCGGTACGCGGGCGAGTCCGCCTGCGGATCGCGGCCGTCGAGCGCGTAGCGGATCGGCAGATCGGACTGGCTCGACAGCGCGACGTCGATGCGTGCGTCGTCCACGGCCGGTTGCGCGGTCGCACGCACCTGGAGCGCGCTGTCGGCCGCGGCGACGCCGAGCGAGCGCCAGCGCGCCATCTGCGGCACCAGCCGCTCGACGAAGCCGGGCCAGTCGTGCGTGCGCAGCGGCGACCACAGCACCTCGGCGAGCGCGGCCAGGCGCGGGAACGCCGCGTGCTCGACGAAGGCGGGCGTGCGCAGGTGCTCGGTCCACAGGTTGGCCTGCGCGCCGAGCACGTGCCTGGCCGCACTCTCGTCGAGCGCCGCGGGCAGCGGGTCGAAGGCGTAGACGTCGGCGAGGCTGCGCACCTCGAAGCGCCCGCCGGGCTCGCCGGCAGCATCGCTCTGTAGGTGGTTGAGGTACAGGTCCGGGCTCGGCGACATCACCACGTCGTGCCCGGCGTGCGCGGCCTCGACGCCGCCCTGCGCGCCGCGCCACGACATCACCGCCGCCTCGGGCGGCAGGCCGCCCTCGAGGATCTCGTCCCAGCCGATCAGCAGCCGGCCGCGCGCGGCGAGGTGCCGCTGCAGGCGCGCGACGAACCAGCCCTGCAGGCGGGCGTCGTCCGGCAGTCCGAGTTCGCGCCGTCGCGCCTGCACGCGCGCCGACGCCTGCCACTGGTCCTTGACCGCCTCGTCGCCGCCGATGTGGACGTAGCGCCCCGGGAACAGCGCGATCACCTCGTCGAGCACGTTCTGCACGAACGCGAACGTCGCCTCGTCGACGTTGAGGAGATAGCTGTGCACGCCCCAGTCCGGCGAGACCGGCGGCGTGTCGCCGGCCGAGCCGAGTTGCGGATAGGCGGCGATCGCCGCCTGCATGTGGCCGGGCACGTCGATCTCCGGAACGATCGTCACCTGGCGTTCGGCGGCGTAGCGCACGACGTCGCGGATCTCCTCCTGCGTGTAGTAGCCGCCGTAGCGCACCGGCTGTCCGTTCGCGTCGGTGCCGGCCGCGCCGGCCGGCCGGCGCCACGCGCCGACCTCGGTCAGCCGCGGATAGCGCTTGATCTCGATGCGCCAGCCCTGGTCGTCGGTCAGATGCCAGTGGAAGGTGTTGAGCTTGAGCAGGGAAAGCTGGTCGATGAAGCGCTTGACGAATTCCACCGGCTGGTAGTGGCGCGCCGAATCGAGCATCGCGCCGCGCCAGGCAAAGCGCGGCGCGTCGACGATGCGCAGCGCCGGCAGTTCGATCGCCGTCGCCGGTGCGGTGCTGGCGGTCAGCAACTGCCACAGCGTCACGCCACCGTAGAACAAGCCGCGCGGCTCGCGCGCGCGAACCACGGCGCGCTGCGCGTCGACGTCGATTTCGTAGCCCTCGCCGGCCGGCGCCTGCGCGTCGAGACGGAACGTGATCGCTTCCGCGTCGATGCCGGTGCCTTCGTCCGTCTGCAGCTGCAGATGCAGCCCGCGCGTCCGGGCCAGCAGGTCGGCGAAGCGGCGCGCGACGCCGACGGCTTCGTCGCTGCGCGCATCGACCCGCAGCGCCATGCCGTCGCGAACGAGGAAATGGCCGGGGCGGCGCTCGACCTGCGCCGGCATCGGCAGCAGCGGCAGGGCCGTCCGGGTGTCCGGGGCGACGGCCGCCTGCCGGGCGCAGCCGCCGCACGAGAGGACCAGCAGCGCGAGCGCGGCGAGCCTTCGTGTCCGGGTCGCGATCACGCGCATCGGCGGTACCTCCGTTCGATCAAAAAAAAACGGGCCGGATTCTCCGCCGGCCCGCAATTCGCCGCGTTGGAGTCGGGGGCGTCGCGCAACGCCGAGGTCCCCTCGACGTTTCCGCGACGTGCGAAACGGAGTTGCGGAACGGGAGTCCGCATCGCCGCGTTCGACGTCGTGCTCGCGTTGGCGGGCACGACGCCGGCGCAGCCTTCCGGACTTTCCCGAGGCGCGCTCAGAAATTCAAGCGCAGGTTCGCCATGTAGCGCTGGCCCGTGGTGTATTCGGCGAACAGCTGCTGCTTGTTGCCGACCGCATACTGGTGGTACTTCTCGTTGAGCAGGTTCATCGCGTCGAACGTGACCATCAGGTTCGGCGTGAAGCGCCAGCCCAGGCTCGCGCTGAGGTCGGTGTAGTCGTCCACCACCGCCGGCGGCGCACCGGCGACGTAGCCGCCGGCGAGGTAGTGGCTGCGCCAGTTGTAGTTCAGGCGCGCGCTGAGCGGACCGTGCTCGTAGTACGGACCGATGCTGATCGAGTTCTTCGACTGGTACGGCATCGGATTGCCCTGGCTGGTCTCGCCGTCGGCGTAGGTGTAGTTGGCCACCACGCCGAAGCCGCTTTCGCCGAACGCCTGCTGGTAGGTCAGCGTGACACCCTTGATCTTGCCGCTGCCGGCGTTGTGCGGACGCGAGACCTGGTAGTCGCAGAAGCCGTCGGCGCTGCAGCCGCCGCTGCCGATCATGCTCGCCCACTGCGTCGGGTCGGTGTCGCGGATCGAGTTGTAGTGGCGTTCGGTCGCCGGCGTGGTGTCGATGAAGTTCAGCACGTGCTTGAAGAACACCGATGCCGCCAGCACCGACTGTTCGGCGAAGTACCACTCGGCCGACAGGTTGAAGTTGGTCGACTTGTACGGCTTCAGGCCGGCGTTGCCGCCGGTACCGGTCAGCACCGTGTCGTTGAGGAAGGTGTTGTTGACCATCTGGTTGTACGGCGCCCACGCGATGACCTGCGCGCCGGCCAGGCGCAGCACGACGTCGCTGGCCAGGTCATAGGCGAGATTGAACGACGGCAGCACGTTGTTCTGCGTCGAGCTCCGGGTCTGCCACCAGCCCGGCTGCGCCGGCAGGCTCGGCGCGATGCTGCCCGGCAGGTTGAAGCCCGAGCCGTCGGTCTTGGTGTGCACGTAGCGCAGGCCGACGTTGCCGCGCCAGCCGTCGCCGCCGAAGTTCAGCTGCATGTACGCGGCGCTGTTCTTCTGCGTCAGCTCCCAGGTGTTGTTGAGGAAGCTGCCCGGATCGGGATGCGCGCGATCGAGCGGGCTGTTGCGGATCCAGCGCAGGATGTTGCCGCGGCCGACCTGGATGTGCCGCGCCTGGTCGCGCGAGAAGCCGCCGAACTCGCCGAGGATGTCGGTGAAGCCGATCGTGCCGACGTCGGCCAGCGTGCCGGGATTGACGCCGCCGTAGACGTTCAGCGCGTAGTCCTCGTCGTGCTTGTTGTAGCGCACGCCGACCAGCAGCTGGTTGAAGAAGCCGCCGAGGTCCTTGCTGAAGTCGAGCTGGCCGTAGGTCTCCTTCGCGTGCGCGGAGAAGATGCCGTTGTTGCCGAGCCAGCCGCCGCCCCAGCGCGACGGGTCGCGGCCGGACTGCGGATCGTCGAGCGTGTAGCCGTTGCGCAGCGTCCAGCTGAAGTCGCCGTAGTAGACCGGCTCGAGCAGGTACTGGCCGATCTTCGGGTTCTCCGACTTGCTGACGCCGGCCTGGCCGCTCAGGCCCCAGCCGTTGCCGTGGTAGTTCAGGCGCAGGTCGGCGCCCTTGGTGGTGACTTCCGACTGGCGCAGCTGGTTGTCGTAGATGATGCCGGCGTTCGGCCCGGACGAATGTCCGCCGACGACGAGGCCGTTGTCGCCCTGCGTCAGATGGTCGACCGCCGCCATCGTGCCGGCGTTCCAGTGGATGAAGTTGTAGACCGACTGGTTGTAGCTGTCGAAGTTCTCGCGGATCCACATGCCGCTGAGGGTCGCGTCGAACTCGTCGCTCGGCTTGAACTGCAGGTTGACCACGGCGCTGTCGCGCTTGCGCGTCTGCTGGAAGTACGCCGCGTTGATCTCGTCGGGCACCAGCGCGTTCGGATCGAGTTCGCCGGCGGCCACCTGCGCCGCCACCGCCGCGCTGTGCTCGGCGTATTCGGCGACCTTGTGGTAGTTGAAGATCTCGATGCCCTGGCGGTCGACCTTCTCCTCGTAGCGCTGCGCGGCGACGTTGAAGCCGAAGGTGCCTTGCGGGTTCTTCCAGTTGTACAGGATGGAGCCGGTCGGCCGGCCGCTGCCGGCCTGGTCGTTGTAGTTGTAGCCGATGGAGCCGGAGATCGTGTTCGCCTCCAGGTCGAGCGGCTGGCGCGTGTGCATCATCACGGTGCCGCCGAGGCTGCCGTCCGGCAGGCGCGCCTCGGGCGACTTGTAGACCTCCAGCCGGCCGAGGATTTCCGGCGCCAGCAAGGTGTAGTCGAAGCCGCGGTTGGGCTGCTCGCCGTACAGCCAGATCGCCTGCGCGACCGGATGGCCGTCGATGAAGGACAGGTTGAGGCTCGGGTCGGTGCCGTCGATGCTGACGCGCTCGCCCTGGCCGAAGCGGCGGTCGATGGAGACGCCGGGAATCGTCACCATCGCCTCGGCGACGTTGGTGTTGGGAAACTTGCCGATGTCCTCGGCGGTGATCGCGTCGACGATGGCATCGGCGTCGCGCTTGGTTTCCAGCGAGCGCTTGAGGCTCTCGCGGATGCCGTGCACGACGATCGTCTCCATTTCCTGTCCCGGAGCCCTGTCGCCCGGCGCACCGGCGTCCTGCGCGGCGTCGGCGCCTTCCGGCGCCGCGGCCTCGGCCGGCGCTCCGGCATGCGCGGCGCTGGCGAGGGCGAATGCGGCGAGGATGCCCGCCGAAAGCAGCGTTCTGTTGTACTGGATCATCTCGTTCCCCTCTCAGGTCTTGGTCTGCTGACGCGTCCGCTGCGCGCCGCTCGCCGGGTCTGGCCGATCCTTGCTCGGTTGCGCCGCGGTCCCCGCAGGCGTGTCCGCGCGGACCGCGCGGCGGGTGGTGGACGGGTGCCGGTCGGAACCGGGCCTGTCGAAATCGGACCGGCCGACGTCGCGCTGGAGGAACCAGCTCGCCGCGCCGATCACGCCCAGGCGCGCGTGCTCGACCAGACGCACCGGCGTGCGCTCCAGCGCCGCGCGCATCGCGCCCTTGTCGAGGAAGCGCTCGACGAAGCGGCTGCGCAGCAGCAGCGGCTTCATCTGCGGCAGCACGCCGCCGGCGAGATAGACGCCGCCGGTGGCGCCGTACAGCAGGGCCAGATCGCCGAGCACGCTGCCGAACCAGCCGCAGAACACCTCGACCGCCTCGACGGCGTGCGCGTCGCTGCGCTCGAGCGCGGCGGCGGTGATCTGCGCCGGCGTCAGCGCGCGCGGCGGCGCGCCGCGCAGCGTGCGCACCGCCACGTGCAGGTTGGCCAGGCCCGTGCCTGACATCACGTCCTCGATCAGCACGCGCGAACCGCGTGCGCGCAATTCGCGCAGCAGGGCGAACTCCAGATCGCTGTCCGGCGCCAGCGTGGCCTGGCCGGCCTCGGTCGCCAGCACCAGTGTCTGGTGCGGATGCGCAATGCGCACCGCCGCGCCGAGCCCGGTACCCGGACCGACCAGCAGCACCGGCCCCGCGCCCGATTGCGCCGGTCCGCTGAGCAGGCTGGCGTCGTCCGCGCCCAGATGCCCGAGCGCGTGCGCGGCGGCCTCGAAGTCGTTGACGATCGCCAGCTCGCGCAAGTCCAGCGCGTCGCGCAGGCCGGAGATCGACACCGGCCACGGCAGGCTCAGGTTGACCACCGCGTCGTCGATGACGTAGCCGGCGATGGCGAGCGCCACGCGTTCGACCGCCGCGCCCGCGTGCGCGTCGCGGAAGGTCTGCACGATCGCGGCCAGGCTGGCGAAGTCGCCGCAGGCGTATTTCTCGTAGCGCGCCACCGTGAAGGGGGCATCACCGCCGGCGGCGGAATCGATCAGGGCCAGGCGCGCATGCGTGCCGCCGACGTCCGCCGCGATCAGCGGCGCGGCCGATGCCGACGCGTGGATTGGCTGCCCCGGTTCGCTGCGCACTCGTCCCTCCGCCCCTCGCCCGCCGCTCGGGCGACGGTGATCTCGGGCGCAGTCTCGAACTCGATGACAACGTTGTCAATCTTGCACTGCAAAATGACGCGTTGTGTAAACGTGGGTAAGTTCCGAGTCGATCCGCGCGCCTTCCGAACGGCGTCCGGAAGCCTTCAGGAATGCTTTCCGGCCAGGGAAGGGAGCCGGAACCTTCATCGCGGCGGCGATCCTGCGCTGCGATGACAACGTTGATACATCGCCGTCATGACCGGACTGGAGCAGCCTCCGCCCGGCCGGCGACGACGGACTCCAAGGGGAGATTCGCACGATGACAGCCGCCGCCGCGTCGAAGCCGCAGGACACGCTCACGCCGATGCTCGTCATCGGCCTGCTGTTCTTCATCTTCGGCTTCGTCACCTGGCTCAACGGTCCGCTGATCCAGTTCGTCGAGCTCGCCTTCGACCTGGACACCGTCAACGCCTTTCTCGTGCTGATGGTGTTCTACCTGTCGTACTTCTTCTTCGCGCTGCCGGCCTCGTGGCTGCTGCGCCGCACCGGCATGAAGAAGGGCATGGCGATCGGCCTGCTGGTGATGGCGGTCGGCGCGCTCGCCTTCGGCGAGTTCGCCGTGCGCCGCTGGTATCCGGGCGCGCTGTCGGGACTGTTCGTGATCGGCGCCGGCGTCGCCCTGCTGCAGACCGCGGCCAATCCGTACATCAGCATCCTCGGGCCGATCGACAGCGCGGCGCAGCGCATCGCCTTCATGGGCATCTGCAACAAGGTCGCCGGCATCCTCGCGCCGCTGGTGCTCGGCGCGCTGGTCATGCACGGCCTGGGCGACCTGAAGACGCAGATGCACAGCGTCGACGCCGCCGGCCGCGCGGCACTGCTCGACGCGTTCGCCGCGCGCATCCACCTGCCCTACGTCGCGATGGCGGTGGTGCTGGCCACGCTCGGCTTCTGGATCGCACGCTCGCCGCTGCCGGAGATCCGCGCCGCCGACGTCAATCGTGCCGACGACGAAGCGCACGCCGGCGCGAAAGGCCTGTCCGCCCACCCGCACCTGTGGCTCGGCGTGCTGTGCCTGTTCCTCTACGTCGGCGTCGAGGTCATGGCCGGCGACGCGATCGGCACCTACGGCCACGGCTTCGGCCTGCCGGCCGACGAGACCAAGTTCTTCACCTCGTTCACGCTGGCGGCGATGCTCGCCGGCTATCTGGCCGGGCTGGTGGCGATTCCGCGCTTCGTCTCGCAGGCGCGCTATCTGGCGCTGTCGGCCGCGCTCGGTGCGATGCTGGCGATCGGCGCGTTCCTGACCACCGGCTACGTCTCGGTCGGTTTCGTCGCCGCGCTCGGCTTCGCCAACGCGATGATGTGGCCGGCGATCTTCCCGCTGGCGATCGCCGGGCTCGGCCGCCTGACCGAAACCGGATCGGCGCTGCTGATCATGGGCATCGCTGGCGGCGCGATCGTGCCGCAGCTGTTCGCCCTGCTGCGCGAACGCTGGGACTTCCAGCTCGTCTTCGTCGCGATCATGCTGCCGAGCTATCTGTACATCCTGTACTACGCGCTGCGCGGGCATCGCGCCGGGCGCCGCTAGCAGCGGCTGGCGACGCGGCCATCACGTCGAGCGCCGCAGGCGGCGTCCGGGGCGTTGCAGAACGGGGCGCGGCTTGCGCCGACGCGACAGCCGCGCAGACGGCCTCAGTGCGCGCCTTCGAGCGCGACGCCGTGCTGCTGCAGCCAGGTCTTCACCGCGTCGCGCTGACGGCGCACGTCGGCACCGAGCACCGAGTCCTTGGTCATGAAGAGGTAGCGCTGGAACGTCACGCCCTGCGCGTTCTTGCGCGTCGGATTCGCGCCGGCGTCGAGCAGCTGCAGCACGCGACCGGCCTCGTTGATCTGCGCGGCGACGTGCAGCGCGGTGTCGCCCTGCCGGTCGGCCAGGTCGACCTTGGCGCCGGCCTTGAGCAGCCGGTCGGCGTTCTCGGCGCGCTCGGCCATCAGCGCCGCCATCAGCGGCGTGGCCTGCGTGATCGTGTTCGGCGTGTCCGGGCTGACGCCGCGCGCGAGCAGCGTTTCCAGCCAGTACGGCGAATCCGCCTGCGCGGCCAGATGCATCGCGGTGGTGCCGCCGGCGTCACCGCGGGTCGGATCGGCGCCGGCCGCGAGCAACGCCTCGAAGCCGCGACGACTCTGGTTCAGCATGGCCCATTGCAGCAGCGGCAGGCCGCGCGCGCCCTGCGCGTTCGGATTGGCGCCGTCGGCGACGAGCTTGCGGATGCGCAGTTCGTCACCGGCCTTGGCGGCTTCGGCCAGCGCTTCGGCGGAAGGATCGGTGAAAGTCTGTTGGGTCGTCATCGAACGGGATCCTGATTGGCCGCAGGCGGCGCCGCAGACAAGGAGAATAAGGCAGGCCCAGCGCGCGAAGCGAGTCGCGCGCGGAAGGCTGAACGAGGGGAGGCGCGGAGTCATTGCCGGGATTGGACGCGAGCCGCATGGGGCACGGGGTCCCGAGCATAGCGAAGCCCGCGGACTTCGCTACGCGAACGCGAGGGGACTACCAGTTCCAGGGCAGCAGCTTGCTGGCCTTCTCGCCGACCCACTTGGCGCCGTCGGAGACCTTGTCGCCGACCCACTGGGCACCTTCGACAGTCTTCTCGCCGACCCACTTCGCTCCCTCGACGGTCTTCTCTCCGACCCATTTCGCTCCCTCGACGGTCTTTTCGCCCACCCACTTGGCGCCTTCGACGGTCTTTTCGCCGACCCACTTCGCACCCTCGACGGTCTTCTCGCCGAGCCACTGTGCGCCGTCGCCGACCTTGTCGATGCCCCACTCCAGGCCGTCACCGAGCTTGTCGGTGGCCCAGGCGACGCCCTTGCCGACCGCGTCGGTGCCCTTGCTGAGCAGGTTGCCGCCGCCTTCGATCAGGCCGGCGACGAAGTTGGCCGGCGTCTCGAGGCCGACCGACTTGCCCAGATCGCGCACCAGCTGTCCGCCGGCGTCGGTGGCGTTGCGCACGACCTTGCCGGCCGTCGACACGCCGTCCTGCACGACCTTGCCGGCCAGATCCAGGCCGCCGTCGACGACGTCGCCGGCGATGCTGGCGGTGCCTTCGATGAACTTGCCGTTGGCGAACTCGTTCTGCACCACGCCGCGGATGTCGCCGGCGGTGTTCTTGACCACGTCGATGCCGTCGGTGACGACGTCCTTGACGCCGCCGATCAGGCTGCCGAGCGTGTTGAACTCGAACTCGCCGAGGTTCTGCACGGTGTTGGACAGCAGCCCCGGGTTGGTCGCGTCGTACGGCGTGCGCGTGCGCAGCGCCTCGACGTAGGAGGTGCCGTCGCCGCTGCCGCCGTGCGCGCCGATCACCGGCGTGGTGCCTTCCGGCAGCGCGATGCGCAGCTCGTGGCCGACCGCATTGGGCGGCGAGATCGTCAGCGGGGTGAACGGCACCGGGATCGCCGGGATGTCCTGCTGCGCGAGCGTCAGCGGATCGGAATTGACCGTGTAGCGCCGCACCTGGCCGCTGTCGGCGACCTGGTCGCGCGCCTCGTTCGGGTTGAAGCCGAGGCCGCGCAGGGTCTCGTTGCTCAGGCCGGCGGAGTTGAACGTCACCGCGCTGGCGTCGGTGGCGAGCGCGGCCGCCGAGGCGAGACCGCCGCCGAGCGAATGGCCGGTGAACACCACGTTGCCGTCGCCGAAGGCGACTTCGGCCTTCTTCGCCAGGCTGATCGCCTGGTTGTACTGCTTGGTGTCGAGGCCGAACGCCTGCGTCGCGTCGGCGCCGAGATCCGGCAGCTCGGACGGGTTCGTGCCGGCGTAGGCGACGACGTACTGGCCCTGCGGGTTCTGGTAGATCGCGGCGCGGAAACCGGTCGAGGGATCATCGAGCGCGGCCGGATCGATGTTGACGCGATTGCCGTTCGCATCGACGAGGTGATCGGGGTTCTCGCCCGGCGCCGGCTGCAGGCGCGTCCAGCCGGCGGCCTTCAGCTCGGTTTCGGACTGCGTGCCGGTCGCGTGCGTGGTGCCGTCCGGCAGGCTGTAGGAATCGTTGGCCATCTGCGCCATCTGCAGATCGGTCTGCTGCTGCGGACTGGTGCCGCCGACCTGATCGCTGAAGCGGCCATCGCCGACCGGCGTGGGCTGCGTCGACTGCGGCTGCAGCTGGGAGCGCGGCGGCTCGGGCGGCGGCAACGAGGACAGCCGTGAGGCGGAGTCGTAGGCGTTGATCGCGGACATGGCACCACCCGGGCATTACGGACGATGCCGCAGCTTCGCAGGCCGTCCAGCCACGGCCTAGCTAGGAAAAACCCTACCTAGGGCGGGGCCTGCCGCCCCCCGGCGGGCCGGTTCCGGCGGCGTCGCCCGTTTCCCGATCCGGTGGCGGCCGCTAGGATGGCCCCAACAGGCTCCAAGGCGGTCCCGGTGAACCGACCCACGATCAAGGACGTCGCACGGCACGCGAAAGTGTCGCTGAAGACGGTTTCGCGCGTCATCAACAACGAGCTCTCGGTGCGCGAGGAGACGCGCGAGCGCGTGCAGCGCGCCATCGACGAGCTGGACTACGAACCGGACCAATCCGCGCGCAGCCTGCGCAGCGCCACCTCGTACGCGCTCGGCCTGGTCTACGACAATCCCAACCCGTACTACGTCATCAGCGTACAGAACGGCGTGCTCGCCGCCTGCCGCGACCAGGGCTTCGGCCTGCAGATCCACCCCTGCGACTCGCGCGTGCCCGACCTCGCCGACGAGCTGCGCGAGCTGGTGCGCCGCGCCCGCCTGGCCGGGCTGGTGCTGGCGCCGCCGATGTCCGAGCGCATGGACCTGATCCGCCACCTCGCCGGGCACGGCATCCGCCTGGTGCGGATCCTGTCTGCCGCCGAGGATCCCAACGACGGCTACCCCTGCGTCTACGTCGACGACCGCGACGCCGCCTACGACATCACCGAGCACCTGATCCAGCTCGGCCACCAGCGCATCGGCTTCCTCTGGGGCGGCGCCGAGCACCGCTCCAGCCCGGAACGCTTCAAGGGCTACGAGGCGGCGCTGAAGGCCTACGACATCCCGCTCGACAAGAAACTGGTGATCCCCGGCGACTACTCGTTCGAAGACGGCTTCCGCGGCGCCCGCCGCCTGTTCGCGCTGCGCGACCGCCCGACCGCGATCTTCGGCTCCAACGACGAGATCGCCGCCGGCGTGCTCGCCGCGGCAAAGGCCAACGGCATCGACGTGCCGTACGAGCTGTCGATCGCCGGCTTCGAGGACAGCCCGTTCTCCAAGCAGAGCTGGCCGGCGCTGACCACCGCCAAGCAGGCCACCGAGGACATCGCCCGCCACGCCGCGCTGCGCCTGATCGCCGAGCTGCGGCCTTCCGCCGGCGCGCCGCCGCCGGCCAACCGCGGCTTCAGCCCGCAGCTGGTGATCCGCGATTCGACCGCACGCGTGCGCATCGCCGCTTCGTCCTGACACGGAGCCGTTCGTGCCCGCGATCTCCGTCCGGGACGCCTGGATACGCAGCGACCGCGGCCGCCTGTTCGCGCGGCGCTGGAATCCCGCGCCGCGGAACGACCGCGCCGCCGTGGTGCTGCTGCACGATTCGCTCGGCTGCGTCGAGACGTGGCGCGACTTCCCGGCCCGCCTCGCGTCGGCGAGCGGGCGCGAGGTAGTCGCCTACGACCGCCTCGGCTTCGGCCGCTCGGATCCGCATCCGGACCGGCTCGGCTTCGACTTCGTCCACGACGAGGCGCGTACCGGCCTGCGCTGCCTGCGCGACCAGCTGGGCCTGGAGCGCTTCGTCGCGTTCGGCCACAGCGTCGGCGGCGGCATGGCGATCGCCGCCGCCGCGCAGTCCGGCGCGGACTGCATCGCCCTGATCACGGAGTCGGCGCAGGCCTTCGTCGAGGACCGCACGCGGGAAGGCATCCGCGCCGCGCGGCAGGCTTTCGCCGGCACGGACCGGCTCGAGCGCCTCGCCCGGTACCACGGCGACAAGGCCGCCTGGGTGCTCGGCGCGTGGATCGACACCTGGCTGGCGCCGGAATTTGCCGGCTGGAACCTCGATGCGGACCTGCGCGCCGTGCGCTGCCCCGCCCTGGTGCTGCACGGCGACCGCGACGAGTACGGCTCGGCGCGCCATCCGCAGCGCATCGCCGGCGGCGTGGCGGGACCGGCCGACACGCATCTGCTGCCCGACTGCGGCCACGTTCCGCATCGCGAACGGGCCGAGGGGGTGCTCGATCTCGTCGCGCGCTGGCTGGATCGCCTGCCGCCCGAGACGGACGACGCGCGCAACCGCCTCAGCGATTCCACGACCTGAACACGGCGCTGTCGCGCAGCGGCCGGTACCGCTCGTCCTGCATCCGCGCGCCCGGTTCGTCGGAAAAGCTGGTCAGGTGCGAGAACGCGCGTTCGATGCGCTTACGCGGGAAAGGTTGCGCGCACCGGTGGTACTTGACTGGTATTGAAGTGGTATAGTCCCGCACATGCTCGCCGCCGCCCGCCCGCTCGCCTACCTCGACCTGCGCGAAACGCTGCAGCGGCAGATCGAGAACGGCGCGCTGCCGCCCGGCCGGCCGCTGCCGGGCGAACGCGAACTGGCCGAGCGCCACGGCGTGTCGCGCGTGACCGTGCGCAAGGCCATCGCCGGCCTCGTCGCCGACGGCCTGCTGGTGCAGCGGCGCGGTTCGGGTACCTTCGTCGGCGCGCGCATCGAGCGCGCGTTCTCGCACCTGACCAGCTTTTCCGACGAACTGCGCGCGCGCGGCATCGAACCGGGCAGCCGCACGCTGTCGGGCGAGTCGGGAGCGGCGACACCGGACGAGGCGATGGCGCTGGGCCTCGCCCCCGGCGCGCGCGTGATCCGCCTGCGCCGGCTGCGCCTGGGCGGCGAGCAGCCGCTCGCGCTCGAGCGCAGCACGCTGCCGGCGTTCGCGCTGGCCTCCGCGGCCGGCGTGCGCGATTCGCTGTACGCCGCGCTCGACCGCCGCGGCCTGCGCCCGTGCCGCGCGCTGCAGCGCCTGCGCGCGGTCGCCTTCGACGCCGAGGCCGCCCGCCTGCTCGGCGTGAAGACCGGCAGCCCCGGGCTGCTGATCGAGCGGCGCGGCTTCCTCGCCGACGGCCGCGTGGTCGAGTTCACGCGATCCCACTACCGCGGCGACGCCTACGACTTCGTCGCCGAACTCCGGAGCGACTGACATGACCACCGCACCCGCGCGTACCGCCGAGGCGACGCGCATGTACCAGGAGGCGCACGAAGCCGGCGCCGCGATCGCGCGCCAGCTCGACGCCAATGCCGCCCTCGTGCGCGAGTTGGCCGCCGCGCTGCGCGCCGATCCGCCGCGCCTGGTCGCGACCGGCGCGCGCGGCAGCTCCGACAACGCGGCGACCTACGCGAAGTACCTGTTCGAGACGCGCCTGGGCGTGACCACGACCTCGGCCGCGCCCTCGGTGCAGTCGGTCTACGCCGCACACACCGATCTGCAAGGCGCGCTGTTCGTGGCGATCTCGCAGTCCGGCCGCAGCCCGGACCTGCTGCGCCAGGTCGAGGCCGCGCGGCGCGACGGCGCGCGCGTGGCCGCGCTGGTCAACGTCGAGGACTCGCCGCTGATGCAGCGGGCGGACTTCCCGATCCCGCTGCGTGCCGGTCCCGAGCGCAGCGTCGCCGCGACCAAGAGCTTCCTCTGCTCGCTCGCCGCGCTGCTGCACCTGGCCGCCGAATGGAAGCAGGACGACGCGCTGCGCGCCGCGCTCGCCGGCGTGCCCGCCGCACTCGAGGCGGCCTGGTCGGCGGACTGGTCCGATCTCGTCGACGGACTCGTATCGGCGCGCAGCCTGTTCGTGGTCGGCCGCGGAATCGGCCTCGCCGCGGCGCAGGAAGCCGCGCTGAAGCTGAAGGAAACCTGCGGCCTGCACGCGGAGGCGTTCAGCGCGGCCGAGGTGCAGCACGGCCCGATGGCGCTGGTCGAGCGCGACTTCCCGGTGCTGTTCTTCACACAGGACGACGACACGCGCGCGAGCACGCTGGAGATCGCGGCGAAGTTCCGCGCGCGCGGTGCGCGCGTGTGGGTCGCCGGCGGCGACGCCGAAGCGACGCTGCCGCTGCCGGCCGGACTCGATCCGGTCTGCGCGCCGCTGGTCGCCGTGCACCGCTTCTACGCGGCGGCGAGCGAGCTGGCGCTGCGCCGCGGCCGCGATCCGGACGCGCCGCCGCATCTGAACAAGGTCACCGAGACGACGTGATGAAGAAGGTGCTGCTGACCCACGCGCGCGTCCTGGCCGAAGACGGCCTGCGCGACGGCCTCGCCGTCCTGCTCGACGGCGGCCGCATCGAGGCCGTGCTCGAGGCCGGCGACGCGCGGCCGGAAGGAGCCCAGATCCACGACCTCGAAGGACGCACGCTGCTGCCCGGCTTCATCGACGTGCAGGTCAACGGCGGCGGCGACGCGCTGTTCAACGACGCGCCGACCGTGGAGACGATCCGCCGCATCGGCGCCGCGCACCGGCGCTACGGCACGACCGGTTTCCTGCCCACGCTGATCAGCGACGACGTCGAGGTCATGCGCGCGGCGATCGAGGCGACCGCGGCGGCGATCGACGCCGGCGTGCCCGGCGTGCTCGGCGTGCACCTGGAAGGCCCGTACATCGCGCCGGAGCGGCGCGGCGCGCACGACGCGGCCAAGTTCCGCGTGCCCGACGCGCGCGAGATCGACCTGGTCTGCTCGCTGCGCAACGGCGTGACCGTGCTGACCCTGGCGCCCGAGCGCGTCGCCCCGGAACAGGTGCGCGAATTCGTCGCGCGCGGCGTGATCGTCTGCCTCGGCCACAGCGCGGCGACCTACGAGCAGGCGCGCGCCGCGCTCGACGCCGGCGCGCGCGGCTTCACCCACCTGTACAACGCGATGTCGCCGCTGCAGGGCCGCGCGCCGGGCATGGTCGGCGCAGCGCTGGAGGATCGCCACAGCTGGTGCGGCCTGATTGCCGACGGCCACCACGTGCACGCCGCCGCGCTGCGCGTGGCGCTGGCGGCCAAGCCGCGCGGCAGGCTGCTGCTGGTCACCGACGCGATGCCGCCCGTCGGCGGCGCGCGCGACACCTACGCGCTGGCCGGCGAAACGATCACCTGCCGCGACGGCCGCTGCGAAAGCGCCGACGGCGTGCTCGCCGGCTCCGCGCTCGACATGGCCGCCGCCGTGCGCAATGCGGTGGCCACGCTCGGCATCGATCTCGCCGAGGCGGCGCGCATGGCGTCGACGTATCCGGCCGACTTCCTCGGCCTGGCGCACTCGCACGGGCGCATCGCCGCGGGCATGCGCGCGGATCTGGTCGAACTCGACGCGAGCCTCGACGTGCAGCGCAGCTGGATCAGCGGCGTCGCGTCGCCGTGAGCGATCGCGCCTACTCGCGCGTCGAGCCGACGCAGCGGCCGAGATCGAAGATCGCGTAGAGCAGCGCCTTCTCCTGCGGCGTGAGCTGGTCCGCCGGCGAGTGGCAGCCGCCCGACGGAAATCCGGGACTGCCGCTGGAGGATGAATCGGCCGGCGTGCCGTGCACGTCGGTGAACACGACGCGCCCGCACTGCTGCGCGGGCCCGGCTTCGACCGGCGTGGTGAACGAGAAATACTGCACGCTCGGTGTGCCGTTCGCGGTCTGCTCACGGTAGATCCAGCGTTTCGCCACGGCCGCGTCGATCCCGGTCACCGTGTGCTGCGCCTCCTGCACGACGAGTTCGCCCGGCGTCGCCGATGCGCCAACGGCGAACAGCCACTGCGCCAGGATGTCGCCCTGCGCGAAGCCCTGCTCGACGGTCGTGTCCAGCTCGCCGAGATCGGCCTGGAAATTCCAGGTCGCCAGCGCCGGCCACGGCGACGGCCCCGCCTGCAGCCAGTAGTTGTGCCAGTGTTCGGCGTAGAGGCGCCCGCCGGCGTCGGCGTAGCCCTTCATGGCGGCGAGCGCGTTCGGCGGCTTGGTCTGCGCGCCTTGCGAGCCTTCGCAGGACAGCAGCACCGAATCGTAGCCGGCCAGGCTGGCCGGACTGTCCCACAGCGCGGCCGGCGAGGCCGGGAACGCGGCCCCGCCGTGCGCGGCGTCGAAACGGTCGGCACCGCCGGCGCCGGCGAACAGGTGCACGCGGCCCGCCGCGCCGGCGACCGTGAACTCGGCGTCGTCGATGCCGCTCTTGCGCAGCAGGCACTCCATCGCGTCGGCGGCGCCGGTGGAAACGGCGATGCGCGGCAGGTCGCCTTCGGAGCGGTTGCGCGGCAGGCGCGTCGCCGCCGGGGCGACCGGCGTGTCGACGCAGGCGGCGACGTTCGGCACGACGATCTGGCGTCGCCACTTGCCGCTGAGCAGGACCAGCGGCACGTCGGCGGTGGCCGGCACGTTCTCCAGCGTGAAGCGGCCGTCGGCGGCGCTGAGCGTGGACACCAGCGGCGCGCCGGACGGCGGCGTGTCGCAGCGCGCGCACTGCACGCCGTCGGGCAAGGCTTCGAGCGGTGCGTTCGGCACGTACACGAGCACGTTGGGCAAGGGCAGCGTGCCGTTCGGCGCGTAGACGACGCCGCTGACCGACGTGGTCGCCCCGGCGCTGCACGGAACCTGGAAACAGGCCAGGCCCACGCAGGGATCGAAACCGTCGGAGAAGATGCGGTCTTCCTCGCCGGCACGGACGCCGCCGGCGGAGACGACGAGAGCGGCGAGAACCGCCGCCAAGGCGCAGTTGGAACGACGCATAGCCCACCCCCGCCAGCGTTGCCGCGGCAGTCTAGCGCGCGGCCGGTGCCGGCGCATCCGCCCGCCCCGGCGAGGCTTAAGCTTGGCCTAAGCCGGAGCCGCTACGCTGCCGGCCTTTCCTTTCGGCACGGACCATGCACGTACTGGTAGTCGAAGACGACGAACTGCTCGGCGCCGGCATGCGCGACGCGCTCGCGCGCTGGTCGCACACCAGCGTGTGGGTGCGCGACGGCGCGGCGGCGCTGGCGGCCGTGCGCGACGGCGCCTTCGATCTCGTCGTGCTCGACCTGGGCCTGCCGAAGATCGACGGCCTGGACGTGCTCAAGACGCTGCGGCAGCGGCGCATCGGCTTGCCGGTGCTGGTGGTGACCGCGCGCGACGCGACACCGCAGCGCGTGGAGGGGCTCGACGCCGGCGCCGACGACTACCTGGTCAAGCCGTTCCACCTTGACGAATTCGCCGCGCGCCTGCGCGCGCTGTACCGGCGCTCGCAGGGCCTGTCGCGCGAATCCATCGAGGCCGGCGCGCTGAGCCTGGACCCGCACACGCGCGAGGCGAGCTACGCCGGCCGCACGCTGGAACTGTCGCGCACCGAATTCCTGCTGCTGCGCGCGCTGGCCGAGCGCGCCGGCCGCGTCGCGCTGCGCGAGACGCTCGAGCGCGCGGTCTACGGCGACGACGGCGTGGAGAGCAACGCGCTCGAGGTGCACGTGCACGCGCTGCGCCGCAAGCTCGCGCCGGAGGCGATCCGCACCGTGCGCGGCCTCGGTTACCTGCTCGTGAAGGAGCCCTGATGTCTTCGCTCAAGGGGCGCATCACCGCGCTCGTGCTCGGCTGCCTCGCCGCGGTGCTGCTGCCGCTGGTCGCGCTCAGCTACCGCTTCACGATGGAGGAGATCGACGAACTGGGTGACGCGCGCCTGGCGCAGAACGCGCGCACGATCGCCGCGCTCGTCAGCGACGCCGGCACGCCGGCCGCGGACGCGCCGCTGACCGTCGAGGCGTGGCGGCGCGAGCACGGCCGGCAGCCGCTGACCGTGCGCGGGCATCCCTACGAGACGCAGATCGGCTTCCAGTACTGGAGCGGCGACAACCGTCCGCTGCTGCACTCGGAGAACTTCGCCGACGTGCCGCTCGACGCCGCGCCGGCCGGCTTCGCCGACATCCAGATCAGGAACCGTCACTGGCGCGTGTTCACCCTGCTCGTCGACGACCGCAACTGGGTGCGCGTGGGCGAGCGCTACGACAGCCGCCGCGAGATCGCGCGCGCGCTGGCGATCGAGGCGATCGCGCCGCTGCTGCTCGGCCTGCCGCTGCTGGCGCTGCTGGTCGGCTGGGCGGTGCGGCGCGGGCTCGCCCCGCTGCACGTGCTGGCCGGGCGCGTGGCGGCGCGGCGGCCGGACCAGAACGAGCCGATCGGCGGCTCGATCCTGCCGCGCGAGATCGAACCGCTGGTGGCGGCGATGAACGGCCTGTTCGGCCGCGCCGGCGCGCAGCTGCGACGCGAGCGCGAGTTCACCGCGAACGCCGCGCACGAGCTGCGCACGCCGCTCGCCGGCGCGCTGATGCAGCTGGAGAACGCGCGCGCCGCGGCCACGCCGGCCGAACGCGAACAGGCGCTGGGCCAGGCCGAACGCGGGCTGGCGCGGCTCGGACGCGTGGTCGGACAGATGCTCGAGCTGGCGCGCTGGGACGCCGCTCCCGCCGCGGCGTTCGAGCGCGTCGACCTGCGCCGCTGCCTCGAGGAGGAACTGGCCGACCTCGGCGCCGCGGCCGCCGACAAGGACCTGCAGATCATCGTGGAGGCCGATCCGCCGGCGCGTTTCGTCGACGGCTGGGAGCCGGGACTGCGCGTGCTGCTGCGCAACCTGCTCGACAACGCGGTGCGCTACGGCGAGCGCGGCGGCCGCGTCGAGATCGCCCTCGCCGCCACCAACGACGGACGCACACGGCTGAGCGTGCGCGACCACGGCCCCGGCATCGAGCCGGCGCTGCGGCGCAGCGTGCTGGAGCGCTTCCGCCGCGGCCAGCACGGCGAAGGCAGCGGCCTGGGCCTGGCGATCGCGGCACGCATCGCCGAACTGCACGGCGCGACGCTGGCGCTGGACGAAGCCGACGGCGGCGGCCTGCGCGTGGACGTTGCCTTTCCCGCCTCGCGCGGCTGACCCGGCCGCCCGCAAAAGCGCGACAATCGGCGGGCTGTCACTCGCGGGCGCGTTTGGGCGTATCTGGATTGGTGTCCGATGCGGAGACTCGCTCCCGCCCGGACCGGGGCCTGCCGAATCGCTGCGGGAGGCCCACGGCACAGGGACGTGCCACCCACGCGCGCTGGCCGCGCCCGATCGAGCGAAGACGGCGGGACCGTTCGATCCGGTCCCATCGACTCGAAGCATCGCCCCGGACGGCGGTTTTCGAGATTCCACTCCGGGAGAGAAGTCATGAGCAACGAGAAGAAGAGCCAGCCCAGTCCGGGCGGCTCCGGCGGCAACGGCAAGGGGGGCGCGGACGCGCCGAAGGATCCGTCCAAGGGCGGCGGCGGTCAGACGCCGGACGACGTCATCGGCAAGGGTCCGCCGACCGCCAACTGAGGCGGCCGCGCCGGCGTCACGATTCGTCGAGCAGCCGGCGCGCGGTCGGATACAGGTCCAGCTCGATCGCCGGCAGCGCGCGCAGCGCCTGCCGCGCGGCGGACAGGCGTTGCGCGTCGGCCGGCTGCGGCGGCGCGTGCCGCGCGCAGGCGGCGAGCAGGATCTCCGCCTGCGGGCGCCAGATCGGATTGACGTTGACCGAGGCGCCCAGCGTGTCCGCCGCCTTGCGCAGCAGCGGCGTCGCCTCGGCGCAGCGCCGCTGCCCGACCAGGAAATCGGCCAGCGGAATCTGCCAGCCGTGCACGGCGAAGCCGCCCGACGGCGCCAGTTCCTCGGCCAGCGCCAGCGCCGCGCGGTAGTGCGTCTCGGCCGACTTCGCATCGCCGAGCCGGTGCTCGGCCAGCGCGACCTCGCGCAGCGCCAGCGCGGTGCCGCGCGAGCGTTCGCCGGTCAGGCCGCGCTGCACGTCGAGCGCGCGCCGCACCAGTTCGAGCGCCTCCGGCACGCGTCCTTCCTGCTCCAGCGTGCGCGCGAGGTTGTGCAGGTTCTTCACGTCCACGCCCTGGCCGTTGTCCGGCCGCAGCTTGCCGACCAGGTCGCGCTGCAGCGTCTCGGCCTCGTCTGCGTGCCCGGCGTAGAACAGGCTGATGGCGAGGTTGTCCTCGACCGTGAGCGTGTCGGGATGCTCCGCACCGAGGCCGTCGCGGAAGCGGTCGAAGACCTCGCGGAACAGGCTCACCGCCTGCGCGTAGTCGCGCCGGTCCAGGTGCAGCACCGCCAGCGTGTTCATCGCCTCGGTCACCAGCCGGTGCGACTCGCCGAGCTTGCTGCGGAAGATCGCCAGCGCCGCCTGCGCCAGCGGCTCGGCGTCGGCGACGCGATAGGTCGCCTCGTACACCGAGGCCAGCGCGAGCTGGCTCTCGCCGACCAGCGGATGCACCGGCCCGAATATCTGGCGGCGGATCGCCAGCGCGCGCTGCAGCGCCTTCTCCGCCTCGGCGTAGTTGCCCAGCGCGGCGAGGTTGAGGCCGAGGTTGTGCAGCGAGGCGCCGACGTCGGGATCGGTCGCGCCCAGGCGCGCCTCGCGGATCGCCAGCGCGCGGCGGTACAGGCTGACCGCGTCCTGCATCTTGCCCAGCGTCTTCCGGTTGCCGGCGAAGTCGTCGAGGCTGTTGGCCGTCTCCACCGATTCCGGCCCGAAGCGGCGCTCGGCCGTCTCCAGCGCCTCGCGCAGCGGCGCGCTCGCCTCCTGGAACGCGCCGCGGTCCTGCAGCAGCTTGCCGACGCCGCCGAGGCTTTCGAGCAGGGCCGCGCCGTCGCGGTCGGCGTTCTCGCGGCGGCGTTCGAGCGCCTCGCGCAGCAGCGGTTCGGCGCGCGCGTAGTCGGCCTTGCGCGCGTAGATGCGGCCGAGCGCGTAGAGGCTCTCGGCGATGGCCGGATCGCGCGGCGCCAGCTGGCGGCGGCGGATATCGAGCGCCTGTTCGGCCAGCGGCTGGGCGCGGTCGTACAGGCCGAGCGCGGCATAGCTGGTCGCCACCGTATGCAGCAGGCGCGCGCGCAGCAGCGGCTGCTCGGACAGGGCCGAATGCAGGCGCGCCGCGCCCTGGTCGAGCAGGTCTTCGGCGGTGGCCGCGGCGCCGCGGCTGTGCGTGGGGTCGGAATCTTCGAACAGGCCGACCAGGAAGTGCGCGACCTCCTGCGCCGCCTGCGCCTCGCTGGCCTTCTCGCGCGCCTGCCAGGCGGCGACCGCGATCGCCGCGCTGAGCGCGGCCACGGCCAGCGCCGACATCGACGTCGCCAGCCAGTGCCGCGCGACGAACTTGCGCGCGCGGTACAGGCCGCTGTCGCGGTGCGCGGCGATCGGCAGCCCGGCGAGGAAGCGCTTGAGGTCCTCGGCGAGCGCGTCGACGGTGGCGTAGCGGCGGTCCGGCTCGCGCTTGAGCGCCTTCAGCACGATCGTGTCGAGATCGCCGCGCAGGCGTTGCGGCGGCACCGGCGCGCCGCTGCCGCGCAGCTGGCTCGGCGCGACCGGGCCGGTCGAATCGAGCACCTGGCGCAGCTGCTCCAGGCTCGGCTCGTCGTGCAGGCGGAACGGGCGCTGCCCGGTCAGCAGCTCGTACAGCAGGCAGCCGAGCGCGTAGACGTCGGTGGCGGTGCTGAGCGGTTCGCCGCGGATCTGCTCGGGCGCGGCGTAGGCCGGCGTGAGCGGGCGGTCGCGCGTCTGCGGCGCCGCGGCACCGTCGCCGCCGAGCAGCTTGGCGATGCCGAAGTCGAGCAGCTTGACGTCGCCGTTCGCGCCGACCAGCACGTTCGACGGCTTCAGGTCGCTGTGCACGACCAGTTGGCGATGCGCGAACTGCACCGCGGCGCAGACGCCGAAGAACAGGCGCAGGCGTTCGCCGAGGTCGCTGCCGTGCGCGGCGCAGTACTGCGGCAGCGGCATGCCGTCGACGTACTCCATGACGAAGTACGGGCGGCCGTCGGGGATCAGGCCACCGTCGAGCAGGCGCGCGATGTTGCGGTGCTCGAGACGGGCGAGGATCTGCCGCTCGCGCAGGAAGCGCGACAGCACCGCTTCGCTGTCCATGCCGCGCTTGATCAGCTTGAGCGCGGCGAGCTGCTCGAACTGGCCGTCGGCGCGCTCGACCAGAAACACCACGCCCATGCCGCCGCGGCCCAGTTCGCGCACGACCCGCCAGGAGCCGATCAGGCGCCCGTCGAACGAGGCGTTCCAGTCGACCCAGTCGGCGGCGGCGGCGCCGCGCAGGTCGTGCGCGTGGCGGTCGAAGGTGTCGCCGGTCGCGTCCGCCTCGAGCAGCGCCTCGACTTCGTGGCGCAGTTCGGCATCGCCGGCGCAGGCATGCTCGAGCAGCGCGGCGCGGCCGGCCGGCGCCAGCTCGACCGCGCGTTCAAAGATCGCCGTGATCTGCCGCCAGCGTGCGCCGTCCATCGCCCTGCTCGCCCGTCATGCCCAGTTGCTTCACGAGAAACGCGCGCGCGGCGCGCCAGCGCCGGAACACGGTGCGCACGTTGACGCCCTGCAGCTGCGCCACGTCGTCGAGGCCGATGCCGCCGAACACGTGCCACTCGACGATCTGCCCCATGCTCTCGTCCAGTTCCGACAGCCGCGCCAGCGCGGCATCGAGCGCGAGCACCTCGAACAGGTCGCCGCCCGGGTCGGCCTGGTTCAGGTCGAGGGTGACCGGTGCGAGATCGCCGCCGCGCTTCTGCCGGCCGCGGTTGCGCGCGTGGTCGACCAGCACCTGGCGCATCGCGCGTGCGGCCAGCGACAGGAAATGCGCGCGCGAGTAGCCCTTCGCCTCGCGCGAGGCGGCCAGCTTGAGCCAGGTTTCGTTGATCAGCGCGGTGGTGTCGAGGGTGGCCGGATTGCCGGCCTGGCGACGGCGGCTGCGCGCGATGCGGCGCAGTTCGTCGTAGACGAGCGCGAACAGCTGATCGGCCTGCCTGGGGCCGGTCTCGCTCGCCGGTGGTTCGGCCATGACGTTTCGCCCCGTGACGCATGCGCGATCCGACGTCGCGCCGAACGACTATAGCAGCCGCCGTCCCGGGCCGCTCGCGGCGGTCCGGGACGGGGTTTTCCGGCAGGTTTTCCCCGGAGCGCGCCGGCGCGGGAACCGCCGCCGACGCGCTCCGACGGAAGCGAAGGCTTACTTCGCTTCCTTCTCCATCAGCTTGTCGACCAGGTTCGCCGGCACTTCGGCGTAGTGGTCGAACGTCATCGAGAAGTTGCCGCGGCCGCTCGTGGCCGAACGCAGGAAGTTGATGTAGCCGAACATCTCCGCCAGCGGCACGAAGCCCTTCACGAACGCCTGCGGACCGCGCTGGCCCTGCTCGCTGACCGAGCCGCGGCGACGGTTCATGTCGCCGATGATGTCGCCGAGATAGTCCGGCTCGGTGACCACTTCCAGGCTCATGATCGGCTCGAGCAGCTTCGGCCGGCTCATCTTGTGCGCTTCGCGGAACATCTGCTTGCCGGCGATCTCGAACGCCAGCGCGGACGAGTCGACGTCGTGGTACTTGCCGTCGATCAGGCGCGCCTTGAAGTCGACCACTTCGTAGCCGGCGATCTGGCCCTGCTGCGATTCGCTCTTGATGGCGAACTCGACCGCCGGGATGTATTCGCGCGGGATGCGGCCGCCGACGATTTCATCGACGAACTGCACGCCCGAACCGGCTTCGCCCGGCTCGAAGATCATCTTCACTTCGGCGAACTGGCCCGAACCGCCGGACTGCTTCTTGTGCGTGTAGGTGTGCTCGACGCGGTTGCCGAACGCCTCGCGGAAGCTGACCTTCGGCTTGCCCATGTTCGCTTCCACACCCAGCTCGGTGCGCATGCGGTCGATGGTGATTTCCAGATGCAGCTCGCCCATGCCCTTGAGCACGGTCTCGCCGGTTTCCTTGTCCACTTCCAGCCTCAGCGACGGGTCGGCCTTGACCATCTTGTAGAGCGCGGTCGACATCTTGTCGATGTCGTTGCGCGACTTCGGCTCGACCGACACGCTGATGACCGGATCGGGGAAGCGCATGCGCTCCAGCAGCACCGGCGAGTTCGGATCGGTCAGCGTGTCGCCGGTCTCGGTTTCCTTCATCGAGACGAACGCGCAGATGTCGCCGGCGCGGACTTCGTCGATTTCCTTGGTCGCGTTCGCCTGCACCTCGACGATGCGGCCGATGCGCTCCTTCTTGCCGCGCGTGACGTTGAGCAGCGTGTCGCCCTTCTTGATCACGCCGGAGTAGATGCGCGTGAAGGTCAGCGTGCCGAACTGGTCGTTGATGACCTTGAACGCCAGCGCGCGCGCCGGCGCGTCGTCGGTGACTTCCTGCTCGCCGATGACGTTGCCGTCCTCGTCGACCATCGAGATGCCGCCGTTCTCGCCCGGATACGGCATGTAGTCGACCACGCCGTCGAGCAGGTGCTGCACGCCCTTGTTGCGGTAGGACGAGCCGCAGAACACCGGCACCAGCTTGCCGGCGACGCAGCCCTTGCGGATGCACGCCTTGAGCGTTTCCAGCGAGGGCGTCTCGCCGCCGAGGTAGGCTTCCATCGCCGCGTCGTCCATCTCCACCGCGGCTTCGATGCTCGCTTCGCGCAGCGCAGCCAGGTTGGCGACCCACTCCTTGTCGGCGGTGGTGGTGAAGACCTGCACTTTCGGATGGCTGGCGATCTGGTCGAGCGGGATCGTCTCCCACTTGCTGTCCTTGTCGTCGCC
Source organism: Dokdonella ginsengisoli (assembly GCF_042652785.1). Lineage (NCBI taxonomy): Bacteria > Pseudomonadati > Pseudomonadota > Gammaproteobacteria > Lysobacterales > Rhodanobacteraceae > Dokdonella > Dokdonella ginsengisoli. The sequence continues at coordinate 5,301 of NZ_JBHSHD010000005.1, read as the reverse complement.
GAGCCAGATGTAGCCGCAGTTGGCGATCAGGTCGGCGATGCCGATGAAGTCGTCGTGGCTGCCCAGCGGCACTTCGCAGATGACCGCGTTCGCGCCGAGGCGGTTGCGGATGCCGTCGACGGCGTTCTTGAAGTTCGCGCCGATGCGGTCCATCTTGTTGATGTAGCACATGCGCGGCACGTTGTACTGGTCGGCCAGGCGCCAGTTCGTCTCGGTCTGCGGCTCCACGCCGGCGACGCCGTCGAACACCACGACCGCACCGTCGAGCACGCGCAGCGAGCGGTTCACCTCGATGGTGAAGTCGACGTGTCCGGGCGTGTCGATGACGTTGATCTGGTGGCCCTTCCACTCCGCGGAGACGGCGGCCGACTGGATCGTGATGCCGCGCTTGCGCTCCTGCTCCATGTAGTCGGTGGTGGTCGAGCCCTTGCCGTCCTTGGTGTCGTGCACGTCGACGATCTGGTGCTTCTTGCCCGTGTAGTACAGGATGCGTTCGGTCGTCGTCGTCTTGCCCGCGTCGATGTGCGCGATGATGCCGATGTTGCGGTAGAGCTTGAGTTCCTTCTGCCTTGCCATGGATGCAGCCTCTAGGAATGTGTCGGGGTTCGGAAGCGCCCGGACGCCGCCGCCGCGCTTCATCGGGCGAGTGGAATTCACGACGACGGACGCCGCGCCGCGCGCATTGCGCCCGGTGCCAGCGTCCGTGTCGTCGAAGCCGCGAACCGGCGCGCCGCCGACGTTCGCAGGACGTTGCGCTGCGACGAAGAAGGCGTGATGACGCGCCGACGGCCAGTCCGCCGAAAGAGGCCGGACGTTCGAGCCTGCCTGATTGGGCGGCGGATTCTACACGATCGGCCGCGTAAACGCGGCCCGGCAGGTGCGAGCGGTTCGAGTTCGGCCCCGGCGGGGCCGTTCAGCGCCGTTCCGACGCCGAGCGCGAGGGAGGCGGTCCGGCCCTGGAGGCAGGTCCGGCCAGGTACGGCGCCCGCCACGCGATCACCGCCGTCGCCACCAGGCGCAACCCGTCTCCGACCGAGAAGTAGCCCGTCGGGTCCGTGTACGTCATCGGGTTGTTCAGCACGTAGCTGTAGCGGTTCAGGCTCTGGCTGTTGAGCGGGTCCTGCACTATCGGATCGGCCTGCAGGACCCGCCCAGACCGGGGTCGTACAGCCGACCGCCCATGTGGATCACGCCGAACGCGTCCACCTGCTCGTGGCCCGTGTAACCGTGGCGCGTGCTCGCGTCCAGCTCCTGCAGCACGCCCGACCACCAGGGCGGCGTGCCCCCGCCCGTCGGGTCGCGTCGCGCCCCGAACGGATCGAAACTCATCGACGCGCTGTCGTTCAGCGGCTGACCCCAGTCCGACAGCACCGCCGACGTCGAACCCTGTGCATCCGTCAGGAAGTACTGACGCTCGATCCGGTAGTTCTGCTCGCCGAACACGCTGGCCGACCGCACCGCCCACCGGCAGGAAGTTCAAATCCCAAACCGAACATTTTATAGCTCAAGAAAAATGCATATCGCTTAGATATTTAAAATTTTTACGAGTAATAATATTAAGAACATCCATCGCGAAAAAAAATACTTCGCAAACAGTTAGCTCGGCACCCATTGACAGTCCGCCCACTTAATTCGCCGGGGAAGAAAATATTCCGTACATTAGCCAGTTAATAGATTCTTTTGGGTCAGCAAGAATCTTCTCTGGCATGTCCTTGAAACGGGAATTTGAAATTCTAGCCTCCCCCGGCACTCTTAACTCGTCCCAAAGGATCGGCCCCAGCCAAGAAGTACTTTCACACTCAGCGGAAACATACCCCGAAAACGCCTCTAATGTGGAGAACATGACGTAGCGATACTGCTCTTCGCTTATTGGCCATGTTGGAAAAAAGACCTGCCGCCCATCTTTCTTTTGCTGCCGCCAAGCCTTTTTTACTCCTTTAGCAAAATTTGACCTATTTAATTTTATTGAAATTCTTCGTGTTTCCCCCATGGATTCCCGGACCCCCCCCCCTTCCTTCTTCCATCCCTGAAGCAAAGAATTCCATTCTGCGTAGCATTTCCTCTGCTCATAAAAATAATTCTCAGATATCACATCTGATTCGCTTTCTTTTTTTTCTTTAAGAAAATTCTTAGCCTGAATTGATTGAGACAGGCATCCCACCAAGAGAATGCATGCCGCCATAGACAGTATTTCTCTCCAATAGTTCATAGCTCACTTCCTGGAAAACCGTTTTTCTCATAGAATTTTCTTAATCCATCAAATCCTTTGGATTTATAATCCCTCGGAAGACTCTTCAGCGCACCCTTGAGCTGCGCATCTGTTAGAGATCTGACCTGCCCAACACTGTTAACCAGATAAGTTGGCTGCGATTTCCCCCACACCATGGAGAAATCCACGGCGGAGAAAAACAATTGCGAATCAAAGTGACCATGCATCCAAGCCTGCACCGACAGACCAGCCGCCCTATATGCTTGAAGAAGGGCTGTCGGGTCTACACGCACTGCACCTACCGGCCCCCAGCCGGGAGTGAGGTAACTCCAGTTGCCCTCACTGATGCGACTAAGTCCAAGCTGGAGCTCTTGACGTCGACGCACTCCTTCTTCGCCATACGCGGCTCCAGCCGCTTTAGCAGCTGCATTTTGTGTTTCAAAACCCTGCGCTTCGATTTTCACTGAAGAGGGAACCTCAATTGGCGAAACATCCGTCACATCGGACGAGCCAGTTTCAAATTTTTCTGCTACGCGTCCAAACGCATAACTAAACGCCGCCGACATCGCCCCATTGGCGAACTTTCCGCCACCGGCCGCCGAGGCCGTGCCGCCCACGATCGCCACCAGGAAGCCCTGGCCCACCGAATTGGACGCCACCCGGCCAGCCACCGGCGTCAGCGCGCTGCCCAGGCCCGCCGAGGCGAACCCCGCCCCGAAACGACCGCCCTGCATCGTCGACAACACGCCGCCTGCCACACCCGACGTCAGCGCCCGTACCGCGTAGCCGCTCGTCGACAGGCGGCCGCTCTCATACAGCGCGCCGCTGCCTTCCGCCGGAAGGCTCGCCCCGATGCCGCCGAAGACCGCTCCGCTCACCGCTCCGTTGACTGCCCCCTTCAGGTTGCCCGTCTGCACCGCACCTGCCGCAAAACCGCTGATCGCGCCCGCTGCCACGGCGCCTCCGAAGCCGCCGCCCAGGTACGAGGCCAGGTACGGTGCGTACCACGCGATCACCGCCGTCGCCACCAGGCGCAACCCGTCTCCGACCGAGAAGTAGCCCGTCGGGTCCGTGTACGTCATCGGGTTGTTCAGCACGTAGCTGTAGCGGTTCAGGCTCTGACTGTTGAGCGGGTCCTGCACTATCGGATCGGCCTGCAGGAACCGCCCCAGACCGGGGTCGTACAGCCGACCGCCCATGTGGATCACGCCGAACGCGTCCACCTGCTCGTGGCCCGTGTAGCCGTGGCGCGTGCTCGCGTCCAGCTCCTGCAGCACGCCCGACCACCAAGGCGGCGTGCCCCCGCCCGTCGGGTCGCGTCGCGCCCCGAACGGATCGAAACTCATCGATGCGCTGTCGTTCAGCGGCTGACCCCAGTCCGACAGCACCGCCGACGTCGAACCCTGCGCATCCGTCAGGAAGTACTGACGCTCGATCCGGTAGTTCTGCTCGCCGAACACGTTGGCCGTCTGCACCACCAGCACCGGCCCCACGTAGCGGCGCACCTCCACCCGCGCCACCGAGCCGGATATCCAGTGCACCTCCGCCGATCCGACGTAGTGCAGCACGTCCAGCGTCGAGGTCACCGTCGCGTTCGCGTAGTTCAGGCGGCTAGGTTTTGAATACTACACCGCCCGCCGGACAAATCTCAGAAAAAGCAACCACCTAAGCACATTAATTTCGGAAGAATTAAATCGGCGCCGGCGCGAAGTCAAAGTCCGCGCCAGGCGAGAAACCGGGCGGCACGCAAATGGCCATGGAGATGACGCCCGGATCAACGAGGCCCAATAGGCAAACGGCGCATTAATATATTTGCTTTATATCCATAAATTAAATTTTATTGTTATAATATTTTTTCTCCTGCTTTTCTTGAAACTCTAACAGTAACAAGAAAAACAAAGCTTACAATATAAAAAAAGATACCGGCAATTATCAGTGGAGTTACACCAGATTTATATTTTATATACTCATCAGTAAAACGGAAATACAGCAAGAATTCCAAAATTAAAACCGTGACCACAAGAACAACCAACCTAGTACTGCATGTTAGAACATTGTCCGTCTTTGAACTTATTGAATCTATAGAAAAAGCCATCGCTGCGCACATTGCGATGAAATATGCAATCTCCGGCCATGAGCTTGAGCTTTTATTTAAATAATCCCTAGCGACCCACGAAATAAAAAATATCGCGACCCCCGAAACGATCGATAAAATTATCCTCATTTCAATCCCCCTTTATTGCTTTTCCACCAGGATTGAGACCGATTATAGAACGATATGTGATGTTGGGGATGGCAAGTAACGCGGATGGGGCACTGACCCTTCCGGCTCGCAATGTCTGATTCACCAAGTCAGCGCAATTGTTTGAGCAGAAATCGTATTTGGAATCGTAATTGCTTCTTGCAAAATCAAGCATATCTATATCTTGAGATATACTCGTCTCAATTAGATATTGTCGACTGTATCTTATCGCGGTTTCACTTGCCTCAAACTCAGACAATGAAGAGAAATGCGAAATGACATTGTTGTCGCCCCCCTCCTTGGCAGCGTAAATCCATCCGCCGCTATCGTCCCCACCTATAAGCAGGGCATTGTGCCCCATCGACATGCCAACAATTCTTGCGCCATTAGGGTCATTTAGAACCACTGCATGTGCGACTGAATATTTTGGATCGAGCGCGGCCGCTTTTTCCATTCTTTGGCTGGCTACTCGATTCGCGACCTCACCAAACGCATAACTAAACGCCGCCGACATCGCCCCATTGGCGAACTTTCCGCCACCGGCCGCCGAGGCCGTGCCGCCCACGATCGCCACCAGGAAGCCCTGGCCCACCGAATTGGACGCCACCCGGCCAGCCACCGGCGTCAGCGCGCTGCCCAGGCCCGCCGAGGCGAACCCCGCCCCGAAACGACCGCCCTGCATCGTCGACAGCACGCCGCCCGCCACACCCGACGTCAGCGCCCGTACCGCGTAGCCGCCCGTCGACAGGCGGCCGCTCTCGTACAGGGCGCCGCTGCCTTCCGTCGGAAGGCTCGCCCCGATGCCGCCGAAGACCGCTCCGCTCACCGCTCCGTTGACTGCCCCCTTCAG